>NZ_OX419519.1:6092181-6699363 GCF_948472415.1 Kitasatospora fiedleri | reverse complement strand
CGGCTGGATCTCGTTGGTGTTGGCGATGCAGGCCATGTCGTAGACCGCGCCGTCCTTGCTGCTGTGGCCCTGCCAGGCGGCCTCGCCGGCCAGCGGCTGCGGGTTGGACGGCTGGTAGTAGCAGCCCGCGGAGAACCAGCCCCACTGGGGCACGTAGCAGGGGACGTCCTTGCCGTTCCAGGTGCACGTGTCGCTGCCACCGCCCCCGCCACCGCCGGACGCCCCCCCACCGCCGCCGGTCGGGGTGCTGCCCGGCTGGTGGGTGCCGGTGCAGATGACGCGGTCGGCGCAGGGGGCGGGCACGCCGTCGTCGGCGCGCGCCGCCGGAACGGCCGCGACCGCCAATCCGGTTCCGATCAGTGTACAAATAGCGGTTCGCCAGGCGGAGTTCAGCATGTCTTGTCCACCTCACGGGTGAAGTCGGCGATCAGCCAGCGGTTTCCGTATTTCTTCATCACGGCGGTCGCCGGATAACGCGACAGCCGCTGTTGCGGGTCCTTGATCTCCTTGCTGGTGGCGTCCGCCTGGTGCCAGCCGGACACGTCGAGGCAGTCCCCGATCGTCGCGGTGGGCGGATTCGCCTGCAGGTCGAGGCTTTTGAGGACGGGTGAGGTGCGCGGCTGCCCGACCATGACGAGTCCGTTGTCGTGCAGTTGGGTGAGCGAGATCACGGTGTCGGTGAAGGCGGCCCCGGTGGCGTACTGCCGGAGCGGGGTTCCGTCCGAATCCGATCGTCCGAGCACCTTGACCTGCACGTCCCACCAGCCCTGATAGGCCGTCACCGCACCGTTCCCGTCCAGCGCCTGGGCGCCTTCCCGGGGGACGGGGCTGCCGGTGCCGGGGTCGGCGGTGGTGGCGTCGGAGGTGGCCCGGGGGAGGTTCGCGGAGGGTGTTCCGAGCCGGTCCGCGGACCCGGCGCCGCCGGCCGAACAGGCCGTCAGCAGGAATGGCAGAAGCCACCCGCTGATCCCCATCGCCCCAGGGCGCACCAGAATTGAGCGCTGCCGCATAGCCCCACCTTGTTGCGGCCGGACCTGTGGTGGGTCCGGACCGCGGATGTCGTCTGCCGTCCCCGGTGTCGTTCTGAGGTCGCTCGGAGGTCGATTCTTCGCCACCCCGCCCCGGCACGGCAACACCCGGGGCGTCCTGACCTTACGCGGAAGGCGGATCTGTCGGGGCACTTTCTCGCCACAGAACCGCCAAAAGTTCATCGGAAAACGGCAATCCGGCGAGTGCTCCTCTCACGGCGGCGCGATTGCGCATCAGGAGTCTCCCCCCGTCACGCGGAACCAGGAGTCTGGCCTCCCCGGCGTTGGCCGGGTCCCCCATCCCAACTGCCCCTCCACGGCGGGCTGGAGGTCGAGCGGTCCGACGGCGGCGGGCGCGCCGGGCACGCCGTGTTCGAGGACCCGGCCGAGCGCCCAGCTGAACGAGCCCTCCGCGCCGGGCAGGACGCCGTCCCGGCCACGGCGGCCCGCGCTCCAGCGGCCGATCCGGCCCCACAGCGGGACGCGCGAGTGGGCGAGCAGTTCGCCGGCGCCGTCCTCGCGCTGGAGGGCGGCCCAGGTGTCGCGGTCGGCGACGACGTCGGCGATCAGCAGGGTCTCCTCCTGCTCGCCGTGCACCATGGCGCTGGTGATCCAGTCCCAGGCGAGGCCGCGCCGGTAGGCGTTGTCGGGGGTGGAGCCGGCGGTGACCAGGGCGACCCGGCGGCCGCGCGGGTCGGCGACGAGCTGGCCGACCAGGCAGACCACCAGCCAGCGGGCGGGGCGCTGGGCGGCCTGCCGGAGCGCGGTGAGCAGGGTGTTGGCGTCGGCGTCGGCCGGGGGCCGGTGACGGTGCTGCCGCGGGTGCCGGCGTCGAAGGTGCGGCCGGGGAGGGCGTCGGCGAGGACGCGGGCGCCGTCGGCGGCGCGGGCCGAGCCGCCGTGGCCGCGTTCGGGGCCGCCGTCCGCGCCGATCACCACCAGTTCGATGCCACCGCTCACCCGTACCGCCCCTTCCTGCCGTCCCGCCCCTGGCCGCCGCGCCCGCCCCGCCGCCCCGCCTTCGGGGTGCCGGGACACCTGGACGCCGCGCCGGGGCGCCGCCGGAGGCCAAGGTATCGCCGAGGGGTGTCGGTGCGGGGCGGAATCGGTCCGATGAGCCCCAGCTCAGGGACCATGGGCCCTGTTCGGGGCCGGACCGGCGGGGCACCATCGTGGGTATGGACCGTGACGACCGGGTGGAGACCCTCAGCGAGGCCGAGTGCCTGCGGCTGCTCGGCACCGTGCCGCTGGGGCGGGTGGTGTACACCGAGCACGCGCTTCCCGCGGTGCTCCCGGTGGCCTTCCGGGTGGCGGCGGACGGGCGGCTGATCCTGGCCCTGCGCGCCGGCACCCAGGTGGCCCGGGCGCTGGACGGCACGGTGGCCGCCTTCCAGGTGGACGACTTCGACCGGGCCGGGCGCTGCGGCTGGAGCGTGCTGGTGCACGGCCGCGCCGAGGTGGTGCGGGACTCGGGCGAGCGCGCCGCCCTGCGCTCCGGCGGCCTGCGCCCGTGGGTCCCGGACCCGGGCCCGGAGTACATGGCGATCAGCCCTGAACTGGTCTCCGGCCGCCGCGTCCTCCCGGACCGGGACGCGGACCGAAACGGCCTCGACGACTTCGACGACCTCGCCGCCGCCCTCCCCGGAGCCCGCCCGGAGCGCCGCCCCGCCTGACCCGTCCGGAACGTCCGGGTCGCCTGACCCGTCCGGAACGTCCGGGTCGCCCGGACGGCACCCCACTGACATGTGACCGGCGAGTAGGCATACTCTGCGGGACGGCCCCTGCCCGGGCCGTCCCTGCCCCGACGCACCTGTGGAGCGCACCGTGACGACCTTCGCCTCGCTCGCCGACCTGACCGCCGCGGTCGGCGCCGAACTCGGCACCAGCGAGTGGCACACCGTCGACCAGGACCGGGTGAACCTGTTCGCCGAGGCGACCGGCGACCACCAGTGGATCCACGTCGACCCGGAGCGCGCCAAGGAGACGCCGTTCGGCGGGACGATCGTGCACGGGTACCTGACGCTCTCGCTGCTCCCGGTGCTCGCCAAGGAGTGCTACGACGTGGGCGGCATCGCGATGGCCCTCAACTACGGCTCGGACAAGGTCCGCTTCCCGGCCCCGCTGCCGGTGGGCACGGCGGTCCGGGCGACGGCGGTCCTGGTCTCGGCGGACGAGGTGCCGGGCGGCGTGCAGGCCGTGGTCCGGTTCACCATCGCCAGCGCGGCGAGCGCCAAGCCGCACTGCGTCGCGGAGACCATCACCCGCTTCTACCCGGCCGTCTGAACCGAGCCCCGCCCCCGGTCGCCTGAACCGGGCCCCGCCCCGGCCGCCTGAACCGGGCCCCGCCCCGTCACCCTCCGCCTCCACGGCCTCTTCACGGACCGTCCCGCACCCCGGGGCGGTCCGTTCTCGTTGTACCGGACGGGCCCGCACCGGCCGCGCCGCCCGGCGCGCCGCCGGCCGAATGCCTGCTTCGCGGGGTTTTCGACGGTAATGTCCAGGTCCGAGATGCGCTGCCCGCCGCCGGGGCTTCCGGCTGCCCGGGTGTCGCCCTCCGGCCTGCCGTCGATGCCGCGGGGCGCACCGCGTCCCGCCGTCCTGGTGCGCCGCCGTTCGGGTGTCCGACCGTGGAGGTACCGTGTCCCGCCCCGTCTCCTGGCTGTTCCGTGCCGGTGAACTGGCCGCCGAGGCCGGACTCGCGCTGCGCGACGCGAAACGCTCGTACCGGACGCTGCCCCGGGAGACCTGGCAGCGGATGCGCACCGACGCGTTCGGCGCCGACCCGGCCGGCTGGCGGCTGCACCGGGTCCGCAACTCGCCGCACTTCGTGGACGGTTCGTTCCGCAACCCGGTGGCCACCCGCCGCCTCGCGTACGCGTACACCCCGCTGGCCCTGATGCGCACCAAGCTCGCGGTCGACCCGAACCGCCGCGCCCCGGCGGCGGCCGTCCCGGTGCACCGCCTGCTCCCGGTGGAGCTGGCCGCCCCGCCCGCCTCCGGCCTGCGGCTGACCTGGCTGGGCCACGCCACCGTGCTGGCCGAGCTGGACGGGGTCCGGGTGCTGTTCGACCCGGTGTGGAGCGAGCGCTGCTCCCCGTTCGACTGGATCGGCCCCAAGCGCCTGCACCCGGTGCCGCTGCCGCTGAGCGAACTCGGCCCGGTGGACGTGGTGGTGATCTCGCACGACCACTACGACCACCTGGACATGCCGACCGTCCGGGCACTGGCGGCCGGCGACGCGGTGTTCGCGGTGCCGCTGGGCATCGGCGCGCACCTGGAGCACTGGGGGGTGTCGCCGCGCCGGATCGTCGACCTCGACTGGTGGGAGTCCACCGAACTGGACGGCCTGCGGCTGACCGCCACCCCGGCCCGCCACTACTGCTCGCGCGGGCCCCGCCCGAGCGGCAGGTTCCTCTGGTCGTCCTGGGTGGTGGAGGGGAAGCGGCACCGGATCTTCCACAGCGGCGACAGCGGCTACTTCCCCGGGTTCGCCGAGATCGGCCGCCGCTTCGGACCGTTCGACGCGACGATGATGCAGGTCGGCGCGTACTCCGAGCACTGGCCGGAGGTGCACCTGACGCCCGAGGAGGCGGTGCAGGCCCACCGGGACCTGGGCGGCGACGTGCTGCTCCCGGTGCACTGGGGCACCTTCGACCTCGCCCCGCACCCCTGGGAGGAGCCCGCCGAGCGCACCCTCGCCGCCGCCCAGGACGCCGGCGTCACCCTGGCGATGCCCCGCCCCGGCCGCCCCTTCGAGCCCGCCGACCCGCCCGCCGCCGCCCACTGGTGGCGCGCCGTCGCCGCACCCCCCTCCGGCGTGGACCTCCTGCTCCCCGACGGCCTCTCCCCCGTCCCCGACACCCTCGCCACCCTCACCCGCCCGGACGCCCCCTCCGCCGAACGGACCGGCGGCCCGGCCTAGGTTCTGCCCGGCGAGTCATGTGATCGCCTCGCGCGGACCGTTCTGTCGGTCGTGCGGCGGGGCGGTCCTACGAACGGCGAGCGGGTGCAACTGGTGCCACCTGGCCGAAGACCTGGCACCGTGGCGGACGTTGGACCGATCACCGGACGGCGGTCAACGGAATCCCGTTCCGGGTCCGCACGGGTGTTTCGTGGCGAGACCCACCGGAGCGGTCCGGCAACTGGAAGACCCTGGACGAACGCCACCGCCGGTGGTCGGCGGACGGCACCTGGGAAAGGGTCCTCCGGGCCGTCCCGGCCGAGGCCGACTCCCCGGGGCGCATCGACTGGAGCACGGTGGGCGTGGACTCCACTGATCCGGTGTTCCGGGTGAAGGCCGTCCGCCTGTCGCGCGGCAGCTCCGACAGGCGCTGCACCCCGGGCGCGTCGACCAGCAGCACCGCGCATCCCGGCAGGAACTGCGGGTTCCCGATCACCGCGGACCCGGCATCCCACCGCCGCAGCACCGTGGGGTTCCCCGCCGGCGCCGTAGCGATCCCGTCCTCCCGCCAGTCGCCGGTCATGCCCCGCACTCCACCCGGCGGCCGGAGCGGTCCAGCTGTCCGTATCAGCCGCATCAGTCACCCCATCCCTCAACTCGGGCTAGTGTCAAGCGACATGATGAACGCTCAGCGAATCGTGTTGGCCGCGACCGCCACTCTCCTGCTGGCAGCCTGCAGCAGCGGCACCACCGTCACCGTCAAGCCCTTGCCGACCCCCGCTGCAACCGACCTGTCCGCCGCAGCCCAGGAGCTGCGCGCCCTGGACCGAGCGGCGGGCCCCACCACCGAGACCGCCGATGCGTACGACCAGGCCTTCGCCGCGTTGGCAGCCCGTTGCGTGGAACAACCCCGGGCACTCGCGGCCGAGGTCCAGTCCACCGTGGCCCAGTTGAAGGCCTTCGGCAGCGAGACCCAGACCCACCTGACCGTGCTGAGCGGCATCGCCGCCGCCATCCCGTCGGCCTACCCGAGGTCGAACTGCGCGCCCTACCTCGGCACGTACGTCGCCGCTCAGCAGGCCACGGGCACGATCCACTGACCCGCCCGGCCGGGCGGGTCAGTACCGCCGGCGGACCGCCTCCACCACGTCCACGTCCGTGACCATGGCGAAGAGTTCCGCTTCTGCGCGGCGGACGGCAAGGACGGTTTCGAAGAGGTCGGGGGCGAGGACATCGCACAGCAGGGCCGACTCCCTCCGTCCCGGCCGGCGGCAACTTGCGACCCCTGCCCGACCCGGCCGGGGCCGCCGACGAAGAGGAGGTACACGCGGCTTCCGAGCATTCACCCGCACCCAAATGACCAGCAGGATTTTCAGCACTCCGTGATGCCCACCCAGCCCGAGGAATGCCCGACGAAACCGGACCAGTTCGCAGCTCACCTCCGTGACACCGCGCTCCCGTGGTTCGCCGGTACCGCCGATCCTGAGCAGCCGGCTGCTGCGGCGCCGGCAATTGGCCCGCTGGTGCTTCGGCTCCGGGATGGTGTGCTTGATCTGGCGTCTGCGCAGGTAGCGGCGGTTTCGGCGGGAGCTGTAGGCCTTGTCGCCGCCGAGGTGGTCAGCCGGGTGTGCGGGCGACCGCCACCCGGGCGCTTGACCCCGATGCGTTCCAGGATCGGGATCAATCGCGGGCCGTCGCCCCACTGGCCCGGCGTGATCAGCATGGCGAGCGGACGACGGTCTCCTTCCCCTCACGAGGTGGATCTTCGAGGTCAGACCGCCACGGGGCCGGCCGAGTCCTTCGTCGGTGCGGCGCTGCCGGGGCGTTGATCTCCGCTTCGCGATTCGGGGTGTTCTGTGCGGTGCACCGGCGGCGTGCCGGTGGGCCCGGCACGAGGTGGAGTCCACGCTCACCCTGCTCCAGTCGGTGCCCCCCCCGGGGAGTCGGCCTCGGCCTGGACGGCCTGGAGGATTCTCTCCCAGGTGCCGTCTGGCGCTGGTACACGCTTTTCCAGCTCCCGAACCGGTCCGGCAGGTCCCGCCACGGACACCCGTGCCCACCCGGAACAGGATTCCGTTGATCACCATCCGGTGATCGACCCAACGTCCGCCGCGGCAACCGGCCTTCGGTAGAAACAGTGCCAGTTGTAGCCACTCGTCGTTCGTAAGATCACCCAGCTCCACGAGCAACACAGTGGTCCATGCGAGGCGGTCACCCGCTCCACCGGACAGAACCTAGTGCCGCGTCAGGCGACCTTTGCCCGTCAAGAAGCGGCGTCCGGTGCGGCGAGAGGGCGTGCCAAGGAGGGCACCTCCCAGTTCCCCCTTGGGGCTGGGGGAGCCGCGACGGGGCGAAGGTTGCCTGACGCGGCACTAGGCCGTGTCCGGTGAATCGTCAGTCTGTGTTCCTGGGGTGGGCCGGGACGTTTGCGTGAGGTCCAAGCGAAAGGGGCTGGCTGAAATCTCCGGTTGCCAGCCTTGGGCTCGGGCTTCGCGGATGGCGAGGGCCACGTTCGCGGGAGTGACACCAGTGGCAGGCAAGCCGAGCCAGTTGCCCGAATGCGCCTGGGGAAACCGGATCACGAGCAAGGACCCTGACTGCTCGCCATGCTCGACGGCGACCGTCAGTGGAGCCTGCCCGATCCCCTGGCTATAGGTCGGTTTGCGCCTAACGGTCCACCTGTAAGGCTCATGGTCGACCGCGATGAGTCGGGTGCCCTTCTTCGGCAACGCCACCGGTCCTCCCGCCTGTGCTGTCGGTCCTTCCTTCCGCACCCTATTGCAGCTGGTCCGGTGGGCTCGCCTCGGTTTGGAACCGGCCGAGATTCCTTGATCGTCTGCATGGCGTGGGACGTGGTGATCTTACGAATGAGGAGTGGACTCGGCTGGAGCCGCACCTGCCGGCGAACGGTGGGCGGGGAGCTCAGTGGAGTGACCATCGGCGTGTGCTCAACGGCATCTATTTCCGTGAGCGCACTGATGTCCCCTGGCGGGATCTGCCTGTGCGTTACGGGAACTGGAAGACCGTCTACGAGCGTCATCGGCGCTGGTTGGCGGACGGGACCTGGGACCGGATCCTGAAGGCCGTCCAGTCCCAAGCTGATGCGGAGGGGCGCCTGGACTGGAGTCAGGTGAGCGTCGACTCCACCACCTGCCGGGCTCACCAGCACGCCGCAGGTGCACGAAAGACCGCACCGACCAACGGCGCAAAAAAGGGGGCGGTACCTGCCCGGCACCGAGCCGATGAGGGACTCGGACGGTCCCGCGGCGGTCTGACGAGCAAGATTCATCTGGCCGGCGAAGGCGGCCGCCGCCCACTGGGCTTGGTCGTTACCCCGGCCAAGCGCACGACGGCAGCATGTTCGAACAGGCCATGGCCGAGATCCGGGTGCCACGGCAAGGCGGTGGTCACCCTCGTACGCGCCCGGAGTCTCTGAGCGCCGATAGGGCGTACAGTTGCCGCCGCATACGGATCTACCTGCGCGGACGGCAGATCCCGCACAGCATCCCGGAGAAGAGGGATCAGGTCGATCACCGGCTGGCCCGCGGCTCAGCCGGCGGCCGTCCACCCAACTTCGATCGCGCCGCGTATAAACGCCGCAACGAAGTCGAGCGCATGATCAACAGACTGAAGGGCTTCCGAGCTGTGGCGACGCGGTACGACAAACGGGCCTACGTCTTCCACGGAACCGTCACCGTGGCCGCGATCCGTCTCTGGCTCCACGACTGACGATTCACCGGACACGGCCTATCCGCCCGCGCGCGTCGGACCGGCCCTGGCCGAGCAGCGCCGCCAGGTTCCGGGCCTCCGCGAGCAGTTTGGTGCCGCCCCGGCGAGCGGCGGTGCGGGTGACCGCGTCGATCGGTCCGCGGGCGGCGCTGCGGGTGACCGCGTCGATCGGTCCGCGGGCGGCGCTGCGGCGGGCGCAGTCGACGGCGACCGCGACCAGGTCGGCGGCCCCGCGCGGGGGCGGGCCGTCGAGCAGGTCGGGGAGCAGGGCGGCGAGGATGCTCCAGGTCAGTCGCGGGCGGGGTCGGCGAGTTCGGCGAGGGCGGCGGCGAGGCGGTTGGGCCTGACCACGCCGAGGGCCAGGAGCACGGACGTCTCGCGGGCCAACGCGGCCGGGTCGAGCTGCTGTTGGGTGGCCAGCGAAAGCAGCGCGTCGACGGTCGCTTCTCTGAACCAAGCAGGAAGCCGTGTGATTGGTGCGCAATGTGCCTAGCAGCAGTCTGTCGTGACTGAGAGTAGTGATCTCCAGGTATCAAGCGCAGGGCCCCAGATTGACCGGTAAGGAGTCGAGGACTTCGTGGGCGCTGGGCGGGGTACTGTCGCGGGCATGCACAGTGATCGTCCTGCTTGCCGTTGCGTGATCTGCCACGACTACGGTGACCGTGATGCGGCCGATCGCATGGACCTGGGGACGGTCGAGCAGGTCCAGGAGCATGGCTGGAGCGTGGTGATGGTTCCGGCCGACGACGAGGGGCCGGCGTTCGCGTACACCGTCGGGCTATGGCACACCCACAGGTCACCTGAGCTGGCAATGTTCGGCCTGGACGTCCGCACGATGCACACACTGCTCAACTCACTCGGCCACAAGGCTGCGGGAGGAACATCGCTCGCGGCCGGGCAAGAGCATCACGACATCATCAAGGGCTACCCGGTCGCTCTGCGGGACGCCGATCTCCGCTGGTACCGGACGTTCTTCGGGCGGGCGATCTCCTTCTACCGGCGGCCTCCGTTCCCCGTCCTGGAGGTGGTGTGGCCGGACGCGGACGGCTTCTTCCTGTGGCAGTCCGAGAGTGACGAGCGCTATCGGCAGTCCCAGCCACAGCTGTGGTTGACGCCTGCTGAGCACCCGGAAGGGGTCTGGGCCGCACTCGCGGACTCCTGATCAGGGTCGTGACTCCTCGATAACCTGTCCGTACGGGGATTTGAATGTGGGCATTCCGAAATCGGCTGTTCGCCCGTTCTTGGAGGCAGCCTGCATCGCCGCGAGCTTCTCCATGGCGGAGGACAGGCTGGCTTCGAGGCCGGCGACTTCGCCGGTCCAGCCTTCGCGCTGGGCCTCGGCGATGCGGGCATCGAGGTTGGTGATGGGGCCTTCGCCTTGATGGGTGGACATGCTGATACTGGATCTGCTTGATCCGGAGGAAGCGAGAACACCGCCGATGGCGATGAAGGACCACTCGGACGAGTTCGAGGCCGATGCCGTGGCCTTGTACGGGTCCACGCCCGGGGCGACGTACAAGGACATCGCCGCTGACCTGGGCATCAACAGAGCGACGCTGCGTGAATGGGTGCTGCGGGACCGGGACCGCCGTGGCATCGTGCCCGCGGACGCCCGGCGTCCCGGGACGGGGCTGGCCCGATAAGGACAACCGGCCGCCTCCAGCGATCCCGACGAGCGGATCCGGCAGTTGGAGGTCCGGGTGGCCGAGCTTGGGGCGAGTGAGCGGAAGCTGGCCGCCGAGCGGGACATCCTGCGCAGGGCAGCCGAGTATTTCGCCGGCGGGACGAACTGGTGAGCCGCTTCCGGTTCGTCCACGACCACCGGGACACCTGTGAGGTGAAGCGGCTGTGCCAGGTCCTGGACGTCAACCGCTCCAGCTACGACAAGTGGCTCAGCGGTGCCGGCGCCAGAGCCGTCCGTCGACGCGAGGACCAGGTCCTGGCTGAGCGGATTCGACGGATCCATGCCGACTCCGGTGGTGCTTACGGCTCGCCGAGGGTGACCGCGGAACTGCGTGGGAACGGAGCACGGGTCAACCACAAGCGGGTCGCCCGGGTCATGCGGGCCCACGGCATCGTCGGCATCCGTCTGCGCAGACGGGTCCGCACCATCGTCCCGGACCCAGCCTCGACGCTTGTCCCGGATCTGTTCCAGCGGGACTTCACCGCACCGCAACCGGGACGCACATACATGGGCGACATCACGTATCTGCCTCTGGCCGACGGGGAGTTCCTCTACCTGGCGTCCGTGCTCGACTGCTTCAGCCGCAAGGTCGTGGGCTGGTCGATCGCCGAGCACATGCGCACCGGCCCGGTCGCCGACGCGCTGCGAACGGCGGCCCGGGCCCGCGGCAGCACGGACGGCTCGGTGTTCCACCGCGACCACGGGGCGCAGTACGGGTCCCGGGCCTTCGCCGACCTGTGCTCGCAGCTGGGCGTCACCCGGTCGATGGGCGCGGTCGGCAGCAGTGCGGACAACGCGGCCTGCGAGAGCTTCCACGCCTCCCTCAAGCGCGAGACGCTCCCAGGCGCCCACGACCACGGCACCTCCGTCACCTGCAGGAGGACCGTCTTTGCCCGGCTGACCCGCTACAACACCCGCCGCCGGCACTCCACCAACGGCCAGCTCAGCCCCAACGACCACGAACGACGACACCACACGGCCAAACTCACGCTCGCCGCGTGACAACCAACCGCGCGTCCACCTTCACGGGCGAAGGCCCCCACCGCTCCTCCCCCACGCTCATCCGCACCGCGAGCACGTGGCTGCACGGCCCGCGCCCGCCCCGGTGGCGGGCCCACCAGCGGCAGGTGCAGCCGAGGGCGGTGCCGTCGGCGCCGACCCGGACGTGGTGGGCGTGGTCGCCGACGGTGACCACCCGGACGTCGCCGGAGACCGGGCCGACGGCGTCGGCGGCGAGCAGGGCGCGGGCGGAGCGGAGCCGGGGGTTGCGGTCCTCCACCCGGCCGTCCTGGTAGGGCAGTCGGCGGTGGAAGTGGGCGGCGTCGGCGAGGTCGTAGCCGAGTCGGCCGGCCGTGGCGAGGTGGGCGAGGGCGGTGCGGACCCGTTCGGGGGGCAGGCCGGAGTCCTCGGCGAGGTCGGCCGGGTCGAGCCGGGGCTCCCGGGCGAGCAGGGCGGCCAGCGCGTCGACGTCCTCGGTGGGGGTGTCCCGGGCCGGCAGGTCGAGCAGGCCGCCCTCACCGGAGAAGCCACGGGAGCTGTCGGGCGACAGGGTGAGCGTCAACTGCCCGCCGGGGAGGGCGAGTTCCCAGGCGGAGGCGGTGGGCCCGGCGGGGGTGCCGGGCGGGGCGTAGACGCGCAGGGCGGTGGCGTGGCGCAGCAGCGGGCGCAGGGCGGTCAGGCGTTCGGGGCCGGGCAGGCAGATCGCGCCGGGGCGGGAGGCGGGGCGCAGGCCGGGGCCGGGGCCGGCCGGGACGACCCAGCAGACGGCGCCGCGGCCGACCGTCGGGAGGGTGCGCAGGAAGCGGACGGCCTCGGCGGCGGGGAGCTGGGCGCAGGTCGAAGCGGGCGGTGATCACCTGGGTCTCGGCGAAGCCCTTGAGCCAGCAGTCCGGCAGCGGGACCTTGCGTTCGACCAGGGTGTCGGTGCCGACGCCGACGGCCGGTTCCTCGGCGCCGACGGCGAGTTCCAGCCGCTGGCCGGGGGTGCGCAGCCGCAGGGCCTCGCGCAGCGGGGCGTTGACGTCGACGTTGGTGGTGCCGTGGCCGGTGCCGGCGCCGTCGAGCCGGGCGTGCACGCCGCCGCAGCCGGAGAAGGACTCGAAGCGCAGCCGGTCGCCGTCGGCGGTGACCACGGGGTCGAGCGAGTCGGCGCCCACGGGCCGGTGGTAGCGGGCGGCGGCTACGTCGGCGACGGCGAGCAGCGCGGCGGCCGCGGCGTCGGGGTGGCGCAGCAGGCCGTCGGAGAACCGGGGGTGCGCGGCCTCGCCGTCGGGGGTGGCGCCGCCGCTGGTGGCGAGGGCCAGCCGCCGGGGGCGGAGCGCGGAGGGGTGCAGGTAGCGCAGGGCGTGAACGGCCGTGGTCATGGGCGGAACGCTCACCTCCGCCCCCGACACGACCTTCCGCCAGGACCTCCCGCTAGGACTTCCCGACACGGCGCCGGCTGCCCCCGCTCACCCCTCCCCCGCCCCACCGCACGTGACGGGCACCACAGCTCCCGCCGACTGCAACGTGTTCTAGCATGGGCCGGGTGACCGCCCCCGCCGCCCCGACGCCCGCTTCCGCCTCTGGACTGCGCTCCTTCGCGGAGCTGCTCGGCATCGATGAGCTGGAGGAGAACCTGTTCCGGGGCCACTGCCACGCGGGCGCGCCGCTGCGCGCGTTCGGCGGGCAGGTCGCGGCGCAGGCGCTGACCTCGGCCGGGCGCACGGTGGAGCCGGCCCGCCGGGTGCACAGCCTGCACGGGTACTTCCTGCGGCCGGGCGATCCGCGCCGCCCGATCGTCTACCAGGTGGACCGGGCCCGGGACGGCGGCTCGTACGCGACCCGGCGGGTGACGGCGGTCCAGCGCGGCGAGGTGATCTTCACCATGTCGGCGTCGTTCAAGCGCCCGGAGGCGTCCGGCGACCGGCAGCGCACCATGCCGCCGGTGCCGGGCCCGGAGGAGCTGCCGGACCCGTACCTGGCCTGGCAGCGGGACGCGCCGGAGGAGTTCGCGGGCGCGACGGTCTTCCGGGCCCTGGAGATGCGTTTCGTCCCGGCCGGTGCGCCCGGCATGCCGCCGGAACTGCCGGGCGTCCCCCAGCAGTTCGTCTGGCTGCGGACGGGCAGCGCGCTGCCGGGGGACGACCCGCTGCTCCAGGTCTGCGCGTTGACGTACCTGTCCGACCTGACGCTGGCCTCGACCACGGCGCTGCACCTCCAGCCGCACCGGGTGCACCGGGTCGCCGAGCCCCGGGTGGCGCTGGCCTCGCTGGACCACGCGATGTGGTTCCACCGCCCGTTCCGCGCCGACGAGTGGCTGCTGTTCGCGCAGCGCAGCCCGTCCGCGTCGGACGGCCGGGGCCTGGCGATGGGCGAGTTCTACGACCGGGACGGGGTGCTGGTGGCCTCCGCCGTCCAGGAGACCCTGCTGCGCGAACTGCGGCCGAAGCAGGCGCGGCAGGCGCGGCAGGCCCCGCCCACCCCCTGACCTGCCGCCGGACCGATTCCCCGAAAGGCCGCGCGAGAGACCGCGCGAGAGACCGACCGCGCGGCCGCCCGATCGGCCGCGCGTCCCCGTCACCCACCGGTGACCCGTCGCGTCATACCGCGGTGCGGGGCCGCCACGTATCATGGTTCGGGTGACCAAGGTTGACCTGTCACCTCGTCCGGTGGAGGCGATGTCCCCCCGTCAGCTGGAACGCCGCGGATCTCTCCTGTCCGCCGCCCTGGGCCTGGTGACCGAGATCGGCGTGGAACGCCTCCAGATGAAACAGGTGTCGGAGCGCTCCGGCGTGGCCCTCGGGACCGCCTACCGGTACTTCTCGTCGAAGGACCACCTGCTCGCCGCCGCGATAGCGGACTGGCACCGGCTGCTGCTCGCCGACCTGGTCGGCGAGGTGGGGGCGGGGCGCAGCGCCTCGCCGACCGAGCGGGCGGTGCGGTTCGTGCGGCGGGGGATGCGGGCGTACCAGCGGCAGCCGGAGCTGGCCCGGCTGCGGGTGGCGGTGGCCACCTCCACGGACCCGTTCGCCAGCGAGGCGTTGCAGGGCCTGGCCCGGGCGGACCGGGCGGCGCTGGGGGCGGTGCTGCCGGAGGTCCCGCCGGCTCCCGGGGAGCTGGTGCGGCACATGGTGGGGCACGCCTGGCAGGGCGAGTTGACGTCCTGGGTGACCGGGCGGACCACGCTGGACGACGCCCGCACCCGGCTGGAGGAGATGGTCCGGATGGTGCTGACGCCGTACGAGCCGCCCCCGGCCCCGGCCGCCTGACCCGCCGTCGGCCGCGCCGCCCGCGGCGTTCCGCCGACCCGCAGCGCCCCCGCGCCGACCGCTGCGTCCCCGCGGCGGCCCGCTGTGCCTCCGCGCCGACCCGCAGCGCCCTCGCCGCGTCCCGGCGTGCCGTGCCCCCTCCCGCGCCCGGTTGTGGACATAGTGCCCCGTATGCCCAAGCCTTCGGAGCCCTCGACGGACCGTCAGCCCGCCGCACCGGACGCCGGCGCCTTCCCGCTGGACCGGGTGGTGTTCGGGGTCGGCGCGGCCGCCGTGCTGGGGGTGGTGGCCTGGGGGGTGTTCGCGGAGGACTCGCTGGGCCGGGTCTCGGACACCGGGCTGGCCTGGGTGCTGCACAACTTCGGCTGGCTGTTCGTGGTCGCCGCGGACGTGTTCCTGCTGCTCGCGGTGGTGCTGGCGGTCAGCCGGTTCGGCCGGGTCCCGCTGGGCCGGGACGGTGAGGAGCCGGAGTTCTCCACGCTGGCCTGGGTGGCGATGATGTTCTCCGCCGGGATGGGCATCGGCCTGCTGTTCTACGGCGTCGGCGAACCGCTCCAGCTGTACGCGCAGCCGCAGCCGGGCTCCGGCCCGGCCCCGCAGAGCGCGGCGGCGGCGCAGCGGGCGCTGGAGTTCTCGCTGTTCCACTGGACGCTGCACCCGTGGGCGATCTACGCGGTGGGCGGCCTGGCGCTGGCCTACACGACCTTCCGCAAGGGCCGGGGCAACCGGATGTCGGCGGCGTTCGTGCCGCTGATCGGCGAGCGCGGGGCGAACGGCTGGCCGGGCCGGTTGATCGACCTGCTGTCGGTGTTCGCCACCGTGTTCGGCTCGGCGACCAGCCTGGGCCTGGGCGCGATCCAGGTGGCGGGCGGCCTGGGCTACGTCACCGACGTCCGGGCCACCGAGGGCGTCGAGCTGGTGGTGATCGCGGCCCTGGGCAGCGCGTTCGTGCTGTCCGCGATGTCGGGCGTGCACCGCGGCGTGAAGTGGCTGTCGACCATCAGCGTGGTGCTGGCCGCCCTGCTGATGGTGTTCGTGTTCGTGGTCGGCCCGACCGTCTTCGTGCTGGACGCGCTGCCCTCGACGGTCGGCGGCTACCTCTCCGACCTGGTGGTGCTGGCCACCCAGACCGGGGCGTTCACGGACGAGGACTGGCTGGGCACCTGGACGGTCTTCTACTGGGCGTGGTGGCTGTCCTGGGCCCCGTTCGTCGGCACCTTCATCGCCCGGATCTCCCGGGGCCGGACGGTGCGCCAGTTCCTGGTCGGGGTGCTGCTGGTGCCCAGCGGGGCGACCGCGGTGTGGTTCGTGGTGATGGGCGGCTCGGCGATCCGGCTGCAGGCGACCGGCGCGGCCGACCTGGTGGCCACCATCCCGCGGGGCGCGGACGCCGGGCTGTTCGAGATGCTGGAGGCGCTGCCGCTGGGCGCGGTCACCAGCGTGGTCGCGGTGCTGCTGGTGATGCTGTACTTCATCACCTCCGCCGACTCGGCCGCCCTGGTGCTCGGCTCGCTCTCCGCCGGCGGCGCCCTGCACCCGCGCACCTGGCTGGTGGTGGCCTGGGGCGTGCTGATGGCGGGCGTGGCCGCCGCCCTGCTGCTGGCGGGCGGGCTGACCGCGCTGCAGAACGCCACCGTCCTGGTCGCGCTGCCGTTCGTGCTGGTCATGCTGGGGCTGTGCGTGGCCCTGGTGCGCGAGCTGCGCACCGACCCGGCGGCGGGTGCGCCCCACCCGCGTCCCGCGCACGGCCTGCGCGACGCGGTCGGCACCAGCGTCGGGACGGAGTGCCCCGACCGGTCTCACCCGCAGGAGTGAACCCGCCGCCGGGCCCGCGGCCCCCGGCCGGCCCGGCACCCCGTGCGGCGCCCGGCCGGGCGGCCGACTCCCGGACCTCCGGCAAGAGTTCGCCCTGGTCACCGCCGCCCGGCGACGGTGGCACCCTGGTCCGCGTCGGACCCACGCCGAACGGCGGGCCGGGCGGCCGTCATCCGCCCGCGCCCGCCACCGCCACCCCCGCCGCGCGTACCGCCACCCCCGCCACCCCCACCGCCCGCGTGCCGCCCGCCGCACCGCGCACGTCCACGGTCAGGCGTTCGACCTGCGCGGATGCGGGAGCGGGGGTTCCGACGCCGAGACCCCTTCCAGACTTCACCCGCGTTTCGCGACCGCGTAACACCCGGCTGCCAGGCTCTCCACCATGAACGCCCGCACCGTCCCCCCGGCCCAGGACCCGCGCTTCCCGCTGCCCCGCCGCCACCGCCGCCTGCTCGCCTGCGCCGCCGTCGCGGCCTCGGTGGCGCTGGGCTCGCTCGGCGTCGGCGCCACCGTGGAGACCGTCCGGCAGCAGGCCCCGACCGCGCAGGCGGCCCCGGCCGGCCGTTGAGCCGGACGAGTGGTGGACCCGGCGCCCGGAACCGATACTGGGACTGACCCGGCCGGAAGGGAGTCCACCATGGAGACCGGCACCGTACGGTGGTTCGGCATCGAGCACGGCTACGGCTACATCACCCCGGACGCGGGCGGCCCCGACGTCACGGTCTACTACGACTCGGTGATCGCCGACACCGACGCGCACCGCTTCCTGCACCAGGGCCAGCGCGTCCGGTACGACATGATGCGGGAGGAGCCCCGCGCCGTCGCCGAGCACGTCCGCCCGCTCACCTACTGATCGCCCACCGACCGCCCACCGGTCACCCACCGATCACCCACCGGCCCGGCACCGACCCCGCCGACCGGCCGGGGCTTCCTCACGCCGCCTGCCGGTCCCGCCCCCGCCCGGCCGCCGGGGCGGTGGCCGGGGTGGTCGCCGGGCGGGAGTGGCGGCCGGTGCCGGCGGGGGGCTCGGGTTCGGCGCGGGGCGCGTAGCGGGCGGCGGGGGCGAGCAGCAGCCAGGTGCGGCCGGCCGGGGCGGCGAGGCCCATCCGGTGGAGCAGGTCGAGTGCGTCGCGGCGGAAGGCGGCGAGGTCGGCGAGGTAGCCCGCGTCCCAGCCGGCGCTCATGCCGTAGTCGTCGGTGATGTCGCCGAGGGTGCCGTCGATCAGGGCGTCGGGGACGAGGACGGCGGGCGGGGCGTTCTCGGTGGCGGCCGGGCGGAGCTCCTCGACCAGGCGTTCGGCGAGCAGCAGGGCGGCCTGGGCGAGGGTGCCGGGGCCCGGGAGGGCGAGGTCGGTGAGTTCGTCGGCGGGGTCGAGCAGGGCGACGCCCTCGGCGCGGATCTCGGCGGTGAGGCCCAGGAAGTCGGCGAATCGTTCCGTCTCGGCGGGGGCCGCGGCGAGCAGGTGGGCGCGTTCGGCGGGGGCGAGTCCGTCGTAGCGGACGACGGGGGTCTCGGCGAGCAGGCGGCGGACGGTCACCTCGGGTCCGGCGGCGGGCAGCGGGGGCGCGGTGAGCAGGTCGGCGGCGAGTTCGGCGGGCGGGCACCACGCGTCGAGCAGGGCCCGGACCGGGGCGAGGGCGGAGGCGGCGGGGCCGCCGGCCAGGGCGCGGGCGAGGGCGGCGTACCCGGCGGGGTCGAGTCCGGCCAGGGTGCGGCCGGGCAGCGGGGCCTTGTGCAGGCGGGCGTGGGCGGGACCGAGGGTGAGCCGGTAGCCGAGCAGGGCGTGGAAGTGTTCGGCGAGCGCCTCGGCGTGACGCCGGATCAGCGGGAGCGCGGCGCCGTGCGGCCCGTCGGCGGTGACCAGCGGGTGGGCCATCAGCAGCCGGGCGGCGGTGCGCAGTTCGGCGGTGGCGGCGAGGGCGCCGGCGGCGGGGCGTTCGGGTTTGCGGTGCCGGCCGCCGCCGGTGGGGCGGGTGCCGGCCTGGGCGGGCGCCTCGCGGCGTATCCGGCGGTAGCCGGGCGGCCGGAACAGCGGCGAGGTGCTGTGGTGGACGGTGGGGCCGTGCCACCAGCTGGTGCCGGGTGCGGGTTCGGCCTGCTGGGGTGCGCCGCCCAGGTGCCGGGCCCCGTACGCGCCGAACACGGCGGTGGCCAGCAGGTCGGCCTCGGCGGGCCCGGCGGCGGCGAACCGGGCGGCCAACTCCTCAGCCGCGGCGGCGGGTTCGACGGCCGACCGGCCGGCCCGCCGACCGTCCGACCCGGCCTGCACCGGGACGGCCACGACCGCCCCGGGGCGCGCCTGGGTGGCGAGCCGCCCTGCCCCGCCCGTGCGCCGCGTCCCCGTCCCGCCGGTCGCCGTGGCGAGGCCGGCGGCTGCTTCGTGCCGCTCCATGTCGGTGCCAAGCCTAGACGCCGCACCGCTCGCTACGCGCCGGTAACAACCTCTTCCGCCGGCCGCCGCCGTCGCCTAGGGTTCCGGGCATGCCACACCTGCCCGATGTCGTGCTCTGGTCGATACCGGCCTTCGTGCTGCTCACGGTCCTGGAGATCGTCTCGTACCGGTTCCATCCGGACGAGGACGAGCGGGGCTACGCCGTGAAGGACACCGCGACGAGTCTGACCATGGGTCTGGGCTCGCTGCTGTTCGACGCGGGGTGGAAGATCCCGATCGTGGCGATCTACTCGTTCCTCTACGAGTGGACGCCGCTGCGGGTGCCGGTGCTGTGGTGGACGGTGCCGCTGATGCTGCTCGCCCAGGACTTCTTCTACTACTGGTCGCACCGGGGCCACCACGTGATCCGGGTGCTGTGGGCCTGCCACGTGGTGCACCACTCCAGCCGGCACTACAACCTGTCCACCGCGCTGCGCCAGCCCTGGACCTCGGCCACCAGCTGGGTGTTCTTCGTCCCGATGGTGCTGGCGGGCGTGCACCCGGCGGCGCTGGCGTTCTGCTCCTCGGCGAACCTGGTGTACCAGTTCTGGATCCACACCGAGCGGATCGGGAAGCTGCCCCGCCCGGTCGAGTACGTCTTCAACACCCCCTCGCACCACCGGGTGCACCACGCCTCGCAGGGCGGTTACCTGGACCGCAACTTCGGCGGCATCCTGATCGTCTTCGACCGGCTGTTCGGCTCCTTCGCGGCGGAGGCCGAGCGCCCGGTGTTCGGTCTGACCAAGAACATCGGCACCTTCAACCCGCTGCGGGTCGCCACCCACGAGTACGCCTCGATCGCCCGGGACGTCCGCGCCGCGACCACCTGGGGCGACCGGCTGCGCCACCTGGCCAAGGGCCCGGGCTGGCAGCCCGGGCCGCGCACCGAACCCCCCGCCACCGCCGCCGGACCGGAGAGTGCCACCGCATGACCCCCGCCCGTGACCCGCGCACCGCGCGGGCCCTGCTGTTCGCCTTCGCCGCCGTCTCGGTGGCGCACCTGCTGGCGATCGCCGTCCACCTGCCGCCCCTGCAGTACGCCACCAAGCCGCTGCTGATGCCGCTGCTGGCGGGCTGGGTGTGGGCCGCCGCGAAGCCCGGCACGCCGCGGCTGCTGGTGCCGGCGCTGCTGTTCGGTGCGGGCGGCGACATCCTGCTGGAGATCGGCGGGACGGTGGCGTTCCTGGCCGGGATGGGCTCGTTCGCGGCCGGCCACGTCTGCTACGTGACGATGTTCGTGAAGCTCGGCGCGCTGGCCGACCGCCGCCGGGCGCTGATCGTGGCGGGCTGCTACGCGGTGGTCTGGGCTGCGCTGATCGTGCTGCTCTGGCCCGGCCTGGACGCCGGGATGCGCGTCCCGGTGGCGTGCTACAGCCTGCTGCTGGCCGCCACCGCGGTGACCGCCTCGCAGGTCAACGTGCGGGCGGGGCTGGGCGGGGCGCTGTTCCTGTTCTCCGACACCCTGATCGCCACCGACCTGGCGGGCTGGCGGCACCTGCCCGCGCACGGCTTCCTGATCATGCTGACCTACCTGGTCGGCCAGTACCTGCTGACCCTCGGGACGCTGGAGCGCACCACCCGGACGGACTGAACGCGCGGAAGGGCGGCACCCGCAGCGGGTGCCGCCCTTCCCCGTGCCGTCGGCCGCGGGGGACGCGCGGCCTGCCGGGTACGGTGGGCTCGTACCGGACGGCCGCTCAGGAGGCCCGGCCGGAGGCCGCGCCGCGGCGGCGCAGCAGCCAGAACCCGCCGATGCCGGAGGCCACCAGGCCCGCGCCGACGGCCAGCCGGGTGCCGTCCACGCCGACCGAGCCGCCCAGGCCGGTCTCCACCCCGCCGTGCGGGAGCCGGGCGCCCTCCCAGACCCCGGCCCCGGCGGCCGAGCCGCTGCTGGCGGCGGCGGCCGCGATGGCCACCGCGCCGGCGAAGCCGTCGCCGTTGGGGCACTTGCCGTCGATGCCCCAGGACGAGTCGGTGGTGGTGCGCTTGGCGGCGGCCGCGGCCATCTCCTGTTCGGAGATGACGGTGGCGCTGCCCGAGTACTTGCCGTCGGGGCCGACGCTGAGCGTGGTGGAACCGCCGGCGAAGGCCAGCGAGGTCGCGGTGACGGTCTTCTCCGTGCTGCTCGCGCACGTGACACTGACCGAGACCGACTGCCCGGGCTGGGCCTGCGCCGGGCTGACCCAGGCGGGTTCGCCGCCCTTCGCGGACGCGGGAGCGGTGCCGGCCAGGCCGAGCAGGACGGTGGTGCCGAGCAGTGCGGCGGCGGCGGTGCGCGTCGGGCGCATGCCGTACCTCCAGGGGGTCGGAGTGGGGGCAGCGGGCACGTGTTCGTCCCGCTACTCCTAGTTGCCGCCCACGCTAGGCAGTGCCACCCGCCCCGGCGAACCCGTGCAGCCGTTCGAGTCCGTCCCCGTCCACCACGGGCCCGCGGGGCGGGTTCCCGCCGGAGGGAGGGCGTCGAGGCGGGCTGCGGTGCGTGCATGCGCGAGGCCGCGGCCGTGGCCGGGCTCGCGCGCGAGGAACCCGGGCGGGGTGGGTGGCACCGCTCGTGGCCGGAGCGGACGCCGCACATACAATCCGCTTTCACGCACCCGGGGAGGCCGGCGGACGGATCGTCCACCGGCCTCCGCCCTGGGTTCCACCGACGAGGGGGCGCGATGCGGATCGGACCGCTGGAATTCTCCGGGACGAGGGCGGACACACCGCTCGGCGAACTGCGGCTGCACCGGCGGCGGCTGAAGAAGGACGCCTTCGGCCTGCCGGCGATCAACGGCCCGGAGGAGTGGTCGCTGAGCCTGGCCGACCGCCCGCTGGCCGAACTGCCCGCGTTCGAGCTGCACGCGGCGCGGGGCGCCAAGCTGCGCCGGGGCGCGGCCGGGGGTTTCGAGGGCGCCGAGCTGCGGATCACCGTGCGCGGCGGCCTCCGGCGCTCCCGCCGCCGGGTGGAGTTTCACAGCGGCGGGCGGACCCTGTGCTTCGTCCGCCGGGGGCTGGCCCGCGCCGAACTGCTGGAGGACGGGCGGGCGGTGGCCCGCAGTTCCCTCCGGGGGTGGGAGCAGGAGGAGGCCGACCCGCTGCGGGTGCTCGCGCTGGCGGTGTACACCTGGGCGAACCTGGACCGCGCGAACGCCAATCCGGTGCTGCGCAACCTGCTCCCGGCCGTCCTCGGCGGGCTGCTCTCCTGACCCGGGCTCAGAGGTCGAGGTCGACCACCACCGGCGCGTGGTCCGAGGTGCCCTTGCCCTTGCGGGCCTCGCGGTCGACGTAGGTGTCGGTGACGGCGTCCGCGAAGGGCTTGTTGGCGTACGTCAGGTCGATCCGCATGCCGCGGTTCTTCGGGAAGGCCAGCGCCCGGTAGTCCCAGAAGGTGTACGGGCGGTCGTACTTGAGCGGGCGCGGGACGACGTCCCGCAGGCCGGTCTCCTGGAGGGCGGTGAGGGCGGCGCGCTCGGGGGCGGTGACGTGGGTGAGGCCCTCGAAGACGGCGACGTCGAAGACGTCCTCGTCGGTGGGGGCGACGTTGAAGTCGCCGAGCACGGCGAACGGGCGCCCGCCCGCGGCGTCCTCGCGGACGGCGTCGCGCAGCGCGGCCAGCCACTCCAGCTTGTAGCGGTAGTGCGCGTGGTCGACCTCGCGGCCGTTGGGCACGTACACCGACCAGACCCGGACCGGGCCGCAGGTCGCGGCGACGGCGCGCGGCTCGACCACCGGGAGCGGCGCGTCCTCGGCAAGGTAGCCGGGCTGGCCGGGCAGGTCGCGGACCACGTCCTCCAGGCCGATCCGCGACAGCAGGGCCACGCCGTTCCACCGGCCGTCGCCGTGCGCGGCGGAGGCGTAGCCCAGCTCGGCGACCGCCTCGGCGGGGAACGCGTCGGTGGCGCACTTGAGCTCCTGCAGGCAGAGCACGTCCGGCGCGGCGGACTCCAGCCACTCCAGCAGCTTGGGCAGCCGGGCGGTGACGGAGTTGATGTTCCAGGTGGCGATGCGGACGGTCACGGCGGCCTTCCCTCGGCGGTGCGGACGGACGGGGCCCCCGGCGCGCGGGCCGGGCACCCCGTCCGAACATACCGTCCGCCGCCGACGGCGTCCGGCAGCCGGCGGAGGCTGACGGCGGCTCAGCGCGCGGGCCGCACCACCCCCGCCGCGCCGCCGCCGCGCCGGACCGGTTCGGCGGCGGCCAGCCAGCGGCCGTCCGGGAGCCGTTCGACGCCGGTGGCCGCGCCGATCTCCGGGGTGGAGCTGAACACGTGGCCCAGCGCCTGGAGCCGCGCCGCCTCGGGCGAGGCCAGGAAGGCCGGTTCGGCCTGGGTGGCGGCGGTGTTGCGCTGGCTGGCCCGGGGCGCGGCGATGGCCTGTTCCAGCGTCAGCCCGCGGTCGACCCGGCCGGTGAGGACCTGGAGCACGGTGGTGATGATGGTCGCGCCGCCGGGCGAGCCGAGCGCCAGGTACGGCTCGCCGCCCTTGAGCACGATGGTCGGCGAGATCGAGGAGCGCGGCCGCTTGCCCGGGCCGGGCAAGTTGGGGTCGGGGACGCCCGGGGTGAGCGGCGCGAAGTTGAAGTCGGTCAGCTCGTTGTTGAGCAGGAAGCCGCGGCCGGGCACGGTGATGCCGCTGCCGCCGGTCTGCTCGATGGTCAGCGTGTACGAGACCACGTTCCCCCAGCGGTCGGCGACCGTCAGGTGGGTGGTGCTCTGCCCCTCGTACGGTTCGGCGGCCGGCTGCCCGCTGCTGCCGCAGGCCGCCGGGTGGTACGGGTCGCCGGGGGCGAGCGGGCTGGTCAGCGCGCGGTCCGGGCGGATCAGGCAGGCCCGGGCGGCGGCGTAGGACGGGGAGAGCAGCTGCCGGGTCGGCACCTGCACGGCGCTCGGGTCGCCGACCCAGCGGTTGCGGTCGGCGAAGGCGATCCGGCTGGCCTCCAGGTAGCGGTGGTCGTACCGGACCGGGTCGGCGAGGTCGGCCGGGCTGCTGCCGGACAGGATGTTGAGCGCCTCGCCGACGGTCGTCCCGCCGGAGGAGGACGGCGCGATGCCGTACACGTCCAGGCCCCGGTAGGTCACGTGGGTCGGGTCCTGGGCGCGGACCCGGTAGGCGGCCAGGTCGGCGGCGTCGACCCGGCCGGGGCGGGCGTTGCGGCCGGAGGCGGGGTCGACCGGCGGGTGCTGGAGGGTGCGGACGATGTCGGCGCCGATCGGGCCCCGGTAGAGCGCGTCGGTGCCCCGGCGGCCCAGTTCCCGGTAGGTGGCGGCCAGGTCGGGGTTGCGCAGGGTGGAGCCGACCGCCGGGAGCTGCCCGTGCGGCAGGAACAGCGCGCGGCTGGCCGGGAAGTCCTGGAACCTGGCCCGGTTGGCGGCGGTCTGGTCCTGGAAGGTCTGGTCGACGGTGAAGCCGCGGTCGGCGATCCGCTCGGCGGGCTCCAGCACCTGGCCCAGGCTCCGGCTGCCCCAGCGGCGCAGCGCCTGCTCCCAGGTCGCGGCGGTGCCGGGCACGCCGATGGACAGGCCGCTGGTGACGGCGTCGTCGAAGGGCAGCGGGGTGCCGTTCTCCAGGAACAGCGAGCTGTCGGCGTGCCGGGAGGCGGTCTCCCGGCCGTCGATCGTCTCCACCTTGCCGGTGCGGGCGTCGTAGTGGACGAAGTACCCGCCGCCGCCGATCCCGGCCGAGTAGGGCTCGGTGACGCCGAGCGCGGCGGCGGTCGCGACGGCGGCGTCCACCGCGTTGCCGCCGCGCCGCAGCACCTCCAGCCCGGCGGCGGTGGCGTCGGCGTCCACGCTGGCCACCGCCCCGCCCCAGCCGACCGCGACCGGCTGCTTGCCCGGCGGGGCCTGCCCGGTCTGCTCGGCCTGCGCGGGGGCGGCGGCGCCCAGCAGGCCGGTGGCGGTGAGGAGCGCGAGGGCGGGGACGAGACGGGCGCGGGCGCGCATGCGGCCTCCCTGGGTCGGCGTCGGTCCCCCGTTCTCCCACACCCGTCGCGCACGCGACAAGGCGCCGCCCCGGGCTGGGCCGAAAACAAGTCGAATACGTGACAGGGCGCCAAGTCGCCGTAACAACAGGCCCGTTCGGGCCTTTCCGGGCCGGGCCACCGGCCCGGCGGGGCGGGCGGGGCGGGGCCCGCCGACCACCCGTCCGGGTGCCGCGGCGGGCCGCAGTGTTGCCGCGCGTTGCGGCGGCATGACATTTAATCCGGCTCATTGACGTAAATCAGGGCCGCTCTCCATGCTGGGGGCCATGCACTCCCCGCACCCCCACGACGGACCGCTGGCCCGCCTGCGCCGGGGCCACGAGAAGCTGGTCCTGGACCTGCTGCGGCGGCACGGCCCGCTCAGCCGGGCCGGGCTCGGCAGCCACACCGGGCTGTCCCGGACCACGCTGTACGACATCGTCGGCGGCCTGGTCACGGCCGGCGCGGTGGTGGCGTCGGCACCCGCGGCGGGCACCGGGCGGCGCGGGCGGCCGGTGGAGACGCTGAGCCTGAACCCGGCGGCCGGGCAGGCCGTCGGGATCGACTTCGCCCGGCGCGCGGTGCACGTCGCGGCGGTCAACGTGGCGCACGAGGTGGTCGGTTCGGCCAGCCGGGCGCACCCGGCGGGCCTGCCGTGGCCGGAGCGGATCGCCCTCGCCCGGCAGTTGGTGGACGGCCTCGCGGACGGCGCGCTCGGCCTGGGCTCGGTCACCGGCATCGGGGTGGGCGTGGTCGGGCCGGTCGGAGCGGTCGACGCACCGGCTGACCCGCCGTCGGACCAGCCGTCCGACCCGGCGTCGGACCAGCCGTCCGACCCGCCGTCCGACGCAGGATCAGCCACACGGTCGGCCGCACCGGGCGACCGGCCGGACGGCGCGGGGGCGGTGCGCGAGCTGCTCGGCGCGGCGTTCGGCGTGCCGGTGCTGGTGGACAACAACACCCGGCTGGCGGCGCTCGCCGAGTCGGTGTGGGGCTCGGCGACCGGCTCGCGCGACGTGCTGTACCTGCGCCTGTCGCACGGCGTCGGCGGCGGCCTGGTGATCCGGGGCGCCCTGCACGCCGGGGCGTACGGGCTGTCCGGCGAGCTCGGCCACATCACGGTCGACCCGGCGGGCCCGCCCTGCGACTGCGGCGGCCGGGGCTGCCTGGAGACGGTGGCCTCCGTCGGCGCGGTGCTGGACGCGCACCGGGAGGCGGGCGGCCGGTCCGCGGACCTCGCGGAGTTCCTGGCCGCGGCCACCGGAGGCGAGCCGGCCGCGCTCGGCGTGCTGCGCACGGTCGGCGGCCACGTCGGCACGGTGCTGGCCGCCGTGTGCAACGCGGTCGGGCCGGGCGTGGTCGTGGTCGGCGGCGAACTGGCCGGGGCCGGGCCGCTGCTGCTCGACCCGGTGCAGGAGGCGCTGGCCGCGCACGTGCTGCCGCTGGCCCGCAGCCGGCTGGACCTGCGCCGGGCCGCGCTCGGCGAGTACGGCGGCGCGCTGGGCGGCATCGCCCTGGTGCTCCAGACCACCCCGCTGCTCTCGCACTACCGGCGGCCGGACCCCGAGGAGGCCCCGTGACCCCCGCACCGCCTCCGTTCACGCTCCGCCTCCACCCCCGTACCCGTACCCGTACCCGTACCCGCATCCCCGAGGACGTCCCCGTGCACGGCAGTCGCAGACCGGTCACGCCATGGCCGTGACCGCTCCCCCCACCGAGTCCCCCGCCGGGCCCGTCACCGGGCCCGCCGCGGCGGCGTCCCGTTCGGGCGTCCGCCGGGCGGCCCGCACCCTCGCCCTGAACCTGCTGGCGGTCGCCGTCGGCCTGACCGCCTGGTCGCTGCTGGCCGCGGCGGGCGTCCAGGGCCTGCCCGGCCCCGGCGAGGTCGCCGACCGGGCGGGCGAGTTGATCGCCGACGGCACCCTGCTGGACGACGCGCTGGCCAGCCTGCGCCGGGTGCTGCTCGGCTTCGCCCTCGGCACCCTGGCGGCCGTGCCGGTCGGCTTCCTGATGGGCTGGTACCCGACGGCCCGGGCCCTGCTGGAACCGTACGTGCAGTTCTTCCGGACCATCCCGCCGCTGGCGCTGATCCCGCTGGCGGTGGTGCTGCTGGGCATCGGCGAGGTGCCGAAGGTCGTGGTGATCTTCCTGGCGGCCTTCCTGTCCAGCGTGGTGGCGGCCTTCCAGGGCGTGCTGGACGTGGACGCGACGCTGGTGAACGCCGCCCGGGTGCTGGGGGCGAACGACCGGGCGATCTTCCTGCGGGTGGTGGTGCCCGCGGCGGCGCCGTTCATCCTGGTCGGCATGCGGATCGGCCTGGGCTCGGCCTGGGGCACCCTGGTCGCCGCCGAGCTGATCGCCGCCCAGGAGGGCCTGGGCTTCCGGATGCAGCAGGCCGAGCTCTACTACGACCTCCCGACGATCTTCGTGGGGCTGATCACCATCGGCGTGCTGGGCCTGGTCATGGACCGGCTGCTCCAGCTCGCCGAGCGCCGCCTCACCCGATGGCAGGAACGCCGATGACCAGCAGTAAGCCCTCCTCCCCGCTCGGCGGCCGGCACCTTGGCCAGCCGCAGCCCGTCCCGGCCGACGGGACGACCAGCAAGATCTCCTTCCGCGCCGTCTCGCGCAGCTACCCGGTGAAGGGCGGCCGGTTCACCGCCCTGGACGGCGTCTCGCTCGATGTCGCCGACAACGAGTTCGTCACCGTGGTCGGCCCGTCCGGCTGCGGCAAGAGCACCCTGCTGGGGATGGCCGCCGGGCTGGTCGCCCCGACCGGCGGGGAGGTGCTGGTGGACGGGGAGCCGGTCACCGGGCCGGGCCCCGACCGGGGCGTGATCTTCCAGCAGTACGCGCTGTTCCCGTGGCTGACGGTGCGCCGCAACGTCGAGTTCGGGCTGCGGCTGGCCAAGGTGCCGGCCGCCGAGCGCCGCCGCCGGGCCGAGCACGCGATCGAGCTGGTGGGTCTGGGCGACTTCGCCGACGCGCTGCCCAAGACGCTCTCCGGCGGGATGCGGCAGCGCTGCGCGATCGCCCGGGCGTACGCGGTGGACCCGCGGGTGCTGCTGATGGACGAGCCGTTCGGGGCGCTGGACGCCCTGACCCGCATCCAGCTCCAGGACCAGCTGCTGGACACCTGGAGCCGGGAGCGGCGCACCGTGCTGTTCGTCACCCACGACGTGGACGAGGCGGTCTACCTGGCCCGCCGGGTGGTCGTGATGGCCTCCCGCCCGGGCCGTATCCACCGGGTGGTGGAGGTCGATCTGCCCTACCCGCGCACCGAGGAGATCCGGCTCTCCCCGAGTTCGCCCGCCTCCGCAACGAGGTCTGGCACGCCGTCTACCACCAGGCCCCCCCTTCTTCCTGACGTTCCGTCACTTCTCCCCAAGGACCGCATCGCCATGCGCATACTCCGTCGCGCCCTCTTCGCCGTCTCCGCCGTGACCGTCCTGTCGCTCTCCGCCACCGCCTGCTCGTCCACCTCCTCCGCCCCGTCGGGCTCGTCCGCCTCCGCCGGCAAGACGGTGAAGGTCCGGTTCGGCTACATCAGCGACTACAACGGCGCCAGCCTGCTGGCCATCGCCGACCAGCAGGGCCTGTGGAAGCAGCAGGGCCTCGACCCGGAGCTGAAGGTGTTCACCAACGGCCCGCTCCAGGTGCAGGCGCTCGGCGCGGGCGACCTGGACTTCGGCTACATCGGCCCCGGCGCGCTCTGGCTGCCCGCCTCCGGCAAGGCCAAGGTGGTCGCGATCGACACCCTGACCTACGCCGACCACGTGATCGCCCAGCCGGGCATCACCTCGGTCAAGGACCTGAAGGGCAAGAAGGTCGGCGTGCCGGCCGGCACCTCCGGCGAGATGGTGCTCAACCTGGCGCTCCAGCAGGCCGGGCTGTCGCCCAGCGACGTGCAGAAGGTGCCGATGGACCCGGCGACGGTGGTGTCCGCGTTCGTGGGCGGGCAGATCGACGCGGCCGGGATCTGGTACCCGCTGATCGACAGCATCAAGGCGAAGAAGCCGGACCTGGTGGAGATCGCCGGGACGCGGGACTTCACCGGCCGGGCCTTCCCGACCGCGTTCGTCTCCGGGCCGAAGACCGACGCGGGGCTGTCCGAGAAGGTGGTCAAGGTGCTCCAGGCGGCCAACGACTGGCGGGCCGCGCACCCGGACGAGTCGGTCACCGCGGCCGCCGCGCTGCTCAAGCTCGACCCGGCCAAGGTCAAGGCGGACGCCGCCAACGTGCAGACCCTGACCACCGCGGACCTGGTGGCCAAGACCAAGGACGGCACGGTGGACGGCTGGCTGAAGGGCCTGGGCGACTTCTTCGTCTCCACCGGCCAGTTGAAGAACTCCCCGGCCCCGTCCGAGTACTACGCGGGCGACGCCTACGCGAAGGCGTACGGGAAGTGAACCTGCTGTTCCTGATGACCGACCAGCACCGGGTGGACACCCTCGGCGCGTACGGCAACCCGCACGTGGCGACCCCGCACCTGGACCGGCTGGCCGCGTCCGGCACCCGCTTCGACCGGTTCTACACCCCGACGGCGATCTGCACCCCGGCCCGGGCCAGCCTGCTGACCGGTCAGAACCCGTTCCGGCACCGGCTGCTGGCCAACCAGGAGCGCAACGTCGGCTACCTGGAGGACCTGCGGCCGGACGTCTTCACCTTCCCGCAGGCGCTCCGGGAGCAGGGCTACCGGCTGGGCCTGGTCGGCAAGTGGCACGGCGGCACCGAGCGCAACGCCGCCTCGTACGGCTTCGAGGGGCCCGACCTGCCGGGCTGGCACAACCCCGTCGACCACCCCGACTACCTGGCCTACCTGGCCGAACGCGGCCTGCCGCCGTACCGGATCACCGATCCGGTGCGCGGCACCTCGCCCAACGGCAACCCGGGCAACCTGCTGGCGGCCCGGCTCCAGCAGCCGGTGGAGGCCACCTTCGAGCACTACCTGGCCACCCGGACGATCGAGCAGTTGGAGCGGTACGCGGCGGACGGGCGGCCGTTCTTCCTGGCCGCGCACTTCTTCGGGCCGCACCTGCCCTACCTGCTGCCCGACGCCTACTACGACCGCTACGACCCGGCGCTGGTCGAGCTGCCGCCCTCGGTGGCCGAGACCTTCGAGGGCAAGCCGCCCGTCCAGCGCAACTACTGCGACCACTGGGCGTTCGACACGATGCCCGCCGAGGTGAGCCGCAAGCTGATCGCCGTCTACTGGGGGTACGTCACCCTGATCGACGAACAGATCGGCCGCATCCTCACCCGGCTCGACGAACTCGGCCTGACCGACGCCACCTCGGTGTTCTTCACCGCCGACCACGGCGAGTTCACCGGCGCGCACCGGCTGCACGACAAGGGCCCGGCGATGTACGAGGACATCTACCGCATCCCCGGCATCGTCCGGGTGCCGGGCGCGCCGCCGCAGGTGCGCGAGGAGCTGGTCTCGCTCACCGACTGCACCGCGACGATCCTCGAACTGGCCGGCGCCGACCCGGCCCCGGCGGTCGACAGCCGCAGCCTGCTGCCCCTGGTGCGCGGCGAACGGCCGGACTGGCCGCAGGAGTTGGTCGCCGAGTTCCACGGCCACCACTTCCCGTACCCGCAGCGGATGATCCGCGACGACCGGTACAAGCTGGTGGTCAACCCGGAGTCCGTCAACGAGCTGTACGACCTGGTCGAGGACCCGCACGAGCTGGTCAACCGGCACGGCGAGGCGGCGTACGCGGACGTCCGGGCCCGGCTGACCCGGCGGCTGTACGACCTGCTGCGCGAGCGCGGCGACAACTTCCACCACTGGATGGCGCCGATGTACGACATCGGCACCCACCTGGAGGACTCCACCCTCAGCGCCTTCGAACCCGACGGCACGGCACCCGCCGCGCCGACCGCCGGCACCACCCCGAGCAGGGAGACGGCATGACCCTCCGCACCCCGCGCCACCGAAGACTGCTCCCGCGCCTGCTGGCCGCCTGCGCGCTCGCCTGGGGGCTGCTGGCCGTTCCGCCGGCCGCGACCGCGGACGGCGCGCAGGCCGCCGACGCGCAGGCGGCGACCTACACCAACCCGGTCTCCGCCGGGGTGGTGGACACCTTCCCCGACCCGTCGACGATCCGCGGCAAGGACGGCCTCTGGTACGCCTACGGCACCCAGAACCCGGTCTTCCAGAGCCAGGGCGAGGACGGCGAGCGCATCCTGCCGATCCTGCGCTCGGCGGACCTGGTGCACTGGACGTACGCGGGCCAGGTGTTCACGCCCGCCACCCAGCCCGCCTGGGAGAACGGCTCCCGGCTGTGGGCGCCGGACATCCGCTACTTCGACGGCCACTACAGCCTGTACTACTCGGTGCCGGGCGCGGGCACCGTCGCGCTGGCCACCGCGCCCACCCCCACCGGCCCGTGGACCGACCGGGGTTCGGTGCTGCCCTCCCCCAGCGGCTGCCCGAGCGGCAACATCGACCAGGCCCAGTTCACCGACACCGGCGGCCAGGCGTACCTGTACTGGGGCAGCTACGACACCATCTGCGTCGCCCAGCTGACCCCGGACCGCACCCGCACCCAGGGCGCGGTGACCCAGGTCGCCAAGGGGCGGCGGGTCGAGGGCGGCTTCGTGGTGCACCGGGACGCTTACTACTACCTGTTCTACTCGGACGGCGGCTGCTGCTCGGGGGCGTTCAGCGGCTACCAGGTCAAGGTCGGCCGGGCCACCAGCCCGACCGGGCCGTTCCGCGACGAGCTGGGCACCGACCTGACGGCGCTCACCAGCAAGGCCGGGATCGTGGCCGGGGCGAACGGGAACCGCTGGATCGGGCCGGGCCACAACGCGGTGCAGACCGACCTGTCCGGGCAGGACTGGCTGGTCTACCACGGCATCCCGGCCGAGGCGCCCGACCTGGCGCCCGCCGCCGGGGGCACCCTGAACCTGACCCGCCGCCCGCTGCTGATCGACCGGCTGGACTGGATCGACGGCTGGCCGGTGCTGCGCGCCGGGGCGGGCCCGTCCGACACCGCGCAGGCCGCACCCGTCACCGCCCCGGCGGCCGGCGGCGCGTTCGACGGCGGGACGCTGACCGGCTGGCGCACCGAGGGCGCCGGCACCGGCGGCTGGTCGGCGCCGGTGGAGACCGACTCCGGCGGGTACGCGGCGCACGCCGACAGCGGGGACGCGCCCGCGTTCGCGGTCGGCGCGGGCACCGCCCCGGCGAACGTCCGCGCCGAGGCCGACCTGCGGGTCACCGCGGCGGGCGGCCGGGCCGGGCTGGCGCTGGCCTACGCCGGGCCGGGCGACCGGATCACCGCCTGGCTGGACCGGAGCCGGAACGCCCTGGTCACCGAGGCGGTGGTCGGCGGGGTCTCCGCCGGGGAGCAGCTGACCGCGCTGCCCGCCGGGTTCACCTGGAACACCTGGCACGCCGTCACCGCCGAACTGCGCGGCACCGCGCTGACGGTGGAGGTCAGCCACGACCGGCTGCACGACCCGGTGGCCGTGCAGCAGCGCACCGTCCCCGCCGGGGCGGCCCGCTCCGGCGCGGTCGCGCTGGCCGCCCGGGGCCCGGGCACGGCGGGCGACAACGTGAGCGCCACCGCGCTGTACACCCCGGTGACCGCCCGGGTGGCGGACCCGGCGCCGGGCGCGCTGCTGCCCGGCTACAGCGACGAGTTCGACGCGGCGGCGGTGCCGGGCACCACCGCCGGCTCGCCGTGGAGCTGGGTGCGCGGTCCCGCCGCCGGGGTGACGGCGGGCGGCGGCTCGCTCTCCTGGCCGACCCAGAACGCGGAGCTGTACCTGGGCGACAACAGCGCCTCGGTGCTCCAGCGCCCGGCCCCGGACGGGGACTTCACGGTGGAGACGAAGCTGGCCTTCGCGCCGGGCCAGACCTCGCAGCAGGCCGGCCTGGTGCTGTACGAGAACGACGACCGGTGGTTCAAGCTGGTGCACTCGGTGCTGGCGCTGAACAACGGCGGCGGGGCGGTGCTCCAGGTCAGCGAGTTCGGCAAGGAGGGCGAGCGGCCGACCACCACCCCGCCGACCGCGGTGGCCAACGCCCCGATGTTCGGCGGCCCGACGGCCGACACGATGTGGCTGCGCCTGGTGCACCACCTGGACGCGGCGCACGGCGAGCACGAGGTGCGGGCCGTCACCAGCCGCGACGGCGTGACCTGGACGTACGCCGGGGTGTGGACGCTGCCGGTGAAGGGCCCGCTGAAGATCGGCCTGGTGTCGATGAACAGGTCGGGGGCGACGGCGCGCTTCGACTACGTCCGCACCTACGCGGGCTGAGCACCACCCCCCGCCGCTCCCGCCCCGTCCTCAGCCGTCCACCCGGCGGCGCTTGACGGTGCGGAAGCGGCGGGCCACCTGGCGGGCCAGGTCGGCGGCGCCGACCAGGCCCGCCTCGTTGCCGAGGGCGGCGTGCACGATGCCCGCCTCGGGGCGGAAGCCACGGCCGGTGAGGGTGCGGCGGAAGGCGTCCCGGGCGGGGCCGAGCAGCAGGTCGCCGGCCTCGCTGACGCCGCCGCCGACGACGAAGCGCCCGGGGTCGAGCGCGGCGGCCAGGTTGGCGATGCCGACGCCGAGCCAGCGGCCGACCTCGTAGAGCAGTTCGACGGCGACCGGGTCGCCGTCCCGGGCGGCCTCGGTGACCAGCGGGCCGGTGATGCCCAGCGGGGTGCCACCGGCCCGGGCCAGCAGCGGCTGGACCACCGGGGACTCCTCGACCACGAGCCCGCGGGCCTCGCGGACCAGCGCGTTGCCGGAGGAGTACTGCTCCCAGCAGCCGCGGTTGCCGCACGGGCAGCGGTGGCCGCCGGGCACCACCTGCATGTGGCCGAACTCGCCGGCCAGGCCGTACTTGCCCCGGTCGACCCGGCCGTCGCGGACGACCGCGCCGCCGATCCCGGTGCCGAGGGTGATCATCACCATGTGGTCCTCGTCGCGCCCGGCGCCGAAGCGCCACTCGGCCCAGGCGGCGGCGTTGGCGTCGTTCTCCACCACCACCGGGAAGCGCAGCCGGGAGCTGAGCGCCTGCTGGAGCGGTTCGCCGCGCCAGTTCAGGTGCGGGGCGAACAGCACGGTGGAGCGCTCGGCGTCCACCCAGCCGGCCGCGCCGACGCCCACCGCGTGCACGTCGTGCTTGTCGGCGAGCTGGAGGACCAGGTCGACGATGACGTCCTCGACCACCTTGGGGCTCTTGCTCTTGTCGGGGGTCTCGGTGCGCAGCCGGTCCACGACGTTCCCCTCGCCGTCGACGACGCCCGCGACCACTTTGGTGCCGCCGATGTCCACCCCGATGGTGGGGAGCCTGAGCACCCCGGCGGGCAGGGTGCGGCGGCGGCGCTCGGCGCGCGGGCCGAGGCCCAGCAGGCTGGGCAGGACGGGGCGGGCGGGGCCGTGGGTACGGGTCACGGAACGAATGCTCCTTGATCGGGTAAAGGTTGCGGTCCGATGGCGGAAGGCTGTGGGCGAACTGGCAGACTGGGGCCGGATCACACAGCGGATTCTCACGAAAACGTGATGTTCCTCTCAGGTTTTCGCGAGTGTCGACGGCAACTGACCGCGCGTATGACGCAGTCTGACAAGTGTGATGCGTGTACCGGGGGACCGTGCCCCGGACGGCCGGACGACCCGATTCGAGAGACCCCGATGCAGCTGACAGGCACCCCGTTCCTCCTCCTCACGATCGTCCTGGTGCCGGTCTCGATCGCGGTGGCCCTGCTGCTGTGGGGCCGGGTGCGCGGCCCGAAGCCCTTCCAGGCGCTGTCCAGGATCGTGATGCTGCTGTTCTGTCAGCTCACAGCCGTCCTGATGGTGTTCGTCATGGTGAACAACGCCAACCTGATCTACGGCAGCTGGGACGACCTGCTGGGCACCGGCAACCACGTCCGCGCGGTGCCGAACGTGCAGGCGCAGACCGACGGCGGGCCGGGCAACGACGCCCAGCGCCCCAAGGTGCTCCAGCAGTTCAAGCCGGTCGGCGACGCGAAGGTGCCGGACGACGTGCGGACCACCGACCTCAAGGGGCAGGTCTCCGGGGTGGACGGCGAGGTGCTGGTCTGGCTGCCGCCGCAGTACGACGACCCGGCGTACAAGGACCGGACCTTCCCGGTGGTGGAGCTGCTGCCGGGCTGGCCGGGCTCCTCGAAGACCTGGTTCGGCACCCTGCGGGTGTCCGAGCAGTTGAAGCCGATGATGCTGAGCGGGCAGGTCGCCCCGTTCATCCTGGTCTCGCCGCGCACCAACCTGCTGGGCGACAACACCGACACCGGCTGCGCCGACGTCCCGGGCAAGGTCAACGCGGACACCTGGCTGGCCCGGGACGTGCCGCAGATGGTGCTGGACAACTTCCGCGCCGACCCGGCCGCCGACCGCTGGGCGGTGGCGGGCTACTCGGCGGGCGCGCACTGCGCCGCCAAGCTCGCCCTGGAGCACCCGGACCGCTACCGGGCCGGGGTCAGCCTGTCCGGGTACAACGACCCGGGCACCGAGGACAAGTCGCTGACCGCCAAGGACCCGCACCTGCGCGAGGTCTCCAATCCGCTGAACATCCTGAAGTCCGCCAAGACCCCGCCGAAGACCGCGCTGTACGTCAGCGGCAACAAGGGGGACGGCCTGGAGGCGGGCGAGGCGCTGAAGGCCGCGGCCAAGGCCCCGACCACGGTCACCGTGCAGGAGACCGCCGGCGCGCACAGCAGCGACGTCTGGAAGCCGATGGTCCCGGGCGTGTTCACCTGGCTGACCTCGGTCATCCCGGCCGCCGGGCACTGACGCCGCCGGGGGCGCGGGTCGGCCCGCGCCCCCGCGGTCCGGCCGCGGGTCAGGACTTCGGGACGGTGTTGACGTAGTCGGTGCCCGCGGCGTAGAAGCCGTCGACGGCCTGCTGCACGTCGGCCTGGGAGAGCGCCTGGTCGGCCTTGTAGTAGAACCAGTTGACCTTCATGTCCCAGCTGCGCGGTCCGGCGACGGAGGGCAGCAGGTCGATGAACCAGTTGCTGAAGTGGATGTCCATCTTCTCGCGCGGGACGTACTTGCCGGAGCTGGTGAACAGCTCCTTGCCGTCCAGCGAGTAGGTGACCTTGCCGTCCAGGGCGGTGATCATCATCAGGTGCCAGCCGCCGAGGCTCTTCTTGAGCGCGTGGGTGACCCGGTCCGGCGGGTCGGCCTTGAACCAGCTGGTGGTGTCCAGCTTCGGGCCGACCGCGCCCCAGCCGCCGTTGGGCAGGTACTCGTAGTCGAGTTCGCTGTAGTTCGCCGAGGAGTCCTCGGCGGAGATCGGGAAGAAGGTCTGCACGACGTGGTCGCCGGTGCGGCCGGTGCCGGGCTTGTCGGCGAGGTAGACCCGGGCGGCGAAGGTGCCGTTGAAGAGGTTGTTCCCGGTGCTGTAGACCTCGACCTGCCCGGTGCCCTGCTTGGTGCCGTCGGTGGTCGAGCGCAGCCGCAGCACCCGGCCGCCTTGGGCGTCGGCGTCCTCGGGGAAGGCGGCGCCGGCGGTGGACCAGGTGTCCTTGATGCCGGGGCCGCCCGCGCCGTCCCGGACCTCCCAGCCGTGCGCGGCCAGCGCCGGGTCGTCGGCCCCGGTGTAGTGGAAGGTGTCGAACAGGGTGCCGGGCGGGCCGGTCGGCGTCGGGGACGGCGCGGCGCCGGAAGCGGACGCCCCGGGGCCGGCGGCCGTCCCGCCGCCGCCGGGCGCGGGGGTGCTGGAGCAGGCGGCGAGCACGCACACCAGGGCCGGCAGCGCGAGCACCCTCCACGCGCGGGAACGGGGGACGCGGCGGGGCTGGCTCACACGGGCTCCTTGGGCGTGGCGGCGGTCCGGCGGCAGAACGTCCGGCGGCTGCGCAGCACGGGGGTCGAACGGCCGATCATATGAGGCGGTCATCCTAACGAGGCCCGCAAGGGCACCCGGCCGGGCGGGGACCGGCTCCTGACGGACATGAGCCAAGGTCCACGGCCCGCACACCTGTACGCACGAGTACACCTCCCCGGTGATCTCGATCCGATTACAACACCGCGCCAGAACGCACCAAATCCGGACATCGGTGCAGATTCGGTTCGGACCGGTGGACTAGCGTTCGGCCTACGCTCCCGCGTATCCCGTCACCCTGCACTGAAAGGGGCCCCGCAAGGTGCGCCCTGCCATGACTCCCTCCGGTCCCGGACCGGCGCATCCGGCACGATCCGCCGCCCCCGACGACGACTTCGAGGAGTTCGACGGGCCTGACGCGTTCGAGGAGTTCGACGAGACCGACGAGACCGACGAGTTCGAGGAACTGCCGCCCGAACCGGTGTTCGTCGACCAGTCGGGCCTGCGCGGCCGGCTGCTGCGCGGGCTGGGCTGGCCGGTCTCGCTGGTCGGCGCGATCCTGGCGATCACCATGGGCGGCAGCCTGATCGGCATGCAGGCCGACGCCCCGGCGCTGGAGATCCCCCCGCAGCCCGCGCAGGCCCCGGCCGCGACGGCCCCGGTGTCGCCCTCCCCAGCGCCTCGCCCTCCCCCTCGGCGTCCTCGTCGGCCCGGAGCACCGCCAAGCCCGGCACCACCCCGTCCAAGGGCGCCGCCACCGGGACGAAGTCCTCCCCCACCGGCACGAAGTCCACCCCGACCGGCACCAGGTCCGCCCCCGCGGGCACGGCCGCCACCTCCGCCGGGACGAATTCCACCTCCGGGCAGCACGGTTCGACGCCGACGGGCACCTCCCCGTCCAAGCAGCCCTGATCCTCCGCACCGCCCATCTCCAGGAGCGCCCTTGTCCCGCCACCAGCGCCGCCGGCAGTCCTTGCTGAGGCCGCGCCGACTGGCCGCGCCGCCGCTGCGGTTCTTCATGCCGCTGTCCCTGCTGGCGTGCCTGCTCGCGCTCCTCGTGCTGCGCGGCCTGGCCACCAACGAGGTGTTCCACGACACCCGGATCGCGCAGTCGGTCGACAAGACCACCGTGCCCGCGGACCTGCTCACCGGCGGCCCGGTCATCGACGCGCGCGACAAGAAGGCGGAGCCGGTCAGCTACCGCATCCCGGACAAGACCGTGGTGCTGAGCTTCGACGACGGCCCCTCCCCGGAGTGGACCCCGAAGATCCTCAAGGTGCTGGAGGACCACGGCGTCCGGGCCGACTTCTTCGTCACCGGCTCGATGACCACCCGCAACCCCGACCTGATCCGGCGGATCGTCGCGGACGGCCACGAGATCGGCCTGCACACCTTCACCCACCCCGACCTGGCCTTCCAGTCGCACGCCCGGATCAGCTGGGAGCTGGCGCAGACCCAGCTCGCGCTGGCCGGCGTCGCGGGCGTGCACAGCTCGCTGTTCCGGCCGCCGTACTCCTCCGACGCCTCCGCGATGGACGACTGGAACTACCCGGTCATCAAGTACGTGGGCGCGCACGGCTACCTGACCGCGTTCATCGACCGCGACACCGACGACTGGAAGCGCCCCGGCGTCGAGGAGATCGTCAAGGCCGCGATGCCCGCCAAGCCCGGCGCGGGCGAGCTGGTCCTGCTGCACGACGCGGGCGGCGACCGCTCGGAGACCGTCGAGGCGCTGGAGCAGATCATCGTCAAGCTCCAGGGCGAGGGCTACCGCTTCACCACCATCTCCGACGCGCTCGGCGCGCCCGCCGCCATGGTGCCGGTGCACGGCTACCAGCTGTGGGCGGGCAAGGTGTTCATCTGGGCCAGCCAGTTCGCCGTGGTCACCCTGCCGGTGCTGGTCGGGCTGCTCGCCCTGGTCGGCTTCCTGAACTTCGGCCGGTTCGCGCTGATGATCGTCCTGGCGCCGGTGCACGCCCGCCGCTCCAAGCGGCAGGGCGCCTGGGGCGAGCCGGTCACCGAACCGGTCACCGTCCTCGTCCCGGCGTACAACGAGCGCGAGTGCATCGCCAACACGCTCAACTCGCTCGCCGCCAGCGACTACCCGATCGAAGTGATCGTCATCGACGACGGCTCCACCGACGGCACCGCGGACATCGTCGAGGAGATGGCCCTGCCGTTCGTCCGGCTGATCCGCAAGGTCAACGGCGGAAAGCCCAGCGCGCTGAACGCCGGGGTCGCGGCCGCCTCCCACGACATCGTCGTGATGATGGACGGCGACACCGTCTTCGAGCCGTCCACCGTGCGCGAGCTGGTGCAGCCCTTCGCCGACCCGCGGATCGGCGCGGTGGCGGGCAACGCCAAGGTCGGCAACCGGGACAGCCTGATCGGCGCCTGGCAGCACATCGAGTACGTCCTGGGCCACAACCTGGACCGCCGGATGTACGACGTGCTCAACGTCATCCCGACCATCCCCGGCGCGGTCGGCGCCTTCCGCAAGGAGGCCCTGCGGGCGGTCGGCGGGATGAGCGACGACACCCTCGCCGAGGACACCGACATCACCATGGCGGTGCTCTCCGCGGGCTGGCGGATCGTCTACGCCGAGCGCGCCCGCGCCTGGACCGAGGCCCCCGCCAGCCTCCAGCAGCTCTGGTCGCAGCGCTACCGCTGGAGCTACGGCTCCATGCAGGCGATGTGGAAGCACCGCCGGGCGGTGACCGCCCGCGGCCCGGCCGGCCGGTTCGGCCGGATCGGCCTGCCGCTGGTCGTGCTGTTCGGCGTGGTCGCCCCGCTGCTGGCCCCGCTGGTCGACCTGTTCCTGCTGTACGGCATCCTGTTCACCGACGCCCCGATCACCCTGGCCAGCTGGGGCGGCTTCATCCTGCTCCAGGCGGCGCTGTCCTGGTACGCCTTCCGGCTCGACCGGGAGAAGCCCTGGCACCTGATCAGCCTGCCGCTCCAGCAGGTGGTCTACCGGCAGTTGATGTACATCGTCCTGTTGCAGTCCACGATCACCGCGTTCACCGGTGGCCGGCTGCGCTGGCAGAAGCTCCGGCGCACCGGCGAGGTCGCCGCGGCACCGGTGGAGGGCTGACATGACTTCCCCCGCCGAACGGCGCGGACGCCACGAGGACACCATCGCGCTGCGCGTCCCCGCCGACTTCGTCCGCCACGACGACACCATGGCGCTGCGCATCCCCGAGCAGATGCGCCGCCAGCTGGAGGAGCACGAGGAGCCCGCGCCGCCGGTCCGCAAGGGCGGCCGGGACCGCTACCTCGACCTGCTGCGCGCGCTGGCCCTGGTCCGCGTGGTGCTCTACCACAACTTCGGCTGGTTCTGGCTGCCGCTGCTGTTCCCGTCGATGGGCGTGATGTTCGCGCTGGCGGGCTCGCTGATGGCCCGTTCGCTGGGCCGCCCCGCGCTCGGCGTGATCCGCGGCCGGCTGCGCCGCCTGCTGCCGCCGATGTGGCTGTTCGGCGCGATCGTGGTCACCCTCCAGGTGGTCGACGGCGGCGGCCCCGACGCGGACGGCCACCCCGGCTGGTGGTGGGGCAAGCTGGCGTTCTGGCTGCTGCCGCTGAGCACGCCCCCGTACGCGGAGGACGGGCTGCACGGCCTGCACTTGCACCTGGAGTCCAGCTGGGCCACCCAGCTCGTGGTGCCGCTGTGGTACCTGCGGGCCTACCTCTGGTACGTGCTGCTCTCGCCGCTGATGCTGCGGATGCTGCGGCGCTTCCCGGTGCTGACGCTGTGCGCCCCGCTGGCGCTGGTGATCGCCATGAACGGGTTCGCCTTCGAGCACGACTTCGTCTACCAGCGGGTCTGGGAGACGGTCAACGACTTCGCCACCTTCGGCTCCTGCTGGATCCTCGGCATGGCGCACCAGGAGGGGCTGCTCAAGCGGCTGCCGCAGTACGTCCTGCCGTCGCTCGCGCCGCTGGTGATGGTGGCCGGGTTCTGGTACCTGCAGACCCGGCCGGTCGACCCGAGCCAGCCCACCGACATCGAGGCCTGGCCGATCGCCCAGGCGGTGTGGTCCTTCGGCTTCGTCGCCATGCTGCTGCACCTCAGCCCGTCCTGGGAGCGCTGGCCCGCCCCGCTGGAGCGCTGGAACGGCCTGGTCAGCCTGCTCAACTCGCGGGCCGTCAGCGTCTACCTGTGGCACGTGACCGCGCTGGTGCTGGCCGTCCCGCTGATCGACCACCTGTGGGACGTCGACTTCTTCTACGCGCACATGCGGTGGCTGCTGACCAGTCAGTGGCTCACCCTGCTGGTGGGCGTCCCGCTGCTGGGCCTGCTGGTGCTGGTCTTCGGCTGGGTCGAGGACGTGGCCGCCAAGCGCTCGCCGCGGCTGTTCCCGTACCCGCGCCGGCAGCGGGGCAAGCGCCGCGGCACCGTGTGACGCGGAGGTCCCACCCCGGGGGCCCGCCGGACGGCGGGCCCCCGGCCGCGTCTCAGGAGAGTTCCAGGGCGAGGTAGAAGTCGACCCGGTCCTCCAGCCGGGACAGGTCGCGGCCGGTGAGCTCCTCGATCCGGCCGATCCGGTAGCGCAGCGTGTTGACGTGGACGTGCAGCTGGGCGGCGCAGCGGGTCCAGGAGCCGTCGGAGCGCAGGAAGACCTCCAGGGTGCGGACCAGGTCGGCCTGGTGCTCCAGGTCGTAGGCGATGACCCGGTCGAGCAGGCGGCTGCGGAAGGCCCGGCGGACCTCGTCGGGGACGGCGGCCAGCAGCAGGACGTGCGAGGCGAGTTCCTCGGGGCCCGCGACGCAGACCCGGCCGACCCGGGCGGCGGCGATCCGGCGGGCGTGCCGGGCCTCCTCCAGGGCGCCGCGCAGGCCGCCGGACTCGGCGGCGGGGGCGCACACGCCGACGGTGATCCGGCCCTCGGAGCCGAGGCCGGCCTCCAGCGGGGCGAGCAGGGCGCGGACGGCGTCGGCCGGGACGGCGGTGTCCAGGGCGGGCAGCACGACGACGGCGCCGGTCGGGCCGGTGGCGGCGATCAGGGCCCGGTCGGTGGCGGCGGCCAGCGCCTCCTCCAGGATCGGGCGCAGCGCGCCGTCGGGCAGTCCGGTGGCGTCGGCGGAGAGCACCAGCCACTGCGGCTGGTCGCCGGAGGTCTCGGTGGAGCCCTCGTAGCGGGTGGCCATGGTGGTGGACGCCTGGAGGGCGCGGCCGATCTCGGCCGGGTCGGCGTCGCGCCGGAGCAGGGCGAGGACCTCGTCGGCGATCCGGCGGCGCAGTCGGCGGCCCTCGTCGCGGCGGGTGCGTTCGGCGGCGACCAGGCGGGCCAGGTTCTCGGCGAGCTGCTGGCGCTTGGGCGTCCACTCGGTGACGTCGCCGGCGACGGCGAGTATCCAGTCGGCGAGCGGGGTGCCGGTGTCCTGGTCGGCGGCGGCGGGCAGCAGCGAGTAGGTGCCGGTGGCGAGGCGGGCCCGGTGCGGGGGGCGGCGGCGCTGGCGCTGGGCGGCGAGGTGGGCGCGGGCGAGCTGGTCGCGGTCGGCGGGCGGCAGGCGGTCGGCGGGCCCGGCGACGACGCGGCCGGTGGGGGTGAGCACCCAGCAGTCGAGGTCGAGGTCGCCGCCGAGCAGGTCGAGGACGGCGTCCAGGCCGCCCGCCCCGGCGGCGGAGACCAGCAGGCGGTGCCGGTCGACCAGGGCGGCGAGGTCGGCGGCCCGGTCGGCGGAGACCTGGCGGCCGACGTACTCGGTGACGGCGCCGAAGGCCACGTCGTCGGGGACGGCGAGCAGCGGCAGCCGGTGGCGGCGGCAGGCGTCGGCGAGGTCGTCGGGGACGGGGCCGACCTCGACCTCGCCGGCGCCGAGGGCGGCGGCGCCGGCCGCGACGATGGTGCGCACGAAGCGCTCGGAGTCGGCGGGGGCGGCGCGCCAGAGCATGCCGGTCAGGACGAGTTCGCCGCCGTGCAGGTAGCGGCCCGGGTCCTGGAGGTCGGTGGTCATGACTCCGGTGACCTGCCGGTCGAGCTCGTCCTCGCCGGCGAGCAGGCGCAGTCGGGGGGCGCCGGGGGCGAGCAGGTCACGGACGCGCATGGGCGGGCCCTTCTCGGTCTGGGAGTTGGTCTGTGAGGGTGGGAGCGGTGGGCCGGAACGGCCCAGTGTGCACGAGGTGAGCGGGGGGATCGTGCACCTTAGAGGAACGTACAGGACGGTGCTGCGGGTCACCGCCGGGCCTCATGCCATCGGTGACTGCCAGTGGCCCCCGTCACAGCGGTTCACTTGCCAACACGCCGCCGGGCTGCACCGCGGTGCCGGTCGGGCCCGCGGGCCCCGCCGGCACCGGCAAGGGCGCAGTGCCCGCGTCCGCCGGCGACGACTTGAGGAGTTACCCGCATGGAGTTCCTTCGGCCCGCCAGCTGGGACGAGGCACTCGCGGCGAAGGCCGAGCACCCCACCGCGCTGCCCATCTCGGGCGGCACGGACGTCATGGTCGAGATGAACTTCGACGTGCACCGGCCACCCGCGATCCTCGACCTGAACCGCATCACCGAGCTCACCGAGTGGAGCGGCGACGGCGCCACCGTCCGGCTGGGCGCGGCGGTGCCGTACGCCCGGATCATCGAGGAGCTGTCCGGTCCGCTGCCGGGCCTGGCGCTGGCCGCGCACACCGTCGGCTCGCCGCAGATCCGCAACCGGGGCAGCGTCGGCGGCAACCTGGGCGCGGCCTCGCCGGCCGGCGACTCGCACCCGGCGCTGCTGGCGGCCGGCCGGGACGTCCTGGTCGAGGCGCACTCGGTGCGCGGGGTGCGGCTGATCCCGATCGACGACTTCTACCTCGGGGTGAAGCGCAACAGCCTGGAGCCGGACGAGCTGATCCGCGCGGTGCGGATTCCGGTCGCGGACGGACCGCAGCAGTTCTCGAAGATCGGCACCCGCAACGCGATGGTGATCGCGGTCTGCGCGTTCGGCTTCGCGCTGCACCCGAAGGACGGCACGGTCGGCACCGGCATCGGCTCGGCCGCGCCGACGCCGCGCCGGGCGGTGGCGGCCGAGGAGTACCTGGCCGGGGTGCTGGCCGGGCGCGGCCTGTGGGAGTCGGGCGGGCTGCTGGGCCCGGAGGTGGTGCAGCGCTTCGGCGAGCTGGTGAAGGGCGCGGCCGCCCCGATCGACGACGTCCGGGGCACCGCCGACTACCGGCGGCACGCGCTGGCCGTGATGGCCCGGCGCACCCTGACGTGGTGTTGGAACGACTATCGCAAGCAGATCAGGAGCGCGGCATGAGGGTCACGTTCAGCGCGAACGGCAAGCCGGTGGAGGCCGACGACGTGTGGGAGGGCGAGTCCCTGCTGTACGTCCTGCGCGAGCGGGTCGGCCTGCCGGGTTCGAAGAACGCCTGCGAGCAGGGCGAGTGCGGCTCGTGCACGGTCTACCTGGACGGGGTGCCGGTGTGCTCCTGCCTGGTGGCGGCGGGCCAGGTGCAGGGCCGCGAGGTGCGCACCGTGGAGGGCCTGGCCGGCCCGGACGGCGAACTGGGCGTGGTGCAGCAGGCGTTCGTGGACGCGGGCGCCGTGCAGTGCGGCTTCTGCACCCCGGGGCTGCTGGTGCAGACCGACGCGCTGCTGGCCGCGGACCCGCAGCCGTCCGACACGGACATCCGCGAGGCGCTGTCGGGCAACCTGTGCCGGTGCACCGGCTACGAGAAGATCATGGACGCGGTGCGGCTGGCCTCGGCCCGCACGTGCGCCGCCTCGGCCGAGGGGCGGGGAAGTGAGCGAGCGGACGATCCGGGGCGAGAAGAACCTGCAGAAGATCAACCAGGCGTCCAAGGACGGCATCGGCGGCTCCCCGCTGCGCCCGGACGGCACGCTGAAGGTGAAGGGCGAGTTCGCCTACTCCTCCGACCTGTGGCACGAGGACATGCTCTGGGGGACGGCGCTGCGCTCCCCGCACCCGCGGGCGAACATCCTGGGCGTCGACGTCTCGGAGGCGCTCAAGGTGCCCGGGGTGTACGCGGTGCTCACCCACGAGGACATCCCGGGCGAGAAGCACTACGGCCTGGAGATCGCCGACCAGCCGGCCCTGGCGATCGACAAGGTCCGCTACCACGGCGAGGCGATCGCCCTGGTCGCCGCCGACCACCCGGAGACGGCCCGCCGCGCGGTGAAGAAGATCGTGGTCGAGTACGAGGTGCTGACCCCGATCACCACCGAGGAGCAGTGCCTGGACCCGGAGACGCACGGCTACGTGCACGAGCCGCACGAGTACAAGTCGCACGCGTACGGCAACGTCTGCCACGAGCAGCGGCTGGTCTCCGGCCTGGGCGTGACCGACGAGGTGCGGGCGCTGGCGGACGTGGTCGTGTCCGGCGAGTACGAGGTCGGCATGCAGGACCAGGCGTTCCTGGGCCCGGAGTCCGGCCTGGCGGTGCCCGCCGAGGACGGCGGCGTCGACCTGTACGTCGCCACCCAGTGGCTGCACGTGGACCGCCAGCAGATGGCGCCCGTCCTCGACCTGCCGCAGGAGAAGGTCCGGCTGACGCTGGCCGGGGTGGGCGGGGCGTTCGGCGGGCGCGAGGACCTGTCGATGCAGATCCACGCCTGCCTGTTGGCGCTGCACACCGGCAAGCCGGTCAAGATCGTCTACGCCCGGGACGAGTCCTTCTTCGGGCACGTGCACCGCCACCCGGCCCGGATGCGCTACGAGCACGGCGCGACCCGCGACGGGAAACTGGTCTTCGCCGACTGCCGGATCGTGCTGGACGGCGGCGCGTACGCCTCCGCCTCCCCCGCGGTGGTCGGCAACGCCGCCTCGCTGGGCCACGGCCCGTACGTCATCCCGAACGTGCGGATGCACGCGATCGCGCTGTACTCCAACAACCCGTCCTGCGGGGCGATGCGCGGCTTCGGCGCGGTGCAGGCCGCGTTCGGCTACGAGTCGCAGATGGACAAGCTGGCCGAGGCGCTCGGCATGGACCCGGTGGAGCTGCGGCAGCTGAACGCCGTCACCCAGGGCGACCGGATGCCGACCGGGCAGGAGATCGACGCGCCCGCGCCGGTCGCCGAACTGCTCCAGCGCGTCAAGGACATGCCGCTGCCGCCGCCGCTGGACCTGGAGCACCTGGACGTCCGCACCCTGCCGGGCGCGCTGTCCAACACCTCGCACGGCGAGGGCATCGTGCGCGGCGTGGGCTACTCGGTGGGCATCAAGAACGTCGGCTTCTCCGAGGGCTTCGACGACTACTCGACCGCCCGGGTCCGGCTGGAGGTGATCGGCGGCGAGCCGGTGGCCATGGTGCACACCGCGATGGCCGAGGTCGGCCAGGGCGGCGTCACCGTGCACGCCCAGATCGCCCGCACCGAGCTGGGCGTCGAGCAGGTCACCATCCACCCGGCCAACACCGAGGTCGGCTCGGCCGGTTCCACCTCCGCCTCCCGGCAGACGTACATGACCGGCGGCGCGGTGAAGCTCGCCGCCGAGGCGGTGCGGCACGAGCTGCTGGAGCGGGGCCGCCACCGCTACGGCTGGCGGCAGACCGACCTGTCGCTGGCCGGCGGCAAGGTGGTCTCGGCCTCGGCGGGCGTGCTGATCTCGATGGTCGACCTGCTCGGGACGACGCCATCGAGCAGACCCGGGAGCACCACCACCGGCCCACCGTCCCGTTCGACAAGGAGACCGGGCAGGGCTTCGGGCACGTCCAGTACACCTTCTGCGCCAACCGCGCGGTGGTGGACGTGGACGTGGAGCTGGGCCTGGTCAAGGTGGTCGAGCTGACGGCCGTGCAGGACGTCGGCAAGGCGCTCAACCCGCTCTCGGTGGTCGGCCAGATCCAGGGCGGCTGCACCCAGGCGCTGGGCCTGGCCGTGATGGAGGAGATCGTGGTCAAGGACGGCAAGGTGCGCAACGCCTCCTTCACCGACTACCTGATCCCCACCATCCTGGACACCCCGCCGATCCCGGTGCAGATCCTCGAACTGCCCGACCCGCACGCCCCGTACGGGCTGCGCGGCGTCGGCGAGGCCCCCACCGTCTCCGCCACCCCGTCGATCGTCGCGGCCATCCGCCAGGCCACCGGCAAGGCGCTCACCCGCATCCCGGTGCGGCCGGAGCACCTGACCGACACGCTCTGACGGCCCGTTCGAGAACGTCCCCGGGGCGGGTTCCGAGTCTTCCCCCCGCCCCGGGGCGCTGCCGGAGTCTCGCCGGGCCCCGCAGCACCCCACCCGTGAGTCGAACCAGTCCCCCTGCGTACCCCCCTGACGGGCATTCAGGTCGGCTCGCCCACCCCAACCCCCTATGAACCTTGGGAGTGGACATGAACCGGACCTCCACGGAGCCCGGCCCCACCGACGCGGCCCCCACCGCGCCCGACACACCCCCGCGCAGCGCCCTCGACGCCTACTTCAAGATCTCCGCGCGCGGCTCCACCCTGGGCAACGAGATCCGCGGCGGGCTCACCACCTTCATGGCGATGGCCTACATCGTCCTGCTCAACCCGATCATCCTGAGCGGCGCGGACGTCACCGGCGCCAAGCTGGACCACGCCCAGCTGACCACCGCCACCGCGCTGGCCGCCGCCGTCACCACGGTCCTGATGGGCGTGGTCGGCAACGTGCCGCTGGCGGTCGCGGCCGGACTGTCCGTCTCCGGCGCGATATCGGCGCTGGTCGCGCCGCACACCACCTGGGCGCAGGCGATGGGCCTGTGCGTGATCTACGGCCTGCTGATCGTGCTGCTGGTGGTCTCCGGGCTGCGCGAGAAGATCATGAACGGCATCCCGCTGCCGCTCAAGCACGCCATCACCATCGGCATCGGCCTGTTCGTCGCGATCATCGGCTTCTACAAGGCCGGCTTCGTGCACACCGGCGGCCCCACCCCGCTCTCGCTCGGCCCGTTCGGCGAGCTCCAGGGCTGGCCCGTCCTGCTCTTCGCGCTCACCCTGCTCACCGTCTTCGTGCTGCTGGCCCGGGGCGTGCGGGGCGCGATCCTGATCGGCATCGCGGCGGGCACCGCGGTCGCCCTGGTGGTGAACAAGGCGGCCGGGCTGAGCGCGAAGGACTGGGGCGGCTCGGCGCCGACCTGGCCCGGCTCGCCGGTCTCCGCGCCCGACTTCGGGCTGTTCGGGCACGTCGACCTGTTCGGCGCGTTCGGCCCGCACGGGCTGGGCGCGATCAGCGCCTCGGTCGCCGTGTTCACCCTCGTCCTCGCCGGGTTCTTCGACGCCATGGCCACCATCATCGGCGTCGGCACCGAGGCCGGGCTGGCCGACGACAGGGGCCGGATGCCCGGCCTGTCCAAGGCGCTGTTCATCGACGGCGCGGGCGGCGCGATCGGCGGCCTGGCCGGGGCGTCCGGGCAGACCGTGTTCGTCGAGTCGGCCACCGGCGTCGGCGACGGCGCCCGCACCGGCCTGGCCTCCACCGTCACCGGCGGCGTGTTCGCGCTGATGCTGTTCTTCTCCCCGGTGGCCGCCGTGGTGCCGGTGCAGGTCGCCTCCGCCGCGCTGGTGGTGATCGGCTCGATGATGATGAGCCAGGCCCGGCACATCGACTGGTCGGACCGCGAGACCGCCATCCCGGCGTTCCTCACCTGCGTGGTCATGCCCTTCACCTACAGCATCACCGCGGGCGTCGCGGCCGGCGTCGTCTCGTACACCGCGATCAAGGCCGGCACCGGCAAGTGGCGCGAGCCCGGCCCGCTGATGTGGGTGCTGACCGGCGTGTTCGTCGTGTACTTCGCGATCGTCCCGATCAAATCCTGGCTGGGCGTGCACTAGCGCCCGGCCCTCCCCGCCGCCCCGCCGCACCCTCCGGCGGGGCGGCACCCGCCGTCCGTGAACCCGTCAACCCGTGAGCCCGTGAGCCTGTGAGTCCGTGAGGAGCAACCCCGTGCACGACATCGCCGCCCAGTTGCACACCTGGCACGCCGCCGGACGCCCCTTCGCGGTGGCCACCGTGGTCGGCGTCTCCGGCTCCGCGCCGCGCGACCCCGGCGCGGCCCTGGCCGTCGACGCGGACGGCGAGGCGGTCGGCTCGGTCTCCGGCGGCTGCGTGGAGGGCGCGGTGTACGAGCTGTGCCGGGAGGCGCTGCACACCGGCACGCCCGCCCTGGAACGCTTCGGCTACAGCGACGAGGACGCCTTCGCCGTCGGCCTGACCTGCGGCGGCCTGCTCGACGTCTTCGTCCAGCCGGTCGTCCCCGGCACCGACCCCGGCCTGGACGCCGCCGTCGCCTACACCGCCTCCGGCACCCCCGTCGCGGTGGCCCGGATCGTCGACGGCCCGCCCGCCCTGCTCGGCGGCACCGTCGCCGTCACCGCCGACGCCCACCACGGCTCCTTCGCCTCCTTCCGGCTGGAGCGCGCCACCGTCGCCGAGGCCCGCGCGATGCTCTCCGCCGGGCGCACCGGACGCCTGGTCCTCGGGCTGGACGGGCGGCCCTGCGACCCGTCCGCGGAGCACACCGTCACCGTCTTCGTCGAGGCGTACGTGCCGCCGCCGCGGATGCTGGTCTTCGGCGCGATCGACTTCGCCTCGGCGGTGGTCCGGATCGGCAAGTTCCTCGGCTACCACGTCACCGTCTGCGACGCCCGGCCGGTCTTCGCCACCGCGCGGCGCTTCCCCGAGGCCGACGAACTCGTCGTCGACTGGCCGCACCGCTACCTCGACACCCAGCTCGACCGGCTCGACGGCCGCAGCGTGCTGTGCGTCCTCACCCACGACGCCAAGTTCGACATCCCGCTCCTCGAACGCGCCCTGCGCCTGCCCGTCGGCTACGTCGGCGCGATGGGCTCCCGCCGCACCCACCGCGACCGCGAGGCCCGCCTGCGCGAAGCCGGCCTCACCGAGACCGAACTCTCCCGCCTGCACTCCCCCATCGGCCTCGACCTCGGCGCCCGCACCCCCGAGGAGACCGCCGTCTCCATCGCCGCCCAACTCGTCTCCCTCACCCGCGGCGGCTCCTGCCTCCCGCTCTCCGCCACCGGCGGCCCGATCCACCACGACCTCACCGACACCCGTGCCCCGGGCGGCAGTTCCTCGCACGCGGCCTAGAGTGGGCCCCATGAACGGAGTGACCGTCCGCCGGGCCGGAGTCGACGACGCGGCCGCGCTGGCCGCGCTGCGCCTGCGGTTCAAGCGGGAGGACGAGGGCGGCGAACCGCCGGGGTCGGCGGCGGAGTTCCTCGCCGAGTGCGAGCGGTGGCTGCGCACCCGGCTGGCCGGGCCGTGGCTGGCCTGGGTGGCGGAGGCGGACGGGCGGGTCTGCGGGCACGTGTTCCTCTGCCTGGTGGAGAAGGTGCCCAGCCCCTACCCGTCCGCCGACGCCCTCGGCTACGTGACGAACTTCTACGTCACCCCGGAACGGCGCGGCCGCGGCCTGGGCCGGGCCCTGCTGGAGGAGCTGAACCGCCACGCCCGCGCCCGGCCGCTGGACACCCTGGTCGTCTGGCCCTCCGAACGCAGCGCCCCGCTCTACCGCCGCCACGGCTTCGCACCCCCGGCCGAACTCCTCGAACAGCCCGTCGCCCCGGGGCCGTGACGTCCGGAGCACCGTTCCCGGGACGTCACTCCACGACGGGGTGGAGCGCCATCAGCACCAGGAAGAGCACCATGACGGCGCCGGCGACCAGCGAGGCCACCCCGTAGGCGATCCCGTGCCGGGCGAAGAGCGGGGCCAGGAGCGGGGTCGGGTTGCCGGTGAGCCGGGAGCGTTCGAGCAGCGCGGTCCAGCGGTCGGCGAGGCGGGTCCGGATGCCCCGGAAATCGGTGACCAGCACCAGCCCGTGGACGATGATCGCGACCGCGAACAACCAGCCCGCCACGAATCCGGCCACGGGTATCCCGGGCTCTGCGACATCCTCAGCAATGATCATGGCAGGTGATGATCGGGGGGCCGCGCACCCCGTGTCAACACTCGGCCGTACCCGCCCCGGCCGGCGCTCACAGGCCGTCCCCCAGCGTGCCGCCCTCCCGGACGCCCGGGAGGACCCAGCCCACCGCCGAGGCGGTGGGCGTCAGGAACGGGGTGAGCGCGTCGCGTTCGGCGAGGCGGGTCCGGACGCGGGTGAAGAGGGCGGGGTCGGCGGGGTCGGGCGACCGGCGGGGTCAGTCGCCGAGGGCGAGTTTCGCGCCGAAGCCGAGCACGGCGACGCCCGTGGCCCGGTCGAGCAGGCGGCGGACGGCGGGGCGGCGCAGGCGGGCGCGCAGGGTGTGGGCGAAGGCGATCAGGGCGGCGGACCAGAGCAGGCCCTCGGCCACGTGGACCGAGGTGAGCAGGACGCCGGCCGCGAGGTGCGGGGCCCCGGCGGGATGAACGGGGGGAGGACGGCGACGTAGAAGACGCCGACCTTGGGGTTGAGCAGGTTGGTGAGCGTCCCGCGCCGCCACCCGGCCCACCACCCGCCGGCCCGGCCGGCCCCGTCGTCGTCGCTGCCGCCGCCGTCACTGTCGCCGCTGCCGCCACCCGCCCCGTCCCGCTGCGGGTGCCGTTCGCGCAGCATCCGCACGCCCGTCCACAGCAGGTAGCAGACGCCGGCCCAGCGCAGCGTCTCGTAGGCGAGGCGGGAGGCGGTGAGCAGCACGCTGATCCCGGCCGCGGAGGCGGTGCCCCAGACCAGGGTGCCGGTCTGGATGCCGAGGACCACGCCCCACGCCTGCCGTCGCCGCCCGAGGACGGCGGTGCGCAGGATCAGCGCGGTGTCGAGCCCGGGAGTGAGGGTGAGCAGGCCCACCACCAGGGCGAAGGAGGCGAGCGGTCCGGCCATCGTCGTCAGGTCCACGGACGGCCAGCCTACGGGGTGGCCGGGCGGCCGAAGCGGGCGAGGCAGTGCCAGACCTTCTTCAGGTCCTGCGGGTCGTGCCGTCCGCCGCGCGCCGCGGCGCCGATCGCGGCGGGGTCGAGCAGGCCCTCGCGGGCGATCGCCGCGCCGAGGGCGGTGATGTGCGGGCCCCGGTAGTCGGCGTGGCGGGGCAGTTCGGCGGCGGGGAGGCGGTAGCCCGGGTGCCACTCGACGGGGCAGGGCAGGGCGCGGGCGGCGGCCTCGACCTCGGTGCCGCGGTGGCTGGGGTCGAGGACGAGCGCGGCGACGTGGGTGTCGAACCGGACGGGGCCGTGCAGGTGGGCCTCGACGTAGTCGTCCAGGGCGTCCTGTCCGTCGGCCTCGGCGAGCGCGAGCAGCGGCATGGCGTCGACGGTGCCGAAGTCCTCGGGTTCGAGGAAGCTGTCGGGGTAGCAGAAGGTGGCCCGGTGCAGGGCGGCGGGCACCAGCCGGACGTGCGCGGAGCCGAACCGGGGCGCGCCGCCGTAGGGGCTGCGGTGGCGGTTGAGCGCGCCGTAGACGGGGCGGCGCTCGGCCGGGGCCTCGTCGTAGGCGCCGCCGAAGATCCGGCTCTCCCACTTCCAGCGGTCGCCGCCGGGGTGGGCGGTGAGGCCGCCGTTGCTGGTCCCGGTGCTGAACTGGGAGCGGTAGACGCCGTCGCGGGCCATCGCCGCCAGGACGGGCAGGCCGTCGGGGCCGGTCCGGTCCGGGTGGAAGTTGAGCGTGACGTCGAGCCCGGCGGGCAGCGGGTCGCCGCTGGTCCGGGCCGCGACGTGCCGGAGGGCGGCGCGGGCTTCGGGCGTCTGTTCCATGGCGCGCAGTCTGCCCGGGCCGGGTCGCGGGCGCAGCCGGTTTTCCGCGCCGCCCGCCGGGCGGCGCGACGGACCACGTGGTGGACCGCACGACGGATCGCGCGGTGGACCGTGCGACGGACCGCGCGACGGACCGCGCGACGGACCGCGCGGCCGGGGGCGGGGCGGGGTGGTGCGCGCCCCCGGCGGGGACGTTTCAGCCCGCGTTGATCCGGGCCGCCCGGCGCAGCAGCGCGGGGCTGAGCCGGCCGAGCAGGCGGGCGGCCTTGGCCTCGACCGTGACGGGGACGACGGCCTTGCGGGTGCGGACGGCGCGGACGATCTCGGCGGCGACCTTCTCCGGCGGGAAGCCCCGGCGGGCGTACATCTTGGAGACCTTGGCCTGCTTGGCGGCGAGTTCGCCGTCGCCGAGGCCGGAGAAGGTGCTGGTGCGGGTGATGTTGGTGTTGACGATGCCGGGGCAGATGGTGGAGACGCCGATCCGGTGCGGGGCGAGTTCGGCGCGCAGGCAGTCGGAGAGCATGAAGACCGCGGACTTGGAGGTGGCGTACGCGGCGAGCACCTTGGAGGGCAGGTAGGCGGCGGCGGAGGCGAGGTTGACGAGGTGGCCGCCCTCGCCGCGGTCGACCATCAGCTGTCCGAAGGCGCGGCAGCCGTGGATGACGCCCCACAGGTTGACGTCCAGGACGCGCCGCCACTCCTCCTCGGTGGTCTGCAGGAAGGTGCCGGAGTGGCCGATCCCCGCGTTGTTGACGACCACGTCGGGCACCCCGTGCTCGGCGGCGACCTGCCGGGCGAACGCGTCGACGGCCGGGCCGTCGCTCACGTCGACCCGGTACGCGGCGGCCTTGACGCCGGAGAGGGCGCAGAGTTCGGCGGTGCGCTGCGCGGCGGGCAGGTCGCGGTCGCCGACCACGATCCGGGCGCCCTGCTCGGCGAAGGCCAGCGCGGTGGCCCGGCCGATGCCGCTGCCGCCGCCGGTGACGACGACCAACTCGCCCGCCGCGGAGGGTTCCTGGCGGAGGGCGCCGTGGTCGCGGGCGGTGAACTCGCGGACCAGGCCGGCCACCGCGGGGCCCTTCTCCAGCAGCGCGGACCAGTGGGTGGCGTTCAGGGTGCGCCGGGTGAGCCGGGGCACCCAGCGTTCCAGGCCCTCGGAGAGGAAGTCGGAGACGTAGTGGTCGCGTTGCAGGGTGATCAGCTGCACCGGCACCTCGGTGTGCCGTTCGCGCGGCCGGCGCACGGTGGGGCGCATGTTGGCCCGGTACAGCTCGATGCCGTGCACGGCGTCCCGCGCGAGGGTGGCCTGCGGGTGGCCGGGCCGGGGGCGGACGGCCTCCAGGTCGCGCAGCACCCGGGGCCACAGCCGGGCCAGGCCGAGCCTCCAGGCGGCGGGGGCGAGCACGGGCAGGTGGAACAGCGCGATGTACCAGGAGTGCGCGCCCTGCCGCAGCAGTTGGGACAGGTGGCGCGGGGTGGGGCGGCGCAGCCGGTGCCGTATCCAGTGGCCCATGTGGTCCAGGCACGGGCCGGACATCGTGGTGTAGCTGGCGATCCGCCGGTACGCCCCGGGCGCGGTGACGGCCTCCCAGGACTGCACGCTCCCCCAGTCGTGCGCGACGACGTGCACCGGCCGGTCGGGGCTGACGGCGTCGGCGACGTTGAACAGGTCCGCGCCGAGCAGTTCCAGCCGGTAGTCCTCCCGGGCGGCGGGCACCCCGGAGGCCCCGGAGCCGCGGGTGTCGTAGCGCACCACGTGGTGGTCGACGGCGAGGTCCGCGGCGACGTCGTCCCAGACCGAGTGGTCGTCGGGGTAGCCGTGCACCAGGATCACCGTCGGGTCGGCCGGGTCGCCCTGCTCGTACACGGCGAGGGCGAGCCCGCCGGAGTCGACGGTGCGCCGGCGGGTCCCGTTGCTGCGGCCGGTCATGCGCGTGCCTCCTGGAGTGTCCAGCGCCGCACGTGCGGCAGGTCGTCGTCGAGCCAGTACGCGTCGTCCTCGGTGACGACGAGGAGTTCCTCGAACTTGATGCCCACGTCGCGGAAGCCGATGTGCGGTTCGACCGCCCAGAGGCCGGGGGTGGGGGCGTGCTGGGAGGCGCGGCCGCCGGCCCAGAGCGGGGAGCGGCCCTCCAGGCGTTCCTTGACGAGTTCGCGGCCGAGGGTCTGGAGGGTGCGGACGCCGAAGCCGAACAGGTTGACGCCGGCCGGGCCGCGGGCGGTGTTCCGGGTGACCTGGTGGCCGATGACCCGGCCGGGGTAGACCTGGTGGCGGTTGTCGTAGCCGTGGGCGGCGAGTTGGGCGTCGACGGCGGCGTACACCTCGGCGAGGGTGCGGCGGGCCCTGACCTCGCGCAGGATCAGGTCGCGGTAGACCTCGAGGTCCTTGGCGAGCAGGTCCCAGACGGGGTTGTCGCCGACCTTGCCGCCGTAGCCGATGTCGGCGGTGTAGCCGTCCACCACGGGCGCGCAGTCCAGGACGTACGGCATGCCCTCGGTGAGCACCCGGGAGCCGGCGAAGAACTGGAGCGGGGTGTGGAAGTGCCGGAAGGCGGTGCGGTCGCCGAACCAGGCGAACGGGACGTGGAAGAAGTCCTGCACGCCGGCCCGGACCAGGCAGCGGCGCAGTTCGGCGGTGGCCTGGCGTTCGGTGACGCCGGGTTCGATCCAGGCGGCGACCTGTTCGGCGCAGTGGTAGGAGAGCTGCTGGACCTCCCGGAACTTCGCCAGGTCCCGTTCGCCGTAAGGGAATCGGGGCGGTTGCTTCATCTCTCACACCTCCAGGACGAGGGTCTCGCCCTCGGCGGCCCGGGTGACGCAGGGCAGGATCAGGCCGGCGGCCCGCTGTTCGGCGGTGAGCCGGCGGTCGCGGTGCTCGGGGGTGCCGCCGGTGGCCTTGAGCACGCAGGTGCCGCAGAAGCCCTGTCGGCAGGAGTAGGGCAGGTCGGGCCTGACCTCGCGGGCGACGTCCAGCGCGGAGCGGTTGGCGGGGACGGTGAGCGTCCGGCCGTCGATCCGGATGCCGAACGGGTGCCCGTCGCGGATCGGCGCGGCCCCGAACCGTTCGAAGTGCAGCGCGGTGGCGGGCGATCGGGGCAGGGCGCGCTGGACGGCGAGCAGCATCGGCGCGGGGCCGCAGACGTAGACGGCGGCGCCGCGGGGGGCGTGCGCGAGCAGCTCGGCGGCGTCGGGCAGGCCGTGCTCGTCGTCGGTGCGGACGGTCACCCGGGCCGGGTCGAGGGCGCGCAGTTCGTCGGTGAACGGGAGGGCGGCGGCGGTGCGGCCGGTGTGGACGAGCCGCCAGTCGAGGCCGGCGTGCTGGGCGGCCCGGGCCATCGGGAGCAGCGGGGTGACGCCGATGCCGCCGGCCAGGAACAGCACCTTCTCCTCGCCGCAGAACGCGAAGCCGTTGCGCGGGCGGCGCACCCGCAGGCGGACCCCGACGTGCAGGTCGTCGTGGACCTCGACGGAGCCGCCGCCGCCGTCCGCGATCCGGCGCACCGCGATCCGGTAGGCGTGCCGGTCGGCCGGGTCGCCGCAGAGCGAGTAGTGGCGTGCGCGGCCGGACGGCAGGGTCAGCACGATCCGCGCGCCGGGCTGCCAGGGCGGCAGCATCCCGCCGGACGGGTCGGCCAGCCGCAGTTCCGCCACGTCCTCGGCGACCACCCGGTGCGAGACCACCACCAGGTGCAGCGGCGGCACCGGCCGGGCCTCCGGCCGGCGCGGGCTGCGGCGCAGCCCGGGGCGGCCCAGCGCGGGGCTGTACCAGTCGCCGAAGGCGGTCAGCCGGGCGAAGAAGCGGTCGGCCCGGGGGCGTCCGTACAGGTCGGGGGGTGGCGTTTCGAGATCCATGGGGGTACGGCTCCAAGAGGTGTTCACGCCCCGCCGGGGGCCATCGGTGTTCGCGTCCCTGGTCGCGCGTCCGGTTCAGTCGCGCGCCCGGTTCAGCCGGGCGTCCCGTTCGGGTGCGCGCCCGGTTCAGTGGGTGGCGGCGGCCTTGGCCGCCGGCGACTTCGCCAGGTAGGCGAGGGCCTGCGAGGAGCTGCCCTCGCGGGTGGGGTGGTAGCCGGGGCCGAAGTAGCGCGCGGCGGAGCGCAGGAAGCGGGCGGGTTCGGGCAGCAGGCCGCGCCGGGCGGCGCGCCGGGCCTCGCGCCAGGTGGGGACGATCCGGCCCTCCAGGGTGGGGTCGGCGGCGAGCATGAAGCGGGCGCCGCGGACCCACAGGTGGATCAGCAGCGGGCCGGAGACGAACATGCCGCGGACGCGCCGCAGGTAGCCGGGGTCGAGGTGGCGCATCAGGTCGTAGGCGACGCTGCGGTGTTCGACCTCCTCGGCGCCGTGCCAGCGCAGCAGGTCGAGCATGGTGGGGTCGGCCTTGGCGCGGTCGAGGCCGGGCGAGTTGAGGGCCCAGTTGCCGAGGAAGGCGGTGAAGTGCTCGATGGCGGCGACGAAGGCGACGCGCTCGATGACGTTCTCGCGGCGCTGGCGGGCGGTCAGGCCGGGCTTGTCGCCCAGGACGCGGCGGAACAGCCAGCTGATCTGCCGGACGTAGGGGCGCGGGTCGAGGCCCTGGCCGAGCAGGTGGTCGAGGACTTCCTGGTGGGCCTCCGCGTGGATCGCCTCCTGCCCGATGAAGCCGAGCACCTCCTCGCGCAGCTGTTCGTCGCGGATCAGCGGTAGCGCCTCCTTGAACACCTTGACGAACCACCGCTCGCCCTCGGGCAGCAGCAGGTGCAGCACGTTGATGGTGTGGGTGGCCATCGGCTCGTCGGGAATCCAGTGCAGCGGCAGCCGGGACCAGTCGAAGCGCACGTCGCGCGGTTCGAGCACCAGGCTGTCGTGCACGCTGACGGGCGGGATGGGGCGGGGCATGGAGGTGCCTCCTGACGCGCGGCGGACGGGGGGAGCGGCCCCGGGTGGGCACACCGGCAAACTACTCGCGGGTAGCGGGCCGGACAAGGGGTTCGACCACTCTTATCAACATCGAGTCTAATAAGACCCGATCGAGTGACCCGCCGCCGCCGACCCGCTTGCCCCCGCCCCCGCGAACCGCCAGTGTGTGCCCCATGCCGGGTCAACGGAAGCGCAAAAACCGACAGGACGGGGAACGCCGCCGCCACGCCGAGGAACACACGGGCCGGCAGTGGCACCCGCTCCACTCGACGCAGGACGCCGACGCGCTCCGGACGTACCTCCGCTCCTGCCCGTACGACGCGTCGCACCTGCGGGTGGACACGCTCTGCGGACGGCTCGTCCACCCGACGACCTACCGGGTCAGCGTGCTGATGCCACCCGGTGCCCCGCCCCCCCGACCAGGAAGCCCCGTGACCGACGACCGCACCCCCCTCGTCCGCGCCCTGATCGCCCACCCGGTGCTGGCCGCGCCCGCCTACCCGCCGCCGGACCGGACGGCCACCGGCCCCGCCGCGCTGTTCACCGCCTGGCTGCTGGACGCCCTCGCGGCGGGCGGCCCGGACGCCCAGGTGGTGACGCTCTCCACGGTGGACGCCGCGGGGCGGCCGGACGCCCGGGTGCTGGTGCTGCGGGACGTCGACGCGTCCGCCGCCGCCTGGCACTTCTGGACCGAGCCCGACTCCGCCAAGGCCCACCAGCTCGCCGCCCGCCCGGACGCGGCACTCACCGTCTACTGGCCGGGCCAGGGCCGCCAGGTCCGCCTGCGCGGCCCGGTCCGCCCCTCCCCGGCTGCTCCACGCCCTCGCCCGCCCTGCACTGCTACGCCCTGCACGCGGCGGAGGCCGAGTTCTGGCAGGCGGGCCCGGAACAGCGACACCTGCGCCGCCGCCACACCCGCACCGCCGACGGCTGGACGGACACCGGCTGGACCGACACCCGACTGCCCGCTAACTGAACAGCAGCCGCCGCAGCCAGCCCGCCCGGGCCGCGACCGCCGCCCGGCTGGTCGCGGCCCGCGGGGCGAGGGTGTCGAAGCCGTGCGGGGCGCCGGGCCAGACGTGCAGTTCGGCGTGGCCGCCGGTCCGCCACAGGGCGTCGGCGTAGGCGGTGACCTCGTCGCGGAAGGTCTCGGCGGAGCCGACCTCCAGGTAGGCGGGCGGCAGGCCGGACAGGTCGCGGGCCCGGGCGGGCGCGGCGTACGGCGGGAGGTCGGGGGCGCCGTGCAGCGGGCCGAGCGCGGCGCGCCAGGCGGTGGCGTTGGAGACGGCGTCCCAGGTGTCGTGCCCGGCGGCCTGCCGGGCGGAGGCGGTGCCGCCGCGGTCGTCCAGCATCGGGCTGAGCAGCAACTGCCCGGCCGGGGAAGGGATTTCACCGCTTTCACCGCTTTCACCGCGTTCAGCGCGTCCGTCACGCTCGTCGCGCAGCAGCAGGGCGAGCGCGGCGGCCAGCCCGCCCCCGGCGCTCTTGCCGGCGAGCACGATCCGCCCGGGGTCGATCCGCAGCCGCCCGGCGTGCGCGGCCGTCCAGCGCAGCGCCGTCCGGCAGGCGTGCAGCGGGGCCGGGTAGCGGGCGGCGGGCGCGAGCGGGTACTCGACGGAGAGCACGGCCAGCCCGAGCGGTTCGGCCAACTCCCGCAGCACGCGCGGCAGGACGGCGTACGCGTTGCCGCCGATCAGCCCGCCCCCGTGCAGGTAGAGCAGCACGGGCAGCGGCCCGGCCGTCCCGGCCGGGCGGGCGGCGACCACGGGGACGCCGTCCGCGTCGTGCTCGGCGGTCTCGAACCGCCCGCCATCGGCGAGTTGCCGCAGCGTCGGCCGGGGCCGCCGCTCCGCGTCCCGCCGCTGCCACTCCCCCAGCGCCTCGGGCGTCAGCGGCGCGGGCACCCCGCCGCGGGCGGCCAGTGCGGCGGCCATCTCCCGGTCCAGGTAAGGCTTCTGCGTCATGCTTCCGGAGTTGTACCCCACCGGGCGCGATCCGTCGGTTTCCGCTGCTCGGGCGTGGTGCGGCTCGGCGCGGGAGGGGAGTCCCCGCGGTCCCGCCGGGGCGGACGGCCGCTCAGGCGCCGGGGGTCCGGGGACAGGCCCTACGGCAGGGCGAGCCAGTCCGACCAGGAGATCCCGCGGCCGGGGAAGCGCGGCCGCTCGAACGGCCAGTCGGCGGCGATCCACTGCGGCACCAGCGCGTCGAGGGCCTGCTCGACCTCGCCGCCCACCAGCTCGTCCACCACCCACCAGGAGATGTCGGCGTCCGCACCGGCCTTCTCCGGCGGGTCGATGTAGACGCAGCCGAGCAGGGCCGTCTCCGCCGCGTCGAACAGCGCGTAGTTGAAGGACTCGTGCGCGGCGATCTCCTGCTCGTGCCGCAGCAGGTCGGCCCGGTCGGCCTCGTAGGTCATGGTGGCCGCGGGCCAGCCCCAGGCCGGGCCGAAGACGGTCCACAACCGCTCGCGCGAACCCATCACGGCCGGGTAGTCGAGCGGGGTGTCCGCCTCCCGGATCGGCCGCAGGTGGTGGCCACCGCCCGGCAGCGGTACCAGGACGGGGTGGACGAAGTCGTCGGGGAGCCAGCTCATGGGGCCCGACCGTAGCAGCGCGCGCCCGTCCGGTCCCCTGGTTTTCCCCGCCCCCGCCACCGGGCCGCCCCCGGCCCGCCGGGAGCACCCGATCGGCCGCTCGGTCAATGCGGGCGGGCGCGGCCGGGCCGCAGTAGCGTCCGAGGGCGCGCGGCCCCGTCCGGGAGGGCCGTGCGGGCGGCGCGGGAGGCGGCGGTCCCTGATGGTCGGGCTGGAACTGGTCGTGCTGCTGGGCGTCGCGCTGCTGGCGTGCCGGGCGGCCTCGGTGCGGCTGGGGATCGCCGCGCCGGTGCTGCAGTTGGGCGCGGGCGTGCTGCTGGGGTTCCTGCCCGCGCTGCGCGAGGTGGAGCTGCCGCCGGAGGCGGTGCTGCTGCTGTTCCTGCCGGCGCTGCTGTACTGGGAGGCGATGACCTCCTCGTTGCAGGAGATCCGGCGCAACCTGCGCGGCATCGTGCTGGCGAGCACCGCGCTGGTGGTGCTGACGGCGGGCGCGGTGGCCGCGGCGGCGCACGCGACGGGGGTGCCGTGGGGCCCGGCCTGGGTGCTGGGCGGGGCGGTGGCGCCGACGGACGCGACGGCGGTGGGGGTGGTGGCCCGGCTGCTGCCGCGCCGCAACCTGATGGTGCTGAAGGCCGAGAGCCTGGTCAACGACGGTACGGCGCTGGTGGTCTACGGCCTGGCGGTGGGCGTCACGGTGGGCGAGGAGCGGCTCGGGGTGCTGCACGTGTCCTGGCTGTTCGCGCTCTCGTACGTGGGCGGGGCGGCGGCGGGCGGGCTGGTGGCCTGGCTGGGGGTGCTGGTGCGGCGCCGGGTCTCGGACCCGCTGAGCGCGAACCTGGTCTTCCTGCTGGTCCCGTTCGGGAGCTACCTGCTGGCGGAGTCGATCGGGTCCTCGGGCGTGCTGGCGGTGGTCACCGCCGGGCTGATCATCAGTCAGACCTCGCCGACCACCGGCAGCGCCGCGGCCCGCCGGCAGATCGTCGCCTCCTGGTCGCTGGGGACGTTCCTGCTGAACGGCGCGCTGTTCGTGCTGGTCGGCATCGAGGCGCAGAGCGCGGTGCGCGGGCTGACCGCCACCACGCTGGCGCGGGCGCTGGCCCTGGTGGTCGTGGTGGCGGCGGTGCTCACCGGCACCCGGATCGCCTTCCTGTTCGCCTCCGCGTACCTGATCCGGGCGGTGGACCGGCGGCCGCAGCAGCGGGCCCGGCGGGTCAGCGGCCGGGCCCGGATCGTCAGCGGGCTGGCCGGGTTCCGCGGCGCGGTGTCGCTGGCGGCGGCGCTGGCCGTCCCGGCCGCGCTGGACTCCGGGGAGCCGTTCCCGGACCGGGACCTGATCGTCTTCGTCACCTTCGGCGTGATCGTGCTGACCCTGCTGCCCGGCCTGGTGCTGCCGGGCGTGGTGCGCTGGGCCCGGCTGCCGGACCCCTCGGCGGACGGCGCGGAGGAGCGGCTCGCCCACGAGACGGTGCTGCGGACCGCCCTGACGGCGCTGCCGGAGGCGGCGGCCGAGGTCGGCGCGGACGGGGAGCTGGTCGAGCGCTACCGGCGCGAACTGGAGGCCGCGCTGGCCGACCTGACCTCCTCCGACGCCCCGGACGCCTTCGCACGCGACCCCCGGGACACCGCGCTGCACCTGGCCCTGCTGGCCCGCAAGCGGGCCGCGCTGGTGCGGCTGCGCGCCGAGCACCGGATCGACGACACCGTGCTGGTCACGCTGGAGACCCGGCTGGACATCGAGGAGCTGCGGCTCACCCACCCCGAGGCGGTGGACTGAGCCCCGGCCCCCGGCCCCCGGCCCCCGGCGTCCGGCGTCCGGCGTCCGGGCCCGGCGCAGCACGGCGAGCTGCCCGACGCCCGGGCTCAGCGCAGCACGGCGAGCTGCCCGGTGGCCCGGGTCATCGCGACGTAGCGGTCGACGGCGCCCTCGACGCCGTCGCCGAACGCGTCCGGGTCGACCAGCACCACCAGGTCGAACTCCAGGCCCTTGACCAGCTCGGGGCTGAGCGAGCGGACCCGGGGCAGGCCGGGGAAGAACGGGTCGCCGATCACGCAGGCGGTGCCCTCGGGGTGGTCGGCCAGCCAGGCCGCCAGCAGCCCGTCCCGTTCGGCCCGGGCGCCGTGGTGCACGGGCAGGCCGCTGCGCCGGATCGAGGTGGGGACGTTGGCGTCGGGGAGCGCGGCCCGGATCACCGGCTCGGCCTCGGCCATCACCTCTTCCGGCGTGCGGTAGTTGACGGTCAGCGAGGTGAGGGTGATCCGCTCCAGGCCGGCCCGCTCCAGGCGTTCGGTCCAGGACTCGGTGAAGCCGTGCCGGGCCTGGGCCCGGTCGCCGACGATGGTGAAGGAGCGGGGCGGGCAGCGGGCGATCAGCATCTGCCACTCGGCGTCGGTGAGTTCCTGCGCCTCGTCCACCACGATGTGGGCGAACGGCCCGGCCAGCAGGTCGGGGTGGACCGGCTCGGGGTCGTCGTGGTCGATCAGCGCCTCGCGCAGGTCGGCGCCGCGCAGCATGGCGACCGCGCCCTCGCCGTCGTCGTCGGAGGTCAGCAGGTGGTCGACCACGCCGTCCATCAGCTCGCGCTCGGTGGCCAGCCGGGCCCGCTGGGCGCGCTGGCGGCGGTCGGCGTCGGTGTCGCCGAGGCGGCGGCGGGCGGCGTCCAGCAGCGGTAGGTCGGCGAGCGTCCAGGCGGCCGGGTCGGGGCGCTGGAGGGCGCGGATCTCCTCGCGGCTCAGCCAGGGCGCGCACAGCCGCAGGTAGGCGGGGACGGTCCACAGGTCGCCGACCAGGTCGGTGGGCTCCAGGATCGGCCAGGCGCGGCGCAGCGCGCCGAGCAGTTCGGGGTCGCGGCGCAGTTCGCGGCGGAGCACCTCGGGCGAGATGCCGTCCTCGTCGTCGAAGGAGTCGGCGTTCTTGTCCAGCAGGATGGTGATCAGCTCGTCCAGGATCTGCTGGCGGGCCTCGTTGTGCGGGGTGCCGGGGCCGGGGGCGGCGAACGCCTCGGTCCAGTCCTCGGGGTCGATCCACAGCTCGTACCACTCGGTGGAGAGCTTGCGTCCCTCGGCGGGCGGCTCCTCGTAGACGGCGACGGCCTTCTCGATCGCGTGCACCATCCCGGCGGCGGCCTTGAGCCGGGCCACCTCGGGGTCGGGTTCGGGCGCGACGGCGGTGCCCTCGGGCAGCAGGTCGCGCAGGGTGCAGGTCAGCACGCCCTCCTCGCCGAGGCTGGGCAGCACGTCGGCGACGTACGCCAGGTAGGGCTGGTGCGGGCCGACGAACAGCACCCGGCCCTTGCGGTGGCCCAGCCGCGGGTCGGAGTACAGCAGGTGGGCGGTGCGGTGCAGGGCGACCACGGTCTTGCCGGTGCCGGGGCCGCCGTCGACCACCAGGGAGCCGCGCGAGCCGGCCCGGATGATGGCGTCCTGGTCGGCCTGGATGGTGGCCAGCACGTCGCGCATCCGCTCGGAGCGGGAGCTGCCGAGGCTGGCGATGAACGCGGACTGGTCGTCCAGCGCGGCGTGGCCCTCCAGGCCGTCGGCGGTGAACACCTCGTCCCAGTAGTCGCCGACCCGGCCGCGCTGCCAGCGGTAGCGGCGGCGGCTGGCCAGGCCCATCGGGTTGGCGTGGGTGGCGGCGAAGAACGGCTCGGCGGCGGGCGAGCGCCAGTCGACCAGCAGGCGGCGGCCGTCGGCGTCGGCGAGGCCGAGGCGGCCGATGTAGATCGGCTCGGGGTCGTCGGCCCGAACGATCCGGCCCAGGCACAGGTCGTGGCCGAAGCGGCCCAGGGTGCGCAGCCGGGCGGAGAGCCGGTGCACCTCGTTGTCGCGGTCCATCGCGGCCTGGCCGGCCCCGCCGGGGCTGCGGCGCACCTCCTCCAGGCGCGCGGTCAGCTCCGCGACGTCCCGCCGCAGGGTGTCGGCGACCTCGGCGAAGTGCCGGTCGTCGGCGGCGATCAGGGCCGGGTCCGCCTTGGCGGCGAGCCGCGCGGGCAGGTCGAAGGCGCTGGTCGTCGGCTGGTTCATGGGTGGTGACTCCGATCCGCTGCCGGGTCGGCCGCGCTCCGTCCGCGTGCTGTTCGCGGTCTGCCCCGTTCGTGCTGTTTGCGCGGGTTTCCCGGTTCAGACCAGCGATTGTGCGGCATCGGGGGGGCCTTGCCGCAAGGCCCCCCTTGCGGTATAAGTTTGATATCGGCAGGAGAGCGCGCGCTCCCTGCCTCTCGTGCGTCCGGGGCGTCGCGCGGGCCGCCCCCCGGCGGCCCTGTCGGCGGGCCTGCCTGCGGGCCTCCCGTCAGCTCCCGTCCTCGCGCCGGGTCCTGATCAACTCGGCGATCTTCCGGACGAGTTCGCTGTCGCTGCGGACGGCGCCGGAGTCCACCAGGGTGCCGAGGCGCTCGGCGGTGAGGGTGTCGTAGGCGGTCTCGGCGGCCTCGCCGGGGACGTGCTGGTACGCGGCGGCGGCCCGGAAGCCGACCACGGCGTCGACGAGCCTGGCCAGCAGCCAGGTCAGGGTGAAGGAGAACGCGGCCACCGCCAGCACGGCGAGCACCTGCTTGCCCAGCAGGCTCCAGCCGCCGCCGTGGAACAGGCCCTTCTGGCCGCTGATCCGGGCGGTGGCGAACAGGCCGACCATGACCAGGCCGGTGATGCCGCCGACGCCGTGCACGCCGACCACGTCGAGCGTGTCGTCCACGCCGAAGCGGTACTTGAGGGTGACCGCCCAGGCGCAGACCAGCCCGGCGACCAGGCCGGTGACCACCGCGCCGAGCGGGTCGATCTCGCCGCAGGCGGGGGTGATGGCGACCATGCCGGCCACGCCCGCGGAGACCACGCCGGTGGTGCTGACCCGCCCGGTGCGCCACTTCTCGACCAGCGGCCAGGTGACCATCGCGGCGGCGCCGCCGAGCTGGGTGTTGAGGAAGGCCGCGGCGGCGGTGCCCTGGTCGTTGAGCGCGGAGCCGGAGTTGAAGCCGAACCAGCCGAACCAGAGCAGCCCGACGCCGATCACCACCAGCGGGATGTTGTTGGGCCGCTCCGCGCGCCGGGCCCAGTCGCGCGGGCCGCGCAGGGCGACGGCGACGGCGAGCCCGGCGGCGCCGGAGTTGAGCTCGACGGGCAGGCCGCCGGCGAAGTCGAGCGCGCCGAGCCGGTCGTGGACCCAGCCCTGGGAGTCGAACACCCAGTGCGCGGCGGGCGCGTAGACGACCAGCAGCCACAGCGGGACGAACACCAGCCAGCCGCGCATCCGGGCCCGGTCGGCGACCGAGCCGCTGATCAGGGCGACGGTGACCACCGCGAAGCCCATCTGGAAGGTGGCGAAGATGTAGGTGGGGATGGTGCCGCTGAGCGTGTTGATCTCGATGCCGCGGAAGAACGCCAGGTCCAGGGTGCCGATCACCCCGGCCCCGCCGGCGTCCGGCCCGAAGGCCAGGGTGTAGCCGAGCGCCCACCAGACCAGGGTGCCGAAGGCGAGCGCGGCGAAGCTCATCTTCAGCATCATCAGGATGTGCTTGAGCCGGACCATGCCGCCGTAGAAGAACGCCAGGCCGGGCGTCATCAGCAGGACCATGGCGGTGGAGGCCAGCAGCCAGGCCGTGTCGCCGGCGTTGTAGGCCGGCGGCATCGGCGGGGGCGCGGAGAGCACGGGGTTCTACCTCCTGGGGCGGGCGAGCGGGCGGCCGGGCAGACGGCCGGGTGAGCGGGCAGACGGCCGGGCGGGCAGACGGCCGGGCGGGCGGGCGGGTCAGGTCTTGCGCAGGGCGGGCGCGGGGGTACCGGTGAGCAGCAGCCGGACGGCCCGCCAGGCGTCGGCGAGCGCGGCGGCGGTGCGGACGGGGCTGTCCTCCAGCAGGCGCAGCCAGGCGCCGGCGTCCTCGGGCAGGGTGGAGACGCCGTACCGCAGGCCGCGGCCGTCGAGGGCGCGGTGCAGGGTGTCGGCGATCTCGGCGGCGGGGCGCAGGTCGCTGACCACGAACAGGGTGGCGAGGTGGTCGTGCCCGGCGAACACGGCGGGGCCGGTGACGGTGCGCCGGTCGCCGCCGGGGTGAGCCGCAGGGTGTCGACGGCGAGCGGGGTGCCGTCGGGGCGGACGATCTCCAGGTCGGTGGCGAGCACCCGGTAGTCGTGCCGCTCGTCGCGGGCGAGCCGTCCGGCGGTGATCGTCTCGCCGAGCACCACGGTGGAGCCGGGGGCGGCGGTGACGGTGGTGCGCTGGTAGAACCGGGAGTCGCGGAACGGGATCAGCGGGTCGGGCAGGTACTCCAGGTAGGCGCCCGGGGCCGCTTCGAGGTGGACCAGCTGGCTGGCGTAGTCCTGTTCCATCCGGAACACCTTGGTGGCGGCCTGGGTGGTGAGGTGGACCCGGGTGCCGGGGCCGCAGCGGACGTCGATCCGGTAGCGGTCGGCCTGGGTGACGCCGCCGCCGGTGGCCATCAGGTAGACGTGGGCGGCGTCGGGCCGGGCGGGGTCGATCCACAGCGGGCGCATGATCTGGAGCGGGGTCTTCTGGTACCGCTCGACGAGTTCGGTGCGGCCGGCGCGGACGGCGAAGGCCAGGTCGAGGATGCCGACCTTGGCGGGCGAGCCGGGGGCGAGGGTGTCGGGGCGCGCGGCCCAGCCGGCCACCTCCGCGGGGAGGCGGCCGGCGGACCAGTACGCCGCGTCGAGCCGGTCGGCGGCGGTCGCCGCCGTCGGCCGGGGCGGGGCGGTGGCCATGGTCAGATCAGCGCCTTGCGGCGGCTGCCGAGGAACTCGGCGAGCTCCTCCACGCCGGTGCCGTCGAGCGAGTTGGTGAGGATGACCGGCTTGCCGTCGCGGACCTGGTGCGCGTCGGCCTCCATCACCTCGATGTCGGTGCGCACGTACTGGGCGATGTCGATCTTGTTGATGACCAGCAGGTCGGACTCGGTGATGCCCGGGCCGCGCTTGCGGGGCATCTTCTCGCCCTCGGCGGTGTCCAGCACGAACACGAACACGTCGGCCAGCACCGGGCTGAACGTCAGTGTCAGGTTGTCGCCGCCGGACTCGTAGAGCAGGGTGTCCACCTCCGGGAAGCGCTCCAGGAGTTCGGCGCCCGCGGCCAGGTTCATGGTCGGGTCGTCGCGGACGGCGGTGTGCGGGCAGGCGCCGGTCTCCACGCCGACCACCAGCTCGGGGTCCAGGACCCCGGCCAGGGTGCGGCGCACGTGCTGGGCGTCCTCCTGGGTGTAGATGTCGTTGGTGATCACGGCGGGGCGGTGGCCCCGGGCGATCAGCACCGGCACCAGCGCCTCGATCAGCGCGGTCTTGCCGGAGCCGACCGGCCCGCCGATCCCGATCCGCAGGACGTTGTCGTCCACGGGCACTCCTTCTCTGGTGGTTGCTGCTGGTGGTTTTCTCTGGTGGTTGCTGCTGGTTGCTGCTGGTGGTTGCTGCTGGTTTCCTCCGGCGGTCGCCGCCGGTGGCTCAGCTGGCGAACAGGCGCGCCTCGGCGCGCTCGTGGCGGCCGGACATGATGTCGGAGGCGAAGGCGGTCGACCCGAGGTCGGCCTCCGGACGGGCGAGGGCCGCGCGGACGGTCTCCTCGATGACGGGGGCGGCGCCGCGCAGCAGCACCTGGGCCCTGCGGTGGTCGGTCAGCCGCAGCCGCAGCGCCGCCCCGGCGAAGCTGGCGCTGAACGCGAACAGGTCGCTCGCCACGGCCTGTCCGACCGGCACCCCGGCGGCGGCCTGCACCACGCCGGCCGCGACGGCCTGGCAGCCGGGGGCCCGGCGCTCCTCGACCAGCCGCAGGTAGGCGGCGATCGGGGGGCGGTCGAAGACCTCCGCGGCCAGGTCGAGCAGCTGCCGCCCGGTGCGGGTGGCGGCCTGCCGCATCTCGCGGCTCAACTTGCCCGCGTACAGCCGCCGGTCGACCCGGGCGACGGTGTCCGGCTCCCCCGCGGTGGTGGCCCGGTGGGCCAGCGCGAGGGCGGTGGCGTCGCCCGGGCCGACGGCGTGCCGCAGCAGGTCGGCGAGCAGCGCGGGCAGTGTGTCGGAGGTGACGGCCCCGGCCTGGGCGTAGCCCTCCAGGCTGTGCGAGAGGGTGTAGAAGCCGCTGGGGAACGCGGAGTCGGCGAGCTGGAGGCTGACCAGCAGCGCGGACAGCCCCCCGAGCAGCGGCGGCTGCGACTGCGACTGCGGCCGTGGCTGCGGCTGCGGCTGCTCGGGGGACAGCTGCTCGGGGGACGGGTGGTCCGGGCGGTCGTCCGGGCTGAGGAACATCCGCTACACCACGAAGTACAGCTGGTTGAGCGGCAGCGACTGGGCGGGCTCGATGGTGGCGACCTCGCCGTCCAGGGTGACCTTGAAGGTCTCCGGGTCGACCTCGACCTTCGGCAGCGCGTTGTTGCGCACCATGTTGTGCTTGCCGATCACCCGGGTGCCGCGCACCGGCAGCACCTTGCGCCGCAGGCCGAGCCGCTCGGGGACGCCTGCGGCGATGCCCGCCTGCGACATGAAGGTGACGTGGGTGGACTGCTGGGCCCGGCCGAACTGGCCGAACATCGGCCGGTAGAGCACCGGTTGGGGGGTGGGCAGCGAGGCGTTCGGGTCGCCCATCTGGGCCCAGGAGATGATCCCGCCCTTGATGATCATCTTGGGCTTGGCGGCGAAGGAGTGGATCGGCCAGAGCACGATGTCGGCGAGCTTGCCGGTCTCCAGCGAGCCGACGTGGTCGGCGATGCCGGTGGCGATGGCCGGGTTGATGGTGACCTTGGCCAGGTAGCGCAGCACCCGCTGGTTGTCGTTGCGGGCGCTGTCGCCCTCCAGCGGGCCGCGCTGGTCCTTGCAGTGGTGCGCGATCTGGAAGGTGCGGGTGACGGACTCGCCGACCCGGCCCATCGCCTGCGAGTCGGAGGAGACCATGCTGATCACGCCGAGGTCGTGCAGCACCGACTCGGCGGCGATGGTCTCGGCCCGCACCCGGGAGTCGGCGAAGGACACGTCCTCGGGGATGTCGTGGTTCAGGTGGTGGCAGACCATCACCATGTCGAGCAGCTCGTCCACCGAGTTCTTGGTGTACGGCAGCGTCGGGTTGGTGGACGAGGGCAGCACGTTGGGCTCGCCGGTGACCCGCAGGATGTCGGGGGCGTGGCCGCCGCCCGCGCCCTCGGAGTGGAAGGTGTGGATGGTGCGGCCGTCGAACGCCGAGCGGGTGCTCTCGAAGTAGCCGGACTCGTTGAGGCTGTCGGTGTGGATCGCCACCTGCACGTCGTGCCGGTCGGCGGCGGACAGCGCGGCGTCGATCACCGCCGGGGTGGCGCCCCAGTCCTCGTGCACCTTCAGCGCGCAGGCACCGGCCTCGATCTGCTCGTCCAGCGCGCCGGGCAGGCTGCCGTTGCCCTTGCCCATCAGGCCGATGTTGACCGGCACGTCCTCGCACGCCTCCAGCAGGCGGGCGATGTTGAACGGGCCGGGGGTGCAGGTGGTGCCGTTGGAGCCGTCGGAGGGGCCGGTGCCGCCGCCGATCAGGGTGGTGATGCCGTTGGTCAGCGCCTGCTGGGCCTGCTGTGGGGAGATCAGGTGGACGTGGGTGTCGATCGCCCCGGCGGTGGCGATCAGGTGCTCGCCGGAGATCGCCTCGGTGCCGGGGCCGATCACCAGGCTCGGGTGGACGTCGTTCTGGGTCTGCGGGTTGCCGGACTTGCCGATCCCCGCGATGAACCCGTCCTTGATCCCGATGTCGCACTTGACGATGCCGATCACCGGGTCGATCACCACCACGTTGGTGATCACGGTGTCCAGCGCGCCCTGCGCGGCGGTGGCCTGCGGGTCGGCGCCCATGCCGTCGCGCATGCTCTTGCCGCCGCCGTAGACGATCTCGTCGCCGTACAGGCCCTCGCTGTAGTCCTTCTCCACCTCCACGACCAGGTTGGTGTCGGCGAGTTGGAAGCGGTCGCCGACGGTGGGACCGAACATGTCGGTGTACTGCCGGCGGGTCATGATCGGCATCAGTTGGCGCCCTTCTTCTTGGCGGAGCCCTTGCCCGCGCCCTTGTCGGCGGACTTCCCGGCGGGCTTGGCGGCGGGCCTGCCCCCGGGCTTCGGCTTGTCCTCCGGCTTGTCCTCCGGCTTGTCGGCGGGCGTCTCGGCGGCGCCCTCGAAGCCGAGTTCCAGGGCCCGGTGGAAGGCTTCGAACCGGGCCCGGGAGGAGACCGTGCTGCCGTTGAGCAGGCCGCTGAACCCGACCAGCCGGCCGGTGCCGCCGTACTCGCACAGCTCGACCTCGCGGGTGCCGCCGGGCTCGATCCGCACCGAGGTGCCGGCCGGGATGTTCAGGTGCATGCCGAGCGTCCGGTCGCGGTCGAACCGCAGTGCCGAGTTGACCTCGAAGAAGTGGTAGTGCGAACCGATCTGGATCGCCCGGTCGCCGGTGTTGACCACCTCGACCTTGACGGTGCGCCGGCCCGCGTTGATCTCGATGTCGCCGTCGCCGTACAGGTACGTGCCGAAACTCACTGGTGACTCCTTGCAGCCGTCAGCGGGGACGAGTGGAGGTGCTGCTGCGCCTTCGGGGGCGGCGGGGCGTGGTCGTGGGAGTGGCCCGCCCCGGGCCCGTGGTGCGGATGGTGGTCGTGGGAGTGGCCGCCGTCCGGCCCGTGGGAGTGGCCGCCGTCCGGCCCGTGGCTGTGGCTGTGGCTGTGGCTGTGGGCGGGACCGTGCCGGTCGGCGGCGGCCAGGGCGGCCGCGAGGCCGTCCTCGCCGCTGTCGTGCAGGCGGTGGACGGCGGCGGCGGCCCGGGCGGAGAGCACCGCGGCCAGCGCGGCGGGGCCGAGCAGCGGTCCGGCGTCCAGGACGGTCACCTTGGCGGGGGCCGGCGGCGGGGCGGCGGGCAGGAAGGACGCGGGCAGCACCGCGACCTGCCGGGCCCCGAGCAGCACGCAGCGGCGCACGCCCTCGGCCGGGTCGGGGTCGCCGCCCAGCAGCGCGGTCTGCACCAGCCGGTGCCGCCCGTACCGCCGCACCAGGTGGGCGACCCGGTCCAGTTCGGCGTCCTGGTGGGGGTCGCCGCCGGGGGCGGTGAGCAGCAGCGCGGCCTCGGCGGGGACGGCGGAGGCGGCGGCCCGCAGCCAGCCGACCAGGTGCTCGGGGGCGCCGAACGGGTCGGCGACGGCGACGGTGCGGCGCAGGTCGGGCGGCAGGGCGCGGACGGTGCGGGCGGCGTCGGCGATCAGCCCGGGGTCGCGGCCGAGCGTCATCGGGACGACCGCGGTGTCCTGCCGGGCCGGGCGGGCGGCGAGCGCCCGGTAGAGCTCCCGGCCGCTGGTGACCACGGTGGTGTCCGGCCCGGCGAGCTGCCGCAGGGCGGTGCCGTGCCCGGCTTCGTGCCCGCAGACCGCGAGGACGTGGACCCGGGTGCCGGACACCCTCAGCCCCCGATGGGGTCGTGCACGGAGACCAGCTTGGTGCCGTCCACGAAGGAGGCTTCGACCTGGAGCAGCGGCAGCATCTGTCGCACCCCGTCCATGCAGGCGTCGGCGCCGATCACGTGCCGGCCGAGTTCCATGCAGTCGGCGACGGACCTGCCGTCCCGGGCGGCTTCCAGGATGGCTTCGGTGATCAGCGCGACGGCTTCGCTGTAGTTCAGCTTGAGGCCGCGGCCCTGGCGCTTGCGGGCCAGGTCCGCGACCACGTAGACGACCAGCTTGTCGATCTCGCGGGGCGCGAGGTTCATCGGTGGGTGCCTTCCTCGGACGGGGACGGGGACGGGACGGGGCAGGGCCGGGGTGCGGCAGGGACGGGGTGCGGCGGGGTGCTCAGCCGCTGGCGGCGGCCCGCAGCCTGGGCAGCTGCGGGACGGCGGCCAGCAGCACCCAGGTGGTGAGGATGAACGGCCAGGTGAAGGTGTGGCCGTTGAAGGGTTTGAAGAGCGAGGTGACGGCGGCGGTCAGGCCGGTGGACAGGGCCGCGCCGAACAGCGCGTAGCCCGCGTTCCACGGGGTGGCGGCCAGGAAGACCGCGCCGAGCGCGATGCCGACCAGGACGGCGTTGTAGCCGTAGATGCCGGCGGAGACCTGCGCGGTGGGCGCGCCGAGCGCCCAGGCCGTGACGATGCCGGCGACCGAGCCGAGCGCGGCGGCCAGCAGCACCCGGACGCCCGCGCAGGCCAGGCCGACCAGCATGATCAGGCCGACGTACCAGCTGTCCACCAGGAAGACCTGCGAGACGTTGGCGAAGAAGGCGTGCCACAGGTCGGAGAAGGTGATGCCGGTGTCGCCGCTGGTGGGGTCGGCGACGGGGGCGGGCGCGCCGTGCCAGATCCGGGCGAAGGAGGGGGCCCCGAGCACCATCACCCCGGAGACGACGCAGAACGGGGCGGTCAGCGCGGTCAGTCCGTAGGGCCGCAGCAGGGTGGTGAGCGCGGCGGTCAGGACGGTGCACAGCACGCAGCCGACCGCGGCGAGGACGTACGTGGCGGGGTGGTTGCCGAGCGAGGTGATCAGGGCGATGCCGGTGAGGCAGCCCGAGTAGCCCTGGAGGCCGAGCGCGATGGAGCCGCGGTCGACGCCGAACGCGTGGGCGGCGGCGGTGGAGACCAGCGTGCCGAGGGTGGCGAACAGGCCGACCTTCCAACCGGCCGCCCAGAGCCCGGCGAGGATGAACGCCCCGGTGAGCAGCTGCGGTTGCAGGTCGACCTGCCCGACGCCGCGCAGCGAGGCGGCCAGGTAGGCCGGCGGCTCGCGCTCCAGGAAGCTGCGGGAACGCTCCTCGGCTCCGTGCGTCACGTCTCGCTCCCGAATGTCCGCGGACCGGCGGTCTGCGTCAAATACGCTGTTTCGTACCGAACATGACCGCTTGTCACTTCTTATCCCGTTCCGTCCGACCGGCCGGACGGGTCATCCACGTGTTCGCGCTTTTCGCCCGATCGGCCCACGGCGTCCCTCGGAGGAGCCCGATGACCAACCCGTACCTCGACCTGAAGGACCGCCCGGGCCGTCCGGCCCGGCCCCCGGGCCACGCCCACTCCGAGCACGCCCCGGGCCGGCAACTGCCGGTGGTCGGCGCGGTGGCGGTGGGCGGGGCGTTCGGCGCGAGGGCCCGCTACGGGGTGGAGCGGCTGTGGCCGACGACGGGCACGGCGTTCCCGTGGCCGATCCTCGCCGTCAACACGGTGGGCTGCCTGGTGATGGGCGCCCTGATGACGGTGCTGGCGGCCCGCTTCCCCCGGCAGAAGCGGCTGGCGGGCGCCCTGCTGGGCACCGGCTTCCTCGGCGGGTTCACCACCTTCTCCCACTACACGGACAACGTGCGGGAGTTGGTGCGCGGCGACGCCTACGGCACCGCCGCGGCCTACCTGTTGCTGACGGTACTGGCGGCGCTGGCGGGCGTGGTGCTGGGCGTGTTCGCGGCCCGCGCCGCGGTGGGCGTCCCGGCGCACCAGGAGACGTCCGGTGGTCGCTGACTGGCTACTCGTCCTGGCCGGCGGCCTGCTCGGCGCGCCGGCCCGCTACCTGACCGGGGTGGCCGTCAAGTCCCGGGTGCGCAGCCCGTTCCCGTACGGGACGCTGGCCGCCAACGCCGCGGCCTGCCTGCTGCTCGGCTTCCTCTCCGAGGCGGCGCTGCGCGACCGCCTGGACACCGGCGGACTGCTGCTGCTGGGCACGGGTTTCTGCGGGGCGCTGTCGACCTGGTCGACCTTCTCGTACGAGGTGTTCACGCTGGCCTCGACCCGGCGGCTGGCGCTGTCGGGGCTGTACCTGGCGGTCTCGGTGCTGCTCGGCACGGCGCTGTCGTTCGCGGGCGGGGGTGGCGGGCGCGGTGTGGTGACGGCCCGCCGGACGCCTGGCGGGGGCGGGCGCCCGGCGGCGGTGACGGCGGTCCGGAGCCGGGGGTTCAGGAGCGGTGGCCGGGTTCGAAGCGCATGCCCCGGCGGTCGTAGTAGCGGGTCATGCCGAAGCCGAAGGCCAGGGCCACCACGACGCCCAGCAGCAGCATCAGCCAGCCGCGGACCAGCCCGGCGCCGGCCTGCGCGTCGAAGTACAGGATCGACCGGACGGCGTCGACCATCTGCCGCATCGGCTCGAACACCCCGAGGAAGCGGTAGAAGCCGGGCGAGGCGCTGAGCGGCACGGTCGCGCCGGAGGCGGGCAGGTCGAAGGCGATGAAGACGAACATCGCGATCAACTGCCCGACGTTGCCGAACGCGGCGATGATCGCCAGCACGCCCAGGCCGACCGTGGTGACGGCGCAGTAGGAGTACAGCCACAGCTGCCAGGCGTGCGGGGCCTCCATGCCCAGGATGGTGACCGCGGCGAGCATCACCAGGCTGGCGGAGACCAGCGCGACGGCCGCCGTCATGCCCATCTTGGCCAGCAGGACCTGGGTGCGGCTGATCCGCAGGGTGGGTTCGCGCAGGTGGAAGGGGCCGATCTCGGCGTCCGCGAAGCCCATCGAGACGTCGAGTCCGGCGTGCACGATGTTGGCGGTCATGAAGCCCGCCAGGAGCAGCAGCAGGGTGAAGTAGAACGCGCCGAGGCCGGAGCCGCTGTGCTCGCCGATCGGGTGGCCCACCTCGGTGACCACCTCGACCGGGTCGGCCAGGAACACCTTGGCGGTCTCGGTGGTGGCGGTGGCGGCCAGTTGCCCGCCGATCGCCAGCGAGACCCGGTGCGCGGCGTCCTGGTTGACCTGGCTCGCGATGCCGGAACCGAGGCTGCCCGTCCCGGGGTTGGTGAGCACCTGGAGCTTCGGGCGGGCGGGGGCGTCGGCGGTGGTCAGCGCGGCCACCGCGCGGGAGAAGTCCTCGGGACCACCAGGGCCCCGTACACCTTGCCGGAGGAGAGCTGGCGCTGGGCCTCCGCCCGGCTGACCCGCCGCCAGTCGATCTCGCCGGCCGGGGTGCCGGCCGCCACCTGCTCCACGACCTGCGCGCCGAGCGGGCCGGACTGCCCCGGCAGCGGCGGGCCCGCGTCGGAGTCGACCAGGGCGATCGGCATCCGGTGCAGGTGCTTCTGCGGCGCCAGGATGTTGCCCATGTAGAGCAGGGACAGGCCCAGCGCGACCAGGGCGCTGAGCACCACGGGGGTCAGCCAGTTCCGCCGGCGTCCCAGCACCCGCCGGGCGTCGGCCGACCGGTCGGGGGTCTCGGGGGGTGTCCCGGTGCTCGCCATGGTGCTCCGCGCGGTCGTGTGCCACGGCCGGGGCCCGCTGCCGGGGTCCGGCCCGTGCCCCGACGGGGCACTGGAGTGACAATATGCGCAAAACGGAAATTCTTCGGGGATCAACGCACGCACCGTCAGTCCTGTCCGCTCCCGGCGCTGCTGACACACCGCCGGGGCGCGGCGGACCGGACCGGGACCGGCGGAGCGGCGGGCCGATGCGCCTGGGATGCTGGACGGGCCGTCGGAGGGAGCCGTACGGCACCGCCGGCCGGAGGGGGACCGAGCATGACCACGACGGCGGGGCCCGAGCCCCGGACCCGGGACGCGGACCCGGGCGAGCACTTCGAGCGGTGGCGGGACCTGATCGCGCGGACCCGGGACGCCGAGACCAGCAGCCCGTACGCCGACCGGTTCGAGGCCGAGCTGCGCCACCTGCAGCTCGGGCCGGTGACCTTCCTCGGCACGTCCTTCCCGCACGCGCGGTTCCGGCGCTCCGCCACCCGGGTCCGGCGCTCCGACCCCGCCCTCATGCACCTGACCCTGGTGCTGGACGGCGTGCTGAGCCTGTCCCTCCCCGACGAGCCCGCCCGGGAGTTCCACCGCGGCGACCTCAGCCTGGCCACCAGCTCCCGCCCGTACGACATGCGGGCGTTCGGGGTCCGGCCCCCCGGGGTGGACCGGCCCCGGGTCGACGCCGTGGGCATCGACTTCCCGAGCGAGCTGCTGCCGGTGCCGCCGGAGCGGCTGCGGTCGGTGCTGAACCGCGGCTTCCGCGCGCGGACCGGCACCGCGGGGCTGGTGCCGGACTTCCTGCTCAGCCTGGACCGGCAGGCCGCCCACCTGGGCCCCGCCGCCGCGGAGCGGCTGGGCCCGATCGTCCTCGACCTGGTGGCCGCCTGGCTGACCGAGGAGATCGAGGCGACGGGCGAACTGCCGCCGACCGCCCGGCGGCGCGCCCTGGTCGAGAACGTCCGGGCCTTCGTCCGGCGCAACCTGCACGACCCGGCGCTGACGCCCGCGCTGATCGCCGAGGCGCACCACGTCTCGGTCAGCTACCTGCACCGGGTCTTCACCGAGGAGAACGACGGCGAGACCGTCGCCGCCTGGGTCCGCCGCCGGCGCCTGGAGCGGGCCCACCGCGACCTCGCCGACCCCGCACTGCGCGGCACCCCCGTCCACGTCCTGGCGGTCCGCTGCGGCATCCCGCGCCCCGACGCCTTCAGCCGCGCCTTCCGCGCCGCGTACGGGATCTCCCCGCGCGACCACCGCCACCGGTCGCTGGACGGCGGACAGTAGACGCGGCGTCAACCCACCGGCGACGCGCTGCCAATCCGGCGCGGACCCGGCTGGCTACCGTGGTCGACGCGAGGGGGCCCTGGCCGCTCGGGGCTCCTCGCGGTCGACGCGACAGCCGCCCACGGGGGACCCGACCGGCGCTGGAGGGGACGCGTCGACCGGCACGGGCCCGGCGGCCGGACCGGATCGCCCCCGGTCCGGCCGCCGGGCCGCCGCCCGGCGGACCGACGGCCCGGGTCAGCCCGCCAGCGCCGCCCGGGCGGCGGCGGCGCCGTGGTGCCCGGTCCCGAAGTACGCCTCCCAGTCGGCGAGCGCGGCCTCCAACGTCCCGTTGCCGCTGCCCTGCCTGGCCTCGGCGGTGCCGAGGACGGTGCGCAGCTCCAGGGCCCGGTGGGTGGGGCGGTCGCCGGCCGGGCAGAGGGCGAGGCCCGCGCGGGCGGCCCGTTCGGCGGCGGCCGGGTCGTCCTCGGCCAGGTGCAGGCGGGCGGTGGCCAGGTCGAGCGCGGAGCGGTCGGTGTCGGACGGGGCGGGCAGCCGGTCGGCGACGGCCCGCGCGGTGTCCAGTGCCGTGCGTGCCTCCTCGGTGCGGCCCTGGCCGAGCAGGGCGCGGGAGAGGTTGACGTGCAGGATCAGCGCGAACTGTCGGACGTCGGGGGGTGCGGCCAGCACCCGGCGCAGCAGGGTCTCGGCGTCGGCGTGCCGGCCGCGCAGGGTGAGGCTCATCGCCAGGCTGTTGTCGGCCGATCCCCTGGTCAGACCGGCCTCGGGGCCGGATGCCCGGACGGACTCCGCCCTGAGCCGGGCCGCCCCGCGCTCGACCGCCTCGTGCTCGCCCAGGTAGGCGAGTTCGGTCAGCCGGTTGCTCTCGGCCACCAGCGTGAAGCCGTCGTGCTCCCGGCGGGCGGTGGTGGCGGCCTCGGCGTACTGCTCGGCGGCCTCCCGGTGTCGCCCCAGCTCGGCCAGCAGGGCCGCGCTCACGTGCCGGGCCCGCACCGCCCGGGCGGGCGAAGCGTCCACCGCCAGGGCGCGGCCGATCTCCTCGACCGCCTCCGGGTGCCGCCCCGCGCGGCGCAGCAGGGTGGCGAGCGCGGTGCGCAGCAGCGCTTCCGCGTCGGGCTTCGGGCCGCCGGCGGCCAGCGCGGCCCGCAGGTCGCGTTCCGCCTCCGCCGGGCGGCCCTGCGCCTGGAGCGTGCGGCTCACCGTGACGAGCGCGCCCGCGGTCTCCGGCGCGCCGGGGCCGGCCGCCCGGCCGTACAGTGCGGCGGCCTGCCGGGCCAGGCGTTCGGCCTCCGCGAACCCGCCGCCCGTCTCGGCCTGGTGGGCCTCGTCCAGCAGGTCGGCGGCCTGCTGGAGCCTGCGTCCCGCGAGCAGCCTCATCCTCGTCCTCCCCTTTTCGACCGGCGGTGATCGTAACGGGGCGGCTCAGTCGGTGGTGCGGCGGCCCAGGTAGGTGAGCGGGCCCGGGTCGGGGACGGGGATGGGGTGGAAGCCGAGGCGGTCGTAGAAGGGGCGGGCGGCGGTGTTGGCGGTGACCATGCCGAGGTGGACCCGCGGGACGCCCTTGGCGGCCAGCGCGGCGAGCAGGGTGTGGATCAACTCCCTTCCGTAGCCGGCCCGCTGGTGGCTGGGCAGCAGGTCGATGTGCAGGTGGGCGGGGTAGTCGGCGAGTTCGGGCAGCACCATCCGCTCGGGGGTGTGCATCAGGTCGATCATCGTCTCGCCGGGGGTGGCCGGGGCGCCGGTCGGCGGCGGGTAGCGGTCGGCGAGGGTGGGCAGCCACTCGTCCCGGAAGCGGCGGACGAAGGTGGGGGTGTCCGCGGTCGCCACCACGTACCCGACCGCGCGCTCGCCGTCGTCCAGCACGAAGGACAGGTCCGGTTCGAGCTCGGCGTACGGGGCGGCGAAGATGTTCGGCAGCAGGTCGAGGTCGGGGTAGGTCTGCCGGGAGTCGCCGCCGAGCTCGCCGGTGCGCACGCAGACGTCGAACAGGGCGGCCCGGTCGGTGGGCCGGTAGGGCCGGACGACGGCCCGGGGCGAGTGATCGTTCATCGGGTCATCCTCGCCGCCCGCCCCCGTTTCGTACAGCGGTTTGACGGTCGGTCAGACCGCCATCGCCAGCATCAGCGGCGTCGCCCGGACGGCCAGCAGCTCGGCGGCCTCGCGCAGCCGGTGCGCCTGGGCGACCGGCAGCGAGGTGGCCAGGCAGCCGACGGTGCTCCCGGCGACGATCGGGACGGCCGCGCAGACCGTGTCCATCGAGTACTCCTGGAGGTCCAGCACCGGGACGGTGGCGGGCTGCCGGTCGAGCCGGTGCAGCAGCCGGTCGGTCTCGGTGATGGTGCGCGCGGTCAGCCGGGCGGCCGGGTGCCGGGCCAGGTGGTCGAGCCGGGCGTCGTGGTCGAGTTGCGCGAGCAGGCACTTGCCGATCGCGGAGGCGTGCGCGGTGGCCCGGAAGTCCGCCCACTCGTGCACCGCCGGGGCGTCCTCGGCGGCGCTCACCGCCTCCACCGAGAGTTCGCCGTCGTGGTAGCGGCTGAAGTAGACGGCCGCGCCCAGCTCTTCGCGCAGCTCCTCCAGCCGGTGGTGCAGCCGGGCCCGCACCATCGGTTCCCGGTGCTGGGTGCCCAGCAGGGTGAACGCCCCGCCCAGCGCCCAGCCGCCGTCCAGCCCGACCAGGTACCCCTCGGTCTCCAACTCATCGGCCAGCGCCCGCAGTTGCTCCTCCGGGACGGACAGCTCCCGAGCCAGCTCGGCCAGCGTCGCCCCGGCCGGGCGGCGGTCCACCGCCTCCAGCAGTCGCAGCGCCCGCCGCAGCACCCCGAACGGCCCGCTCCCGCCCGACCCGCCCCCGCCCGGCCCGAGCAACCCGTCACGCCGGCCCCTGCGCACCGTCGACATGGCTCCGCCCCTCCCCGCCGGTCCCGCCTTCCGCCCAGCGTAGCCAGCGCACCGCCCGCGCACCGTCCCCTCACCGGATATTCGCCCCCACGGAGGGTCGCCCCCTTGACACGCATATGCCGGACCGGCCCCGGCGCGCGCACGCCGGGGCCGGTCCGGCCGGACGGACGCCGGGGCCGGTCCGGCCGGACGGACGCCGGGTCAGTCCTCCTGGGCCGCGCGGAGGGCGGCGACGGCCGCGGCGAGGCGGCTGCCGTAGTCCGGGTCGGCGGCGTGGAAGTGGGCGAGGTTCTTCTCGACCACGTCGTCCCGGCCGACCTGGGCGAGCGAGCCCGCCAGATTGGCGATCAGGCGGGACTTCTCGTCCGCCGTCATCAGCCGGTAGAGCTCGCCGGCCTGGAAGAAGTCGTCGTCCTTGCTGTGGGCGGGGGTGGTGTGGGTGCCGGTGTGGCCGGAGAGCGGCTGCGGGGCGTGCAGCGGCTCGTCGGTCTGGGCGGGGCCGCCGTACGAGTTGGGCTCGTAGTTCCTGTTCCGGCCGTTCGGGTTCAGCGCGGCGTACCCGTCCTGCCCGTAGTTGGCCGCCCCGGCCGCCCGCGGGGCGTTGACCGGCAGCTGGGTGTGGTTGACGCCGAGCCGGTAGCGCTGGGCGTCGGCGTAGGCGAACAGCCGCCCCTGGAGCATCTTGTCGGGCGACGGGCCGATGCCGGGCACGAAGTTGTTCGGCGAGAACGCGGCCTGCTCGACCTCGGCGAACACGTTCTCCGGGTTCCGGTTCAGCACCAGCCGGCCGACCCTGACCAGCGGGTGGTCGGCGTGCGGCCACACCTTGGTGACGTCGAACGGGTTGAACCGGTAGTCGGCGGCGTCCTCCACCGGCATCAGCTGCACGTACAGCGTCCAGGACGGGAACACCCCGCGCTCGATCGCCTGGCGCAGGTCCCGCTGGTGGCTGTCGGCGTCCCCGCCGGCGGTCTGCGCGGCCTGCTCCGCGTCCAGTGAGCGGATGCCCTGGTTGGTCTTGAAGTGGTACTTCACCCAGTGCGCCCGGCCCTCGGCGTTGACCCACTGGTAGGTGTGCGAGCCGAAGCCGTTCATGTGCCGGTACGAGGCCGGGATGCCGCGGTCGCCGAACAGCCAGGTGATCTGGTGGGTGGAGGCCGGGGAGTGCGCCCAGAAGTCCCAGACGTTGTCGGGCTCCTGGACGCCGGTGTACGGGTCGCGCTTCTGCGAGTGGATGAAGTCCGGGAACTTGAGCGGGTCCTTGATGAAGAACACCGGGGTGTTGTTGCCGACCAGGTCGTAGTTGCCCTGCTCGGTGTAGAACTTGACGGCGAAGCCGCGCGGGTCGCGCACCGCGTCGGTGGAGCCCAGCGCGCCCGCGACGGTCGAGAAGCGCAGGAACAGCTCGGTGCGCTTGCCGACCGCCGAGAGGAACGCGGCCCTGGTGTACCGCGAGACGTCGTCGGTCACCTCGAAGTACCCGTACGCGCCCGACCCGCGGGCGTGCACCACCCGCTCCGGGACGCGCTCCCGGTTGAACCGGGCCAGCTTCTCCAGCAGGTGCTGGTCCTGGAGCAGCAGCGGGCCGTACTCGCCCGCCGAAGCGCTGTTCTGGTTGTCGGCGACGGGTGCGCCGGACTCGGTGGTGAGGGTTCTGGGCATGGTGATCCTTCGGACGTGTGGAGGAGGAGACTCTGCGGCGGGCGCGCCCGGACCCCGGTGGGCGCGCCCCCGGGATCAGCTCTCGTGGAGCGGGCGGATGGCCGTCGCGTCGGTGAGGGCCGGGCCTCGGCGAGGTCCGCGGGGAGGCCGGCCGCGGCGAGGGCCTCGCGGGCCTCGCGGAGCGGGAGCGCGTTGAACCAGCGCAGGGCCAGCGCGTCCTGGCCGGCGGGGGTGAGGCGGCCGGTGAGGCGCAGGCGGGCGAGGCCGCCGTCGGGGTAGACGTTGATCCGGACGTGGGTGACGGGGGTGCCCGCGGGGAGCCGGTAGCGGTGGCGGGTGTCGGGCTGTAGGCGGGTGCGCGGCAGCAGGACGGTCTCGGTCTCGCCGTCGGTGCCGACGAGTTCGGCCCAGCCGGGGGCGTTGGCGACGAAGCAGGAGGTGTCCACCTCCGCCGCCAGCACCTCGCCGCCCCCGGCCAGGGCCACTCGCACCCAGTCGTTGGCCTTGTCGCGCCGACGCCGGGTCTCCCAGCCGTCGCCCATGACGGTGGCTCGGCCGGGAGCGTTCAGGTGGTGCGGGGAGGAGAAGTAGCGGTCGGAGGCGGCCTCGGCGACGCCGCCGTGCTCCTGGGCGGCGAGGTCGAAGGTGAGGCCGGCCAGCTCGCGCGGGTCGGGCAGCACCTCGCCGTGCACCCGCAGGCGGGCGACGCCGCCGTCCGGCCAGATGTTCAGGCGGACGTGGGTCCAGCGGGTCGGGTCGTCGACCGGGAACCGGTGCGCGGTGTCGCCCTTGAGCGCGGTGCGCGGGACGAGGTCCGTCCACTCGGCGGCGGCCAGCTCCTCGGGCGAGGGGTGGCCGGGGACGGACGCGGCCTGCACGGAGGCGGTCTCGGGGTAGTTGCCGGTGAAGTGGGCGGTGTCGACGACCACGCCGCGGACGCGGCCCGCGGCGCCGAGCCGGACGATCGCCCAGTCGTGGTCGTCCTCGGCGGGGTGCGGCTGCTCGGCGCTGGCGCCGCGGCGGCGGCGGGACTCCCAGCCGTCCATGATCTGGCCCTTGTGGCCGAAGGTGTGCGGGCGGAACTCGGCCGGCTTGGCGACCAGCAGGTTCTCGGCGTCCGCGAAGGTGTCCTCGTTGGTGGCGACCACGCCCGCGCCGAGCAGCCGGGAGGCCAGGTCGACCAGCTCGGTGAACGGCGCGTCCGGGGTCAGGTCAGTACTCAACTGGTGCTCCTTCGTTCGGCGTTCGGGGTCGGGTGAGCTGCCGGCCGTGCGGGGCGCCGTCGGGGTCGACGGGCCGTCCGCGCAGCCAGGTGTGCCGGACCAGCCCGGTGAGGGTGCGGCCCGCGTACGGGGTGACCGGGTTCTTGTGGTGGAGGCGCTCGGCGCGGACGGTCAGTTCGCCGTCCGGGTCGAAGGCCACCAGGTCGGCGTCGTACCCGGGCGCGATGGCGCCCTTGGTGCCGGTCAGGCCGACCAGTGCGGCGGGGCCGGCGGACATCCAGCGGACCACGTCCGCCAGGGTGTGGCCGCGCCGGCGGGCCTCGGTCCAGACGGCGGGCAGGCCCAGTTGCAGGGAGGCGATGCCGCCCCAGGCGGCGGCGAAGTCGCCGCTGCCGCCGTGCCGCCGGAGGAGTTTGAGGTCGGGGGTGGAGGGCGAGTGGTCGGAGACCACGGCGGTGAACTCGCCGTCGGCGAGGGCCTGCCAGAGCAGGTCGCGGTTGGACTCGTCGCGGATCGGCGGGCAGCACTTGAAGGCGGTGTCCCCGTCGGGGACCTCCTCGGCGGCCAGGGTCAGGTAGTGCGGGCAGGTCTCGGCGGTGACCTGGACGCCGTCCGCGCGGGCCCGGCGCAGCAGCGGCAGGACGGCGGCGGAGGAGACGTGCAGGACGTGCACCCGGGCGCCGGTGCGGCGGGCGGCGGCCAGCAGGGCGGCGACCGCGGCGGCCTCGGCGCCGTCCGGGCGGGAGGCCAGGAAGTCGCGGTAGTGGGCGCCGGGCACCTGGGGGGCGGCGTCCAGCACGGCCGGGTCCTCGGCGTGGATGATCGCCAGCGCGCCGAGCCGGGCCTGTTCGGCCAGCGCGGACTCCAGGTCGGCGGGGGTGGCCAGGTGCGGGAACTCCTCCACCCCGGACGGGGCGAGGAAGGACTTGAAGCCGAACACCCCTTCCCGGTGCAGGAGTTCGAGGTCACCGGTGTTGCCGGGGACGGCCCCGCCCCAGAAGCCCAGGTCGACCCAGGTCTGGCCCTCGGCGGTCTTCCGCTTGGCGGCCAGGCCCTGGACGGTGGTGGTCGGCGGGATCGAGTTGAGCGGCATGTCGACGATCGTGGTGACGCCGCCGGCCGCGGCGGCCCTGGTCGCGGAGGCGAAGCCCTCCCAGTCGGTGCGGCCGGGCTCGTTGACGTGCACGTGGGTGTCGACCAGGCCGGGCAGCAGGGCGGTGGCGCCCAGGTCGGTGAGCGGCCGGCCGTCGGCGGGCAGGGTGCCGTGCGGGGCGACCCGCTCGATCCGCCCGGCCCGCACCAGCACGTCGGCGGGGCGTTCGCCGTCCGGCAGGACCACCCGCCGGGAGCGGATCACCGCGGCGTCGATGGGCATGAGGGGACCTCCGAGCGTCGTGAGGGCGAGGGTGGGTCGAAGGAGTGCTGGGAGCCTAGGCTCGCCTTCAACAAAACGTCAATGTGTGAACGTACGAGAGTGCGACGGTCCGTCAGCGCAGCAGCGCGGCCGCCAGCCGCTCCCCCGCGAGCTCCGCGAGTTCGCCCGCCCGGGCCATCGACTCCGCCGGACCGCCCGCCAGCTCGGCCAGCGCCAGCGCCTCGACGAAGCCCGCCGCCCGCCACTCCCGCTCGGCGAGCTCCAGCCGTCCGGCCACCGCCGCCACCGGCACCCCGGCCCGGGCCGCCGCCGCGGCCACCCCCGCCGGGGCCTTGCCGTGCAGGGTCTGCGCGTCCAGACAGCCCTCGCCGGTCACCACCAGGCGCGCCCCGCGCACCGCCCGCTCGAAGCCCAGCAGCTCCAGCAGCAGCTCGATGCCCGGGCGCATCGTCGCCCCCAGCAGCGCCAGCGCGGCGAAACCCACCCCGCCGGCCGCGCCCGCGCCCGGCGCGTCCCGGACCTCACGGCCCGTCAGCCCGGCGACCGCGTCCGCCCAGCGGGTCAGCCCCTCCTCCAGCACCACCAGGTCGGCGGCGTCCGCGCCCTTCTGCGGGCCGTACACGGCCGCCGCCCCGCGCGGGCCCAGCAGCGGGTTGTCCACGTCGCACGCGACGACCACCTCCACCCCGCGCAGCCCGTCCGCGAGCGGGCCCGGCTCCACCCGCGCCAGCCGCCGCAGGGCGGCCCCGCCGGGCGGCAGCGGCGCGCCGTCCGCGTCGTACAGCTCGACGCCCAGCGCCTGCACCAGGCCCGCGCCGCCGTCGGTGCAGGCGCTCCCCCGAGGCCCAGCACCACCCGGGTCGCCCCGAGCGAGACCGCCTTCGCGACCAGCTGCCCGACCCCGTACGAGCCGGCGGCCAGCGGCGCCGTCCGGCCGCCGGGCAGCCGGGCCAGCCCGGACGCCTGCGCCAGCTCGACCACCGCGGTCTCCCCCTTCACCGCCAGCCCCGCGACCACCGGCAGGCCGGTCGGCCCGGCGACCTTCACCTCCACCCGGGAGAACCCGGCCGCGAGCGCCGCCGCCAGCGTCCCCTCCCCGCCGTCGGCCACCGGCAGCTCGCGCACCTCCACCCCGGGCACCGCCCGCCGGATGCCGGCCGCGATCCGCGCGGCGACCTCGGCGCCCTCCAGCGACCCCTTGAACTTGTCGGGGGCGACGACCACATGACCTCGCACGGCACCGGGCCTTTCTGCAGAAACGAGCGGGCGGAACGGGGCCCGGGGACGGCGGCGGGGTCCGGGCCCCCGGACGCGCGCCACCCGGCTGCCCGAGAGTCTCCCTCCCCGCCGTCCTCCCGTGCGGGAGGCTCCCCTCGGCGGGGAGGGGTTCGTGCCCCCCGGCGGCGCGGGCGCGGGCGGACAGGTGCGCGCCGCCGGGGGAGTCCGGTTGCCTGACGGTCCGGTCGGTCCGGTTACTTGACCTCGCGGCCGGAGAGCCGCTCGACGCCGCGCAGCAGCGCGGAGTGGTCGAGCGAGCCGTCGCCGTTGGCGCGGGCGGAGGCGACCAGTTGGGCGGCGACCGCGCCGAGCGGGAGCGCGGCGCCGACGGCGCGGGCGGCGTCGGTGACGATGCCCATGTCCTTGTGGTGCAGGTCGATCCGGAAGCCGGGGGCGAACTCGCGGGCGAGCATGTTGCCCTTCTTGCGGTTCAGCACGGTGGAGCCGGCCAGTCCGCCGCCGAGCACGTCGAGGGCGGCGGCGAGGTCGACGCCCGCGTTCTCCAGGAAGACCACGGCCTCGGCCAGCACCTGGATGTTGACGGCGACGATCAGCTGGTTGGCGGCCTTGACGGTCTGTCCGGCGCCGGCCGGGCCGACGTGCACGACGGTGGTGCCGAGCGCGTCGAACAGCGGCTTCGCCTCGGCGAAGTCGGCCGCCGCGCCGCCGACCATGATGGAGAGCACCGCCTCGACGGCGCCGGCCTCGCCGCCGGAGACCGGGGCGTCCAGGGTGCGGACGCCGCGGGCCTTCGCGGCGGCCTCGACCTTGATCGAGGTCTGCGGGGTGATGCTGGACATGTCGATGACCAGGGCGCCGTCCCGGGCGTGCTCCAGGACGCCGCCCTCGCCCAGGATCACCTGCTCGACCTGCGGGTCGGCGGGCACCATGGTGATGACGACCTCGGCGTCGGCGACGGCCTCGGCGATCGAGGCGGCGCCGTGGCCGCCGGCCGCGACCAGGGCGTCGACGGGCTCCCGGGTGAGGTTGTAGCCGGTGACGTGGTGGCCGGCCCCGACCAGGTTGACGGCCATGGGCTTGCCCATGATGCCGAGGCCGATGAAGGCGATCTTGCGGCTCATCGCGTGCGGGTCCTTACGTGGGTGTCCTGAGGGGAGGGTTCAGCGCGCGGCGCGCAGTTCGCGCGGCAGCCAGTCGAAGCTCTCGGCGCTGACGCCGCCGGCCGGGCGGTACTCCAGGCCGACGCGGCCGCGGTAGCCGGCGGCGGTGAGGCGGGCGAACAGGTCCTCGAAGTCGAGGTCGCCGGTGCCGGGTTCGTTGCGGCCGGGGGTGTCGGCGATCTGCACGTGGCCGATCCGGTCGGCGTGCGCCTCGATGACGGCGCCCGGGTCCTCGCCGTTGCGGGCGAGGTGGTAGAGGTCGCAGAGGAACTTCGCGTTGCCGAGCCCGGTGGCGGCGTTGACCTTGTCGACCACGTCGACCGCGGCGGCGGCGGTGACCAGCGGGTAGTCGGGGGACTCGGCCCGGTTGAGCGTCTCGACCAGCAGGACCGCGCCGATCGCGTGGGCGGCCCGGGCGGCGAGGGCGAGGTTCTCCAGGGCGAGGGCGTCCTGCTCGGCGGGGTCGGTGCCGGGGACGCGGTTGCCGTAGAGGGCGTTCAGCGCGCCGGTGCCCAGGCGGGCGGCGAGGGCGGTGGCGACCGGGACGTTCGCCCGGAAGCGCTCGCTCTCGGCGGGGAGGGAGAGCGCGCCGCGGGCGCCGCGGACCAGGTCGTCGAGGAGGTTGAGGCCGGTCAGTTCGACCCCGGCGTCCTCGAACGCGGCGACCAGCGCGCCGGTCTCCTCCGCCCCGGGGGCGGGCTCCTCGCCGAAGGGCCACCAGAGTTCGGCGGCGGTGAAGCCGGCCGCCGCGGCGGCCGCGGGCCGCTCCAGCAGGGGCAGTTCGCCGAACAGGATGGACAGGTTGACCGTGAAGCGGTGCTGGGCGGCAGCGGTCACGTCGTTCACCTCTCGCTCTCTCGCCGTGCAACTTCCACGATCCGGAAGCTGGATTCTGCTTGACGGAAGCTTCTCCGCCGCCGCCCGGACCTGTCAAGGACGTCGCAACATTTTGTTGAAGCAGCCCGGACCGCCGGCCGTCCGCCCGCGCACACCTGTCCGATCGTCCGGACCGGCCGGATCGATAAGGTGGGCGGGTGCGATTGATGGTGGAGTTCACGACAGAGCCGTTCGACCTGGACGGGTTCCCCGAGCACGCCAGGGCCGCGCGCCGGGTGGTGGACGAGGCGGGGCTCGCCGTCTCGGTCGGGCCGTTCGGCACCAGTGCCGAGGGCGACGCCGAGCCGGCCCTGGCCGCCGTCACCCGCCTGCTGCGGGAGACCCTGGCGGCCGGGGCGAGCCGGATCTCGGTCCAGGTCAGCGTGCTGGACGAGGAGCCCGGCGCCCCGGGGGCGGCCGGTCCGGAAGGATGCGAAGGAGGGGATAAGCAGTGAGCGACGCCCTGAACCACCCGCTCGCCGCCGCCCTGGAACCCCTGCTGGCCGCGGTCGGCGCGACCGCGATCGCGCCGGCCGAGGCCCGCGCGGAGGACGTCGTCCTGGAGTGGGACGGCGCCCCGGCCGTCGCCGTGCGGCTGCCGCACCTGAGCAGCGCGCTGGACCGGCTGCTGGCGGAGACGGCCCGGCAGTTCGACGGCCGGCCGCTGGCCGAGCTGGACCGCGCCGAGAAGCAGCGGGTGGTCGCGCTGCTGGAGGAGCGCGGCGCGTTCACCGTCCGCCACGGGGTGGAGACGGTCGCGTCGGCGCTCGGCGTCAGCCGGTTCACGGTGTACAACTACCTGAACCGGCAGGAGAAGTCCTGACCCCGCCGGGGCCCGGCCCCGGGGATTTGGCGGATCGCACACGGCGCCGGGTCGCGGACCCGGCGCCGTGCGCCGTCCCCACAAACAGTTCAACAAAGTGTTGACGGCCTGTTGCGGCCGATCTAGCTTGTGCGGGTGGCACCAACCCTCAGGAGGTCCACCGTGACCCAGCCACCCCCTGCCCTCTCCGCCCTGGCCGCCACCGACACGGCCGGACTGCGGGAACTCCTGCTGGAGGTCTGCTCCAGCCCCGCCTGGGCCGCCGCCGTCGCGGCGACCCGCCCCTGGCACGACCGCGCGGAACTGTCCGCCGCCAACGCGGCGGCGACGGCGGGGCTCTCCGCGGCCGACCTGCGCGACGCGATGGCCGGCCACGCCCGGATCGGCACCCCGAAGCCGGGGGACGCCGTCTCCGAGCGCGAGCAGGCCGGCGTCCGGGGCGCCGACCCGTCCGTCCTGGCCGAGCTGCGCGCGGCCAACACCGCCTACGAGGCGAAGTTCGGCCACGTGTTCCTGGTCTGCGCGACCGGGCGCACCGCGGACGGCATGCTCGCCGCGCTGCGCGCGCGCTACCCGAACGACCCCGCCACCGAGGCGGAGACCGTCCGGGAGGAGCTGCGGAAGATCAACGAGATCCGCATCGACCGCCTCCTTGACGCGCCCCGGTGACCTGACGGACAGTCACTCCCTGCCATTCAGTGAGGTCTTACCCATCATGACCGGCATCTCCACGCATGTGCTCGACACCAGCCTCGGCCGCCCGGCCGCGGGCGTACCGGTCGAGCTGGCACTGCACACCGAGGGTGGCTGGCAGGTGCTCGGCACCTCCGCCACGGACTCCGACGGCCGGGTCAAGGACCTGCCGGCCGCGGAGGCGGGCTCGGTCGTCCGGCTGCTGTTCGACACCGCGGCGTACTACGCGGGGTCGGCCGAGCGGCCGTTCTTCCCGAGGTCTCGATCGTCTTCACGGTCGCGCCCGCGCAGCACCACTACCACGTGCCGCTGCTGCTCAACCCGTTCGGCTACTCGGTCTACCGCGGAAGCTAGGTAGGCCGTCCGGAACCCTAGGAGCCACGTCATGGCCCACGTGCTCGGTCAGAACCAGTACGGCAAGGCGGAGAACCGCATCGTCCGGGTCTCCCGCGATTCCACCCGCCACGAGATCAAGGACCTGAACGTCTCGGTCTCGCTGCGCGGCGAGTTCGACGACGTGCACCTCACCGGCTCGAACGCCAACTGCCTGCCCACCGACACCACCAAGAACACCGTGTACGCCTACGCCAAGGAGCACGGCATCGAGTCCGCCGAGGGCTTCGCCGTGCTGCTGGCCAGGCACTTCGTGGACGACACCGAGCGCGGCGTGGTGCACAGCGCCCGCATCCGGGTCGAGGAGTACGCCTGGGAGCGGATCAGGACCCCCGACTCCTCCTCCCGGTTCATCGGCTCCGAGGAGGTCGGCCACTCCTTCGTCCGCAAGGGCCAGGAGGTGCGCACCACCGAGGTGGTGTACGACGGCGACCGGTTCCGGGTGGTCTCCGGACTCAAGGACCTGGTGGTGATGAACACCACCAACTCCGAGTTCTGGGGCTACATCAAGGACAGGTACACCACCCTCCAGGAGGCGTACGACCGCATCCTGGCCACCCAGGTGACGGCCCGTTGGGCGTTCGGCTTCCACGGCCGCGACGACCAGCCGGAGCCGAACTGGAACCGCTCGTACCAGCAGGTGCGCCGCCACCTGCTGGAGGCGTTCGCCGAGACCTACTCCTACTCGCTGCAGCAGACCCTGCACGCGATGGGCACCCGGGTGCTGAACAACCGCGCCGAGGTGGACGAGGTCCGCCTGGAACTGCCGAACAAGCACCACTTCCTGGTCGACCTGGAACCGTTCGGACTGAAGAACGAGAACGAGGTCTACTTCGCCGCCGACCGGATGTACGGCCTGATCGAGGGCACCGTGCACCGCGAGGGCGTCACCCCGGTGATCCCGGTCGCTTAACGCGCCCGACGCCCCGACCGCGCCACTCCGCACCGCAGCACGCCGCAGTACCGCGCTTCCGCTCCCTCCCCCACACCGTTCGGAGACCGTGCCCGCCCTCACGGCGGCAGTCCCGGGGGCCGGAGAGCGCCCCGGAGGGACCCTGCACCGTCGTCCCGTCCTCCGGCCGATCCACCCACCCTCTCCAGCGCCCGGGTTGCGCCGAGAGCCAGGGACAGCAAAGGGGCTCTTCCATGGCACTCCGCACCACCCCCACCACCGACGACGGTTCCACCCCCACCCACCCGGTCGACGAGGTGCTCTCCCCGCCGAAGCTGTTCGGCACCGGGCTCCAGCACGTCGCCGCGATGTACGCCGGCGTGGTCGCTCCACCCCTGATCGTGGGCGCGGGCGTCGGGCTGAGCCCCGGCGAACTCGCCCTGCTGATATCGGCCAGCCTGTTCACCGCCGGGCTGGCCACCCTGCTCCAGACCCTGGGCGTCTGGCGGATCGGGGCCCGGCTCCCGTTCGTCAACGGCGTCTCGTTCGCCGGCGTCGCCCCGATGCTGGCGATCGCCAAGGAGCACGGCCCGCGGGACGCCCTCCCGGTGGTCTTCGGGGCGGTGATCGTCGCGGGGGTCCTGTGCTTCCTCGCGGCACCGTACTTCTGCCGGCTCGTCAGGTTCTTCCCGGCGGTCGTGCAGGGCACCGTGATCACCCTGATCGGGGTGTCGCTGCTGCCGGTGGCGGTCAACTGGGCGCGCGGCGGCTCGCCGGGCGCGCCCGGCTACGGCTCGGCGAAGGCGGTCGGCCTGGCCGCGTTCACGCTGGCCGCGGTGGTGCTGGGCAACCGGCTGCTGCGCGGCTTCTGGCAGCAGATGTCGCTGCTGATCGGCCTGGCGGTCGGCACCGCCGCGGCCTTCCCGCTCGGCCTGGCCGACTTCTCGGCCGTCGGCGACGCGCAGGTGTTCGCGCTGCCCTCGCCGTTCCACTTCGGCGGGCCGCGGTTCGACGCCGCGGCGATCGTGTCGATGTGCATCGTCATGGTGGTCGCGATGACCGAGTCCACCGCCGACATGCTGGCGCTGGGCCGGATCGTCGACCGCGAGGCCGACGAGTCGACCCTGGCCGCCGGGCTGCGCGCCGACGGCCTGGCCACCGCGGTCAGCCCGGTGTTCAACGGCTTCGCGTGCAGCGCGTTCGCCCAGAACATCGGCCTGGTGGCGCTCACCAAGGTGCGCAGCCGGTACGTGGTCGCGGCCGGCGGCGGCATCCTGGTGCTGCTCGGGCTGTTCCCGGTGCTCGGCTCGCTGGTGTCGCTGGTGCCGCAGCCGGTGCTCGGCGGCGCGGGGATCGTGCTGTTCGGCACGGTCGCGGCGTCCGGCATCCGCACCCTCGCGGAGGCCGGGATGGAGTCGACCTCGCACACCATCCTGGTGTCGGTCTCGCTCGGGGTGGGGATCGTCCCGATCGCCGTGCCGACCTTCTACGACGGGTTCCCGGAGGCCGTCCGCACCCTGATGCACTCGGGCATCTCGGCCGGCTGCCTGGCCGCGGTGCTGCTCAACCTGCTGTTCCACCACGTCGGCTCCGCCGGCCGTTCCCTCCAAGGAGTCCCCCCATGGCAGTCCAGCCCCCAGCCGCCGACCGGCGGATCGTGATCGAGAACGTCGCGATCGCCACCGTCGACGCGCACGACACCGAGTACGCCCGCGGCCACGTGGTCCTGCTCGGCAACACCATCGAGTCGGTCGGGGACGGGCCCGCGCCCGCCTGGCTGGACAACGTGGCGCGGCGGATCGACGGCGAGGGGCACCTGCTCACCCCCGGGCTGGTCAACACGCACCACCACTTCTACCAGTGGATCACCCGCGGGCTGGCCCAGGACAGCATCCTGTTCGACTGGCTGGTGGCGCTGTACCCGACCTGGGCCCGGATCGACGAGGACCTGGTGCACGCCGCCGCCCAGGGCTCGGCCGCCGCGCTGCTCACGTCGGGCTGCACCACCGCCTCCGACCACCACTACGTCTTCCCGCGCGGCGGCGGCGACGTGCTGGGCGCCTCGGTGGCGGGCGTGCAGGAGCTGGGCCTGCGGTTCACCGCGCTGCGCGGCTCGATGGACCGCGGCCGGAAGGACGGCGGGCTGCCGCCGGACCACGCGGTGGAGGACACCGACGAGATCCTCGCCGCCTCCGAGTCCGCGGTCGACAAGTGGCACGACGCCTCGTTCGGCTCGATGCTGCACGTCGCCCTCGCGCCCTGCTCGCCGTTCTCGGTCTCCACCGAACTGATGCGGCAGTCCGCCGAGTTGGCCCGCCGCAAGGGCGTGCGGCTGCACACCCACGGCTCGGAGACCGCCGAGGAGGAGGAGTTCTGCCGGCAGCTGTTCGGGATGGGCCCGACCGACTACTTCGAGTCGACGGGCTGGCTGGGCGAGGACGTGTGGATGGCGCACTGCGTCCACATGAACGACTCCGACATCGCCAAGTTCGCCGAGACCGGCACCGGCGTCGCGCACTGCCCGTCCTCCAACGCCCGGCTGGCCGCCGGGATCGCCCGCGTCCCCGACATGCTGAGGGCGGGCGTGCCGGTCGGCCTGGGCGTGGACGGCACCGCCTCCAACGAGTCCGGCGAGCTGGGCACCGAACTGCGCAACGCGCTGCTGATCAACCGGCTGCACGGCCGCCCCGACGCGCTGACGGTGCGCCAGGCGCTGCGCCTGGGCACCATGGGCGGCGCCCGGGTGCTGGGGCGGCAGGCCGAGATCGGCTCGATCGAGGCCGGCAAGCTCGCCGACCTCGCGCTCTGGAAGGTGGACGGGGTGCTGCACTCCTCGATCGCCGACCCGGTCGCCGCGCTCGTCCTCGGCGCGCTCCCGCCGCTGACCGCCCTGTTCGTGAACGGCAACCCGGTGGTCGAGAACGGCCGCCTGACCACCGCCGACGAGGACCGGATCGCCCTCGCCGCCGCCCGCGCCGCCCGCGACCTGGCCTCCCGCGGCTGACGCCCCACCGAGCTCCGAGGGCCGACCGCCAGGGACGACGGCCGGCCCCCGGACCCGCGGCCCCGGACCCACGGCGAAGGGTCCGGGGCCGCTCCACGCCGCCGTCCGGACCGCTCGCCGTCCCCGCCGCCGACGAGCCCGTGCACCGGGGCGTGTCCGGCCGCTCCGGCGACCGACCGGCCCTACTGTTCCTGGTGCTCCGGCCGCTCCCACGGCCAGGCGGCGTGCTGCCCGGCCTCCAGCAGGGGGATCAGGCGGAACGCGGCGTCGGTCAGGCCGCCGAAGGTGTGGCGGCCGCCGGTGCCGGAGGGGGCGTGGCCGGTGCGGTAGCCGGCCAGGTTCCAGGTGTAACAGGGGACGTGCGCCGGGACGGACTCCAGCGGGTCGCGGACCCGGCCGCCGTACGCCTGCTCGTCGGTGACGATCACCACCCGGTCGTGGTTCCGGTAGTGGGCGCGGACGGCGGCGGCGGTGTCGGTGCCGCCGCGGTTGCCGAAGCGGTCGACCGCCTTGAGCAGCGAGTCGCCCGGCCGGAGGTCGATCTCCCGGCTGGTAGTGCCGAATTCGACCAGGTTCGCCTCGGCGGCCCGCAGGGCGAGCGCGGTGCCGAAGACGGCCGCGGTGTCGGCCCGGTTGAGCTCGGTCTGCGCGCCGGGCCGGTCGAACATCGAGCCGGAGCGGTCGACCAGGACGAGCGTGCGCCCGGGCAGTTCCGGCACGTTCTCCAGCGAGTGCCGCAGCGCCCGCTCCAGCGCGTGCCCCCAGCGCAACGAGGGCGCGTGCCGGTGCGCGGCGAGGTAGCGGAACGGGAACTGGCGCGAGCGGCGCACTTCGCCGCGGTCGGCGATCCGGCGGGCGACGGCCTCGGCCGCCTCGTCCGAGACGCCGGCCCGGTCGAAGTTGCGCAGGTTGCGCACCAGCGCCATCGCGCCCATGGACGGGATGACGGCCTCCCAGGCGACGGCGTCCAGCGGGCCCTGGAGCCAGCCGGCCAGCGCCTCCCAGGTCATCCCGGCGGCGGCCAGCAGCTCGGCCCCGCCGGGGCGCTCGACCACCGCGCGGCGCTCGGCCACGGGCAGCGCCATCAGCTCCCGGTGGGCGGTCAGCACGGCGCTCCCGGCGGGCGGGAGGGCCTCGTCGGGGCGGTGGCGCCGGTCCAGCGCGTAGCGGAACAGCTCGCCCTGCCACGGCTTGTCGCGGTGGGGGCCGGGGTGGGTCAACTCCAGGACGTCGCCGAAGCGGTAGCCCTTGCTCGCGGTGTCGTACTTGAGCAGGGCGCGCGCGTCGTACAGCCGGGCGGCGGCGTCGGCGACGCCGCGCTTGAGCGGCTTGGGCAGGGCGCGGCCGTACCGGGAGGTCCAGTAGGCCAGCAGTTCGCCGGGCTCGTCGGGGCGGCGCAGCACCGCGTCGACCACCTGCCGGGAGTACCCGGGGAGCTTCGCGTCGAGCCGGGCGCGGGTGAACTCGGCGGCGCCGACCAGCGGGGCGGTGCGCATCGCGGCGCCGTAGCGCAGCCAGCGCAGCAGGCCGAGCGTCCACTCGGGGTCGCGGACGGCGAGTTCGCGCACCAGGGCGGTGTAGCGGTCGTCGCGGTCGCCGCCGCGCTCGTAGAAGGTGTCCTGGCCGACCAGGTTGGCGACGGCGAGCAGGAAGAGCTCGGACTTCTCGTCCCGCAGGTGGCCCGTCCCGCCGTTGTGGTTGGCGGTGGTCCGCCCGGTGGTGGCGACGGGCGAGGTCGGGCCGCTCGCGGTGGTGGCGCGGCGGGTGTTGAAGCGGGCCATGGGGAACTCCTCCTGCGTCCTGCGGGGAGGCGTGCCGGACCGGGGCGTCCGAGATCGTGCGGGCCGGGTCGGCCCGCCGCGGTGGAGGTGACAGTTCGGTGCTCTGCCCTTGAGCTACCGCCCGTGCGGGGCACGGGCGACCGGGACTCGAACCCGGAACCGCCGAAGCCGGAAGTAACCCCCGCCTGCGCACCGGACGCCCCGGCGCGGCTGCCTCCCGAGATCGAAAGCGGCGCCGGTGGGTTCTTTGCAGGAAGTAACCGGCGCCTGCGCACCGGGAGGTGGCAGTCTGCGTACAGCTGGGTGTCCGGAGGTCGAGGCGGCGGGGGTGACGTGGAACGGTTCCTTCACCTGGGCCGCACCGGCCGGAGCCGACGGACCCGTCCAGAGAAGTAACCCCTGCCTGCGCACCCGGACGTGGATCACCCTAGCCAGCCCGCTCCCCCGGCCGCACCCGCTTTTCCACGGTGCCGGGGCGGCCCGGGCGCGCCCCGTTCAGGCTTCGCGGCCGAGGGTGGCCAGGTAGGCGCGCCAGCCGCCGTGCGCGGTGATCTCGCGGTGCACGCCGCGTTCCAGCTGGCCGCGGGCCAGCACCATCGACAGCGCGGGGGTGCCGTCGGCCAGTTCGATGACGCCCAGCTCGAGTTCGGGCGGTTCGCCGGGCAGGACGGCGTCCCGCAGCCGTTCCAGCGGCAGCTCGTACAGCTCGCCCTCGACGGCGGTGTCGGCGTCCGGGTCGGCGAGCAGGGCGGGGCACTCGTCGCGGACGGAGAAGAAGCGGTAGCCGGGGGCGGTGCGGGCCGGGCCGATCAGGTGGCCGTGGACCTTGGCGTGGAACGGGCCGCCGGTCATCGCCTGGCCGTTGAAGAAGACGCGGGCCATGGTGCTCCTTTCGTGGGACCGCCCCGTACCGCGGCCGGTGTGGGGGTGCGGCGGTACGGGGCGGAGTGCGCGGGGCGGGGTGGGACGCTCAGTCGATGAGGGCGAGCGCGGGGAGGGTGAGGAAGTCCGGGAAGTCCTCGGCGAGGGCGACCTGCTCGAACAGGGCGGCGGCCTCCGTCCAGCGCCCGTCGGCGTAGGCGTCCTCGCCCGACTCGGCGCGCAGCGCGGCGAGTTCCTCGGCGACCAGGCGGCGGACCAGGTCGGCGGTGGTCTTCTCGCCGGTGTCGGCGAGCACCACGCCGTTGTGGATCCACTGCCAGACCTGCGAGCGGGAGATCTCGGCGGTGGCGGCGTCCTCCATCATGTGGAAGATGGCGACGGCGCCGAGCCCGCGCAGCCAGGCCGCGATGTAGCGGATGCCGACCTGGACGGCGTTGTGCAGCCCGGTGCGGGTGCAGCTGCCGCCGGCCGCGGCGACGTCGAGCAGGTGGGCGGGGGTGACCGGCTCGGCCGAGCCGGGGTTCTCCTTCTGGTGCGGGCGCTCGCCGAGCACCGCGTCGAAGCACTCCCGGGCGACGGGCACCAGGTCCGGGTGGGCGACCCAGGAGCCGTCGAAGCCGCCGGCGGCCTCCCGCTCCTTGTCGGCCCGGACCTTGACCAGCGCGGCGGCGTTGACCTCCGGGTCCTTGCGGGAGGGGATGAACGCGGCCATCCCGCCGATGGCGTGCGCGCCGCGCCGGTGGCAGGTCCGCACCAGCAGGCGGGTGTAGGCGGCCATGAACGGGGAGGCCATGGTGACGGTGTTGCGGTCGGGCAGGACGAAGCGCTCGCCGGCGTCCCGGAAGTTCTTCACGATCGAGAACAGGTAGTCCCACCGCCCGGCGTTCAATCCGGCGGCGTGGTCGCGCAGTTCGTAGAGGATCTCGTCCATCTCGAAGGCGGCGGTGATGGTCTCGATCAGCACGGTGGCGCGGATCGTGCCGTGCGGGATGCCGAGGGCGGCCTGGGCGTGGGTGAAGACCTCGTTCCAGAGCCGGGCCTCCAGGTGGCCCTCGGTCTTCGGGAGGTAGAAGTACGGGCCGGAGTTCGGGTCCTGCTCGCCCTTGGCGAGCAGCCGGGCGGCGTTGTGGAAGAAGTAGAGGCCGAAGTCGACGAAGGCGCCGGCCACCGGGGCGCCGTCGACGGTGAGGTGCCGCTCGTCCAGGTGCCAGCCGCGCGGGCGGACCACGACGGTGGCGAGTTCGGCGGCGGGCCTGAGGACGTACGCCTTGCCCCGCTCGCCGGTGAAGTCGATCCGGCCCTCGAAGGCGTCGATCAGGTTGACCTGGCCGGAGACGACGTTCTCCCAGGTCGGGGCGGTGGCGTCCTCGAAGTCGGCGAGCCAGACCCGGGCGCCGGAGTTGAGCGCGTTGACGACCATCTTGCGGTCGGTGGGGCCGGTGATCTCCACCCGGCGGTCGGTCAGCGCGCGCGGGGCGGGGGCGACCCGCCAGTCGCCGGCGCGGACGTCGGCGGTCTGCGGCAGGAAGTCCAGCGTTCCGGTGCGGGCGATCTCGGCGCGGCGCTCGCGGCGGGCGGCCAGCAGCTCCCGGCGGCGGCCCTCGAAGGCCCGGTGCAGGCCGGCGACGAACTCCAGCGCTTCCGCGGTCAGCACCTCCCCGGCGCGCGGCACCGGCGGACCGGAGACCGTGACACCGGGGACGGAGGGGGACGAACCCTGATCTGCGGCGGCCATGGGCAGGACTCTCCTTGGACTGTTCCGTTCTGTACAGTGGAGACTAGTTTCCGCGATACAGAATTTCAACGGTTTGTTGATGAATCGCGTGGACTCTACTCCTCCCCGGACATCGAAGGGAACGCCCGTGGCCAGCACCTCCACCGAACGCACCACCGGCTCGGTGCAGTCCGTCGAGCGCGCCTTCCAGCTCCTGGAGGCGCTCGCCGACTCCGGCGGCGTCGCCACCCTCAGCGAACTGTCCGCCACCTCCGGCCTGCCGATGCCGACCATCCACCGCCTGGTCCGCACCCTGGTCGCCCAGGGCTACGTCCGGCAGGACACCGCCCGCCGCTACACCCTCGGCCCGCGCCTGATCCGCCTCGGCGAGACCGCCGGCCGCCTGCTCGGCTCCTGGGCCCGCCCCTACCTCGCCGAGCTCATGGAGGCCACCGGCGAGACCGCGAACCTCGCCGTCCTGGAGGGCGGCGAGGTGGTCTACGTCGGGCAGGTCCAGTCCCGGCGCTCCATGCGCATGTTCACCGAGGTCGGCCGCCGCGTCCAGCCCCACTGCACCGGCGTCGGCAAGGCCCTGCTCGCCCAGCTCCCCGAGGACGAGGCCCGCGCCCTGCTCGGCCCCGGCCCGCTCCAGGCCCACACCCCGCACACCGTCACCGCCCCCGCCGCGCTGCTCGCCCAGCTCGCCACCGCCCGCGACCTCGGCTACGTCGTCGACGACCAGGAGCAGGAGATCGGCGTCCGCTGCATCGCCGTCGCCGTCCCCGGCGCCCCCACCCCCACCGCCCTCTCCGTCTCCGGCCCCGAGGCCCGCATCCAGTCCCTCGAAGCCCAGTCCGGCGCCGCCGGCCTCGTCCCCCTCATGCAGTCCATCGCCGCCCGCCTCGGCGAAGTCCTCTGACGGACCCCCGGCGCCGCGCACCGCAGCGGCGTGGTCGGCCCCGGCCGGGCCGGACCCTTCACTACGCTGGGCGTCCAGGTACTCACGCTCCGCAGGAGGAACCCGTGCCCCGTCTCCTCGCCCTGTTCGCCGCGCCCGTGCTCGCCCTGGGGGCGTTGGGGGCGGCCGCCGCGCCGGCGTCCGACTCGGATCTGCGGGTGGTGCGGCTGGACCCGGACCCGGTGGCGCCGGGCGGGGTGACGACGGTGCACGGGTTCGTCGGCAACGGCGGTCCGGAGGCGACGGGTTCGCCGTTCACGGTGGTGGTCGACCTGCCGCCGGGGTTCGCCCCGGAGGGCCCGTACTTCCCGTCCTCGTGCACGGCCGCCGGGCGGACCGTCAGCTGCGTCTTCCCGGCGGGGCTGCCGCCGCTGCGGTCGGCGACGGCGCTGGTGCCGGTGCGGGCGGACGCGCACCTGCCCCACGGCCTGCGGGCCGTGGGGCAGGTGCGGGTGGTGAGCGCGGACGACCGCGACCCGGCGAACGACCGGACGCCGTTCACGCTCACCGTCTCGTGAGCGGGCGCCGGCCGGGGCCGGCGACCGTCAGCGGTAGACCCGCAGGTAGTCGGCGCTGAACGAGACCGGCGCGCTGCCGCTCGCCGCCGGGTGGTACTGCCCGGCGCTGAGCGACAGGTTGAGGATGGGGTAGGCCGACCAGTTCGCGCCGACGCCGGTGCCGTCGGAGAACACCTTCGTCCCGTTGACGTACCAGTCGACCGAGTCGGCGCCGTAGGAGGTGCCGATGGTGACCCAGCGGTCGGGGGCGACGGCGTTCGCGTCGGTGTGGTAGTTCAGGCCGGAGCGAATCCGGTTGGAGAGCTCCAGCAGGTTCGGGTTGTCGGGGTGGTACTCGAAGCTGTCGATCTCGTTGTTGCCGTCCTTCCAGGTCCACAGCGCGGGCCAGGCGCCGCCGCCGGCGGGCAGCTTCACCCGGGCCTCGATGTAGTCGCCGGTGCGGACCTGGAAGCCGTCCTTGCTGTACTCGGTGGTGAGCAGGCCGGTGTCCCACGCCTGCTTGCCGTTCTCCAGGGTGTGCGCGGAGGGGGTGGCGGTGAAGGTCGCGACGCCGCCGGAGACGGTGACGGCGGACGGGGCGAGCCAGTCCAGCTTGTTGTCGTCGGGGTTGTGGCTGCCGTAGCGGTAGGCGCTGCTGCGGTCGCCGGTCCACTTGCTGCCCCAGGCGATCGGCCCGGAGAACTCCTCCGACCAGGTCAGCGCCTTGCCGGGGACGGGCACCGCGCTGGGCGCGGGAGTCGGCGTCGGCGCGGGAGTCGGGGTCGGCGTGCCGGGAGTCGGGGTCGGCGTGCCGGGGGTCGGGGTGGGCTTGGGCGTCGGCGTGGACCCGGCGCCCGTCACGGTCAGCGTCCGCGCGGGCAGGTTGTGCCAGCCGCCCGCCGTGTCCTGCCAGAACCCGAACTGGGTGTAGCTGCCGGCCGGGAGCGTGCGGGCGGCGGTGGTGACGGTGGTGCCGCCGGGGCAGACCCGGACGTTGCTCGCGCTGCCCGGGAAGTCCAGGTTCGCGCCGGCCGCGTCGCGGATGCCGACGCCGACGGTCTTCGCGGTGAAGCAGCGGTTCGCGTGCAGGGTGAGCGAGGCGGTGCTCGCGGTGCCGGCGGTCATCCCGGCCGGGGCGAGCCGGTCCTGGACGACGGTGGTGGCGGTGGCGGCACCGGCCGGTCCGGCGGCGGCCAGCGGTACGCCGACCAGCGCGGCGGCACCGGCCAGCACGCCGAGGCGGGCGGGGGTGGCAAGGGTGGTGGGTCGCATGGGGTGGGGTCCTCCGCGACGCCTGCGAGGTGAGCTGTCGGGTTCGGGCGCCGAGGCCGCCCGGCCGCGCGCGGGCGCGCGGCTTCACCCCGAGCCGCGCCCGTCCCGCCGCCGAACAGGGCGGGGGCAGGGCAGGGCGTACTGCCGTGGGTCCCCCGCTCCCGCCCGTGTGTGCTGTGGGAAGACGCCGTCGGTCGGGCGGGACTCGGCGTCCCGACGGCGGGTGCGCCCGGTCGGGGGCGCCCCCGCAGGCTAGGCAGATTGTCGCTTTGTCTCCAAGAGTCACCGCCCGGCTGAGAGCACTCTCACACCACGCTCCGTCACCCCGGCCGGGCGGCGGTCCGGCCGGCGCCCGAGTGTCAGGACCACACGGCGGGGACGCCACTGGCGGCGGTACGGCACAAGTCGGCCGGGTTCCAGGCCAGTTACCCGAAAGTGAAGTGTTCGCGCCAAGGGTTCCGCCGGGGTCCGGCCGGCGTCACACTGCTGCCATGCGAATGACTCTACGCGCGTTGAAGATCCGTGCCGTCTCGGTCGCCGCCCTCGGCCTGCTGACCCTCGCCCCCGCCGCCGTGGCCACCGGCCAGGCCCACGCCGCCGTCAGCGGGAACATCTGCTACTCGGCGCTGCCCAGCCAGGGCCGCGACACCATCCGCCTGATCGACGCGGGCGGGCCGTTCCCGTACTCGCAGGACGGCGTGGTGTTCCAGAACCGCGAGGGCGTGCTGCCCGCGCAGTCCTCCGGCTACTACCACGAGTACACCGTGATCACCCCGGGCAGCTCGACCCGCGGCACCCGGCGGATCATCACCGGCAAGGTCTACCACGAGGACTACTACACGGCCGACCACTACGTGACGTTCCGCCGCGTCGACTTCGGCTGCTGACCCGACCCCCGGTCCGATAGGTTGGGCGGGTGCGGCCGATCCGGCCGCACCCGCCCGCCGCTCCGACCGCCCGAAGGACCTCCATGAACGCCCCCCTGCCGGGCTTCGCCGGCCGCACCTACCTCTTCGAGGTCGACAACGGCGCCTCCTTCCGCAACGCGTACTCCGCGGACGGCACCCGGCTGCGCTGGGAGGGCCTCGGCGAGTCGGCCGGCCAGTACGAGGACGTCCCGCTGCACGTCGCGGCCGTCGCCCCCGGCGTCTGGTTCGTCTCCTGGACGGAGCGCAGCGGCATCACCGTCAGCCACGTCATGGACCTCACCGCCCTGACCGTCAAGGTCTTCTGGACCTGGGAGGGCGAGACCGGCCGGGTCGGCGAACTGCACACCGGCACCCTCACCCCGGCCTGACCCTCCGCCCCGACCCCACCCGGGCCCGGGTCCGGGCCCGGCTTCACGCTCTCAGGCTTTCAGGCGCTGCGACAGGAACCGGAAGCCGGCCGGCAGCAGCTTGATCCACGTCGTGTAGTTGTGCCCGCCCTCGGGGACGGAGGCCACCGCGGTGGTCAGCGGCGGCCTGGCCGCGGCGGTGAACGCGTCGGCCTCGGCGCGGAAGTCCCCGTCGCCCTTCTCCGCGCCGCTGAGCATGACCCCGGTGGCGGGCATCGGCAGGTTCCGCAGCCGCCAGAGCAGGTCGGCCTCGTCGCGGCGCTGCCCGCTGCCCCGGAACAGGTCGCCGGTGGTGACGTCCTCGGCGGCCTTCAGGTAGCCGGAGATGGAGACGCCGCCCGCGAACACCTCGGGGTGGCGCATGGCGAGCTTGGCGGCGCAGTAGCCGCCGGTGGAGTTGCCCATCACGCCCCAGCCGCCGGGGCCGTCGGCGGTGCGGTAGGTCGCGCCGATCGCGCGCGGGACGTCCTTGGCGAAGTACGTCTCGGCCTGCGTCCCGCCGGGGACGTTCTCGCACTCGGGGTCGGCGGGCATCGCGGGCGAGGGGCGCATCAGCACCAGCACGGTGGGCTGCATCCGTCCGGCCCGGATCTCGTCGAGCGCGACGCCCGGGTAGTTGAAGCGGGTGATCAGCGCCTTGGCGTCGCCGGGGAAGCCGGTCATCGCGATGACCGCGGGGAACTTCCGCTGCTCGTTGCCGGGCTGGAAGTACTGCGGCGGCAGGTAGACGTACCCGTCGGTGCTCAGGCCGGTGCGGGCGCCGGGAATCCGCACCGCGCGGATCTCGCCGACCCGCCCGGGGTCGAGCGGGCCGCCGGTGTTGACCGGCTCGCGGCCGGTCTCCTGGGCGGGCAGGACGGGGAGGTTCGGCGGGTCCGGCTCGGTCGACGGGGTGGCGGACGGGGCCGGGGCGGCCTGGGCGGCGGGCGCGGCGGCGGCCCGCACGGAGACCGGGGCGTCCTGGCCGGTGCCCAGCAGGTCGTTCCAACTGCTGTAGAACGAGAAGTAGTTGTTCGCCAGCAGGCCGATCACGGCGAGCAGCGCGAGCTGGCTGCCCAGCAGCATCCCGACCCGCCCGAGCACCGCCCGCCAGTGCCGCCGGGCGAGGGCGGGCCACCACCAGACGGTCGCCCCCAGCGCCGCCACCGCGACCTCGATCGTGAACAGCAGCAGCGTCGTGCTGGTCAGCCCCATGCCCCGTGGTCCCCGTGTCTTCCGCTCGCGGTGCCCGCCGCCCGGCGCGGGCGTGGCGGTGCGTGCACGCGCGGATACCCGCGCACGGCGAGCAGTATGCCCGCCGCCGGGGTGACGCCCGAACCCGGTCCCGCGGTTCCGCGCCCCGGGCGGGGGAACGGCGCCAGGGGCGGGGCCGCCGGAGCGCACGGTACGACCGGCTGGCACGTTGCGCCGACTCCGCACCCCGTGCCACCTCCCGGCTAGGCTGATGACCCGCCCGCGCGGCCACCCGTACGGCGACCCGCGCGACCGCACACCGGGGGAGACAGATGTCCGAGCCCCACCGTCCGGCCCGCCCGGCCCGTCCGGCCCGCCCGGCCCGCCCGACCCGTCCGGTCGCCGACCCGCCGCCGCTCTCCCTCACCGAGCGCCGCAAGGCCGCCACCCAGCAGGAGATCGCCCTCGCCGCCGCCCGCCTGTTCGCCGAGCACGGCGCCGAGGGCACCACCGCCGAGGACGTCGCCCGCGGCTGCGGCGTCTCGCTGCGCACCTTCTACCGCTACTTCCGCACCAAGGAGGACGCGGTCGCCCCGCTGCTCGCCGGGGCACCCCGCCGGTGGGTCGCCCTGCTCGCCGCCACCGCCCCCGGCACCCCGCCGCTCACCGCCCTGCTGGACTCCGCCCGCGCCGCCCTGAGCCCCGCGCCCGGCCCGGCCGCCGAGTCCCTGGAGCGGACCCGCGGCCTGCTGCGCGCCATGCCCCGGGACCCGGCGTTGCGCGACGTCTGGCACCGGGTCCACCACGACGCCGAGACCGCGCTGCGCCCCGCGCTGGCCCGGCTCACCGGGCTGGACCCGGAGGACCTGGACGTCCGGCTGCCGGCCGCCGCCGCGAGCACCGCGATGCGCCTGGCCGTCGAGACCTGGGCCGCCGGCGACCCGCCCCCCGCCACGGCCGCCGCGCTCGCCGACACCGTCGTCCGCCGCCTCGTCGGACCGCTCCTCCCGCCTGCCTGACGCACCGTCACCCCGCCCACCCCGTCCCCCGTCCCCGCCCCCGCCCTCCGTCACACCGGGACGACCGCCACCGGGCAGTGCGCGTGGTGCAGGACGGCGTGCACGGGGGTCGCCAGCCGCAGGCCGAAGCGCGGCGCGGGCTCGTGCCGGGAGAGCACCACCAGGGCGGCGGTCCGGGACTCCTCGACCACGGTGGCGGCGGCGGAACCCGTCACCTGGTGGCTCTCCACCTCGACGCCCGGGTACTCCTCGCGGACCGGGTCGCAGGTGCGGCGCAGCAGTTGCTCGTGCAGCCGAGCCTCCTCCCCCAACTCGTCGACCATGGGCGCCATCCGCCCGACGTCGGCGACCACCGGCGACCAGGTGTGCACGGCCCGCACCGGCAGGCCCCGGCGGGCGGCGGTCTCGCAGCCGAAGCGCAGCGCGGCGGTGTCGCGCTCGTCGTGGAGGGCGACCAGCACCGGCCCGTCGGAGTGGCCGGCGGCGCGCACCACCGTGACCGGGCAGGTGGCGTGGGCGGCGACCCGCAGGCTGACCGAGCCCAGCAGCAGCGAGGCGAACCCGCCGTGGCCCCTGGTCCCGAGCACCGCGAGCGAGGCGTGCTCGGCGGCGGTCAGCACCGCGTCCCCGGCCTCGCGCGGCACCACGTCGCCGGTGATCCGCAGCCCGGGGTGGGCGGCCGCCAGGGTGGCCCGCACCGCTTCCAGCAGTTCGGCGGCCTCGCGCAGGATCAGGTCGGTGACGGTGGTCCCGGTGCGCGGCGAGAGCGTCACCGTCCCGGTGTTGACGGCGTGCACCAGGTGCAGCCCCACCCCCCGCCGCTCGGCCTCCCGGGCGGCCCACTCCGCCGCTTCGGCGGCGGGCACCGACCCGTCGACCCCCGCCACCACCCCGTTCGCTGCCCTGGTCTCCGTGGTCTCCATGGCGCATCTCCGTGGCGCACTCCCCGGGGCCGGCTCGCCCCGGTCGCCCTTCCAGCATGCGCCGCCCGCCCCGCCCGGGACAAACCCGGGCGGGGCGGGCGGACCCCGGGCGGCCCCCGGGCGGGGCGGGGCGTCAACGGCCCTCGGCGGCCTGCCACTCCGTGCGGTAGTCGTCGAAGATGGTCTTCAGGTGGTGGCCGATCTTGAGGTAGTCGAGGTCGTCGAGGTTGGCCAGGGAGACCCGGACGGACCACTCGGGGCCGTCGAAGCCGCCGCCGTTGAGCAGGACGACGCCGGTCTGTTCGGCGAGGCGGAAGAGCGGTTCGGTGGGTTCGTAGTTCTGCCGCAGGTAGGTGGCGAACTCGGGCCCGGAGGTGCGTTCGGCCTCGGCGAGCAGGTCGAGTTCGATGTAGTAGCCGGCCCGCTTCGGGTCCTCGGAGATCTTCATCCCGGACCCTTCGAGCAGCAGGTCGAGGCGCTGCTTGACGATGGACTGCACCTTGGCCTTGTACGCCTTGCCCTCGGGGAGCATCGCGAAGAGCGAGAACAGGGTGAGCTGGGCCTGTTGCGGGAGGGAGAGCCCGGCGGTGTGGTTGAGGGCGACCTGCCGGGAGTCGGCGACCAGCCGGTCGATGAAGCGGATGCTCGCCGGGTCGAGGCTGAGGCTGCCGTAGCGCTTGGCGAGCCGGTCCTTCTCGGCCTGCGGCAGGGCGGCGAGCGCGTCGTCGATGACGTTGTCGCGCTGGAGGCCGATGACGCCGAGGCGGTGGCCGGTGCAGCCGTAGTGCTTGGAGTAGGAGTAGACGAGCAGGGTGTTGCGGGGCAGGTCGGCGGCGATGCTGCGGAAGTGGTCGACGAAGGTGCCGTAGACGTCGTCGGTGACGATGATCAGGCCCGGGTTGTCGGTGGCGACGATGGACTTGATCTGGTCGGTGACCCGCTGGGAGAGCGCCAGGGAGGGCGGGTTGCTGGGGTTGACCAGGCAGACCAGTTTGACGGCGGGGTCGGCGAGCTTGGCGACCTCCTCGGTGGGGTAGCGCCATTCGCGCACGCCGGCCTCGGCGAAGGAGGACGCCTGGACCTGGACCACCTCGAACTCGTAGGTGTCGAGTTCGGGGATCTCGATGTAGGGGGTGAAGACCGGCACCATCAGGGCGATCTTGTCGCCCTTGTGCAGGATGCCGTTCTTCATCAGGGAGTCGAAGATGTAGCACATGGCGGCGGTGCCGCCCTCGGTGGCGAACAGGTCGAGGGCGCCCTCGGGGGGCCGGCGGTCCATCAGCTCGTCCTGCAGGTAGCCGGTGACGATCTGTTCGGCGCAGGTCAGCATCCGGTCGGGGACGGGGTAGTTGTCGCCGATGGCGGCGTCCGCGAGTTCGTGCAGGAGGGCGTCGCGGTCGAGGTCGAAGCGGTCGACGGCGAGGCCGACGGAGGCGGTGAGCAGGTCGATGCCGGGCAGTTCGGGGTGCGAGCGGGCGAAGTGGTCGTAGCGTCCGGCGATGCCGGTCTGCTCGGGCATGCCGCCGAGGTTGTCGGCGGTCCAGACCCGGCGGGACTCGCTGAGCGCGAAGTGGCCGAGGGCGAGCATGGCCTCGCGGGGGCCGGTGCAGACCCAGTTGGGGTTGCCGCGTCCGGCGTTGAGCATGTTGGCGGTGGACTTCTCCTTCTGCCCGGGCTGGTCGGCCTGGTAGTGCTCGGCGAGTTCGATGAACTTGCCCTTGAGTTCGAACGGGCTGAGCTGGGAGAGCCGGTGGATCTCCTCACGGCTGATCGAAGGCTTGCTCACGGGTGCGGGTCCTTCCGGGGAGGCGGCTAGCCGAGCAGGGCGACGATGACGGCGCCCCAGATGGTCAGCAGGACGTTGCCTGCGGCGTACGGGATGGTGTAGCCGAGCGTGGGGATCTGGCTGCGGGAGGCTTCGTTGATGGCGCCGATCGCGGCGGTGGTGGTCTGCGCGCCGGCCACCACGCCCATCAGGATCGGCGGGCGCATCCGGAACACGAAGTGGCCGACCAGCAGGCCGACCACCAGCGGGACGACGGTGGCGACGGCGCCCCACACCAGCAGGCCCCAACCGGCCTGCGAGAGGCCGCTGGTGAAGCTCGGTCCGGCGTTGATGCCGACGATGGCGACGAACGCGCACAGGCCGAGGGTGTCCATGAACCACTGGGCGCCGGGCGGCACGTTGCCGAAGGTCGGGTACTTGCCGCGGACCCAGCCGAACACCAGGCCCATGATCAGCGCGCCGCCGGAGGTGGAGAGGCTGATCGGCACCCCGCCGAGGGTGAGCGCGGGGATGCCGATGCAGCCGCCGAGGAAGATGCCCAGGCCGACCCAGGTCATGTCGGTGGCGAAGCTGGTCGGCACGGGCTTGCCGATCGCCTTCCCGGCCGGCCCGACCAGCCGCTGCGGGCCGGACAGCACCAGGGTGTCGCCGCGTTCGAGCTGGGTGGTGAGCCGGTAGGGGAACTCGGCGCCGGAGCGGTAGACCTTGTCGACGAAGACGCCGACCATGAACGGTTCGCGGCGCAGCTCCGCGATGGTCCTGCCGAGTTGGGCCTTCTCGGAGACGACGACGTGCAGCTGCTCGGTCTGGTAGCCGAGCAGTTCGACGTCGTCGGTCTCCGGGCCGATGCCGGAGACCGGGTCGAACTCGACCAGGTCGTGGCGGATCGCGCTGACGGCGAGCACGTCGCCGCGTTCGATGACGGTCTGCTGGTCGTGGTCGAGGATCTTGCCGTCCCGGCGGACCCGGGTGAGGTAGATCCGGCGTCCGGCGGCCTGCTCGCGCTGCTCGAACTGCTCGATGGTGGAGCCGGCCGGGCCGTTGACGACGGTGTAGGCGCGCAGCACGACCTCGTAGTAGCCCTGGGCGAGGTCGGGGTCGTCGGCGGGGGCGTCGAGTTCGGCGGCCAGTTCGCGGGAGTCGGCGGCGAGGTCGCTGTGCAGGAAGCGCGGGGCGACGTTGGCCAGCAGGATCGCGCACAGGATGGTGCCGAGCGGGTAGGTGACGGCGTACCCGATCGGGACGAGGTTCTGCTGGGCGGTGATCTGGTCCTGGCTGAGGCCGGGCAGTCCGCCGATGGCGTCCTGGGCGACGCCGATCACGGCGGACTGGGTGAGCGCGCCGCCGAGCAGTCCGGCGCCCAGGCCGGGCCCGTAGCCGAGCATCTCGGCGAAGCCCCAGCAGATCGCCAGGCCGCTGAGGCAGACCGCCAGGGTCACTGCGACCTGCGGCAGGCCGTCCTTCTTCAGGCCGCGGAAGAACTGCGGGCCGACCTTGTAGCCGAGGGCGAACAGGAACATGATGAAGAACACCGACTTGACGGTGCCGTTGACCTGCACGTCGGTCAGCCAGCCGGTGAACAGCCCGGCGACCAGGCAGCCGGTGACCGCGCCCAGGCCGATGGCCTTCCAGTGCAGCCGGCCGACGAGGAAGCCGATCGCGATGGTCAGGAAGATCAGCAGTTCCGGGTAGGGCTTGAAGACGTGGTCGGTGATCCAGTCCACCGTCATCCTCCGTTCAGACCGACCAGGCCGACCAGCAGCGGGCCGGTCAGCGGGAGCAGGAAGTTGGAGATGGTGTACGTGATGGTGTAGCCGAGCATCGGGACGCTGCTCTGCGCGGCGTTGTTGACGGCGGTGATCGCGGGGGTGGAGCACTGCTGTCCGGCGATCGCGCCGACCAGGATCGGCGGTTCGATCTTGAGGAGGCGGCGGCCGATGAACAGGCCGAGGAAGGCCGGGACGACCACCATCAGGATGCCGGAGACCGGCAGCAGCACCGGGTACTGCTTGAGCAGCGGTCCGGCGTCCGGGCCGGCGGCCATGCCGGTGACGGCGATGAACACGGCCAGGCCGAGGTCCTTGATGGTCTGCGCGGCGGCCGGCGGGTAGGCGCCGAAGGTGGGGCGCAGCGAGCGCAGCCAGCCGAAGACCAGGCCGGAGATCAGGCAGCCGCCGCCGGTGCCGAGGGTCAGGCTGATGTCGCCGAAGCGGACGACGATCTTGCCGAGCAGGACGCCCAGGCAGATGCCGAGCGAGATGTAGATGTAGTCGGCGGTGTCGGAGCGGACGGTGGCGCCGACCTTGGTGGCGAACTTCTCGACCCGGGAGCGGGCGCCGATCACGGTGAGGGTGTCGCCGCGGTGCACCTCGGTGTCGCCGACGGCGGGCAGGTGGTGGTCGACGCGCTGGATGTCGGTGAGGAACACGCCGCCGGTGGCGTCGTGGTCCCGGTCGCGGACGGCGTTGAGGGTGTGCCCGGCGACCTCCTTGCTGGTGACCACGACCTGGCGGACCGTCATCGGGCTGTCCAGGCCGGGGACGCCGCTGGTCTCGGGGCCGAGCTCGTGCCCGGCGTCCAGCACGGCGGCCCGGCGGCCGACCACCAGCACCTGGTCGCCGCGGCGCAGCACCGGGTCGTCGTCGACGCCGAGCTTCTTGCCTCCCCGGTTGACCGCCTCGACGGTGACCAGTTGGCCGGAGCGCTCCTGGATCTGGCTGACCCGGGTGCCCTCGCCCTGCGAGACCAGGTAGGTGCGGCCGACCAGGGCGGGCAGCGCGGGGGATTCGCCGGGTTCCAGTTCGTTGCCGCCGCCGCGCATCTTCTCCCAGACCTGGCGGGAGGCTTCGGGCAGCTTGATCCGCATCAGCATCGGGAACAGCTGGCTGGTCAGCAGGACGATGCTGATCAGGCCGAACAGGTAGCAGACCGAGTAAGCGGTGGCGACGTGCGCCTGGAGCTGGGTGGTCTGGTCCGCGGTGATGCCGGGGAGCTTGGCGATCGCGTCCTGCCCGGTGCCGACGGCGGCGGACTCGGTGGCGGCGCCGGCCAGGATGCCGGCGGCGGTGCCGACGTCCAGGTCGAACGCCTCGGCGATGCCCAGGGCCATCAGGACGACGACGACCGCCTCCATCACGGACAGCACGCCGAAGCGCAGGCCCTTGGCGTTCAGGTTGGCGAAGAACTGCGGGCCGGCGATGTAGCCGAGCGAGAAGATGAACAGCGCGAACGCCACGTTCTTGACGTCCGCGTTCACCGAGACGTGCTGGGCGCCGACCAGCATCGAGACGATCAGGACTCCGCAGATGCCGCCGAGCTGGATCGGTCCGACGCGCAGTTTTCCGACCAGGTAGCCGAGGCCCAGACAGAAGAAGAGGGCGAGAACGGCGTTCTCACGCAGGAGACTCATGAGCGTATTAGATGGGATTTGTACCGTGATGTCCGGTTCAACACGCCGCCATGATCAACCTGGCTTCGCCCACCCGCCCGCGCGGCCGTACGGGGGCGCGGGCGGGCGGGGCGCGCTCCTGGGGGTCAGGCGGTGACCGGCTGCCGGGCGGGGGCCGGGGTCTCGCCGGGCTCGATCCGCAGCTCGGGGAGCAGGCGGTCCAGCCAGCGGGGCAGCCACCAGTTGTGGCGGCCGAGCAGGGTCATGGTGGCGGGCACCAGGACCATCCGGACCACGGTGGCGTCCACCAGGACGGCGACGGCCATGCCCACGCCGATCATCTTGACGGTGATGTCGGGGTCGATCGCGAAGCCGGTGAAGACCGCCACCATGATCGCGGCGGCGCTGCTGATCACCCGCCCGGTGGCGGACAGCCCGCGCACCACGCTGCCGCGGGCGTCGCCGGTGGCCAGCCAGTCCTCGCGGACCCGGGAGAGCAGGAACACCTCATAGTCCATCGACAGGCCGAACAGCACGGTGAACATCAGGATCGGCACCCAGCTGGAGACCGACACCGCGTGCGGCAGCCCGAGCAGCTTCGCGCCCGCGTCGTGCTGGAAGACCGCCGTCATCACCCCGTACGCGGCGGCCACCGACAGCAGGTTCATCGCGGCGGCCTTGAGCGCGATCACCGGCGCCCGGAACAGCACGGTCAGCAGGACCAGCGAGAGCGCGACCACGAACGGGATCACCACCCAGAGCCGCTGCGCGAGCCGGTCGGAGATGTCGGAGAACGCGGCGACCTGGCCGGTGACCTCGACCCCGGCCGGCAGTTCCCCGCCGCGCAGCCGCTTCAGCAGCTTCTCGGTGGCCCGGTCCTGCGGGCCGGTCGTCGGCTGGACGCTGATCACGGCCGCGTCCCGGGCCGCACCGATCCGGGCCGGCTGGACCGCGGCGACCGCCGGGTCGGACGCCAGCTTCCTTTCCAGGGCGGGCAGTTCGGACTCCGGCAGCTGCTCCAGGTCGACCGCGAGCAGCAGCGGCCCGTTCGCCCCGGGGCCGTACGCCCCGGCGATCAGGTCGTACGCCTTGCGGGTGGTGTTGCCGGCCGCCTGGCTGCCCGCGTCCTGCGGCCAGGTGCGCATGCCGAGCACCGGCGCGGCCAGGCCGAGCAGCACCACCAGCGAGAGGACGACGGCGGTGACCGGGCGGCGACCGATCAGCCGGGCCCAGCGCTCGGTGCGGGTCGGGCCGGCGCTCTCGGCCTCCGTGGCTCCGGCTTCGGCGGGCGCGGCGACGGCGCGGCGTTCGGTCCGGCGTTCGGCGCGGCGCAGCATCCGGGGTCCGGCGAGGGCGGCCAGGGCGGGGACCAGGGTGAGCGCGGCGGCCATCACGGCGCCGACGGTGGCGAAGGTCGCGTAGCCGAACGAGGCGTAGGTGGCCAGCCCGGCCAGCTTGAGGCCGAACAGCGAGACCAGCACGGTCGCCCCGGCGACCACCACCGAGGAGCCGGCGGTGGCGTTCGCCTCGGCGGCGGCCGCCCGGGCGTCCAGGCCCCGGCGCAGCCCCTCGACGTGCCGGGAGACCAGCAGCAGCGCGTAGTCGATGCCGACGCCGAGGCCGACCATGGACGCCACGGTGGGCGCGATGTCGCTGATGCGGGTGACGGCCGCCATCAGGGTGATCAGCCCGGTGCCCGCGCCGAGCCCGGCCAGCGCGACCAGCAGCGGCAGGCCCGCCGCGGTCACCGTCCCGAGCGCGACCACCAGGATCACCAGCGCCGCGGCCATGCCGATCGCCTCGGCCGCGCCGTCGGGGGCGGTGAAGTTCTCCGGCAGCTCCCCGCCGAACTCCACCTGGTACCCGGCGTCGGTGGTCGGCCGGGCGGCGGCGCGCAGCGCGTCCAGGCCCTCCGCGCCCTTGAACGCGGTCGTCTTGACGTCGTAACCGACCGTCAGCAGCGCGGTGTCACCGGCCGCCGACGGTATCGGCTCGCCGACCGACAGCGCGTGCGGCAGTCCGGCGAGCCGCTCCCGCAGGCCCGCCAGCGCCGCCGGGGGCAGCGCCTTCCCGTCCCGGTCGTGCACCACCACCCGGGCGCTGGTCCCCGAGCTCTCCGGGAAGCGCGCGTTCAGCAGGTCCATGCCCGCCGTGGAACGCGTCCCCGGCACCCGGTAGTCGTCCCGCGGCTCGCCGCCGAACGCCTGCGCCAGGCCGAAGATCGCACCGATCAGCAGCACCCAGGCCGCGACGGTGCGCCAGGGTCGGGCCGCCGCGGCCCCGCCGAGGCGGCCGAGGAGTGTGGACATGGCAGAAGCCTTCCGTTCAGGGGTCGACGCGGTGTCGGACCCCAGTGTGGAAGGCGGCGCTTGGAGCCCGCTTGGCACCGCCGCTCCAAGTCCCGCTCCCCCCGGGGCGCGGGCGGTTCGGGGCGGCCCCGCGGGTCACTCCCCCGGCTCCCCGGTACCGGCAGTCGCTCCAGCGCCGCCCGCGCCTCGGCCTCCCAGCCCGGGGCCTCCCAGCGGCGGGCCACCTCGGCGGCCCGGCGGAAGTGCCCGGCGGCCTCGGCGGTGCGGCCCAGGTGGCGGGCGAGTTCGCCGAGCGTGAGGGCGACCGGGCGGACCGCGATCGAGGTGGACGCCGCGCCGGCCACCAGGTGGCCCAACGGGCGCATCTCGTCCAGGAGTTCGGCGGCCTCGGCACGTTCGTCCAGGGCGATGACCAGGTCGGCGCGCAGTTGCAGGAACAGCGAGCGGAAGTAGTCGGCCTGGACACCCCGGCGCTCGCCCCGGGCCCGCCGGGCCGCCTCCGGACCGTGCCCGGCGGCGAGCAGGGCGAGCGCGGTGACGTCGGCGACCAGCGGGCCGTACTGCGCGCGGTGCTCCTCGATCAGCGGGAGCATCTCGGCCAGCCGGCCCTGCCGGTGGGCGATCACCACCCGGATCAGCGCGGCCAGGCCGCCGGCATGCAGCGAGTCGCGGGCGCGCAGACCGGCCAGGGCCTGCTCGTAGCGGGCGACCGCCTCGTCGACGCGGCCGGCGGCGAGTGCCAGCATGCCGCGCTGGAACAGCACCACGTCGGCGAGTTCGGGCAGCCCGTAGCGGTGCGCGATCTCCTCACCGGCCGCCAGGTGGCGGCGCAGCGCGGGCAGGTCGCCGTGCACGGCGGCGGCGGTGGCGGCCAGGTGCTCGGCGTGCCAGCGGTAGGCGGGCAGGTCGTGCTCGGTGGCCAGCTCGGCGAGTTCGGCGGCCAGCCTGGCCCGGTCGATGGGCGCCAACTCGTGGTCGCAGGACCGGGCCTGGGCGGCGATCGCCAGGCAGAGCAGCAGCGGGTCGCCCTCGGCGCGGGCGATCGCGACGGCCTCGCTCCCGGCGGTGAACGCCTCCGGCGAGCCGGTGCAGTCGAGTTCCTGGGTGAGCGCGTCGAGCAGGCGGCAGCGGGTGGCGGGCGGCAGGTCGGTGCGGCGCAGCAGCCGGGTCAGCTGGTCGACGGCCTCCTGGTCGAAGGTGCCGTACGGGTGGGTGACCCACGGGGTGGGCTCGGTCCAGGCGGTCCAGGCGGCGATCAGCAGGTCCTCCCGGCCGCTCTCCCGGGCGAGCCGGAGCGCGCGCGCCTTGGTCCCGGTGGCGGCGGTGACCTGCCCGGCCCGGACCTGGGCGCGCAGCAGCGCGCCGAGCAGGTCGATCCGGCGGGCGGCGCGGTCCTCGCCGGGCTGTTCGGCGGCGCGGTCGAGGTTGTCGACGGCCTGCCGGAGCAGGTTGACGGCGCTGGGGTGGGCGTAGCGCCGCTCGGCCGCCTCGGCGGCCCGGACGCAGTGGTCGACCGCGAGGGCGGCCGTGGCGGTGGTCGCGGCCTGGGTGAAGTGGTGGGCCAGTGCGGTGAGTTCGCCGGGCCGCAGGTCGTGCAGGGCGTGTCCTATCCGGCCGTGCAGGCGGGCCCGGCGCAGACCGCCGAGATCGGCGTACAGGGTGTCGCGGACCAGCACGTGGGCGAACCGGACGGTGCCGGGCCGGGGTTCGAGCAGCAGGCCGCCCGCGACGGCCGCCTCGACGGCCTCGGTCGCGGTGTTCTCGTCCTGCTCACCGGCCCGCAGCAGCAGGTCGACGTCGCTCTCCCGACCGGCCACGGCGGCCAGCCGCAGCAGGTCGACGGCGGGGGCGGGCAGCCGCTCGAACCGGCGGCGCAGCACGTCCCGGACACCCTGCGGGACCTGCCGCAGCGCGGTCGACTCCCCCTCCAGGGCGAGCAGTTGGGCACTCTCGGCGAGGTAGAACGGGTTGCCGCCGGTGCGCTCGGCCAGCGCCCGGACGGTCTCGGGGCGGACCGGAGCGGCACACACCGCCTCGATCAGCCGCCCGGCGTCGGACTCGGCGAGCCCGCCGAGCGGCACCCGGACCGGAGAGCGACGGGCCAACCGGGCCAGCACCTCGGCGAGTTCGCCCTCGCCCGGGCGCAGGGCGGCCACCAGCAGCAGACCGCCCCCGGCCCCGAAGGACGCCTGGTCGGCGGCCAACTCGCCCAGCAGCTCCCGGGTCTCCGGATCGGCCGCGTGCAGGTCGTCGAGCAGCACGGCGAGCGGCGCCGTCCGGGCGGCGGCGTGCAGCCGGGCGACGACCGCGCGGTGCAGCCGGAAACGCCCCGACAGCGGGTCCTGGCGGTCCGTCCACTCCGGTCCGGCCAGCAGCGGGGCGAGCAGCGGATCGGCGGCGGTGTCCGGTTCGTGCCAGGCGAGTTCACGCAGCACCTCGGTCCACGCCCAGGCCGCCGGGGCCCCCGCGCTCTCCGGGCAGCGCCCGGTCAGCACCCGCCAGCCGTCCGCCGTCAGCCGCTCCCGCAGCCGCCCCAGCACCGTGGACTTCCCGACCCCGGCCTCCCCGCTCACCACCGCGAACCCCACCCCGCCCCGCGCCCGCCCGGCCGCCCCCAGCAGCGCCGCCAACTCGCCCCGCCGCCCGACGAACACCTGCGGCCGACCGCCGGCGGGCCGATCGGGCCCGGCGCTCGGGGACGTGGGGAGGGAGACGGGGAGGGAGGTAGGCGCGGGGCCGGACGTGGGCACGGGGAGGGAGGCGGAGGCGGGCGCGGGGAGGGGCCCGGGACCGGAGGCGGACGCGGGACCGGAGGCGGAGGCGTGCGTCGGCCCGAGGACGGAACCGGCCACCGCACCCGCGCCACCGCTGGCGGACAGGCCGACCCCGCCGGGCAGGCCAACCTCGCTCACCCCGCCGACCCCGACGCCCGCGCCAGGCAGGCCGACTCCGCCGACCAGGCCACTCCCACCGGCTCCGCCCGGCAGGCCGCTCCCGCCCGGCAGGCCGGTGGTCTGCCTCGTCGTCTCGGCCGCGAAAGGGCTCTTGCCGGGGGCGAGTTGTTCGGTGCGCTGGTGCAGGATCGCGGATTCGAGGGTGGTAAGCAGTGGTCCCGGGTCGAGGCCGAGCTCGGTGGCGAAGTAGGTGCGGGCGCGGCGGATCGCGGCGAGGGCGTCGGCCTGGCGGCCGCTGTGCCAGAGGGCGAGGGCGAGCAGGCGCCAGGTCTGTTCGCGCAGGGGGTGGTCCTCGACGAGGGTGGCGGCCTCCTGCGCGGCGGGGCGGGCCAGGCCGGTGGCGAGGTCGGCCTCGATCGCGGATTCGCGGGCGGTGGTGCGCAGTTCCTCCAGTCGGGCGATCTCGGGGGCGGCCCAGGACCGGTCGGCGAACTCGTGGTAGGCCGGTCCCTGCCACAGCCCGAGCGCCGCCCGGAACCGCTCGGCCCCGGAGGCCCTGTCAGCTGCCCCCGCCGCGTCGAGCAGGTCCTCGAAGTCCTGGGCGTCGGTGCGGACGCCGCGCAGCGCGTAGCCGCCGGCCTCGCTGACCAGCAGGCGGGCCGCCTGCCGGGGGCCGCGTTCGGGTTCCAGCAGGCGGCGCAGGTTGGAGACGTACGCCTGGAGGGAGGTCGCGGCCTTGGCGGGCGGGCGGCCGTCCCAGAGGCCGTCGATCAGCCGGTCGGCGGGGACGGCCGTCCCGCGGGCGACCAGCAGTCGGGCGAGCACGCCGCGCTGGCGCGGGCCCCCCAACCGGGTGGCGGCCCCCGCCACTTGCGCCGTCAGCGTCCCGAGCACAGTGATCCGCACCATCGTGGGGCCGAGCCTATGCGATGCCGTCGCGCCACCCCCGCCCACCTGCGCTCCAAGCCGGTTCCAAGCGGGTTCCCGCCGGTCGCCGGGGCGGCACCGTCCGGGTACCGGTGGGGCGCGGGAGGGTCGCCGTGCACCGGTGGGACAGGAGTGACGGGTGGGACGAGTGGACGACTTGTGCCAGGGCAACATCCGTCCATCCCACCGGCCTTCCGCGCTCCCGCCGGGCACGCCAAAGTAGAGGTGTCGGCAGGGGAGAAAGCGCGAAGAAAGCGAATGCCGACAGCACCGGACCGCACTCCGCAGAAGTCGGAGAATGCCGGAGAACGCCGCAGCAGAATCGATTTCCCGAGGGAGAGAAAATTCCGTGAACGCCACCCGTACGGCCCGAACCGCGCTCGCCGGACTGCTCGTCGCCGGGCTCTCGACACTGGTCGGCCTGGCCGGCCCGGAGCTCTCCTCCCCGCACGGCACCGCCACCCGGGCCGGCGGCCCGGGGGTGTCCGCCACCTCCGTCCCGTCGCCCACCGCCACGCCGTCCGCACACCCCGACGACGTGACCTGGGGTCAGTGACCCACCGATCTCGCCAAGGAGTCCGCCATGCACGCCACCTCGAACTTCCTCGCCGACTCGCCGGAGTCCGCGGAGCGCACCGACCGCGTCCTCGGTGACACCCGCCGCAACCTGAACCAGGGCTGGATCGTCGCCTGAACCGGCGCCCGAACCGCCGGAAGAACTCCGTAGCAGAAATTCCGGAACGGAAATTCCGGAACGGAAATCCGCACCACCAAGGGAAACCGAGATCCACGACCACGGAAAGGGGTGGACGACGTGAAACGCAATCACCACATGTTCGCCGGGGACGATCCGCACTTCTACGACCACCCCGTGGACCGCGCCGAGAAGCGCCGGTTCGCCGCCGCCGACCGTCCCGCCCCGGCGGGTTGGCGCAGCCACGAGGACGGGTCCTGGTTCTTCCTCACCCCCGAGCGGGCCGAACTGCCGGACCAGGGCTGGAAGATCCACGTCTCCGCGGTGCCCGCCGAGGCCGCCGAGGTGATCGACCTGGTCTCGGCGTACTGTCTGGAGACCGGGCTGCCGCACAAGTTCCTGGTCAACCCCCGAATACACCACCTGAACAACAGCAAGTACGCCCGCCGGGGCAGCAGCGGCAAGCTGATGACGCTGTACCCGGCCGACGACACCCGGCTGCGCACCGTGCTGGACGCGCTCGGCCCGCTGCTGGCCGGCCGCCGCGCCCCGTACGTGCTCGGTGACCTGCGCTGGCAGGACGGGCCGCTCTACCTGCGCTACGGCGGCTTCCTGGAGCGCTGGTGCACGCTGGACAGCGGCGAGCGGGTGCTGGCCATCGCGGCGCCGGACGGCACCCTCGTCCCGGACCGCCGCGACCCGTACTTCGCGCTGCCGCCGTGGCTGGAGCCGCCGGAGTGCGTCGCCGAGCAGCTGCGGGCCGACGAGGCCGCCGCGGCCGGACAGCCGGGGCTGCCGTACGAGATCGAGCGGGCGCTGCACTTCTCCAACGGCGGCGGCGTCTACCTGGCCCGGGAACGGGACGGCGACGGCGACGGCGAGCCGGTGGTGCTGCGCGAGGCCCGGCCGCTGGCGGGGCTGGACGGCTCCGGGGCCGACGCCGTGGCCCGGCTGCGCACCGAGGCGCGGGCCCTGCGGGCCCTGGCGGGGCTGGAGTTCGTGCCCCGGCTGATCGACGAGTTCACCGTCTGGGAGCACCACTACCTGGCGGAGGAGTACGTCGAGGGCGAGACGCTGCGCCAGTTCCTGGCCCGCTCCAACCCGCTGACCAGGCCCGAGCCCTCCCCCGGGGACCTCGCCCGCTACACCGCGCAGGCCCTCGACGTCCTCGACCAGTTGCAGCGGGCGGTCGACGCGATGCACGCCCGCGGGTACGCCTTCGGCGACCTGCACCCGGCGAACGTGCTGCTGCGCCCGGACGGCCGGATCTGTCTGGTCGACTTCGAGGTCGCGCACCGCCCCGGCCTGGACCCCGAACCGTCCGTGGCCTGTCCGGGCTTCGTCGCCCCGCACGCCATGGCCGGCTTCGAACGGGACAGGTACGCGCTGGACTGCATCCGGCTCGCCCTGTTCCTGCCGTACACCATGCTGCTCGACCTGCGCCCCGCGAAGGTCGACCAACTCGCGGACGCCATGGCCGAGTTCTTCCCCGTGCCGACCGCCCACACCGCACGCGTCCGGCGCGGCCTGCGCCGTCCGGGCATCCCCGACCGCCCCGCGGACCGCTCCGACGACGAGCCCTTCGACCGTCCGGACGCCGCCGGACTGCCCGAGGCGCTCGCCCGGGCGATCCTCGCCTCCGCCACCCCGCAGCGCGCCGACCGACTCTTCCCGGGCGACCCGGCCGGTCTCAACGACGGCGGCTACACCCTGGCCCACGGCGCGGCCGGCGTCCTGCACGCCCTGCACGCCATCGGGCAGCCGGTCGACGAGGAGCACACCGACTGGCTGTGGCGGGCCGCCCGCCGCTCCCGCGACCTGCGCCCCGGCCTGTACGACGGCCTGCACGGCGCGGCCCTGGTCCTGCACGAACTCGGCCGCGAGCAGGAGGCGTTGGACGTCCTCCAGCGCGCCGGGCGCAGCCCCGACCCGTCCCCGCCCGGCGACCTGTCGCTGCGCAGCGGCCTGGCCGGCATCGGACTGGCCCTGCACCGGCTGCACCGCGCCACCGGCGACGGCGGCCTGCGCGACGCGCTGGACCGCACCGCCGAACGGCTGGCCGCCGCCCTCGACCCGGCGGCGCCGCCCCCGGCCGGAGCGGGCCTGCTGACCGGACCGAGCGGGATCGCCGCGTTCTTCCTGCACCTGCACCAGGACAGCGGCGACCCGGCCCACCTCGACCTGGCCGCCCGGGCCCTGCGCGCCGACCTGGCGCAGTGCCGCACCGGCGAGGAGGGCGCGGTCAACCTGCTGGACGGCACCCGGCTGCTGCCCTACCTGGGCAACGGCAGCGCGGGAGTCGGCCTGGCCCTGGGCCACTACCTGCGGCACCGGCCCGACGAGGAGGAGTTCGCCCTCGCCCTGGACGGCATCCTGCTGGCCGCCCGCGCCCGGCTGGTGATCTTCGGCGGCCTGTTCCACGGCCGGGCCGGACTGCTGGCCCTGCTCGCCGCCCACCCCGACCGGCCCGGCGCCGCCGAGCGGATCGCCCGCCAGCGCCGCCTGCTGGCCTGGCACGCCGTCCCGTACCGCGGCGGCACCGCGATCGCCGGCGACCAGCTGCACCGCCTGTCGATGGACCTGGCCACCGGCACCGCCGGCGTCCTGCTGGCCGTCCACGCCGCCGCCGGCGCACCGCTGGACCTGCCCGGCGCCACCCTGCCGGCCCTCGCGGCCGGCCGCCCCTGAGCCCGTGCCGACGCCGGGCCCCACCTGCCCTCCCGGGCGACCGTCCGGGAGTCGACGCACCACCGAGAACAGAGGAGAACCGCCATGTCCGAGGTCCTGAAGCTGCAGAACCTGTCCGTCGCCGACACCGACGAGGGCGAGCTCAACGAGTGGAGCACCGTCAGCAACTACTGCGGCAGCAAGATCGAAGAGGACGCGCTCTAAGCCCCTTCGCTCGATCCGGCTCCACCCCACTGCACCACAACCACCAACGATCACAGAGGAGTTCACCATGTCCGAGATCCTGAAGCTCCAGAACCTGTCCGTCGCCGACACCGACGAGGGCGAGCTCAACGACTGGAGCACCGTCTCCAACCACTGCGGCAGCAAGATCGAAGAGGACGCGCTCTAAGCCCCCTCGCTCGATCCCGCCCCACATCCCGCTCCACCACAACAAACCACCATCACAGAGGAGTTCACCATGTCCGAGATCCTGAAGCTCCAGAACCTGTCCGTCGCCGACACCGACGAGGGCGAGCTCAACGACTGGAGCACCGTCTCCAACCACTGCGGCAGCAAGATCGAGGAAGACGCGCTCTAAGCCTCCCCGTTCGATCCCGCTCCACCCCCGCTCCACCACAACAAACCACCATCACAGAGGAGTTCACCATGTCCGAGATCCTGAAGCTCCAGAACCTGTCCGTCGCCGACACCGACGAGGGCGAGCTCAACGAGTGGAGCACCGTCAGCAACTACTGCCACAGCAAGATCGAAGAGGACGCCGTCTGATCCTCGCCGGACACCGCCCCCCGGCCCGCCCTTCACCCCCGTAGGGCGCGGCCGGGTCCGGCCGGGGCGGCCGGCACCTTCCCGGGTGCCGGCCGCCCCGGCCGTTCCGTTCCCTGCTCGATTTCCGGATCCGGGAGGACCGCCGTGGCAGACGCCCCGCCCACCCCGCTGTACCGCAACCCCGACTACCAGCGCCTGTGGCTGGCCCACGCCCTGTCCGCGTTCGGCTCGCAGGCGACGTACATCGCGCTCCCCCTGGTCCTGCTGGCGGCCACCCACTCGATCACCGACTTCGGCCTGGTCACCTTCGCCGAGATCGTCTCCTCGCTGTTCGCCAGCTTCCCGGCCGGCGTGCTGGTCGACCGGCTGAGCCGCCGCACCGTGATGCTCTTCTGCGACCTGGCCCGGGCCGTGGCCTTCGCGCTGTTCGCGCTGGCGGTGCTCGCCGACCGGGTGAACCTGCCGCTCGCGGTGGGCCTGGCCGTGCTGAACAGCCTGCTCAGCGCCCCGTTCGGGCCGGCCGCCTCGGCCGCGCTGCGGCACGTGGTGCCGCGCAGCCAGCTGACCACCGCCGTGTCGATGGCACAGGCCCGCTCGGCGGTCGCCACCCTGGGCGGGCCGATGCTCGGCGCCGCGCTGTACGCCGTCACGCCGGTGCTGCCGTTCGTGGTCGACGCCGCCTCGTTCGCCGCGTCCGCGCTGTGCGTGCTGTTCGTGCGGCTGCCGAAGGAGACGCCGGGCGCGGGGCGTCCGAAGGCCGAACGCCCGCCGTTCCTGCGCGACTTGACCACGGGGCTGGTGGAGGTGCGGCGCAGCGCGTTCCTGCGGTACACGCTGGTGAACGCGGCGCTGGTGAACTTCGTGTTCAGCGGCATCGTGGTGGTGCTGGTCGCGCAGGGCGCGCAGGCCGGGCCCGGCGGCAGCTACCACAACGGGCTGATCATCGCGATGTCCGGCGCGGGCAACCTGGTCGGCGCGGTGTTCTCCGCCAAGGCCGGACGGACCCTCGCTCCGCGCACCCTGGTGCTGGCGGTCTGCTGGAGCACCGCGCTGCTGACCCCGCTGCTCGCGCTCGGCTACGGGGTGGCGTTCACGGCGCTGGTGATCGGCCTGTGCGGCCTGACCTCGCCCGCCGCGAACGCGGTGATCTCCGCGGCCCGGCTGCACTCCGTCCCGGACCACCTGCTGGGCCGGGTGCAGACCGCCTGCGGCATCGCGCCCGCGCTGTTCGTCCCGTTCGGCCCGCTGGTCAGCGGCGCCCTGCTGGACCACTTCTCGGCGTCCACCGTGCTGCTGCTGAACGCGGGCGTGCTGCTGGCGCTGGCCCTCTACAGCACCGTCAGCGGCGGCCTGCGCCGCATCCCCGACCTGCGCGAGCCCCGGGCGGCGGAGCCCGCCGCGCCGAAGGCCCGGACGGTGGAGCCGCGCCCCCTGGAACCGCGCCCGGTGGCGAACACCTGACCGGGCCGTCGGAACCCGGCGCCCGGCCGTCAGGGCGCGGCGCTGCCGGAGGCCAGGCGGACGGCCGCGAGCGGGACGAAGCCGCCGCTGCCGCCGTCGGTGCCGCCCCCGTCCAGGCGGCGCAGCATGGCGACCGCGATCCGCTGGGCCTGGGCCTTGGCGCGTTCGGTGACGGGGCCGGCGTGGCGGCCGTCGAGGGTGGCGCGCCAGAGCTGGACCCAGCGGCCGAAGTGGGCTGCGGTGAGCGGGGCGACGGCGTGCAGGGCGGCGTGCGGGGCGAGCGCGTTGCCGCGGTAGGCGGCGGTGCGCAGCAGGGCGCTCTCCCAGAAGTCGGTGATCCGGGGGAGGTGGGCCTCCAGGTCGAGGCGGGCGACCTCGGTGAAGTGCGGGCCGATCAGCGGGTCGGCGAAGGCGGCGCGGTAGAAGAGCCGGAGGGCCCGTTCCAGGTCGGCCCGGCTGGTGATGTCCGGCAGTGCCACGGCGGTGTCCTCCTGGTGCTGTCACGCGGGCCGTCACCCGCCCTCACGCGCTGTCACGGGCGGTGGCGCGCCGCGGTGCCCGCCCGGCCAGGCTACGCCGGGGCGGTGTCCGGGGGCAGGGCCGTTGGTCCCGCCGGGGGCCGCCACCTGGCAGGATGCTGGTCATGAGCTTCCTCCCTGCGGACGACCGCTATGCCTCGATGACCTACCGCCGCGCCGGGCGCAGTGGCGTGCAGCTGCCCGCCGTCTCGCTCGGCCTGTGGCACAACTTCGGTGATACCCAGCCGCTGGACGTGCAGCGCGCGGTGCTGCGCCGGGCCTTCGACCGGGGGGTGACCCACTTCGACCTGGCGAACAACTACGGCCCGCCGTACGGCAGCGCGGAGCGCAACTTCGGCTACCTGTTCGCACAGGACTTCCGCCCGTTCCGGGACGAGCTGTTCATCGCCTCGAAGGCGGGCTGGGACATGTGGCCGGGCCCGTACGGGGACGGCGGCAGCCGCAAGTACCTGCTGGCCAGCCTGGACCAGTCGCTGGGCCGGATGGGCCTGGACTACGTCGACGTCTTCTACTCGCACCGGTGGGACCCGACCGTCCCGCTGGAGGAGACCATGGGGGCGCTGGACACGGCGGTGCGCTCGGGCCGGGCGCTGTACGCGGCGATCTCCAACTACCCGGCGGAGCAGCACCGGGAGGCGGTGGCGATCCTGCGCGAGCTGGGCACGCCGTGCCTGCTGAACCAGGCCAGCTACTCGATCCTGAACCGGGAGCCGGAGCAGGGCCTGCTGGACGCGGTGGGCGAGACGCAGACCGCGCTGATCGCCTACTCGCCGCTGGCGCAGGGCCTGCTGACGGACCGCTACCTGTCGGGTGACGTGCCGGCCGGGTCGCGGATGTCGGTGGGCCACTTCCTGAAGGAGGAGGCGCTGACGGACGCCAAGCTGGAGCAGCTGCGGGCGCTGGCGAAGGTCGCGGAGGGCCGCGGGCAGAGCCTGGCGCAGCTGGCGCTGTCCTGGGTGCTGCGGGACGAGCGGGTGGTGTCGGTGATCATCGGTGCCTCCAGCGTGAAGCAGCTGGACCAGAACCTGGACGCGCTGGCGGCCGGTCCGCTGACCGCCGAGGAGCTGGCCGAGATCGACCGGCTGAGCAAGTAGCCGACCGAGCCCGGGGTCGGCCGAGCAGGGCGGGCAGTCGGCCGAGCAGGGCGGGCAGTCGGCCGGGCGAGGCAGCCGGTCGGGCGAGGAGCCGGGTGGACGGGCGGGCGGCCGGGGGAAGTTCGGCCGCCCGCCGGTCCGGGCTCGGGCGTTCCGGGCTCGGGCGTTCCGGGCTCGGGGGCGCACTCAGGAGTGCAGCTTCGGCAGGACGGTCTCGGCGACCCGGTACGCCTCCTCCAGCAGCGGGTTGCCGGAGAGGATGAAGGTGTCCACGCCCAACTCCTGGAACTCCCGCAGCCGTTCGACGACCTGCTCGGTGGAGCCGACCACGGCGGTGCCGGGGCCGGGGCGGAACAGGCTCATGCCGGGCCACAGGTTGGGGTGGGTCTCCAGCTCGCGGGCGCGGGCCGGGACCCGGCCGCCGTGCTGGCGGAACTGGCGCTGCCAGCCGACGCCGTCCTCGCCCGCCCGGCCGCCGAGCTGGCGGGCGTAGGTGGCCTCGCTGGTGACGTCGAGCAGCCGGTCGGCGGCGGCCCACGCCTGTTCCTCGGTGTCGCGGACGATCAGGTGCAGGCGCAGGCCGAGCCGCAGGGTGCGGCCGTGGGCGGCGGCGCGTTCGCGGACGCGTTCCAGCTTCTCCTTGAGCAGGTGCGGGGGTTCGCCCCAGGTGAGGTAGACGTCGACGTGCTCGGCGGCGACCTCGATGCCGGCCGGGGACGAGCCGCCGAACCAGAGCGGGATGTGGCCCTCGCGCAGCGGCGGCAGGTCGCGCAGCGAGGCCCCGGCGTTCTTGAGCTGGTAGAACTCGCCTTCGTGATCGAAGACTTCGCCGCTGGTGAGGCGCTTGACCAGGCTCCAGTACTCGGCGGACAGCCGGTAGCGGTCGTCGTGCTCGACGTGCAGGCCGTACTCGCGCAGCTGGCCGGTGGAGCCGTTGACCACGTTGAAGCGCAGCCGGCCGGGGCCGTGCAGGTGCTCGAAGGAGAGCGCCATCTTGGCCAGCAGGGTGGGCGAGACCAGGCCGGGGTGGACGGCCAGCAGCGGCTGGAAGCCGGGGCCGGTGGCGGCGGCCAGCGCGGAGCCGAGCGCCCACACGTCGTACTGGTCGGTGGCCAGCAGCGCGCCGGTGTAGCCGAGCCGCTCGACGGTGGCGGCCAGGTGCTGGAGGTAGCCGAGGTCGACCGGGCGGCGGCCTTCGGGCTCCCACGGGTAGTGGCCCTCGCGCGGGATCAGGTACCAGAGGACTTCGGTGGCCACGGCGCTCAGCCTTCCTGCGCGGCGCGGGCGATGGCGGCGGCGACGGGCTGCTCCAGCTCGGGCAGGTGGATGTCGGCGACGGTGACGGGGCGGTCGATGAAGCCGACGCCGTGGAAGATGTCGGCGGCCTCCTGCTGCTCGGCGACGAACGCGGCAGTGGCGGGCTCCAGCCGCCAGGGCAGCGCGGCGAGCGCGGTGTGCCAGTCGGCGGCCTCGCCGCCCTGGTCCTCGGCGGCGATCGCGGCGGCCTCGGCGGGGTGGGCGGCGGCCCAGTGGTCGGCGCGCTGGAGGGCGGTGACGATGGCGGCGACCACCTCGGGCTGCTGGACGGCGAGTTCGCGGCGGGCGAAGAACACCGAGCGGTCGGTGATGACGTCCCCGGTGCGGATCAGTTCGCGGAACCCGCCGGTGCGGCGGGCGGCGGCGAGTTCGGCGCCCTGGGCGATCCAGCCGGCGATCCGGCCGTCGCGCAGCCGCTCGGCCTCGTCCCCGGCCGGGCGCTCGGCGCTGATGTCGTCGCGGTACGAGAGGCCGTGCTGGTGCAGGGCCTTGGCGAGCAGGTGGGTCTGCCAGGAGCCGATCCCGAGCACCACGGTGGCGCCCTTCAGGTCGGCGACGGAGTGCACCGGGCCGTCGGCGGCGACCAGCAGCGCACCGTGGTCGGGGCGGGGCGCGGAGACGGCGGTGTAGACGATGTCGTGGCCGGCGGCCTGGGCGGTGATCGGCGGGGTGGAGCCGGTGCCGCCGAAGTCGATGGTGCCGTCGGCCAGGTAGGGGCCGGTCCTGGTGCCGTCCGTGTAGTGGTGGAACTCGGCGCTCTCGCCGAGCGGGGCCAACTCCTGCTGGAGGTAGTCGAGTCGGGCCAGGTGGTAGAGCGACGGGTTGGAGCGGTGCACACCGACGGTGACGGTCATGGCGGTCTCTTCTCTCGGGCGGTGGGTCAGTTGGCGTGCTGCGGTGCGGTGTCCCGGTGCACGCCGAGGTCGGCGAGCAGGCGGCGGCGCAGCGCCGCGAAGTCGGGGTCGGCCGGGTCCCGGGGGTGGTCGACGGCGACGGTCTCGTCGCGGACGAGCGCGCCGTCGCGCAGGACGGCCACCCGGTCGGCGAGCCGGATCGCCTCGTCCACGTCGTGGGTGACCAGCAGGACGGCGGGCCGGTGCTTGCGGCACAGTTCGCCGACCAGGTCCTGCATGCGCAGCCGGGTGAGCGCGTCCAGGGCGGCGAACGGCTCGTCCAGCAGCAGCAGTTCGGGCTCCCGGACCAGGGCCCGGGCGAGCGCGGCGCGCTGCGCCTCGCCGCCGGAGAGGGTGCCGGGCCAGGCGTCGGCGTGGTCGGCGAGGCCGACCTCGGCCAGGGCCCGGCGGCCGGTCTCCCGGGTGGCGGCGCCGCGCGGCAGGCCGACGGTGACGTTGCCCAGGACGCGCTTGGACGGGATCAGCCGGGGCTCCTGGAAGACCACGGTCCGCGAGGGCGGCACGAGCACGGTGCCCCCGTCGGCCCGGTCGAGCGCGCCCAGGATGCGCAGCAGGGTGGTCTTGCCGGTGCCGGACGCGCCGAGCAGGGCCAGGAACTCGCCGCGGGCGATGTCCAGGTCGATGCCGTCCAGGACGGCGCGGGTGCCGAACACCCGGCGCAGGCCCCGGAGGTGGACGGCGGGGGTGCGGGTGTCGCTCACCGTCCGGCCCCCCGCCGTCCGGTGCCGGGGCGCCAGGGCATCAGCACGCGTTCCAGGACGCGCACCGCGCCGTCGGCGGCCAGGCCGAGCAGGCCGTAGATCAGGATGCAGACGGCGAGCACGTCGGTGCGCGAGAAGTTCTGCGCCTGGGCCATCAGGTAGCCGATCCCCTCGGTGGAGTTGATCTCCTCGGCGGCGATCAGCGCGATCACGCTGAGCGTCATCGACAGTCGCAGCCCGGACAGCAGCGCGGGCAGCGCGCCGGGCAGCACCACCTCGCGGACGATCGCCCAGCGGGAGAGCCCGAAGCTGCGCATCGCCTCGACGAGCTTGCGGTCGGTGTTGCGGACGCCGCCGGAGGTGGAGACGTACATCGGGAAGGAGGTGGCGACGCCGATCAGCGCGATCTTCGCGGTCTCGGTGATGCCGAACCAGACCATGAACAGCGGCACCAGCGCCAGGAACGGGACGGTGCGCAGCACCTGGACGGCGGAGTCGAGCAGTTCCTCGCCGAGCCGGAAGAAGCCGGTGACCACGCCGAGCACCAGGCCGGCGCCGGCGCCGAACAGCAGGCCGAGGGCGGCCCGGGTCAGCGAGGTGGACAGCGCGTCGGTGAGCTGCCCGTTGCCCCACAACTCCCCTACGGCCTGGGCGACCTGGCCGGGCGAGGCGAGCACGTCGGGGGTGAGCGCGCCGGTCGCGGAGGAGATCTGCCAGGCGGCGAGCAGGGCCAGCGGGCCCAGGGTGCGCAGGGCGAGCGAGACGCCGCGCGGCCGGGTGGTGGCGGCCCGGGCCCGGGGGGCGACCAGCCCGGCGGCCCGGGCGGCCTCGGTACCGGTCGCCGCCCCGGTGCCGGCGCTGGTGGTGGCGGTGGTCACTTCCCGCTCCCGGCGAGGGAGTCGATGTCGATCAGGTAGGGCTTGACGTCCACCTGGGTCTTGGTGACGCCCTGGTCGGCGTAGAACTTGGCGACCACGTCGAAGCGGGCGGTGTCGGCGGCGGTGATCGGCGCGTCCACGGCGCGCTGCTTGCCGAAGTCGACCGCGATCGTCCGCTCGGCGGGGGTGACGGCGGTCGGCCCGGCGTCGGTGAAGACGTTGAGGTAGGCGGCCGGGTCGGCCTTCTCCTTGGCGCCGTTCTCGTGCAGGTAGTCGTAGAACGCCCGCACCACCTCGGGGTGCTTGTCGGCGAAGGCCGAACGCACCGCCCACACCGCGTAGTTGTCGCTGCCGACGGCCTTGCCGTCGACCAGGAAGTGCGCGTCGGCGTTGGCGATGGCGGGGATCGAGAAGGTGTTCCAGGTCGCCCAGGCGTCGACCTGACCGGAGTTGAAGACGCCGGAGGTCTGGTCGGCCCGCAGGTAGACCCGCTCGACCTTGTCGGCCGGGATGCCGTTCTTCTCCAGTGCCTTGAGCAGCAGGTACTCGGAGGTGCCGCCCTGCGAGACGGCGACCTTCTTGCCGACCAGGTCCTTGACCTCCTTGATCGGCGAGCCGTTCTTCACCAGGATGCCCTCGCCGGCCTGGTCGGGCTCGGTCTGCGAGAACAGCTTGAAGCCGGGCTTCTGGGCGAGCGCGGCGACCGCCGAGGTGATCGAGCCCTGGGCGACGTCCAGCTGGTCGGCGTTCAGGGCCTGCGCGGCGGGGGCGAACGGGCCGGCGCTGCCGGTCCAGGTCACCTTGGCGTGCACGGCGGCCAGCGCCTTGTCCAGCGAGCCGTCCTTCTTCCCCTGGGCGAGGAAGCCGGAGTTGCCGGGGTCCGGCACTCTCAGCACCACCTCCGCGCCGCCCTTTCCGTCGGCCGAGGCCGCGGCGTTCTCGGCGGACGAGCCGCAGGCGGTCAGGGCGAGTGCGGCGACGGCGGTCAGGGCGGTGGCGGCGAGCAGGGAGCGGCGGCGGACGGGGGTGTGCATGGGTCTCTCCAACAGGGGGTGCCGAGCGGGGGATCAGGAGCGAGGGAAGGGGCGGGCGGTCACGGCCGCCGCGCGAGCAGGTCGCGGGCGGCGGCCAGCGGGGCGGGGTCGGCCCAGGCGTGGACGTCGACCCGGTCGGCGAGGAAGCCGTGGGCGTGCAGGAACTCCTCCTGCCGGGCGAGCAGGGCGAGGCGGTCGGCGGACAGGTCGGGGTGCAGGGTGCGGTGGCCGCCCTCGGCGTACGCGCCGGCGACGCCCTCCGGTCCGGCGCCGGTCTCGGCGCCGAGGATGCGGGCCACCTCGCCCGGCTGTCCGGCCGCCCAGTCGGCGGCCCGCAGCAGGACGGCCAGGAAGCGGGCCACCAGCTCGGGGTGCTCGTCCAGCAGCTGCTGGTGGACGGTGATCGGGCGCGGGGTGCCGTTGTTGACCCGGTGCCGGCGGTCCGGCAGCGCGTCCAACTCCACGGCGGGGACGGCCCCGTGGCGGCGGGCGGCCTCGACGGCGAGCGCGCCCTTCACGTACACGGCGTCCACCCGGCCGTCCGCCAGCGCGGCGAGTTCGGCCTCCCACTGGCCTCCGCCGGGGGCCGCCTCGACGTCGACCGGTTCGGCGTCGTCGAGGGTGAGCCCGGCCGAGGCGAGCGCCCCGTGGTGGCCGGCCAGCGCCATCGCCCGCCAGAAGTCGATGGCGATCGGGTGCCGGGGCAGGGCGAGCCGCCGTCCGCGCAGCTGCTCGGCGGAGGTGATGCCGCTGCCCTCCCGGACCAGGACGCTCTGCCGCTCCTCGATCCAGGTCAGGCCGATCAGCCTGGTCCGCTCGCCGCGCGAACGCGCCCACAGCGCCGGGACGTTGCCGCCCTCGCGGAACAGTCCGGCCAGCGCGTGGGTGTAGTGGTGGTCGGCGGCGACCTCCGGCGGGACGTCCTGGAGGGAGCGCACCGCGATGCCCTCGGGCGCGAACTCCTCGGCCAGCCAGCCCCGGTCGGCGGCGATGCCGGTGGCGGTCGGCACGGGGCAGCGGGTGAACCACAGGGTGTCGGGGTACGGCGGCGCGGCGGGGGACGTGCTCATGGCGGGGCTCCGGGGATCAGCGGGCGGCGCGCGCCGGGCCTTCCGCATGGTGGGAAGGCGGGCGCGGCGGGAGAAGGACGTCGGGTGCGGTCAGCGACAACAGGAGGAGTGGCCCCGGTACGTCTTCACGGTGGACTCCTTCCTGTTCGGACCGGCTGGTGAGCTGAGCGTTCCACCCGGCCGGGGGTGGAATCAAGCCTTGCCAGATGATGGGATCACCTGTTCACGGAAGGCCGGACAGCCGCAATGCTGCCGACACACTGCCGCAGTGATCACTCCCATATCCTGGTAAAAGCACGGAAGTTGACCCGACGAGCCGACCCACGAAGAGGTGCGATGCCCGGCCCCGGAACCCTCCCCGCCCCGCCGACCGGCCCGCCGCCCGGCGCCCAGGCGGTCCACCGGGCGCTGGGCCTGCTGCACTGCTTCCACGACAACGGGCCCGACCTGAGCGCCTCCGAACTCGCCCGCCGGATGGGCCTGTCCGTCTCCACCGCGCACCGCCTGGCCCGCACCCTGGTCGCCACCGGCTTCCTCGACCAGGACGAGCGCACCGCCCGCTACCGGCTCGGCCCGGCCGTCGCCGAACTCGGCCAGCTCAGCTTCCACCAGCGCGGACTGCACCTGGCCGGCCCCGAACTCGCCGAGCTGGCCCGGCGCACCGGTGCCACCGCCGACCTCGCCATCCGCTCCGGCCCGCACGCCGTGATCCTGGTCGGCGGCTCCGTCCTGCCCTCCACCGGCCTCGGCCTGCGCCGCCCGCTGCACTCCACCGCGCTCGGCAAGGTGCTGCTCGCCTGGCCCTCCCCGCCGAGACGCCGCTGCGCGGGCCGCTGCCCGCCTACACGCCGCGCACCCTCACCGACCCGGCCGCCCTCGACGCCGAACTCGCCCGCACCCGCGAGCGCGGCTACGCCCTCAACGACGGCGAGTCCGCCACCGGCGTCCGCACCCTGGCCGTCCCCGTGCTCGACCGCGCCGGCACCGCCCGCTTCGCGCTCGCCGTCCGCTCCACCCCCGCCCACCTGCCCGACGAGGCGCTGCCCCGCACCCTGGCCCACGCCCACACCTGCGCCCGGGCCCTGGCGGTCCTCCTGCTCCCCCCGGACCAGCGCTGAACACGCGGCGAGGCCGTGGCCGGGACGACGACAGGTCGTCCCGGCCACGGCCTCGCCGGTGTGTGCCGCTCGCGCGCGTTCCCCCGTCGCGCGTCGCGCCCGCTACGCGGCCGGCGCGTACTTGTAGCCGACCCGGCGGACGGTGACGATCGTGTCGCGGTAGGCCGCGCCGAGCTTGCGGCGCAGGCGGGCGACGTGCACGTCGACGGTGCGGCCGTCACCGACGTGGCCGTAGCCCCAGACGGTGTGGACCAGCTGGTCGCGGGTGTGCACCCGGTGCGGGTGCTCGGTGAGGTGGGCGAGGAGCTCGAACTCGAGGTAGGTGAGGTCGAGCAGGGAGCCGTCGACGTACGCGTTGCGGCGGTCCAGGTCGACGGAGATGCCGCTGTCGGCGGGGCGGGTGAACGGGCGGGCCGCGGGGGCCTCGGCGACCGCAGCGGTGGCGGTGGCGGCGGCGGTGCTCTGGCCCTCCGCGGGCACCAGCACCAGGTAGCCCACCAGCGGGGAGTTGGCCGCGCCGAGCTGCGCCAGCAGCGCCTGCGGCAGGACGGACTGCGGGAGGGCGGCGACCACGGCCGCGCCGTCCTGGAGCCCGGCCAGCAGGCTCTCCGGCGCGGGGGCCGGGGCGACGGACACCGGGGCGGGGGCGACGGCCGCGCCCACCGGCCGCGGCGGGATCGGCCGCCGGTGCTCGGTCACGGTGGTGGCGGGGGCGAGGTTGGGGAGGGCGCGGACCGCGCGCAGGTGCGGGGTCGAGGTGGTGGCGGCGGTGGCGGTGGCGTACGACATGTGAGGGCTCTTTCGCGCGTGACGGTCGGGGGGTGGTCGTCGTCTGCGCTTCCGGCGCACGGGGATTGACGGTGGGTCAGGTCCGGGGCCGGGAGGCGCGGGGTGCGCGCCGACAGGTCTGGTCGAAGTGGTGGTTCCGGCGCGAGGGCCAGAACGGTTCGAGGAGGGTGCGAAGGTGCACGGCTGCTCTCCGGAGCGCGGCAGGGGGTCGACGGGACGCACGGAACCGCCACTCCCCGGCGTCGAGCGGGGAGGAGTGGCGGTGCGTCAGCGACAGCAGGTGCTGTAGATCCGGCCGTGGTCGAGGTACCGGCGGACGGTGAGCACGGGGAGTGCGGAGAGGCGGACCGAGACGGTCATGGCGCTGCTCCTCCCCCGAAATCGTGTCGGGCCCGCGGCGGAACGGCGGCGGGCACGGGTACGAGACTTCCACGCCCGGTGCCCGGAAGGCAACCCACTGCACCACCCCATCCGCAGACCGAGACGGAAACCGTCCACCATCCGGACGCCACCGCGCTGACCTGCATGGACGTCAGAAGTCGGCAGCGGCAGTGCAACGACCGCACGACAGCTCCACGACGGCCGCGCGACAGCCCCACGACGGCCGCGTCACGGGCGCGCCACGACGGTGCTGCGGCGGCACCGCGGACACGCCGCGCCGCGGCGGCGCCGCGGGCGCGCCCCGGCGGTCGCTACAGCCGCACCCCGAGGCGGGCCGCCGCGTGCTCGACCAGCCGGATCAGCAGCTCCTTGCCGTCCTCGCGCCGCCGGGCGTCGCACAGCAGCACCGGCACCCCGGCCGGCAGGTCGAGCGCGGCCCGGACGTCCTCGGGGCGTAGACCTCGGTGCCCTCGAAGCAGTTGACGGCGACCACGAACGGGATGCCGCGCTGCTCGAAGTAGTCGACCGAGGGGAAGGAGTCGGCCAGCCGCCGGGTGTCGGCGAGGACGACCGCGCCGAGGGCACCGCGGGCCAGCTCGTCCCAGACGAACCAGAACCTGTCCTGGCCCGGGGTGCCGAACAGGTAGAGGGCCAGGCCGGGTCGGAGGTCGATCCGGCCGAAGTCCATGGCGACGGTGGTGGTGCGCTTGGCCTCCACCCCGGCGGTGTCGTCGACCGGCCGGCCGACCTCGCTGAGCAGTTCCTCGGTGCGCAGCGGGCGGATCTCGCTGACCGCGCCCACCAGCGTGGTCTTGCCCGCGCCGAAGCCGCCGGCGATCAGGATCTTGACCGCGTCGGCGCCCCAGGGGGCTTTGCGGGCGGCGGGGACGACGGGGCGTCAGAGTGCACGGAGGCCATTGATCACGTCTCGCAGCAGGCGCTCGTCCGGTTGTTGGGCGAGCTGGACGGGTCGGGTGACGCTGATCAGGTCGGCGTCGTGGAGGTCCCCGAGCAGGACCCGGACCACGCTCACCGGCAGGTCGGTGTAGGACCCGAGCTCGGCGACGCTCAGCGGCTCGTCGCGGCAGAGTTCCAGGATCGCGTGGTGTTCCGGGTCGAGCGTGAGGTCGGGCGCGCGGGTCGGGCCGGGCGCCGCCGGGACCGGGGTCCGGCCCGGCGGCGGTGACCAGCGAGATCAGGTCGAACAGGCCGTCGTCGTCCGGGCGGGCGCGCCCCCTGGTCATGGAGAAGAGCCGGACCACCGGTCCGGCCTCGTCGTCGAACCAGCGGTCGTCCACCGGGGTGCGGGGGGCGAACAGGTCGACCGGTCCTTCGCCGGCCGCCTGCCCGTCCCCGGTCGCACCGCTCAGGTCGGCCGGGGCGGGGGCCCCGGTCGGCTCGGTCGGCTCGGGCTCGCTCATCGAATCGGTCATCTCCCGGGCAGCGTGGTGTCGGTCCTCGGCTCGGCGGCCAGGTGCTCGCCGACGCGCTTGACCAACAGTGCCATCTCGTAGGCGATCTGGCCCACATCGGACTCGGCGTCGCTGAGCACGGCCAGGCAGCTGCCGTCGCCGGCGGCGGTGATGAACAGGAAGGCCTCGTCCAGCTCGACCATGGTCTGCCGGACGCCGCCGACCCGGAAGTGCCGTCCGGCACCCTTGGCGAGGCTGTGGAAGCCCGCGGCGACCGCCGCGAGGTGTTCGGCGTCCTCCCGGTCCAGGCCGCTGGAGACGCCGGTGGCCAGGCCGTCGCTGGACAGGATCACCGCATGCCGAAGGGTCGCCACCCGGCCGACCAGGTCGTTGAGGAGCCAGTCGAGGTCCCCGGACGGCGGTGTTGTTGCGGTCATGATTCGGTTCCTTCTGCTGGTGCGGGCGGTGCGGTCGGCGTCGGGTGCGCCGACGGGACGGAGCGGGCGGGGGCGGCGGGCAGCGCGTGCGGCACCGGCGCGGACGGCAGCGCGATCCGGAGCCGGGGCTGCTGTCCGGGCCCCGGGGGGCGGACCGGCGCGGGCCGTTCGGGGGTGCGGGCGCCGTCGGGGGACTCCGGCTCGGAGCGCACCACGGTGAGCGAGGCGGGCTGGAGCCGGTCGCCGCGGCCGCGGGCGAAGCCGCGCTGGAAGGAGGCGAACGCGGAGCGGGCCTCCTCGGGGTCGCGCGCGCGGGCCGGTTCGGCGGCCTCCGGTTCGGCGCCGGGCCGCAGTTGCGGGGCCAGGCTGGCCTGCCGGACCCGCTTGGGCAGCAGTCCGCCGGCCACCGGGGTGAGCGCCGGGCCCGCAGCCGGGCCCGCGGCCGGTCCGGCAGCGGCGGCGGGCAGCGCGGGCCGCTCGCCGTCCTCCTCGGGGCGGCGGTGGCGCCCGGTGCCCCCGGCGGCGGCCTGCGGGGCCGCGGCGGCGGCCCGGCGGCGGGGCAGCCCGCCGGGGGTGCGGGACGGCTCGGCCTCGGACGGGCGGGGCCCGCCGAGCGCGGCGGCGGGCGCGGCGTGCGCGCCCTGGCCGCGGGCCGGGACGGCGACCGCGGTGGAGGCGGCGGCCGGGGCGGGCGGGCGGCGGTGGGTGCCGGTGTCCTCGGCGCCCTGCCGGGGGGCGTCGGGGGCGGTCTCGACGGTCTCGGCGAGCAGTTCGCGCGGGATCAGCACGACCGCGGAGGTGCCGCCGTAGGGGCTGGGCCGCAGGTGCACCCGGATGCCGTGCCGGCGGGCCAGCCGGGAGACCACGAACAGGCCGAGCCGGTCGGTGTCGGCGAGGTCGAACTCCTGCTCCACGGACAGGCGTTGGTTGATCTCCTCCAGGTGCTGCTCGCCCAGGCCGAGGCCGCGGTCGTCGATCTCCAGGCAGAAGCCGTGCGCGACCACCTCGCCCTGGACGGTGACCTGGGTGTGCGGCGGCGAGAACACGGTGGCGTTCTCGACGAGTTCGGCGACCAGGTGGGTGACGTCGGCGACCGCGGAGCCGAGCAGGCCGGTGCCGGGGAACGGGCGCACCTGCACCCGGGCGTAGTCCTCGACCTCGCCGACGGCGGCGCGCACCACGTCGACCATCCGGACCGGCTTGCGCCAGGCGCGGCCGGGCGAGCCGCCGGAGAGGATGATCAGGCCCTCGGCGTGGCGGCGCATGCGGGTGGTGAGGTGGTCGAGCCGGAACAGGTCCTCCAGTTCGCGCGGGTCCTCGGTGCGGCGCTCCATGGTGTCGAGCAGGGTGAGCTGACGGTGCAGCAGCACCTGGGAGCGGCGGGCCAGGTTGACGAAGACGGCGGAGACGCCGCGGCGCAGTTCGGCCTGTTCGACGGCGGCCTCGACGGCGACCCGCTGGACTTCGTTGAAGGCCCGGCCGACCTGGCCGATCTCCCCGGCGCCGAACTCCAGCGGGGGCACCTCGGCGACCACGTCGACGGGCTCGCCGCGGCGCAGCCGGAGCATCACGGAGGGCAGCCGGGTGGCGGACAGGTCGGCGGCGGCGTTGCGCAGGCCGACGAGTTCGCGCACCAGGCGGCGGCCGGTGCGGTAGGAGATGACGATCGACAGGACGACCGCGGTGAGGCCGATCAGGCCGGCCGTGCCGCCGCGCACCAGGGCGTCGATCGCGCTGTCGCGGGCCTGGTCGCCGAGTTCCTTGGCCAGCCGGGAGTTGATCGCGTCGATGTCGGTGAGGACCTTGTCGGCGGGGTCGCCCCAGGAGTCGGTGGGGCCGCCGCGCACCTCCAGGGCCCGGTCGGCGGCCTTGTCGAAGCCGGTCTCGGCGGCGGTGAGCCAGCTCCAGTTCCAGCCCAGGCGCAGCGCGTTGTACGCCTGCCGGTCCTGGTCGTCGAGTTCGGCGATGTAGATCCGGAACAGCGCCTGCTGGGCGTTCATGGCGTCCAGGGCGACCTGCTGCTTGCGCGGGTCCTGGGCGTCGGCCAGGGGGGCGGCCCGCAGGGCGCGCATCGCGGCGGTCTCCTGGGAGAGGTACTCGCCGGCCCGGGAGAGCTCGACCAGGATGGTGCCCTGGCGGGGCAGCGAGCCGGTCTGCTTGGCGATGAAGGAGGAGCGGAACGCGAAGACCGGGCTGATCAGGTCGCTGTAGTCCTTGAGCGCGCCGTCCCAGCTCTGCCGGGACTGGGCGATCTGGTTGCGGATCGCGCCGAGCTGGTCGGCGACCGCGAGCACGTCCTGGTAGCGGGCGCGCTGGTCGGCGTCGAGCTTGCCGGCGTCGTGGCTGGCGCCCTGGTAGCGCAGCAGTTGGAGGTCGCGGTCGGTGGTGGTGCGGGCCTTGTCGTAGGCGGCGGCGTAGCCGGCGTTCGCGGGGGCGGCCAGCCGCAGCACGGCGGCGGCGCGTTCCTGCTGGAGGTCGTAGGCGTACCGGTCGGCGGGGCCGCCGAAGGCGGTGTAGGTGGAGCCGAGGTCGATCTGGCTCCACACGTCGCCGGTGGTGACGAGCGTGGCGTACACCCACAGGCCGCTGAGCGCCGCGATGGGCACCAGGAGCAGCGCGACGATCCTCGCGCGGATCGAGCTGCGGCGCAGGCGCATACGGGTCCTTAGTGGTCCTCGGGCGGGAAGGTTGTCGGACGCGGGCGGGCGGGGGCGGGTGCGCGCGGGCAGGGGTGGGTGCGGGCGGGTTCGAGAGCCGCGAGCCTACTACTTCCTGACCGCCCGTTCGTAGGGTGGAAGTGCATCGTGATCGGCTGTTGTCCGGATCGTCCTTTAATTTCCCCGCCGGGGTCTGGCATGGCCCCGACCTGCGGGGCTTCCTCCGGTGCGGGGCGTCGCCGGACGGTGACTCTGGGCAGCGCCGCGCCGATCGGGTAGCTTCGCCGGTACCGCGGTCCGGCCCTCGGCCGGCCGGGCGGACCGGGCCGTGCGGGCCCGGTCCGGGTGGGTGGTTCGGGGCGGGATCGGGGGTACCGTGCGAGAGTTCAGCAGCCCCGCGCTGGGCGGCGGGCCGGCCGGCGGGCTGGCCGACTCGGTGTTCGACCGGGCCGAGCGGGAGCCGCGGCTGTCGCTGATGTCCCGGCTGGTGGACGGCGTCTGGACGCCGGTGACGGCGGCCGGGTTCCGCGACGAGGTGCTGGCGCTGGCCAAGGGCCTGCTGACCCGGGGGGTGCGCTACGGCGACCGGGTCGCGGTGATGTCGGCGACCCGCTGGGAGTGGACGCTGTTCGACTACGCGCTCTGGTCGGTGGGGGCGATCACGGTGCCGGTGTACCCGACGGCCTCGGCCGACCAGGTCCGCTGGATCCTGGCGGAGACCTCGGCGGTGGCCTGCGTGGTGGAGGACGAGGACCAGGCGATGACGGTCGGCGCGGTGTGCGACGCGCTGCCGGAGCTGACCGGCATCTGGCAGCTGGACCGCGGCTGCGTGGCCCAGTTGGCGGCGGACGGCGCGGGCGTGCCGGACGCGCTGGTGCACCGTCAGCGGCTGGGGGTGACGGCGGACTCGCTGGCCAGCGTCATCTACACCTCGGGCACCACCGGCCGTCCCAAGGGCTGCCTGCTGACCCACGGCAACTTCGCGGCGGTGGCGGACGCCCTGCTGGCGGGCTGGGACGAGGTGTTCCGCGACACCGGCGGCGGGCAGCCGGCCACCCTGCTGTTCCTGCCGCTGGCGCACGTGTTCGGGCGGCTGACCCAGGTGGCGGCGGTGCGCGGCGGAATCCGGATCGGCCACCACGCGAAGCTGGCCTCGGACAGCCTGCTGCCGGCCCTGGCCGCGTTCCGGCCGACCTTCCTGCACGCGGTGCCGTACGTCTTCGAGAAGATCCACCGCCGGGCCCGGGAGGCCGCCGAGGCGGCGGGCCGGCTGGAGCTGTTCGAGCAGGCCGAGCGGGTGGCCGTCGAGTGGGCGGCGGCCTGGGAGCGCCGGGCGCACCGCACCGGCCCGGGCCCCTCGCCGGCGCTGCGGGTGCGGCACGCCGCGTACGAGCGGCTGGTGTACCAGCGGGTGCGGGAGGTGCTGGGCGGCCGGGTGCGGGCGGTGATGACCGGCGGGTCGATGCTGGGCCGGGAGCTGGGGCTGTTCTTCGCGGGCGCGGGCATGACGGTGTACGAGGGCTACGGGCTGACCGAGTCGTCCGCGCCGGTGACCGCGAACCCGCCGCGGCGGCCGAAGTTCGGCACGGTGGGGCGTCCGCTGCCTGGTTCGACGGTGGCGATCGCCGAGGACGGCGAGGTGTGGGTGAAGGGCCCGGGCGTGTTCTCCGGGTACCTCAACCACCCGCGCTGCTCGGACGAGGCGCTGTGCCGGGGCTGGCTGGCCACCGGGGACCTGGGGGTGCTGGACGAGGACGGCTACCTGACGCTGACCGGCCGCAAGAAGGAGGTGATCGTCACCTCCAGCGGCAAGAACCTGGCCCCGGCGGTGCTGGAGGAGCGGGTGCGGGCGCACCCGCTGATCGCGCAGTGCCTGATCGTGGGCGACGACCGGCCGTACCTGGCGGCGCTGATCACGCTGGACGCGGTGGCGCTGGCGCACTGGCTGCGGGCGCGCGGGCGGCCGCCGCTGGAGATGTGGCAGGCGCTCACCGACCCGGAGCTGCACCAGGAGGTGCAGCGGGCGGTGGGGGCGGCGAACACCACGGTGTCGCGGGCCGAGTCGATCCGGGCGTTCCGGCTGCTGCCGCGCGAGTTCTCCCTGGAGGAGGGGCTGTTGACGCCCTCGTTGAAGATCCGCCGGGCGGCGGTGGCGGAGCGGTACGCGGCGGACATCGAGGAGCTCTACGCCGGTTGACCGATCTCGGCGGCCGGTCGGCCGGTTCCGCTTGACCGCCGGGATTGGTCCAGTCCATTGTGTGCACCGGCCTGGTGCGGCAGGACCCCCACCCGATCCCCGCCCCTCCGGGGTTCACCCCTCCGCCCGTCCCCACACTGGAGTTGACCCGTGCTCAGTTCCGCCCGTCGCCGTCTCGCGGCGCTCGCCGCCACCGCCGCGCTGGCCTCCGCCGCCACCGTCCCGGCCGCGCACGCGGACGCCCCGGCCCCCGCGCCGAACCTGGCCACCAACCCCGGCTTCGAGATCCCCACCCTGCCGCTGGCCGACTGGGGCTCGGTCCCCGGCTGGCACTGCGCGCCCGGCGAGGGCGCGCTCACCGCCGCCGCCCGCACCGGCACCGCCGCCCTGGCGATCACCCCGGCCGCCGGCGACTCCACCGGCCAGTGCACCCAGACCCTGGCGGTGCGCCCGAACACCGCCTACACGTACCGCGCCTGGGTGCACGGCTCGTACGCCTTCCTCGGCGCCACCGGCACCGGCCACGACGTCGCCCCGGCCTGGACGGCGTCCACCGGGGACGGCTGGCAGCGGCTGTCGACCGGCTTCACCACCGGCCCGGCCACCACCTCGGTGCAGCTGTACGTGCACGGCTGGTACGGCCAGGGCCCGATCGCGGTGGACGACGTCTCGGTCACCGGCGACCGCCCGGCGCCCGCGCCCGCCACCTGGAACGTGCCGACCGACGACAAGGTCGTCTTCCTGACCGTCGACGACGGCTGGACCCGCACCCCGGAGGCGGCCCAACTGATCGCCGACCGCGCGCTGCCGGTGACCGTCTTCCCGCTGCCGATGCCGGAGGGCTTCGAGCCGGACTACTTCCGCCGGGTCACCGCCGCGCCCGGCTCCTCGATCCAGGACCACGGCGTCTCGCACCGCGACCTGACCACGCTCTCCCCGGCCGAGCAGCAGGCCGAGATCTGCGACGCCCGGGACGCGGTCACCGCGCGCTACGGCACCGTCCCGACGGTCTTCCGGCCGCCCTACTTCGCCTTCGACGACGACACCCTCCGGGCCGCCGCCAACTGCGGCATGGCGTACGTGCTGACCGCGACCGCCGACTTCACCTCGGGCGCCGCGAACGTCTACCACGGCGGCCCGCTCCAGCCCGGCGACGTGATCATCATGCACTTCACCGACACCCTGGCCGACGACCTCCGGCGCGCGCTGGACGCGGCCGGGCAGGCCGGTCTGCGGCCCGCCGCGCTCGGCGACCACCTGCGCTGAGCGCCGCCCCGGGAACCACGGTGGCCGGGCTCCTTCCACGAGCCCGGCCACCGGTCGTCCGTCCCCGCGGACGTGCTGCCGCCTGCCGCCGGAGCGTCAGGCCGCGGCGCTGAACGACGGCAGGTAGCCGCCGGCCTGGCCGCTCGCGTTCGGGTGGTAGCTGTCGCTGATCGGCAGCGTGGTGCTGTTCAGCCACTGGGTCGAGGAGCCGCAGATCTCGTGCTCGGCGAAGACCGTCCGGACGTCCTTGAAGGTGAACCCGGCGTTCGCCGCCTGCTTGGCGATGACCGTGTCCAGGGTGTCCGCCGCGCCGTTGATCGCGGTCCGCTTGGTGTCCGAGATCCCGACGATGCAGCTACCGGGCACCTTGTACAGGTGCGGGTAGCCCAGCACCACGACCTTCGCGTTGGGCGCCTTCGACTTGATCTGCCCGTACAGGTTGGTGAGCTTGCCCGGCAGGGTGTTGGTGGCGTAGCTCTTGGCCGTGTTGACGGCGCTCAGGCAGGAGCTCTCGCTGTTCAGCACGCAGGTCTGCATGGTGGAGGCGAAGCCCGCGTCGTTGCCGCCGATGGTGATGGACACCAGGGTGGTCGAGGTGTTCAGCACGCCCAGCTGGTTGGCGATCACGTCGTCGGTCTTCGCACCCGAACAGGCCACGAACGAGAACGAGGTGGGCGCGTGCGCGGCGTTCCACAGGTACGGGTACGCCTTGGTGCTGCGGCTGCAACCGCCGCTCTCGCTGGTGTAGCTGCCGGAGCCGACGCCGGCCGAGTAGGAGTCGCCGAGCGCGGCGTAGCGCACGCCGGCGGCGTTCGCCTCGGTGGCGGCGGCGAGGGTGGTGAGGGACAGGGCCGCCGCGGTGAGGGCGACGGAAACGGCACGGACGCGAGACATCTGATCCTCCATGAGTGACGCAGGCCACACATTGGATACCAGTCAGTAGGTCCGGGGGGAAGCGCTCATGCCAAAGAAGTTGACGAACGTTCACGGAATGCCGCCCCAACGGGGAGCTACGCGCGCAGACCCGCCCCTGACCTGGGCTGCGGAAATACCATCAGTGGGTGATCGCACCATCGGAAAGGGTGCTTGACGTCCGATCAGGCCGCCGGACCGGCCCGGCGGGGGACGACCGGGGAACGGCCGGGGAACGGCGGGGGCGCGGCGGGGCTCAGCGCAGCCGGCAGCCTGCGGCCGGCAGCTCCTCGATCGTCTCGTCCGCCCGCACCGGCACCCCCACCGGGCGGCCGCCGCCGCCACCGCCGCCCGCGCCTGCCGCAGCCCCGGCAGCCCCCAGCCGAGCAGCTCCACCGCGAGTCCCGGCGCCACCAGCAGCCGCCGGTAGTGCCGCCCCGACGCCGGGTCCGGCGCCGAGGGCCCCGCCCCCAGCAGCGCCGCCGCCATCCGCACCCGCGCGCACTCGTGCCCGCCGTTGGCCGACCCCACCCGGTCGTACAGGTAGCCCAGGTAGACCGGCCCGGCGATCAGCGCCTGCGCCTCCTCCGCCGCCTCCCGGGCCAGCGCCCGCCCCGGGTCCCCCGCGTCCTCCGGCTCCAGCGAGCCGCCCGGCAGGCTGACCACCCCGTCGCGCGGGTTCACCAGCGTCAGCACCCGCCCGTCCGGCGCGAACAGCCACCCCCAGGACTGCTTCACCGGCAGCCCGGCCGGCACCGCCTCGGCCGGCCGCCACGGCCACCCCGCGTTCGGCCGGCGCCGCACCCGCCCGAGCAGTTCGGAGATCTCCGGGCTGTACTCGATGCCCATCCCACTCCCTCCGCTCTCCCGGTAGGCCCGCGGCACCACCTGATGATCTTCCCCGAACACCCGACCGATGAACAGTCCCGGCCGCCACCCGGGTCACCGCCCGCGCCGCCGCGCGCCCGGAGCGCTGTCCGCCACCTGTGATACTCGTACTCGGCCGGACCGGACCACCGAATCGACGAGGAGTGACGGGACATGCTGCGGGGAGCGTCGGCGTGAGACTGCTGCACACCTCGGACTGGCACCTGGGGCGGTCCTTCCACCGGGAGAGCCTGCACGAGGCCCAGCGGGTCTTCCTGGAGCACCTGGTGGCGACCGCGGCGGCCGAGCGGGTGGACGCGGTGCTGGTCGCGGGGGACGTCTACGACCGGGCGCTGCCCGGGCTGGAGGCGGTGGCGCTCTTCGACGAGGTGCTGTGGCGGCTGGCCGAGCTGGGCGTGCCGACGGTGTTCATCTCCGGCAACCACGACTCGGCCCGGCGGCTGGGCGTCGCGTCCCGGCTGATCGACCGGGCCGGCATCCACCTGCGCACCGACCCCGGCGCGCTGGCCGAGCCGGTGCTGCTGGCCGACGCGCACGGGCCGGTGGCCGTCTACGGGCTGCCCTACCTGGAGCCCGCCCTGGTGCGCGAACGGCTGGGGCTGGCCCGGGGCGGCCACGAGCAGGTGCTGGCCGCGGCGATGGACCGGGTCCGCGCCGACCTGGCCGCCCGCCCCGCGGGCACCCGCGCGGTGGTGCTGGCGCACGCCTTCGTCACCGGCGGCGCGGCCAGCGACAGCGAGCGCGACATCGCGGTCGGCGGGGTGGAGTCCGTGCCCGCCGCGGTCTTCGACGGCGTGCACTACGCGGCGCTCGGCCACCTGCACGGCTGCCAGACCCTCGCCCCGCACCTGCGCTACTCCGGCTCCCCGCTGGCGTACTCCTTCTCCGAGACGGCGCACGAGAAGTCGATGTGGCTGGTCGAACTGGACGCGGCGGGCGCCGTCGAGGCCCGCCGGGTGCCCTGCCCGGTGCCGCGCCGCCTCGCCCGGCTGCGGGGCCGGCTGGACGAGCTGCTGGCCGCCGAGGCGCACGCCTACGCCGTCGACCGCTGGGTGCAGGCCACCCTGACCGACCCGGTCCGCCCGGCCGACGCGATGGAGCGGCTGCGGGCCCGCTTCCCGCACACCCTGCAACTGCTCTTCGAACCGGAGGGCGGCGAGCGGGCCGCCCGGACCTCCTACGCGCAGCGGGTGCGCGGGCGCACCGACCAGGAGGTGGTGGAGGGCTTCGTCGCCCACGTCCGCCCCGGCCGGGAGCTGGACGGCGACGAGCAGTCCTGGCTGCTGGAGGGCCTGGAGTCGGTGCGCCGCGCGGCGGCCGGCCGGGCCGAGGAGAGCGCCCGATGACGCCCCGCCCCCTCCGCTTGGAGCACACCCGATGAGGCTGCACCGGCTCACCGTCACCGCCTTCGGCCCGTTCGCGGGCACCGAGCGGATCGACTTCGACCTGCTCTCCGCCGCCGGCCTGTTCCTGCTGCGCGGCGCCACCGGCGCGGGCAAGAGCAGCGTGCTGGACGCGGTCTGCTACGCGCTGTACGGCGAACTGCCCGGCACCCGCCGGAGCAACGGGGTGCGCAGCGACCACGCCGCACCGGGCGTGCGCACCGAGGTGGTGCTGGAGGCGACGCTCGGCGGGCGGCGGCTGGAGATCACCCGCAGCCCCGAGCAGTGGCGGCCCAAGAAGCGCGGCACCGGCCTGACCCCGGAGAAGGCGCAGACCCTGCTGCGCGAGTGGGCCGCCGACGCCGGGACGGGCCGGCCGGGCTGGGTGGCGGTCAGCCGCTCGCACCAGGAGGCCGGCGAGGAGCTGACCCGGCTGCTGGGCATGAGCCGGGAGCAGTTCTGCCAGGTCGTGCTGCTCCCGCAGGGCGACTTCGCCCGCTTCCTGCGGGCCGACTCCAAGCAGCGCGCCGACCTGCTGGGCCGGCTCTTCGACACCGGCCGGTTCGAGCAACTGGAGCGCTGGACGGCCGAGTTGCGGCTGCGCCACGAACGCGAGGTGCAGGGCGGGCGGCAGCGGCTGCACGCCCTGGCCGCCCGCGTCGAGGAGGCCGCCGGGCCGCTGGCCGGGCCCGGCTGGGACACCGCCGCGCACCGCCCCGGCGAGGACGCCCCGGTCGGCGAGGTGCTGGCCTGGGCGGCGATGCTCCGCGTCACCGCCGCCGAGCGGGCCGAGTCCGCCGCGCTGCGGCTGACCGCCGCCGAGGCCGGACGGGCCGCGGCCCGCACCCGGCTGGAGCGGCAGAACGCCCTGGCCGAACGGCAGTCGCGGCACCGGCTGGCCCAGCGGGAACGCCTGCGGCTCACCGACCTGGCCGCCCGCTCGGCCCCCGAACGGGCCCGGCTGGAGGCCGCGCTGGCCGCCGAGGCCCCGGCCCCGCTGCGCGCCCCGCACCGCGCCGCGCTGGCCGGGCTGGAGCGCGCCGAGGCCGAGGAGGCCGCCCGCCGCGCCGAGCTGGCCGCCCGCGCCTCCGCCGCCGGCTGGTCCGGCCCGCTCGGCACCGTCGACGAACTGCGCGCCGCCGAAGGGGTGCTGCGCGCCGAGGTGGGCCGGCTGGAGGCCGCCGGGGCCGACGAGGCCCGCTACCGCGCGCTGCTCGCCGAGCGCGCCGAGCTGACCCGCCGACGGGACGGCGCGGACGACCTCGCGGCCGACTCCCGCCGCTGGCTGGACGACTTCGAGAACCGGCACGAACGCCTCCAGCAGGACCGCGAGGCGGCCCGCGAGGCCCGCGCCGGGCTCGACCAGCTCGACGCCCGGCACCAGGAGCTGACCGAGCAGCGGAAGTCCGCCGACCGGCACCTGCGGCTGCTGGCGGACCGCACCGGGGCCGAGGACCGGGTCCGCGCCCTGACCGACGCCGCCCAGGCCGCCCGGCAGCGCACCCTGGACCTCCAGGAACGCCGACTCACCGGTATGGCCGCCGAGTTGGCCGCCGCCCTGGCCCCCGGCGCCCCCTGCCGGGTCTGCGGCTCCCCCGCGCACCCGGCCCCCGCCGAGCCCTCCGCCGACCAGGTCACCGCCGGGGACGAGCGCCGCGCCCGCGCCGCCCAGCACGCCGCCGAGGACGAACTCGCCGCCGCCGCCCGCCACCTGAGCGCCCTGACCGCGGCGGCCGCCGCCGCCGAGGCCGCCGCCGGCGGCCACACCGTGGACGAACTCACCGCCGGCATCCACGCGTTGACCAGCCGCCGCAACGCGCTCCTGCACGCGGCGGAACGCTGGCTGCCGCTCGGCCAGCAGCTCGAACGGCTGGAGCGGGACGGCGCGGCCCACCGCGAACAGCTCCGCCAGGCCGGCGAGCAGAGCGCCCGCCTGACCGGCCAGCTCGGCGCGCTGGCCGCCGAACTCGCCACCCTGGAGGAACGGCTCGCCACCGTCCGCGGCGACGCCCCGTCGGTGGCCGTCCGCACCGCCGCCGTCACCGCGCTGTCCACCGCCACCACCGCCCTGCTGGACGCCACCCGGGCCACCGCCGCCGCCCGCGCCCACCGCGACGAGAGCACCGAGGCGCTGCGCCGCGCCGCCCGCGCCGCGGGCTTCGCCGACCTGGCCGCGCTGGACGCCGCCGTCCTGCCCCCGTACGAACTCGACGTGCTGCGCGGGAAGTTCAAGCAGCTCGACGCCGACCTCGAACTCGCCGCGGCCCAGCTCGCCGACCCCGCCCTGCGGGCCGCCGCCGAACTCCCGCCCGCTGACGCCGAACCCGCCCGGGCCGCCGCCGCCCGCGCCGACGAACTCCTCGCCCGCGCGCACTCCGCCCACGACCAGGCCCGCCGCCGGGTCGCCGACCTGGCCCGGATCGGCCGCGAACTGGCCGCGCTGGCCACCGAACTCGCCCCCGTCCTGGACGCCCACGCCAGGATCAGCCGGCTCTCCGCCCTGCTGGCCGGCGCCCCCGCCGAGAACGCCCTGCGGATGCGCCTGGAGTCCTACGTGCTGGCCGCCCGGCTGGAGCAGGTCGCCGCCGCCGCCAGCCGGCGCCTGCTCCGGATGTCCGGCGGCCGCTACACCCTGGTCCACAGCGACGGCCTGGTCTCCGGCAACCGCCGCTCCGGCCTCTCCCTGCACGTGGTCGACGCCTGGACCGGCCGCGAGCGCGACACCGCCACCCTCTCCGGCGGCGAGTCCTTCTTCGCCTCCCTCGCCCTCGCCCTGGGCCTCGCCGACGTCGTCACCGACGAGGCCGGCGGCATGCCCCTGGACACCCTCTTCATCGACGAGGGCTTCGGCACCCTCGACGAGAACGCCCTCGAAGAGGTGATGGACGTCCTCGACTCCCTGCGCGAACGCGACCGCGCCGTCGGCATCGTCAGCCACGTCGCCGACCTCCGCACCCGCATCCCCGCCCAGCTCCTGGTCCGCAAGCACCGCACCGGCTCCACCGTCCACCACACCACCCGCGAGGACGCCTGACCCCCGCCCGGACACCGCGCCTGCGGCAGCCCGCCGGTGCCGGGTGCCGCCGTCGCCCCGGCTCAGGCCGAAGCGGGTGCGCTCGATCACGAACACGGCGGCTCCGGCACGCCCGAGGCCGTCCCGGCCCTCTTCCACGGTCAGCCGCAGGCGGGTGGCGAGCGGTTCGAGGGGCACCCGCGGGCCGGATCACCCGGCAGGTACCGGGCGCGTGCTCCAGCAGGCTCCGCTGGAAGGCCGGATCGCGCTTGCCGCCCCGGTGGGCGCGCGCCTCCTCCCGGTCCGGTTCAGGCCCCGGCACCTCGATCGTTCCCGTTCCGCCGCTCTCCTTCCGCCAGGAAGCCGGCCGCCAGCCGGTCCCAACTCCGTACCTCGGCGAGGGTGTCCGCGACGTGCAGGCGGGCGTTCGGGAGGTGGGCGGCGAGGGTGCGGGCGGTGGTGAGGGGGTGGAGCGGGTCGGTGTCCCAGGCGAGCAGGAGGGTGGGGTGGGGGAGGCCGCGCAGGGTCTCGGGGGTGGGGAGGTCGGAGGCGGCGGCGGCGCGCAGGGCGGCCGGGAGGAGGGGTTCGGCGAGGTCGAACTCGGTGGTGTACTGCGGGGCTCGGGCGAGGACGGCGGGCGGGCCGGAGAGTTTCGCGGCGGCGTCCAGCGCGCCCCGGCCGCGCCGTTCGACCAGGGTCGCGGCGGCCCGCAGCCCGCTGCGCCGGGGCTCCCGGGCCGCCCAGGCGACGGCGGGGACGGCCAGCACCAGGCGGTCGAAGCGCTCGGGGCGGGCGAGCGCGGCCCACAGCACGGTGGCCGTGCCCATCGAGGCGCCGAAGCCGGTGACGGGCGCGTCGGGCGAGAGGTGGTCGCAGAGCGCCAGCAGGTCGTCCGCGAGCACGGGGTAGTGGTAGTCGGCGGGGACGGCCCGGCCGGTGGATTCGCCGTGGCCGCGCGCGTCGTACCGGGCCAGCCGGTGCGTCGCGGTGACGGCCGTCCAGTCGAACAGCCCGGCGCGCCGTTCGTGCGCCCGGCTGGAGAGCGCCCCGTGCGCGTGCACGGCGAGCGGGCCGCGGCGGGGGCCGGTGGTGGAGTAGGCGAGGGTGGCGTGCGGGCGCGCCAGCCGCCCCGCGTCGGAGGCCGGCGTCACGTCAGCCGGAGCAGGCGGCGCGCTGGGCCTGCTGCCAGGTGCAGACGGGGCACAGCGGGCTGCCGGACGCGTCGGCCGGGTACTCGGTCGGCTCGCCGCACAGCACGCACGCGGCCCGCTCCCCCGCGCCGCCCGGGCGCAGTCCGCGCAGCGCCTGCCCGGGGTCGGCGGACACCTCGCAGACCCGGTCCTCCGGCTGCTGCGACGGTTGCGGCGAGGGCTGCGGCGACGGCTGCGGCGAGGGCGACGGCTGCTGCCGGTCCGCTGCGGGTTCTCCCATGCGTCCAAGGGTACGGCCCCGCCCGGCCGGGCCCCCGCCCCACCCGGCGGGCCCGGACGTCGGGAGCGGGCGGGGGTCAGCCGAGGAAGGAGAGCCGGAGCTTGCGCTGCGGGTTGTCGCGGTTGGTGTCGATCAGGACGACGGACTGCCAGGTGCCCAGCGCCATCCGGCCGCCGATCACGGGCAGCGTGGCGTGCGGGGCGACCAGGCCGGGCAGGACGTGGTCGCGGCCGTGGCCCGGGCTGCCGTGCCGGTGCTCCCAGCGGTCGTCCGGGGGGAGCAGGTCGCGCAGCACGGCGAGCAGGTCGTCGTCGCTGCCGGAACCGGTCTCGATCACGGCGATGCCCGCGGTGGCGTGCGGGACGAAGACGTTGAGCAGTCCGTCGCGGCCGTCCGCGACTTCTCTGAGGAAGGCGTGGCAGCGGTCGGTGACGTCGAGGGCGACCTCGTCCCGGCCGGTGGCGACGTCGAGGGTCTGGGTGTGGAAGGTGTCGGACATGGGGCCATCCTGGCCGATCTTGGTACGGACCTCGTAGGGGCACCGGCCGAACGCCACCCGACCGCCAGGGGCCCGCCAGGGCGCGCCAGTGCACCGCCACCGCGCGCCAGGCCGGACCGGCCACCGGACCGGCCACCGGGCCGGATCGCGCCCGGGGACGCCGAAGGCCCGACGGACTCCCCGTCCGTCGGGTCGTGGCAGCGGGCGGCCCGTCGACCGGTCCGGGCGCTCGCGCGTCCGGACCGCCGGGGTCAGCCCCGGCTGCCGAAGAGGCTCCGCTTGAGGCGGCGCAGCGGGGCCATCAGGGAGACCCGGGCGCTGCGGCGCGGCGAGGCGGCGGCCGCGGGGGCGCTGGGCCCGCGCGGCGTCAGTTCCCTTATCAGGCCGAGCGCTTCCGCCGTGTCCACCACCGGGAGCGCGGGCGCGCCGAGGACGGACAGGTGTCGGTCGATCCGGCGGCCGGTCGTGCCGACACCGCACTGGATCGCGGGCACCCGGGGCCGCGGCCGCACTTGCATCTGTTCCATCTGTTTCCCACCCCTACGAGGCGCCAGGGCCGTGAGGCGAAGACTATCCGGCTACGACGGCCTTCACACAACCGTCCTGGTGTTCCGCCACCGTACCGTGCGAACGGAACTGACGCTTCACCAGGGGGCGGTGGTCTCGGTCACGACTGCGCATCGGTTGATGGTGCACCATCCAAGCCCTGACCGGGCGTCAGGCGCTGCGGCGGCCCGGGGCGTTGTCGGGGCGTGCCGGGGCGCACCGGCGGCGGCGGGTGCGCCGGGCGCGCGGACGGCCGCTCCGGCCCCGGGTCAGCGTAGTTCGGCCTCCTCGACCTCCCCGAACGCCTCCTGCTCGCGCCGCGGTCCGGCGCCGGGCGGCGGGTCGATCAGGGCGGAGACGCCGTAGCCGCACAGGCCGAGGCCGAGCAGCGCGGTGAGCACCAGCACGGCGATCCAGCCGCCGGGCTGGTGCCAGGAGACCCGGGCGCCGTAGCGGGCCAGGCCGATCAGCCCGAGCAGTCCGGTGAGCACCATGGCGGCCATCCCGCCGCGGACCCGGCGCAGGTCGCACTCGCGGGAGGCCGCCGCCAGGCCGGCGCCGAAGGCGAGGGTCCAGGCGCCGAGGGCGCGCACGTCGATCGGGCGGGCGGTCCAGGGCCAGTGCGCGGCGAGCTGGTCGGGGCGCAGCACCAGGACGAGGCCGAGCAGGGCGAGCAGGGCGCCCGCGCCGGCCATCGGGACGGCCACCCACCAGGGCAGCCGGGGGTGCGGGCGGGGGCCGGGCCGGGGGTGCGCAGCTGGGCGACGAGGGCGGCCAGGCCGACCGGCGGGGCGGCGAGGTGGACGGCGAGCCAGCCCCGGGCGGCGAGGAAGCCGAGCAGCGGGCCGCCGTCCGGGTGGAGGTCGCGGCGGCCGGCCAGGGTGGTGGCGAGCATCAGCAGCATCAGCAGGCAGCCGGCGGCGGTGGCCACCCGGACCTCGGCCCAGCAGCGGGCCCGGACGGCGAGGGCCAGCATGGCGGCGGCGCCGCCATGGGCGGAGCCGAGCAGGACGGCGGTGACGGGCGACGTCGTCCAGGCGAACAGGTCGCCGGTGGCGTCGGCGGCGGGCCACAGGACCAGGAAGGCCCAGCCGGCCGCGAGGGCGAGCGGACCGAGCAGGAGGGCCTTGAGGAGCGGGCTGACCGGTCGTACGGGCGGTGTGACGGCCATCCTCGGTGTACCCCCCACTTGTGAGACGTGGCGTCAATATAGGAGCGGCCCGCGGGCCGGGCAATGCTCCGCACACGGCATCCCCGTGCGCAGGACATCCTGTGTTCAGAAATTGAACACATACGAGGGATTGACGTGGCCGAAACCTCCAAGCAATATCTGTATCGACACGGGATAGCGGGGAACACCCACCCATCCCCGGTCGGGTGATTTCGAGTATGAACGAATCACCCGACCATCCCGTGATGCTTCCGACACCACGGTGAGTCACTGTCAGGCCGTCTCGACGCTGCGGCGGCCCGGCTCCCCTGTGGTGGACGGACCGGCGGTCGACCGTTGAGGGTCGGTCGGATCGCCAACCGGGCTGCCGGTGCCGCCGCTGGTACGGCGCGGCACCGGCGGTCGCGTTTCCCCGCCGTCCGCGACACCCCGGTCACCCCGACCACCTGCGCCCGGGGTGCCGCGGCCCGGCGCGGAGCGCCACCGGCCCGGGCCCGCCGCCACCCCGCTCCCAGGGAGCGCCCAGTCCCGCTCGGTAGAGTGTCCGTACCGGGCGACCCGCCGGCAGCCACCCTCCTTCCCTTCGCGGAGTGAACGCACGTGCCACCTCTGCTCAGCATCGTCCTGCCCGTTCACGGCGTGGAACGCTTCCTGCCGCAGTGCCTGGACTCGCTCCGGGCCGACGGCGCCGCCCCCGGCGAGGTCGAGCTGATCGCGGTGGACGACCGCTCCCCCGACGGCTGCGGCGCGCTGCTCGACGCGCACGCCGCCGGCGACCCGCGGATGCGGGTGCTGCACCTGACCGAGAACCGGGGCCTGGGCGGCGCCCGCACCGCCGGCCTGGCCGAGGCCACCGGCACCTACGTCTGGTTCGTCGACAGCGACGACTGGCTGCCCGAGGGCAGCATCGACGCCGTCCTCGGCGAACTGCGCGCCGAGACGGCCCGCGAGCTGCCCGCCGACGTGCTGCTCACCGACTTCACCCACGTCTACCCCGACGGCGGCCGGGAGCCGAACCCCTGGCGCAAGGTGCTGGCCGGCTCCCCGCTGGTCTCCGGCTGCACCGCCGCCGAGCACCCGGCGCTGTTCAACGCGGTGCTCGCGGTGTGGAACAAGGTGATGCGCCGGGAGTACCTGCTCGGCCTGGACGTGCACTTCGGCCGCGGCCACTACGAGGACATCTCGGTCACCTACCCGCTGCTGCTCGCCGCCGACCGGCTGCTCTACCTCGACCGCCCCTGCTACAACTACCGGCGCGGGCGCCCCGGCGCGATCACCGCCACCGCCTCCCCGAAGCACGCCGACGCCTTCGCCCAGTACGACGCGATCTTCGCCTTCCTGGACCGGAACGAGCGCGCGGACGCCCTGCGCACCCTGGTCTTCGACCGCACCGTCAAGCAGGCGCTCACCGTCTACGACACCCCGGCCTGGTGCCCGCCGAGCTGCGCGCCGAGTTCTTCGCCCGGATCACCGGCCACTTCGCCAGGCACCGCCCGGCTGGCTACCGCTACCCGGCCGGCGTGCGCGGCGTCCAGTACCGGCTGGCCGCCCGCGGCTCCCGGCGCGCCTACGCCGAGCTGCGCCGCGGCGGCCGGCTGCCCGGCGCGGTCAAGCGCGGCACCCGGTCGGTGGCGCCCGGGGTGAAGAAGGTGGTCCGCAGCGGGGCCCGGTTCACCGCGTACAACGCGTTCAAGCGGCTGCCGATCGACGAGAACCTGGCGGTGTACGCGGCGTACTGGCACCGCGGGTACGCCTGCAACCCGGCGGCGATCTACGCCAAGGCCAGGGAGCTGGCCCCGCAGGTGCACGGGGTGTGGGTGGTGGAGAACGCCGAGCGGGCCGCCACGCTGCCCGCCGGGGTGCCGTACGTGATCGTCAACACCCCCGCGTACCTGAAGGCGATGGCCACCGCCAAGTACTTCGTCAACAACGTGAACTTCCCGCACACCATGACCAAGCGGACCGGCACCGTGCACGTGCAGACCCAGCACGGCACGCCGCTGAAGGCGATGGGCATGGACCTGGTGGACCGGCCGCTGGCGGCGGACGGGATGGACTTCGACCGGCTGCGCGAGGTGGTCGGGCGCTGGGACTACCTGGTCTCGCCCAACCCGCACACCAGCAGGCACTTCGCCCGCGCCTTCCCCGGCACCTACCAGATCCTGGACACCGGCTACCCGCGCAACGACCGGCTCGCCCTGGCCACCCCCGAGCAGTGCGTCGACGCCCGCCGCGCGCTGGGCATCGCCGACGGGCAGCGCACCGTGCTGTACGCGCCGACCCACCGCGAGTCCCGCGGCGGCTACCTGCCGCTGCTCGACCTGCCCGCGCTGGCCGAACGGCTCGGCCCCGGCTGGACGGTGCTGGTGCGCACCCACTACTTCCACGACGGCGGCGCGGGCGACCTGGCCACCGGCCCCGGCGCGGCGACCCTGCTGGACGCCTCCGACCACCCCTCGGTGGAGGACCTCTACCTGGCCGCGGACGTCCTGGTCACCGACTACTCCTCGATGATGTTCGACTACGCGGTGCTGGACCGGCCGATCGCCGTGTACGCCCCGACTGGGAGGAGTACCAGGAGGTCCGCGGCGTCTACTTCGACCTGATGAAGGAACCGCCCGGCGCGGTCACCACTGACCAGGAGGCGCTCACCGAGGCGCTGCTGGCCGGCGACCCGGAGCCGGAGGCCCGGCGGCGCTTCCGCGAGCGGTTCTGCCCCTGGGACGACGGCCGGGCCGCCGAGCGGGTGGTCAGCCGGATCTTCCCGCTCCGGTCCTGACCGCCCGCCCCGCACCTCGCCGTCCCGCGGTCCCGCCGTCTCATTATTCGGGACGGCGGGTGACCGACAGGCGGTCGTGACGAGGATCGCAGCGCCACCGCCGCACGGAATGTGGACGGACCTCGGGGTGCATGTCGTAGTCTGCGGTCCGTTACCCAGTGGTTCGGTACCCGCGCGGTTCGGCCCTGTTCCGAGCCGCGCGCCTCGCCCCGCGGCGAGACCCCGGCCGGGGACGTCCCCCGGCCGTACCGTTTGTCCGGCCAGGGAGGGCCACACCGTGATCGACCTCGTCACCAAGCTCGTGCTCAAGCCGCTCGCCAAGGCCCTCTACCGGCCGACGATCGAGGGCCTGGAGAACGTGCCGCGCAAGGGCGGGGTGATCCTGGCGAGCAACCACCTGTCGTTCGTGGACAGCGTGGTGATCCCGCTGGCCGCGCCGCGCCAGGTGTTCTTCCTGGCCAAGGCCGAGTACTTCACCGGCAAGGGCGTCAAGGGCGCGGTCTCCCGGTTCTTCTTCACCCACGTGATCAACGCCGTCCCGGTGGAGCGCGGCAGCGTCCGGGCCGCCACCGCCTCGCTGGACGAGGGCCTGGAGATCCTGAACTCCGGCCGGGCCTTCGGCATCTACCCGGAGGGCACCCGCTCGCTGGACGGCCGCCTGTACCGCGGCAAGACCGGCGTGGCCTGGCTGGCGCTGACCGCCGGCGTCCCGGTGGTGCCGGTGGCCCTGGAGGGCCCGCAGCACATCCTGCCGGTCGGCAAGCGCATCCCCCGGCTGCGGAAGATCAGCGTCACGTTCGGCGAGCCGCTGCACTTCGACGAGCTGCACGGCCAGGCCCGCTCGGCCAAGGCCCGCCGCCAGGTCACCGACGAGGTGATGGCCGCCATCCAGGCGCTCTCCGGGCAGGAGCCCGCCGCGCAGTACAACGAGTCGCCGAAGGCCGCCTGACCCTCCGTCAGTACGACTTCTCCGGGCCGGGAACATCCGGCCGGGTCCGCCGGTTCGGCATCCACGTGGGCGCGCCCAGCCGTCCACGAACCGAACCGAACCGGACCGCGGCACCGGCCCGAGAAGCACGGAGCACACCCCATGAAGATCGGCATCATCGGAGCGGGCAACATCGGCGGCAACCTGACCCGCCGCCTCACCGCCCTCGGCCACCAGGTGGCGGTGGCCAACTCGCGCGGCCCCGAGACCCTGGCCGACCTGGCGGCCGAGACCGGCGCGACGCCCGTCCCGGCCGGCGAGGCGGCGGCCGGCGCGGAGCTGGTCGTGGTCACCGTCCCGCTGAAGAACGTCCCCGCCCTGCCGGACGACCTGCTGGCCGGCGCGGCCGACGGCTTCGTCCTGCTCGACACCAACAACTACTACCCGCGCGAGCGGGACGGCCGGATCGCCGCCATCGAGGACGAGGGACTGACCGAGAGCCGCTGGGTGGAGCGGCAGCTCGGCCACCCCGTGGTCAAGGCGTTCAACGGCACCTACGCCCAGGACATCCTGGACGCGCCCCGCCCGGCCGGCGACCCCGAGCGGATCGCCCTCCCGGTGGCCGGCGACGACCCGGCCGCCAAGCAGGTGGTGCGCGAGCTGATCGACGCCCTCGGCTTCGACACGGTCGACGCCGGCGGCATCGACGACTCCTGGCGCCAGCAGCCCGAAACGCCGGTCTACGGCCTGCGCGCGGGCGTCGAGGCCGTCACCGAGGCCCTGGCCGCCGCCTCCCCGGAGCGCCCGGCCAACTTCCGCGGCTGACCGACCGGCCGCGACCGGCCACTGACCGGCCCGGGGTGCGCGCGCCCCGGGCCGGTGCGCGTCGGGCGGCCGGCGGTCCCGGCCGCGTGCGGCGGCCCGGCGGCGTCAGGCGGCCGGCACGGGCAGCGCCTCCCGGTTGAGCAGGGCGGCGTAGCGGCCGTCGCGGGCCAGCAGTTCGTCGTGGGTGCCGAGTTCGGCGATCTCGCCGTGGTCGAGGACGGCGATCTGCCCGGCGTCGCGGACGGTGGAGAGCCGGTGCGCGATGGTGAGGGTGGTGCGGCCGGCGGCGAGCGCGTCCAGGGCCTGCTGGACGGCGTGCTCGGTCTGGTTGTCGAGGGCGCTGGTGGCCTCGTCCAGGATCAGGATCGGCGGGTTGCGCAGCACCGTGCGGGCGATCGCCAGGCGCTGCTTCTCGCCGCCGGAGAAGCGGTAGCCGCGTTCGCCGACCATGGTGTCGTAGCCGTCGGGGAGGGCGGCGATCATGTCGTGGATCTGGGCGGCCCGGGCGGCCTGGACCAGTTCGTCGTCGGTGGCCTCCGGTTTGGCGAAGCGCAGGTTGTCGGCGACCGAGGCGTGGAACAGGTAGGTCTCCTGGGAGACCACGCCGACCGCCCGGGCCAGCGTCTCGAAGGACAGCTCGCGCACGTCCACCCCGTCGATCAGGACCCGGCCGCCGGTGGCGTCGTACAGCCGCGGCACCAGGTAGGAGAGGGTGGACTTGCCCGAGCCGGTCTCGCCGACCACCGCGAGCGAGCCGCCGGCCGGGACGGTCAGGTCGATGCCGGTCAGGGTGGGGCGGTCCTGGTCGGGGCGGTAATGGAACTCGACGTCCTCGAAGCGGACGTCGCCGCGGACGCGCTCCAGGCGGACGGGGTGCTCCGGCTCGTCGATGTCCACCGGCAGGTCGAGGTACTCGAAGATCCGCTGGAACAGGGCGAGCGAGGTCTGCACGTCCACGCCGGTGGAGAGCAGGCCGATGGTCGGCCGGAACAGGCCCTGCTGGAGCGAGACGAAGGCGACCAGGGTGCCCAGCGAGACGATCGGCGCCCCGGCGGCGGAGGCCAGGCCGGCCGCCCAGTAGATCAGCGCGGGCATCGCGGCCATCACGATCCCGATGGTGGACATCCGCCACCGCCCGGCCATGCTGGAGCGCACCTCCAGCTCGGCGAGCTCGTCCGAGCGCTCGGCGAACTCGCGGGTCAGCGAGCCGGAGCGGCCCATCGTGCGGCCGAGCAGGATGCCGCTGACCGACAGCGACTCCTGGACGGCGGAGGACAGTTCGGCGAGCTGGCGCTGCCGCTCGCCGGTGATCTTCTTGCGCTCCCGGCCGACCCGGCGGCTGATCCAGACGAACACCGGGAGCAGCAGCAGCGAGACGATCGTCAGCCGCCAGTCGAGCGCGACCATCGCGACCACGCTGGCGACCACCGCGGTCAGGTTCGACACCAGGGAGGTGGCGGTGCCGGTGACGGTGGCCTGCATGCCGCCGATGTCGTTGGCGATCCGGGACTGCACCTCGCCGGTGCGGGTGCGGGTGAAGAACGCCAGCGACATCCGCTGGAGGTGCCGGTAGACGGAGGTGCGCAGGTCGTGCATGACGCGCTGGCCGACGGTGGTGGAGATCAGCGTCTGGAGCACGTTCAGCACGCTGGTGACCACCGAGGCGGCGATCATCCCGAGCGCGAGCAGACTGAGCAGGCCGGTCCGCCCCTGCGGTATCGCGGTGTCCAGCACCGCCCGCAACAGGAACGGCGTCACCACCGACACCACGGCGGAGGCCGCCACCAGCAGCCCCACCACGCCCAGCCGCCCGGCGTAGGGCCGGAACAGCCGCAGGATGCGCCGCACCTCGGCGGGCTGCTTCGACTGCCCTTCGGGCGGTGTCCAGTCGATCCGGTTCGGTCGCACGGGGCCTCCTGGGGGTCGGCGGGCGGGACGGGACGAGTTTAACGAGCCTTGCTCATCATTAGCAAACCTAAACTTCTCGGCATTCCCGACGACGGTCCCGGGGGCGGCCGACGGGGGGGGCGGCGGGGCCTGGGGAACGACGAGTCCGGAGACAGCGGAGCCCGGAGCGACGGACCCAGGGGCAGCCTGCGAAAGGACGGCGGAGCCGGGGACGGTCAGCGCGGGGACGGCACCTGGAACGGCGGGCCGGAGCGACAGGCCCGAGGGCAGCCGGTGCGGAGACGGCGGGGCCGGGAGGCGGCGGGGCCTGGAGGCGGCGGACCCGGGGAGCAGCCGACCCGAGGGTTGCGGACGCGGAGGGCGCTGCCCTCTAATCCCCGGTCGGCCGGTGTGGACAATCCTCCCCGAGGGGCGTCCGTGCCCGCCGCGCGGGCGGTCCGGGCGCCACCGGCGCGCACCGAGGGGGCGACGCGCTATGACGCAGCAGGGGTTTCCGGAGGTCCCGGAGGACCGGCACCCGCGACGCCGGGCGGGCTGCCTGGGCTGGGCCTGGTCCGGGCCGGGCACGGGCGGGTGCTGTTCGTCCGGACCGGGTACGGCAAGGGCCTGATCCTGCCGGGCGGGGCGGCCCACCCGGGCGAGTGGTTCGACGCGGCGGCCCGCCGGGAGGGGTGGGAGGAGACCGGCCTGCACCTCCTGGAGCCGGGGGCCCTGCCGGCCGTCGACCAGGTGCCCGCGGACCCCGCCTCCGGCGCCGCGGAGGGCGTCGACTCCGTCTTCGACGCGGGCGTCCTCACCCCCGAGCGGGCGGCGGCGCTCCGGGTGCCCGCGGCCGTGGCGGGCGAGGTCGCCGGGTACGAGTGGGTCCACCCCGACGACTTCGACACCCGCCCCGGCCTCGCCCCGTACGCCGCCCGCCGGGTCCGCCGGGCGCTCGCCGCCCGGCACGCGGGGCGGGGACTGCCGCTGCTGCACCACGGCGAACCCGGCACGGACGGCGGAGCCGGAACCGGGCCCGCAGGGGACGACGACGGCTACGGCTCGCCGTGGTCACACATCCCGCCGCACCGGAGAACGCGCCGCAGCCACCCGGCGACAACCCTCCCCCGCCCCCCGTCAGGGCTTCTTGCCGTAGTCGCGTCCCGCCGTGTTGGAGATCTTGCCGAGGCCGCCGGGCGGCAGGAGGCGGGCGGCGGTGACGGCGGCCTTGTAGCGCTTGCTGGGGACGCAGAGCGGGCGGTTGCGGGCGAGGTCGCGCAGGGAGGCGTCGACGACGCGGTCGGCGGTGAGCCAGCCCCAGGCGGGGATGGAGGAGGTGCCCATGCCGGCCCGTTGGTGGAATTCGGTGCGGGTGAAGCCGGGGCAGAGGGCCTGGAGGCGGACGCCGCTGCCGGCCAGGTCGCGGGCGATGCCGAGGGTGAAGTTGACGACCCAGGCCTTGGTCGCGCCGTAGGTGCCGCGGGGCAGGAACGCGGCCACCGAGGCGACGTTGACGACCGCGCCGAAGCCGCGTTCGCGCATGCCGGGGACGGCGGCCGTGGTGAGCCGCAGCACCGCCTCGATGTGGACCTTCAGCATGTCGAGTTCGTCCTGCACGGGGACGTCCAGGTAGGTGCCGCGGTGGCCGAAGCCGGCGTTGTTGACCAGCAGGTCGACGGGGCGGGAGGCGTCGCGCAGCCGGTCCTCGACGGCTTCGATGCCGGCCTCGGTGGCGAGGTCGGCGGAGAGCGTCTCGACCTGGACGCCGTGGCGGGCGGTGAGTTCGGCGGCGGTGGCGGCGAGGCGGTCGCCGTCGCGGGCGACCAGCACCAGGTCGCGGCCGTCGCGGGCCAGGCGGTTGGCGTAGGCGGCGCCGATGCCGGCGGTGGCGCCGGTGATGAGAGCGGTGGTCATGACCCGACCGTACCGGGCGGTAGCCGGTGGCCGCATCGACCGACCGGGCCACCGGCCCCTCGGCCCTTCGGGCGACCCGCGGGACGTCGGCGGCGCGCCCCGCACCGGCGTTCGTCCGATCACCCTACGGTTTCGGGCAGCGCCGCAGTCCCACGTGGCGCCCTTCCCTCCCAGGAGAACTGATGTCCGTTCGGCTCCTCGCCCGCTCCATAGAAGTCGTACCGCCGGTCCGTCCCCGCCGCCGAGCGCGGCACTGACGGACCGGCACCGCCTTCGCACCTCCGGGCCCGCCCCTCCCCACGGGGCCGGGCCCGACGCGCGTCCGGGGCCGGTCGGCGGGCGCCGCTGCCCGCACGGCGGTGGCCGGAGCCGCCTCGGGTGGCCGGGGCCGCCCCGGGCGGCTGCGGCTCGCCTCTCCGCGAGGGCGGGCTCCGGCTCAGTTCCGCTTGCGGCCGGCGATCTCGTCGGAGAGCCGCTGCACGTGGGCGGGGTCCGCGTCCCGGGCGAGGGCGACGTAGTGGTCCATGACGGCCGGCCGGTAGCGCACGGGCAGCGTCTGTCCCGGGGCGAGTCGGGTGAGCTCGGTGATCGTGAGGTCCTCGTCCGCGATGCCGCGGAACGAGGTGCCGTCGGCGGTGTCCACGTCGAGCATCAGGACCACGCGCGGGTTGCTGTTGACCTCCCGCCAGTCGACGAGAACGCCGAGCGCGAGCACCCCCGTCCGCAGTTCCGCCGTGCGCTTCCGTGCGTCCCGGCTCAGCAGCGGGTTCGGGGCGATGCCCGGGAAGTCGGGCCCGACGCCGAGCGATTCCCGGCTCAGGTCGGGTCGGAGCTGCGCCATCAGGTCGTCGAGCTTCTTCCTCGAACCGAACATCCCGACCCTCCCTCGTGCCGGTGCCGGAATCCCGACCCGGCGCTCCGCCTTCCGTCCGATGGTAGGGCGCGGCCGTTCCCGGCCTCCGTTCGCCGGTGGCATCAGGTGCCCGCGCGAGCTCCGGGCCCCGTTCCGGAGCGATCGGTGAATCCGGCCGGACGGCTTGACGGCCCGTCAGGCGCTCGGGATTCTCGGGGGACCGCACCCGGGCGGGGGCTCCGCTCCCCCGCCGCCGCCTCCCCGAGCCGAGAGGTGTCCATGACCGGGAACCGGAACCACCGCGCCAGGAACGTCCTCGCCCGCCTGCTGCCGCCGCTGCTGCTCGCCGCCGCCCTCGTCACCGGCGCCGCGCCCGGCCCCGCCTCCGGAGCCGCCGGGGCCGCCGCCGGCGGGTGGTGGGACCCCACCGCCAGACCCGTCCCGGACTCGCGGATCGACGTGACCGGCGAACCGTTCCGCGGCACCGGCCCCGACGGCGCCGTCCGCGGGTTCGTCGACGCGCACAACCACCTGATGTCCGCCGAGGGCTTCGGCGGCCGGGTGATCTGCGGCTCCGCGTTCTCCGAGCAGGGCGTCGCGGACGCGTTGAAGGACTGCCCCGAGCACTACCCGGACGGTTCGCTCGCCCTGTTCGAGAACGTCACCGGCGGCGCGGACGGCCACCACGACCCGGTGGGCTGGCCGACCTTCGCCGACTGGCCCGCCCACGACTCGCTCAGCCACCAGCAGGACTACTACGCCTGGGTGGAGCGGGCCTGGCGCGGCGGCGAGCGCGTGCTGGTCGACGACCTGGTGACCAACGGGCTGCTCTGCTCGATCTACCCGTACAAGGACCGCCCGTGCGACGAGATGGCGGCGATCCGCACCGAGGCGCAGAAGTCGTACCGGCTCCAGGACTACGTCGACCGGATGTACGGCGGTCCCGGCAAGGGCTGGTTCCGCATCGTCACCGACTCCGAGCAGGCCCGCCGGGTCGTCGCGCAGGGCAAGCTGGCCGTGGTGCTCGGGGTGGAGACCTCGGAGCCGTTCGGCTGCAAGCAGGTCCTGGACGTGCCGCAGTGCGACCGGGCGGCGATCGACCGCGGCCTGGACGAGCTGTACGCGCTGGGCGTGCGCAGCATGTTCCTGTGCCACAAGTTCGACAACGCGCTGTGCGGGGTGCGCTTCGACGAGGGCACCACCGGGGTGGCCGTCAACGCCGGGCAGTTCCTGTCCACCGGCACCTTCTGGGCCACCGAGCAGTGCACCGGCCCACAGCGCGACAACCCGATCGGCCTGCCCACCGCGCAGGCGAACGCGCTGCTGCCGGCCGGGGTGAGCGTGCCCGCCTACGCGGCCGCCGCGCAGTGCAACACCCGCGGCCTGACCGCGCTGGGCGCGTACGCGATCGACGGCATGGTGAAGCGCCACATGATGCTGGAGGTCGACCACATGAGCGTCAAGGCGGCCCGCAGCGCCTTCGAGCTCCTGGAGTCCAGGGGCTACCCGGGGGTGGTCTCCAGCCACAGCTGGATGGACCTCGACTGGACCGAACGCCTGTACCGGCTGGGCGGGTTCGCCGCCCAGTACCCGCATGACGCGACCGCCTTCGTCACCGAGGCGAACCGGACGAAGGCGCTGCGCGAGCGGTACGGGGTCGGCTACGGCTACGGCAGCGACCTGAACGGCGTCGGCGGCTGGCCCGGCCCGGTCGGCCCGGACGCGCCCGACGCCGTGGTGTACCCGTTCCGTTCGGCCGACGGCGGCTCGCTGCTGGACCGCCAGGTGACCGGCGAGCGGACCTGGGACGTCAACACGGACGGCCTGGCGCACGCCGGGCTGCTGCCGGACTGGATCGAGCAGATCCGGCTCTCCGGCGGGCAGGGCGTGGTGGACGACCTGATGAAGGGCGCCGAGTCCTACCTGGACACCTGGCGGGCCACCGAACGGCACACCGCTGGAAGGGAGTTGGCCACCGGCGCGGCGGCCTCGGCCAGTTCTGCGGAGTGGAGCCCGTTCACCTCCTACCGGCCCGAGCGCGCCGTGGACGGCGACCGCGCCACCCGCTGGGCCAGCGACTGGAGCGACGACCAGTGGCTGCGCCTCGACCTGGGCGCCGTCCGCACCGTCGACCGGGTCACCCTGGACTGGGAGCGGGCGTACGCACGGTCCTACCGGATCGAGCTCTCCACCGACGGCACCAGCTGGCACACCGCCTGGTCGACCGCGGCGGGCGACGGCGGCCTGGACACCGCGGCCTTCGCCCCGACGGCGGCCCGCTACGTCCGCTTCCACGGGACGGCCCGGGCGACCCCGTGGGGGTACTCGGTCAACGAGGTCTCGGTGCACGGCACCTGACGGTGCGTCAGCACGCGGGAACGGGCGGACGGTCGGCTCCCCTCCGGGCCGACCGTCCGCCCGTCCTCATCCCCCGGTCCTCATCCCCCGGTCCTCACCGGCCGGTTCTCACCGGCCGGTCACTCCGCCCCGGCCGCCCGGCTCGTCCGGCTCGTCCGGGCCTCCTGGTCGGCCTGCCCGCCCGCGCCGACGGGGGCCAGCCGGGTGGCGGCGGTGGCCTTCAGCTCGGGGGCGAGGCGGGCGACGTCGCGGGAGCCGACGGCGGCGATCAGGCCGGGCAGGAAACCGCGGATCGGCTGCATGCCGCGCAGCCACGCCTGGGCGTAGACGTGGGCGGAGCGGCGGGCCAGGCCGGCCACCAGGCGGTCGACGGCGGGGCCGATCGGGTAGGTCTTGTTGGCGGGCCAGGGCAGCTTGGCCCGCATCTGGCGCAGCACGGCGTCCTGGTCGGCGCCGCGCACCATGTCGGTGTCGGTCCAACTCAGGTAGCCGACGCCGACCTTGACGCCCTGGTGGGCGACCTCGGCGCGCAGCGCGTGGGCGAAGGACTCGACGCCCGACTTGGAGGCGCAGTACGCGGACATCAGCGGGGCGGGGGTGAGCGCGGCGAGCGAGGCGATCTGCAGCAGGTAGCCGCGGCTCTCGGCGAGCGCGGGCAGGAAGGCCCGGGCGGTGGCGACGGAGCCGAACAGGTTGACCTCGACCACCCGGGTCCAGGCCCGGTGGTCGCTGTCCTGCATCGGTCCGCCGAGCGCGATGCCGGCGTTGGCGACCACGGCGTCGATCCGCCCGTAGCGGTCCTTGATCCGGTTCGCGGTCTCGGTGAGGGCGTCCAGGTCGGTGACGTCGGCCTCCCAGGCGGAGGCGTGCGGGCCGCACTGGGCGGCGACCGCCTTGAGTTCGGCGGGCTCCAGGCCGACCAGCGCGACCTTGGCGCCGCGTTCGGACAGCTTGCGGGCCATCAGCGCGCCGAGGCCGCGGGCGGCTCCGGTGATGACGACGACCTGCGAGGACAGCGGCGGGGTCATGCGGTCTCCTCCAGCGGTTCTGCGGTCAGCGGTGCTGCGGTCGGTGCTTCCGCGGTCGGCGGCTCCGCGACCGGCGGTTCCTCGGTGGGCGGTGCTGCGACCGGCGGCTCCGCGGCGACCAGGGCGGCGACGCGGCGGATCTCGGCGGCGACCTCGGCGGGCCGCTCCAGCGGGCTCATGTGCCCGGTGCCGGGCAGTTCGAGCAGGCCGCGCGGGTCGGCGAGGGCGGCGGCGATCCGGCGGGCGTGGACCGGCGGGGTGAGCCGGTCGTGGCTGCCGGCGATGACGGCGGTGGGGGCGGTGAGCTTCGCCAGCCCCTCCTGCACGTCGAGGGTGTCGAGCACGGTCGCCCAGTGGAAGCGGACCCTGGCCGGGCAGGCGTGCACCACCTGCGCGCAGGCCTCGACCCGGTCGGCGGGGGTGGCGGGCCCCATGGTGGCGTACTTGAGGGCGGCCCGGGTCAGGCCGGTGACGGGGCCGAGCGGGAGCCGGGAGCGCAGGATCTGCCGGTGCAGGAAGCGGCGCAGCGCCCTGGCCCGGACGGCGGGCGGCAGCACGGTCAGTTCGGCGATCAGCGCGCCCGGGCCGGTGTTGACCAGCACGTTGGCGGCGGTGCGGGCGGCGACGGCGGGGCGGTCGCCGGCGGCCATGATGGTCATGCCGCCCATGCTGTGCCCGACGACCACGGCGCGCCGCCCGTCGGGGACGGTGGCGGTGAGCACCGCTTCGAGGTCCTCGGCGAGCTTGCCGGTGGCGTACCCGGCGGGGCCGGCCGGGGCGGGGCTGCGGCCGTGTCCGCGCTGGTCGTAGGCGACCACCCGGAAGTCGGCGGCGAGCCGGTTGACGACCGGCGCCCAGAACGCGGTGGAGCAGGTCCAGCCGTGGGCGAGCACGACCAGCGGCGCGCCGGCGGGCCCGTACTCCTCGACGTTGAGCTCGGCGCCGTCGGCGGAGCGGACGGTGCGCACGGCCGCCGGGTCGGGCAGCACGCAGTCGGCGGGGATGCGGCGGCTCATGCGGACACCGCCTCGGCCTCGGGCGCGGCCTGCGGGGCGGTGCGCTTGACGAGTTCGTACTCGGCGAGGTCGACGTGCCGGGTGGCGCGGCGGAAGGCGCTGGTGGAGGCGGGCCACAGCACGGTGTTCTTGCCGCCCTCGTCGAGGTACCAGCTGCGGCAGCCGCCGGTGGTCCACACGGTGCGGCCCATCTTGTGCTGGAGTTCCAGGTTCCACCGGCGCTGGGCGCGTTCGGTGGGCTGCATGGCGGTGGCGCCGACCGAGTCGAGGGTGGTGAGGGCGTCGATCAGGTAGTTCAGCTGGGACTCGATCATCAGGATCATCGAGTTGTTGCCGAGCCCGGTGTTCGGGCCGATCAGGAAGAACAGGTTGGGGAAGCCGCGCACGGTGGAGCCGCGCAGCGCCTCCATGCCGTCCTTCCAGGCTTCGGCGAGCGCGGTGCCGCCGGTGCCGAAGACCCGTTCGGCGATCGGCAGGTCGGTGACGTGGAAGCCGGTGCCGAACACGATCGCGTCGACCTCGTGCTCGCTGCCGTCCGCGCCGACCAGGGTGGAGCCGCGCAGTTCGCGCAGGCCGCCGCGGACCACCTCGGTGTTGGGGGCGGCGAGCGCCGGGTAGTAGGTGTTGCTGAGCAGGATGCGCTTGCAGCCGATCCGGTAGTCGGGGGTGAGGGTGGCGCGCAGGGCCGGGTCGGCGACGGCCTTGCGCAGGTGCCGCAGGGCGACCTGCTGGACGAGCTTGAGCAGCTGCGGGCGGCGGACGAACGCATCGACCTGGAGCTCGCGCATCGCGAACAGCCCGGCGCGGCGCAGCAGTCCGGTCGGCGGGAGCTTGGCGTGCAGCCACTTCTCCAGGCCGCTGACCTCGCGGTCGGCGCGCGGCAGGACCCAGGCGGGGGTGCGCTGGAAGACCGTCAGGCGACCGACGGCGGGCTGGATGGCGGGGATGATCTGGGCGGCGGAGGCGCCGGTGCCGACCACGGCGACGCGCTGGCCGGCGAGGTCGTAGTCGTGGTCCCAGCGGGAGGAGTGGAAGACCTTGCCGGGGAAGGTGTCCAGGCCGGGCAGGTCGGGGATCTGCGGGTCGGCGAGCGGTCCGGCCGCGGAGACCACGGCGTCGGCGGTCCAGTTCCCGACGGCGGTGGTGACCTGCCAGCGGGTGTGCTCCTCGTCCCAGCGCAGTTCGGTGACCTCGGCGCCGAAGCGCAGGTGCGGGCGGAGTCCGAAGGTGTCGGCGACCCGCTCCAGGTAGGCGCGGATGTCGGGCTGGCCGGAGAAGACCCGGGGCCACTCGGGGTTGGGCGCGAACGAGAACGAGTACAGGTGCGAGGGGACGTCGCAGGCACAGCCCGGGTAGGAGTTGTCGCGCCAGGTGCCGCCGACGGAGTCCGCGCGCTCCAGGATGACGAAGTCGGTGATGCCGGCCCGGCGCAGCCGGACGCCGGCGCCGAGGCCGCCGAAGCCGGAGCCGATGACGGCGACCCGGACGTGCGGCGCGGGCCCGGTGCCGTCCGGGCGGTCGGGCGCGGGTGCGGTGGGCTTCTTGCTGCGGGGTGCCATGGGCGGGCCTCCTGGCGAGGGTGGGGGTGCGGGTGGCCGGCGGTGCTGCGGGCGGGTCCCGGGGGTGGTGCGCGTGCTTCGGGTGGGCCCGCCGACGCTGCCAGTAATCACTGGCGCGTTTGGCAGAGTAGCCCTTGTTGACACCGAGTGGAATAGCGCGGGACGCGACTGTTTCCGCGCCGTCCGACGGCCCTATGCTGACCGGCGTGGCGGAGACCGAACAGGACCACGAGCGCCCCCGCGCCTACCGCGTCGCCGAACTGGCCGAGGCGGCCGGCGTCAGCGTGCGCACCGTCCGCTTCTACCGCGAGCGCCGCCTGCTCCAGCCGCCCCGCAAGGAGGGCCGGATCGCCTGGTACGGCGCGGAGCACCTGGCCCGGCTGCGCCTGATCGCCGAACTCCTCGACCGCGGACACGCCCTGGGCGGCATCGCCGAACTGATCGGCGCCGGCGAGGACGGCCGGGACGTCGCCGAACTGATCGGGCTCCAGGCCGCGCTGGTCGCCCCCTGGTCCGACGAGACGCCCGTCCACCTCGACTGGGACGAGCTGCGCGCCGCGTTCGGCGACCAGCTCACCGAGGCGAACACCGCCGAGTCCATCGCCCAGGGCTACATCACCGTCCACCCCGACGGCATCACCCACGTCAGCCGGCGCCTGATGGACGCCACCGTCGCCCTGGTCGACGAGGGCGTGCCGCTGGCCGCCGTCCTGGACGTCAGCCGCCGGGCCAGCGAGTACGCGGACGCGATGGCCGACATCTTCGTCGCCCTGATCCGCGACCGGCTGCTCGGCGCGCTCACCCGGGTCCAGGACCTCACCCCCGCCGAGGCGGCCCGGCTCACCGAGCAGATCCAGCGCGTCCGCCCGCTCGCCCGGGCCGTCAACGACGCCCAGTTCGCGCTCGCCATGGACCGCCGGGTGCGCGCCGAGTACGACTGCCTCACCGAGGACTGAACCGCCCCCGGCCGCCGACGCCCGCCCCACCCGCCACCTGCGCACCGTCCGTACCGCCCCGGCGTGGGAGAGTGGGGTCGGTGAAGGGAGCACGGGCGTGTTGATGGAGAAGGTCACCGAGATCCTCGTCGAGGCATCGGCGGAGGCGGTCGAACCGAGGTTCCGGGCGCTGAACGACGGCGAGGTGATGGAGAAGGCCCCCGGCGAGATCGTCACCGTCGCCGACCGGGAGGCCGAACGGATCATCGCCCGCCGCCTGCGCGAACTGCTCCCCGTCCCGGTCGTCGGCGAGGAGGCCGTCGCCGCCGACCCCGACCTGGCCCGCGCCCTGTCCACCGAGCCCGCCGCCTGGCTGGTCGACCCGGTCGACGGCACCCGCAACTTCGTCGCCGGACGGCCCGCGTACGCGGTGATGGCCTCCCTGGTCCGCCAGGGCGAGACGGTCGCCTCCTGGATCTGGCAGCCCTGCACCCGCACCGCGTACACCGCCGAACTCGGCTCCGGCGCCTGGTGCGACGGCCGACGGCTCACCCTCCCCAAGGCCACCACCGCCCCCGAGAAGTGGACCGGCATCCTCAAGACCCGCTACTTCGCCCCGCCCACCGGCCACCGCCTGCTCGCCAACACGCTCGCCCTCGGCCCCCTCGACCCCGGCCGCGGCGCCGCCGGCATCGAGTACCCCCTGATCGCCACCGGCGCCCACGACTTCGTCCTCTACTGGCGCACCCTCCCTTGGGACCACGCCCCCGGCTCCCTCCTCGTCACCGAAGCCGGCGGCCGCAGCGCCCGCTTCGACGGCACCCCCTACCGCCCCGAACCCCCCGGCGGCACCAACGGCCTCCTCGTCGCCACCGACCCGGACCAGTGGGAGACCCTCCGCGAGATCCTCCTGAAAGGGCTGTGACCGAAAGGGCTGTGACCGAACGCACCACCGCGCGGGTGGGACGGCCCCTACGCCCTTCGCGCCGACCCGCGCCCCCGCCGGTCCCCGACCCCCACCGGCGAAGTCACCCCGACCGGTCCGCCGATGGACGGCAGCGGCAGCCGGTGACCGGCCGCGCGGGCGGCGAGGGCGGCCCGGACATCGACGGCGGTCTCGGGACGCAACTCGTGGTCGAAGTCCCCCGGAGGCACCCACGCGACCCGGTCGACCCTCTCCCACACCGCCTCCGGAACGGATTCCGCGAAGACTTCCGCCGAGGTCGCCGTACCGCCGTCACAGCAGAAGTGCACGCTCCCGGGCTCCGCCCCGACCCGGGCGGCTCCGAGGGAGTACGTCGGCGCGCGGCACAACCCGGTCGACTCCAGCAGCCCCCGCGCCGCCGCGCCCCCAACAGACTCCCCCGGCCTCACCTCCGCACCGGGCAGCACCAGGTACTCCGCACCGACGGGCCGCACCAGCAACACCCCGTCATATCCGCCGGTCACCAGCACCGAGCAACCGACGCGCGGACCGATCCGACCGCGCGCCGCGCTGTCGACCTCTCGCGTCCGTTCCGACGCGCCATCAGGGACGGGGCCCGTAGCGACGACGGCCGCCGGGCCGACATTCGCGGCCAGCGGATCACGGCTGACCACCTGTGTGCCCGCCTGCCACTGCCGGCGGATCGGGTCGTGCGAATGGACCATGGATGCTCCCCGAGCTGTGCGAACTGTTCGGGGAAAATCTGCGGCTGGTGACTACCTGTCAGCCATGGATTAGCCACAGGAGGTAGCCAAGCCGCTACACCGCTTCGACCTCCGACAGCAGCAGGCGCAACGTCAGAGACTGCTTGTCCGCAGGAAGCGCATCGAGCGCAGCACGGGCATGGGTCGCGCCGCCGGCCCGGTCGCCGGCCCGCGCGAGCATCAGTCCGCGGTGCAGCTCCAGATGCGTTGCGAATCGCGGCAAGGCCGCGGGCAACAAAGCCCGGGCTTGGTCCTGTGCGTGTTCGGCCCGCTTCTCCTCACCGAGCCGCGCAAGCAGCAGGGAGGAAAAGACATTCATTCGCCACTCGGGCACCGCGTAGTCCGACTGTGCGTTGGCTGGTGAAGCAACCCGCTCGAACACCCGCCACCCATCGTCGTTGAGCTGCAACGCTGCCCGGCGGTCGCCACGGATCGCAGCGGCATGTGCCTTACCCATGAGCGCGTTGAGCCGCCCGAGGGAGGGCCGCGTGTCGATCGCCAAGGCTTGATCGGCGAACCTCTCCGCAACGGCCAGCGACGCACCCTCGTACCCGAGGGCGATGGCCGCGCGGCCTCGTACCCACACGCGTGCCGCTGGATCGCCGGACCGGTCGGCAGCAGTCGCCGCCATGCCGTACCACTGCGTAGTGCGCACCGCGTCCGTACCGGGGAACGTCTTGGCGAACAGCACGGACAACCGTGCGGCTACGTCCCACATTTGAGGACCTTCAACCTGTCGTTGCAGCACCACCATGTCCGCGGCCAGGCGTCGCTGGATCTCCATCGCCCCCGCAGACATGTAGTCCTGGCCGTAGACGTGGAGCCGCCCCTGCCAGTCGTCCAAGGACGGGCCGCCGTGAAGCGCAGCCGCGAACCCGTGAGCCAGCAAGTCCGCCGTAGCCACGGGCGCTATGGCAGTTGCGGCGACACTCGTCAGAAATGATCGTCGAATCACGTCCGCACTCTCCAGAGCATGCAGGGGCACCTGCAAGGCGGTAGCCAAATGACGTAGCCAGACGGCACCAGGCTTGCGCCCCCGGTAGCCGTTCTCCCATCGACTGACCAGCTGTCGCGTCATGGTCGTACAGTCGCCCAACTCGTTCAGCTTTGACGCCAGTTGGTCCTGGGACATACCCAGGCCACGGCGTAGCTCCTCGATCAGACTCCCCACCGCCGTCGTCATGAACGGCAGCCTACGCCCGAACCGAGCGCCGATCCCGCCGCCCGATTCCCTCGAACGGAGGACCTTTCTTCCTGTGCGACCGACCGAGCGTTCACCACGAGACCACGACGCGGGACAGTGACGTGCACCGTCCCACGGCCTCGCCGGCGTTCACGTGGCTGGGTGCGCGGTTTCCCCGCACCCCGGCTCCGCGTCGGTGAGCGCAGCAGGTGTTCCCGTCGCGCCTAGCCGTGGATCTTGGCGCCGGCGTCGACCACCGCGTGCAGGAGGGCGGCCAGGTCGGTCTCGGTGGTGTGGGGGTTGAGCAGGGTCAGTTTGAGGCGGATTCGGCCCGGGCCGTGGCCGGGGGTTTCGGTGCGGCCGATCACGGCTCGGCCGGTGCGGAGGAGGTCGCGGCGGAGTTGGGCGTTGATCCGGTCGCTGTCCGCCGGGTCGGGGGGAGGTAGCGGAAGACCACAGTGGTCAGGACCGGGTCGCAGTGCAGTTCCAACTCGGGTGTGGTGCGGATGAGTTCGGCTGCCTGTAGGGCGCTCCGGTGGCAGCGGTCGACCAAGGCGCCGAGTCCTTCCCGGCCGAGGACGCGGAGGGTGACGGCGAGCTTGAAGGCGTCGGGGCGGCGGGTGGTGCGCAGGGACTGGCCGAGCAGGCTGGGGTAGCCGGCTTCCTCATCGTCGGCGGGGTTGAGGTAGACGGCGCGGCGGGCGAGCGAGGCGTAGGTGCGGGCCTCGCGGGCCAGGAAGACGCCGGCGGCGGCGGGTTGCCAGCCGAGTTTGTGCCAGTCGAGGGAGACCGAGTCGGCCCGGTCGATGCCGTCGAGGAGGGGGGCGAGGCGTTCGGAGAAGAGGGCGCCGCCGCCGTAGGCCGCGTCGACGTGCAGCCAGGTGCCGTGGCGGGCGGCGAGGTCGGCGATGGCGGGGAGCGGGTCGATCGCGCCGGTGTCGGTGGTGCCGGCGGTGGCGACCACCGCGAGGGGGGTGGCGCCCTCCCGGCCCGCTTCGGCGAAGGCGTCGGCCAACGCGCCCGGGTCCATCCGCAGTTGGCGGTCGACCCGGACGGTGCGGACGGCGCGTTCGCCGAGGCCGAGCAGGGCGGCGGCGCGCTGGACGGAGAAGTGCGCGGCCTCGGAGGCCAGGATGCGGGGGCGCACCCCGGCCGGCAGGCCGTTCAACTCGACGTCGGGGCCGAGGCGTTGGTCGCGGGCCAGCATCAGGCCCATCAGGTTGGACTCGGTGCCGCCGGTGGTCAGCACCCCGGCCGCCCGGTCGGGGTGGAAGCCGACCGATGCGGCGAGTTCGGCGAGCAGTTCGCTCTCCAGCGCGGTCGCGGCGGGGGCCTGGTCCCAGGAGTCCTGGGACGGGTTGAGCGCGCTGACGGCGAGGTCCGCGGCGACCGCGACGGCCAGCGGCGGGCAGTGCAGGTGCGCGGCGCACCCGGGGTCGGACGGGTCGGCGGCGCCGTAGGCCAGCAGGTGCGCCAACTCGCCCAGCGCGGACGGCCCCCGGGCCCCGGCCAGCGCCTCCCGGACGGCCGCCGCGATCTCCTCCGGCGCCCCGGGGGCGATCGGCCCGCCGCGCCGCGCCGCGCCGGCCGCGAGCCCGGCCAGCACCTCGTCGATCAGCGGCCGCAGGGCCGCCGGCCCGGCGGTCCCGCCGGAGAGTTCGGCGTTCCCGCCGGAGGGTTCGGCCGTCCCGCCGGAGGGTTCGGCGTGCTCGCCGGAGATTTCGGTCGTCCCGCTCATGCCCCGCCCGCCAACCTTCCCACCCGATGGTGCATATGACGTCCCGTCAAGTACAGGGTCCCGAATGTCACTTGTCGCCCGGCTGCCGCATCGCGGACTCGATCGCCGCGCAGAGCCGTTCGAGGACGGCCTCGGCCTGCTCGTCGGTGATGGTGAGCGGGGGCAGCAGCCGCAGGACGGCGTCGTGGCGGCCGCCGAGTTCGACGATCAGGCCGCGGGCGAGGCAGGCTTCGCGGACCCGGACGGCGAGGCGCGGGTCGGCGGGGTGGGCGCCGCAGCTGTCGGGGGTGCCCGCGGGGTCGACGAGTTCGACGCCGAGCATCAGGCCGCGGCCGCGGACGTCGCCGATCACCGGGAGGCGGTCGCGGGCGCCGTCGAGGCGGGCGGCGATCCGGGCGCCGACGGTCTCGGCCCGGGCGACCAGGCCGTTGGCGGCCACGTACCGGAGGGTGGCGGCGCCGGCCGCCATCGCCAGGGTGTTGCCGCGGAAGGTGCCGGTGTGGGCGCCGGGCTGCCAGCCGTCGTACTCGTCGCGGTAGACGACGACGGCGAGCGGGAGGCTGCCGCCGATGGCCTTGGAGAGCACCATCGCGTCGGGTTCGATGCCGCTGTGCTCGACGGCCCACATCCGTCCGGTGCGTCCGACGCCGGTCTGCACCTCGTCCAGGATCAGCGGGATGCCGCGTTCAGCGGTGATCCGGCGCATCTCGCGCAGCCAGGTGTCGGGGGCGGGGACGACGCCGCCCTCGCCCTGGACGGCCTCCAGGATCATCGCGGCGGGCGGCAGCACGCCCCCGGCCGGGTCGTCCAGCAGGCGCTCGGTGTAGGCGGCGGCGAGTTCGGCGCCGCGTTCGCCGCCGACGCCGAACGGGCAGCGGTAGGCGTAGGGGTAGGGCAGCCGGGTGACCTCGCCGCCGCTGGGCAGCGGGGCCTTGACGGCGGTGTTGCCGGTGACGGCGAGGGCGCCGGCGGTCATGCCGTGGTAGGCGCCGGTGAAGGCGAGGGCGCCGCGTCGGCCGGTGGCGGTCTGCATCAGCTTGAGGGCGGCCTCGACGGCGTCGGTGCCGGCCGGGCCGCAGAAGTGCACCCGGGACCGGGCGGCGAACTTCTCCGGGAGGCTCTCCAGCAGGGCGGTGGTGAAGTCGTCCTTCTCGGCGGTGGCGAGGTCGAGCAGGTGCAGGGGGGCGCCGCTGTCCAGGGTGCGGCGGATCGCGTCGAGCACCACCGGGTGGTTGTGGCCGAGCGCGAGGGTGCCGGCGCCGGAGAGGCAGTCGAGGTAGCGGCGTCCGTCGGCGCCCTCCACCGTCATGCCGTTCGCGCGCACCGGGACGATCGGGAAGGACCGGGCGTAGGTGCGGGCGGCCGATTCGCGGATGCGCTGACGGCGCAGGATCGCGTCGCCGGCCGGTGCGGCGGGGGTGCCGACGGTGAGGGTCACAGCAGGAGCTCCCTTGGGAAGTTAGGTAAGCCTAACTTTATCTCCGAGGGGTCGGCGCTCGCCGCCGCCGGGCCCTTTGATCACCCGTCCGGGTGAGCGCGACAGCCCGGCTCCCCCGGTCGGGCACCGCTGGACACCCCGACGGACCCCCCGCCCCTCCAACGAGCCGGAGCGCCCCGGGTCACGGCCGCCGCCCGGCCGCTCCCCCGCCCAAGTACCCTCCCGTCCATGGACACTTCGCCGCTCCCGCCGTCCGCCGCCCACACCCGCGAACTGGCCGGGACCCGCGCCTTCTTCGCCGAACGCGCCGCCCGCTGGGACAGCACGTACCCCGACGACAGCCCGCGCTACGCCGCCGCGATCGCCGACACCGGCCTGGCCCCGGGGCAGTTCGTGGTGGACGCGGGCTGCGGCACCGGCCGCGCCCTCCCGCTGCTGCGGGCCGCCGTCGGCCCGGACGGCACGGTCCTGGGCGTCGACCTGACGCCCGAGATGCTCGACCGGGCCCGCGCCCACCGCGCGGACGCCGCCCTGCTGCTGGCCGACTGCACCCGGCTGCCGCTGCCCGACGCGGTCGCCGACCTGGTGTTCGGCGCGGGGCTGATCTCCCACCTGCCCGGCCCCGCCGCCGGCCTGCGCGAACTCGCCCGGGTCACCCGCCCCGGCGGCCGGCTCGCGCTCTTCCACGCGCTCGGCCGGGCCGCGCTGGCCGCCCGTAAGGGCCGCCCGCTCACCCCCGACGACCTGCGCGCCCGCGAGCACCTCTTCCCGCTGCTCGCCGCCAACGGCTGGGCCCCGCTCTCCTACACCGACGAGCCGACCCGCTACCTGGTCCTCGCCGAGCGCGCCTGAACCACCCGGCGGCCCGGGCGCAGCCCCGCGCGGGGCGCCTCAGCCGCCGCTCCAGCGGTAGCCCAGCTCGGGGCGGCCGACCTGGCCGTAGCGGGGCTCGCGGGTGGCGTGGCCGGTGGCGACCAGGTGTTCGAGGTAGCGGCGGGCGGTGATCCGGGAGACGCCGGTGGCCTCGCCCGCGGCCCCGGCCGAGAGGCCGTCGGGGGCGGCGCGCAGCGCGGCGGCGACGGTGTCGAGGGTGTCGGCGGACAGGCCCTTGGGGAGGCTGCTGCGGTCGCTGCCGCGCAGCAGGGCCAGCGCCCGGTCCACCTCGTCCTGGCCGAGCGCCTGGCCGGGCCGGTCGAGGTTGGCCCGGTAGCGGGCGTACTGGCGCAGGCGGTCGCCGAGGGCGGCGGCGCCGAAGGGCTTCAGCAGGTACTGGACGACGCCCGCGCTGACGGCCTGCCGGACCATGGCGAGGTCGCGGGCGGAGGTGACGGCGATGACGTCCGCGCCGTGGCCCGCGGCGCGCAGCGCGGCGCACAGTTGCAGGCCGTGCCCGTCGGGCAGGTAGAGGTCGAGCAGGACCAGGTCGACGGGGGCGCCGGCGGTGCGGGCCCGCTCCAGGGCGCGGACCGCCTCGGCCCGGGAGCGGGCGACGGCGGCGACGGCGAAGCCGGGGGTGCGGGCGGTGTAGCGGGCGTGGGCGTCGGCGGCGACCGGGTCGTCCTCGACCACCAGGACGCGGATCGGCCGTCCGGTCACCGGGCCTCCACCGCCTCGCGCCGGGCCGGGAGGTGCAGCGGGAGCCGGACGGTGAGCACGGCGCCGCGCTCCCCGTCCCCGCCGCGCTCTGCGCCCCCGCCGGATTCGCCCTCGGGTCGGCCGCCGAGCCGGACGTCGCCGCCGTTGCGGCGGGCGGTCTGGGCGACCAGCGCGAGGCCGAGGCCGCGGCCGTGCTGCTTGGTGGTCCAGCCGCGCCGGAAGACGTCCTCGGCGGCGGCGGGGTCGACGCCGGGGCCGCTGTCGGCGACCCGCAGCAGCAGGTGGCCGTGGTCGGTGCGGGCGGTGACCCGGACTTCGGGGGCGGCGTGGGCGGCGTTCTCGACGGCGGCGTCCATGGCGTTGTCGATCAGGTTGCCGAGCAGGGTGACCAGGTCGCGCGGGGTGAGCCGGTCGGGCAGCAGGCCGTCGTCGATCCGGCTGTCCTCGGTGAGGTGCAGGTCGACGCCGCGTTCGGCGGCCTGCGCGGCCTTGCCGAGCAGCAGGGCGGCGAGCACGGGTTCGCCGACGGCGCCGACGACCTGGTCGGTGAGCCGCTGGGCGAGGGCGAGTTCGGCGGTGGCGAACTCCACCGCCTCGCGGTGGCGGCCGAGTTCGATCAGCGAGACCATGGCGTGCAGCCGGTTGGCGGCCTCGTGGGCCTGCGCGTCGAGGGCCGCGGCGATGCCCCGGACGTTGTCCAACTCTCCGGTGAGTCCCTGGAGTTCGGTGTGGTCGCGGAGGGTGACCACGGTGCCGAGGCCGGGCCCGACCGGGGAGGTGTTGAGCAGCAGGACGTGCTCGGCGGTCAGGTGCACCTCGTCCCGGACCGGTTCGGCGCTCTCCAGCGCGCGGGTGAGCGACCCCGGCAGGCCGAGCTGACGCACCGTCAAACCGTCTACCGCACCGGCAGGTTGGAGGAGTTCGCGGGCGGCGTCGTTGCACAGCAGGACGCGGTGGTCGCGGTCGAGCAGCAGCAGTCCCTCGCGGACGGAGTGCAGCGTCGCCTGGTGGTAGTCGTACAGGTGGGCGAGCTGTTCGGCGTCCATGCCGTGGGTGTGCCGGCGCAGCCGGGCGGCGAGCAGGTAGCTGGCGGCGGCGCCGAGGGCGAGCGCGGCGGCGGCGACGCCGATCAGGGCGAGCAGCGGGGTGCGCAGCCGGGCGGTGATGTTGTCGACGGTGATGCCCGCGCTGACCAGGGCGACCACCCGGTGCCGCTGGTCGAGGACGGGGGTGACGACCCGGACGGACGGGCCGAGGGTGCCGGTGTACGTCTCGTGCTGGGTGCGGCCGGCCCGGGCCTGGTCGGTGTGGCCGAGGAAGGGCAGGCCGATCCGGCCGGGGTCGGGGTGGGTCCAGCGGATGCCGTCCGGGTCCATGACGGTGATGAAGTCGACGCCGGTGTCGGCCCGGACCTGCTCGGCGTAGGGCTGTAGGACGGCGGTGTGGTCGGGCCGGACGGCGGCCTCCCGGACGGTGGGGGTGTCGGCGACCGCGAGGGCGACGGCGGTGGCCTGCCGGAGGGCGGCGTCCTCGGCGCGCTGGGCGGTGAACAGGTAGGCCAGGACGGCGCCGCCCGCGACCACGGCCGCGACGATCACGACCTGGACGGCGAGCAGCCGGCCGGCCAGGCTGCGCCGGCGGCGGGGTGGCGGCGGCGGGCTGCTGGTCGGGTGCATGCCGACCAGTGTGCACGCCGGGGCCGGTGCACCGAAGGCCGTGCGCGGACGGCGGTAGCGGCGGGGGCGGCAGCGGCGGCGGGGGGCGACGGCAGCGGCAGCGGCGGCGTGAACAGTATGACCGCAAGCGTGCTCCGGTCGCGGCCCGGCCGGATAGTCGTGCGCGGCCCGCCACCCACGGGCCGGGCGCCCTCCCCCGGGGCGTGAACCGAGCCTACGGCGAAGGAGCCGCGAGCATGGAGCCGACCCAGCACGGAGCACCGTCCGGCGCGAGAAGGGCCGACCGCACCCACTACCTGTACCTGGCGGTGATCGCCGCGGTGGTCGCGGGCGTGGTGGTCGGGTTGGCGGCGCCGGGGTTCGCGGTGGAGTTGAAGCCGGTCGGCACCGGGTTCGTCAACCTGATCAAGATGATGATCTCCCCGGTGATCTTCTGCACGATCGTGCTGGGCGTGGGCTCGGTGACCAAGGCGGCGAAGGTCGGCCGGGTCGGCGGCCTGGCGCTCGGGTACTTCCTGCTGACCTCGACGGTCGCGCTGGGCATCGGCCTGCTGGTGGGCAACCTGCTGGAGCCGGGCAGCGGCCTGCACCTGACGGCGGCGCTGGCCACGTCGGGCCACGCGCAGGCCGCGGCGGGCGCGGAGTCGACCACCGACTTCCTGCTCGGGATCATCCCGACCACCCTGGTCTCGGCGCTGACCGCGGGCCAGGTGCTGCAGACCCTGCTGGTGGCGCTGCTGGTCGGGTTCGCGCTGCAGGCGCTGGGCGCGGCCGGGGCGCCGGTGCTGCGCGGGGTGGAGCACCTGCAGAAGCTGGTGTTCAAGGTGATGTCGATGATCATGTGGGTGGCGCCGGTCGGCGCGTTCGGCGCGATGGCGGCGGTGGTCGGGGCGACCGGCACCGCCGCGCTGAAGAGCCTCGCGGTGATCATGATCGGTTTCTACGTCACCTGCGTGCTGTTCGTGGTCGTGGTGCTGGGCCTGCTGCTGCGGCTGGCCGCCGGGGTGAACGTGTTCGCCCTGCTGCGCTACCTCGGCCGGGAGTTCCTGCTGATCCTGTCGACGTCCTCCTCGGAGAGCGCGCTGCCGCGGCTGATCGCCAAGATGGAGCACCTCGGGGTGAGCCGCCCGGTGGTCGGCATCACGGTGCCCACCGGCTACAGCTTCAACCTGGACGGCACCGCGATCTACCTGACCATGGCGTCGATCTTCGTCTCGGAGGCGATGGACCGGCCGATGTCGCTGGGCGAACAGCTCTCCCTGCTGCTGTTCATGGTGCTCGCCTCCAAGGGCGCGGCGGGCGTGACCGGCGCGGGCCTGGCCACGCTGGCCGGCGGCCTGCAGTCGCACAAGCCGGAACTCGTCGACGGCGTCGGCCTGATCGTCGGCATCGACCGCTTCATGTCCGAGGCCCGGGCGCTCACCAACTTCGCGGGCAACGCGGTCGCCACCGTCCTGATCGGCCACTGGACGGGCGAACTCGACCGCACCCGGCTGACCGCCGTCCTCTCCGGCGCGCTCCCCTACGACGAGAACGCCACCGCCGTCCCCGCGCCCACCACCGTCCCCGCGCCCACCGATCTACCCGCGCAGTCGCCGACCCCCTCCGCGCAGCAGCCCGTCACCGGTTCCTGAGCCGGAGCACGGACGGGCCCCGAGGCCCGGGCAGACGCGGTCAGACGCGGTCAGGCGCCGTCGGGCGCGGTCAGACCGGGTCGGGGGTGGTGCCGGAGAGGGCCCAGGCGAGGCCGGTGGCGGGGTCCTCCAGGGCGAGGTGGAGGTGGCGGAGGTCGTCGGCGGGCTCGGTCCAGGCGAGGCAGTGCAGGCGGGCGACCAGGGCTTCGGCGCGGGGGCGGGAGGGGGCGGTGGCGCCGTCCATCGCGGTGAGCAGCCGCCAGACGGCGAGGCGGCCCTGGGCAGTGCCGCGGTCGGGGCGGGCGGAGGCGAGGTGGACCAGGGCGGGGTAGAGGGCGGCGAACGGGAGCCGGCCGCCGGTGACCTCGGGGCCGCCGGCGAGTTGGGCGGCGGCGTCGGCGGCGCGGCCCCGGACGCAGACGGCGGTGGTCCAGCCGGCCAGGGCGGCGAGCGCCTCGGTGGCCGCGAGGCCGGTCAACCTGGCCCCGGGGTTGGGGAGTTCGAGGACGGCGAGCCCTTCCCTGGTGGGCGGGGCCAGGTGCAGGGCGCGCCGGGCGCCGCCGCCGGGCAGGTACTCGCGGACCCGGGTGTCGCGTTCCCAGCCGCCCTCCTCCCAGGGCTGGAGCCGGTACGGGATCCCGGTCTCGTCCGGGGTGTCGTCGCCGGGGTCCTCGCCGAGCAGGGCGCGGGTGTGCGCGGCCAGGCGGCGGATCGCGGGCGGCAGCGGGAGGGCGTCCAGGACGGGCCGGGGGTGGCGGGTGGCCAGCACCTCCCAGAGCGGTCCGGCGTCGTGGTCGGCGGCGGTCGCGGGGGCGCCGGGCCCGCCGTCGGGGTCGAACAGCCGGGCGGCGAGGGCGGCGGGCGCGCCGTAGGCGACCAGGTGGCCGAGCGGCCCGGAGAGCGGGTCGCCGAGCGCCCGGGCCAGCCGGAAGCGCTCCAGCAGCTCGTCCCAGCGGCCCTGGTCGGCGAGCCGCCGCCCGGACGGGCCCCACCCGTAGCGCTCCGGCCGCGCGGGCCCCGGCCCGTTCTCCACGATCATCCGCTCAATGTACGACCGTACCGGCGCGATCGACCGGCACCCCGCCGGTGACGGAGTGTCACGGAACGCCGGGCCCGCCCGGCCGGTACGGCTGCGCGCCCATCAGCCCGTGCCGGTACGCGGCGGCCACCGCCTGCGAGCGGTCGCGCGCGCCGAGCTTGCCCAGGACCCGCTTGACGTGTGTCTTCACGGTGGACTCGGCGAGGTGCAGCAGCGCGGCGATCTCCTCGTTGGGATGCCCCTCGGCGGCCAGCCGCAGCACCTCGCGCTCGCGGACGGTGAGCGCCGCCAGCGGGCCCGGGTCGACCGGCGGCCCGGGCGCGGGGACGGGCGCGGGCGCGGCCAGCAGGTGGCCGAGCAGGTCGCGGGTGACGGCCGGATCGAGGACCGCCTCGCCCGCGGCGACCGCGTGCACCGCGTCGATCAGCCGTTCCGGCGAGGCCCGCTTGAGCAGGAACCCGGCGGCCCCGGCCCGCAGCGCGCCCCACACGGACGCGTCGTGGTGGAAGGTGGTCAGCACCAGCACCCGGACGCCGCTCCCGGCCAGTCGGCGGGTGGCCTCGACGCCGTCGCAGCCGGGCATCCGGACGTCCATCAGGACCACGTCGGGGCGCAGCGCGCGGGCGAGCTCGACGGCCCGCAGCCCGTCCTCGGCCCGGCCGACCACCTCGATCCGGTCGGCGGTCCCCAGCACCACGGCGAGCCCGGCGCGCAGCAGCGGGTCGTCGTCGGCGATCAGCACCCGGACGGTACCGGGGCGCTCACCGCGCGCTCACCGCGGGCAGGGTGACCCGGACCAGGAAACCGCCGTCCGGGCCGGGCCCGCACTCGGCGGTGCCGTGCAGGCGGACGGCGCGCTCGGCGATGCCGGTCAGTCCGCGACCGGGACGGTGGCCGGGCGGCGGCCCGGAGCCGTCGTCGGCGACCTCGACCACGGTGGTGCCGCCCCGCCGGACCACCCGGACCACGGCGCGCCCGGCGCCGGAGTGCCGCAGCGCGTTGGTCAGCGCCTCCTGGACCACCCGGTACGCGCAGCGGTCCTGTTCCGCGGGCAGCGGCGGGGTGTCGCGGTGCAGCTCCACGGCCAGCCCGGCCCGGGCCATCCGCTCGGCCAGGTGGGGGAGTTCGGCGATGCCGGGCTCGGGGAGCGGTGCGCTGTCCGGGAGTTGGGGTGCGGTACCGCGCAACAGGCCGAGCACCCGGTCGAGTTCGCCGAGCGCGTCGCCGCCGGTCCGCTCGACCTCCAGCAGCAGTTCGCGGCTGCGCTCGGGGGTGCGCTCCAGCAGCCGGCGGGCCGCGCCCGCCTGCACCAGCATCAGGTTCAGCGAGTGGCCCACCAGGTCGTGCACCTCGCGGGCGATCCGGGCCCGCTCCTCGGCGAGCAACTCCTCGCGGGCGCGCCGCCGTTCGACCGCCTGCCCGGCCAGCCGACGGGCACCCGCCCAGCCGAACGCCCACACCGCGAGCCACACCGCCAGCACGCCCACCGGCATCACCACGGCGACGTCCTGCCCGGTGAAGTACCCGGCGACCCCGACCACCACCAGCGGCGGCCCCCACCCCGCCCGGCCCCGGCCCCCGTACCGGCCCACCGCGTACGCGCCCAGCAGGTTGGCGTACGGCGAGATCGGGCTCGGCGCGGCGGCCTGCGCCTCCACGGCCAGCGCCAGCGTCGCCACCAGGTACGCCGTCAGCGGGGCCCGGCGGCGGGCCGCGACGGCGGCGGTGAGCAGCGCGGTCAGGGCCAGCGCGAACGGCATCCGGCCCTCGAAGCGGGCGGCGGCGCCCAGCCGTTCGGCGAGCATCGCCACGCCCAGCACGGCGGCCGGCGCGGCGTCCGCGAGCGGGTCAGGGAGCCGGACCGGGAGGCCGGTCGGAAGGCCGGTCGGAAGGCCGGTCGGGAGCAGGGACCGCAGCCGGGCCGGGGTGGGGGCGAACGCCCTTGCGGGGGAAGGGCGGCGGAGTCTTCGGACGGTGCTGGGCGGCATGGTGCGAGATCCTCGCTGCTGGGGGCGCGGCGGCCGGTCCGCGCAGCGAACCTACCGGACCGGTCCGGGCCCGGGGCCGGGCGTCCGGCGTTGTCCGGGTCAGCTCCGGGTTAGCTCCGGGACGACTCCGGGACGGCTCGGGGCCGCTACCCCCGCTGGGGTGGTCCGGCCGACCCCGCCGGGGGACGCCCCGGGCCGGGGCCGGTCCGTAGCGTCCCCGGCATGACACCGGACCGCCCCGCCGCGATCGAACTCCCCTCCCCCGCACCGAGGTACCGCGCCCTGCGCCGGGCCGGCCGGATCGCCGTCCCCACCCTCGCGCTGCTGGTCGCCGCCGTCTCCGCCCGCTACTTCACCCTCGACCCGGACACCTTCCTCGCCGACCAGCGCGCCGTCTACCTCGCCCACCTCACCCCGCTGCTGCTCCACATCGGCGGCGGCGTCACCGCCCTCGGCCTGGGCCCGCTCCAGTTCCTCCCCGGCCTGCGCGCCCGCCGCCCCGCCCTGCACCGCTGGACCGGCCGCCTCTACGTGGCGGCCGCCGCCGCGACGGGCCTCGGCGGCCTGCTCCTCGCCCCGCACGGCCTCCACCCGCCCGTCGCGCCGCTCGGCTTCACCGTCCTCGCCCTGCTGACCCTGACCACCACCGCCCTCGGCCTGCACCACGCCCGCCACCGCCGCCTCGCCGCCCACCGGGCCTGGATGCTCCGCTCGTACGCCCTGATGTTCACCGCCGTCACCTTCCGCCTCTGGCTCCTCCTGCTCACCCCGGCCCCCCTCCCGGCCGCCGCCGTCTACGCCTCCGGTGCCTGGGTCTCCTGGCTGCTCAACCTGGCCGTCGCCGAGAAGCTGGTGCGCGGCCCGCGCCCGGCGGCACTGAGCACGGCGGTTCGGGGGCAGTAGGTTCGGTGAGGAGCCCGCCGGCCCCGGCCGGACCGGCCGGGCGGTCGAGCGGGCCGGACGGGTCGAGCGGGCCGGACGGGTCGAGCGGGCCGGAGCCGAGGAGCGATGACAGTGGTGGCCATCCGGGAGTATCCGCTGGTGGGCGGGCCGGTGGAGGTGCGCGGTGCGCTGGACCTGGAGCGGACGCCGGCGGGGGTGATGCCGCGCCGGCTGCCCGCCTGGACCAAGGAGCAGTACCCGGACCGGTCGGTCTACGGCGGCACCCTGCTGCCCTCGGGGGTGCGGCTGGTGTTCCGCACCGACGCGCGGGTGCTGGAACTCGAGGTGCTCACCTCCACGGGGCAGCTCGACGGCGCGCCCGAGCCGCAGCCGCCCGGGATGCTGGAACTGACGGTGGACGGCGCCCTGGTCGACCGCCGACGGGCGCCACTGGGCCACGTACTGCGGATGGCGGGGCCCGGGGAGGAGCAGCAGCTGGCGCCGGGGAAGCCGGGGACGGTGCGCTTCGCCGGGCTGCCGGCCGGGATGAAGCGGGTCGAACTCTGGCTGCCGCAGCAGACCCCCACCGAGCTGGTGGCGCTCCGCGCCGACGGCGAGGTCCTGGCCCCGCTGCCCGACGGCCGGCCCCGCTGGGTGCACCACGGCAGCTCGATCAGCCACTGCCCCGGCGCCGACGGGCCCACCGGCACCTGGCCGGTGGTGGCGGCCAGGCTCGGGGGCGTGGAGGTGACCAACCTCAGCCAGCCGGGCAACGACCTGCTGGACCCCTACGTCGCCCGGACGATCCGCGACCTGCCCGCCGACCTGATCAGCCTCAAGACGGGCATCAACATCGTGGGCCTGGCCGCCTTCCGGCTGCGGACCTTCAGCCCGGCGGTGCACGGCTTCCTGGACACCATCCGGGACGGACACCCGGACACCCCGCTGCTGGTGGTCTCCCCGGTGAGCTGCCCCGCCCTCGACACCCGCCCCGGCCCGACCTCGGTGGGCCCGGACGGGCGGATCACCGCCCTGGGCAACCCGGCCGAGCTGGAGCGCGGGGCGCTCTCGCTCCAGGTGGTCCGCGACGAACTGGCCAGGATCGTGGCCCTCCGGCAGGCGCACGACCCCCACCTGCACCACCTCGACGGACGCGAGCTGCTCGGCCCGGCCGACACCGACGACCTCCCCGACGGACTGCACCCCTCCCCCGCCGCCTACCGCCGCATGGGCGAGCGCTTCGCCGCCCACGCCTTCGCCCCCGGCGGCCCGTTCCACTCCCCGCGCGCACCGGGCCGACCGACTGAGCAGGCTGACCGGGCCGACCGACTGAACCGACCGACTGAATCGACCGGCTGAACCGGCCGTCGGGCTCAGTCGGTCGGGGCCCGGCGGTCGAGGGCGAGCACGGCCGCGGCGACCTCGGCGGCGGCCGTGGCGGGGAGCGCGGTGGCGGCCCGGTCGAGGACGAGGAGGCGGGCGCCGGGGATCTCGCGGGCCAGCGCCTCGCCGTTGCCGAGCGGGAAGAAGCGGTCGCGGCGGCCGTGGACGACCAGAGCGGGCAGGGCCAGGGCGGGGAGGCGTTCGCGCCAGCGGGGGGTGCAGTCGAGGCGGGCGAAGACCGCGCCCAGGTGGTTGGCCAGTTGGACGGGGGCCGTGGTCGCGGGGGCGCGGTCCCAGATCCGGGCGGCGGTGGTCCGCGCGGCGGCCGGGTCGTCGCCCAGGACCTCCGCACCGGCCGCGGCGAACCGGGCGACGGCCGCGCGGTCGGTCCAGTCGGGCATCGGGGCGGCGAACAGCCGCGCCATGGTGGGCCCGTCGTGGTCGGGCAGGTCCGGGTCGGGCGGGCCGGGGGCGACCGGGCGGGTGCCGACCAGGGTGAGGGCCGCGAACGCGTCCGGGTGGTCCAGGGCGGCGACCTGCGCGACCATCCCGCCGACCCCGATGCCCGCGAGGTGGGCGCGGCCCCCGCCGAGCACGCCCGCCAGGGCCGCCGCGTCGGCGGCCAGGGTGCGCAGGGTGTAGGCGGGCGCCTGCGGGTCCGCCGTCGCCGACTCCCCGCTGTCGCGCAGGTCGTAGCGCACCACCCGGCGCCCGCCGGCCGCGAGGCGCTCGCACAGCGCGTCGGGCCAGGAGAGCATCGTCGGCCCGCCCGCGAGCAGCAGGAGCGGCGCGTCCCGGGCGCCGAAGGACTCGGTCCCCAGGACGGTTCCGTTGACCTCGACGGTGCTCATCGGGCCCCCCGGCGGACGTGGCGGGTCGGGCCCGGTGTCCCGGCGCTCCGGAGCGGTCCGGGTCCGGGACCGGAACCGGAACCGGTGGTGGCGATAGTGGTCATGGTGCGCGTCATACCAGGTGGGACGGGACCCGCCGCCGGAACTCATCGCTGCGGGGGGAGGGAGTTCCGGCGGGGGCCCGTGGCGTCCGGCGGCTGGGCCCTGTCCGGTCGGTCTTGTCGGATCGGCGCGCGGCGTCGGGCGCCCGGCTGGGAGTGCCGGCGGAACGCCCTCGTACTGGGTGTACTCGGGTGTTTCGCCGGTGCTTCCAGCCGGGATGATCCGGCGTCGCGCGCCCGGCAAGATCGACCGGACCGGACCTACGCCCTCCGGCGCAGCGCGAGGGCGGCCAGCGGCGGGGTGGCGGCGAGCAGCAGGCAGCTGGACGGCGGGAGGTGGGCGAGCAGCGTGCCGGTGAGCGCGGTGGCGGTGGAACTCCCGGCGTTGAAAGAGGAGTTGACCCAGGCCCCGGCGCGGGTGCGTTCGGCGGGGGCGGCGAGTTCGTCGGTGAGGAGGTAGGCGGTGGTGAGGGTCGGGGCGACGGCGAGGCCGGCCAGCGCGGCGACGGCGGTCAGGGCCGGGAGGGTGGGCGCGAGGGCGGCGAGGGCGAGGGCTGCGGCGAGGGCCGCGGTCAGCACGGTGAGCCGGGTCGCGGCCGGGGCGCGCCAGTCGACCGCGCCGAGCGCCAGCCCGCCGGTCGCGCTGCCGGCGGCCAGCGCCGCCTCCACCCAGGCGACGTCCGCGGCGCTGCCGTGGCGTCCGGCGAAGACCACCGCCAGCAGCGAGAACGCCGCCAGGCCCGCACCGGCGCCCGCCGCGGCGGACAGCGGCTGCCGGGCCCGGGCGAGCAGGTGCCGGGTGCCGGAGCGCGCGGTGGCCGCCGCACCCCGGACGGGCACCGGGACGGGCATCGGGACGGCCACCGCCGCCAGGGTCAGCGTGCCGCCCAGGACGAGGGCAGCGCTGAGCAGCACCCCGACGGCCGGACGGGCCGCGGCGGCCAGCAGCCCGGCCAGCAACGGGCCGGTGACGTACAGGAGTTCCTCGGCGACGGTGTCCAGGCTGTAGGCCCGGCGGCGCAGTTCGGGGTCGGCGGCCAGCACGCTCCACTGGGCCCGGGTGACCGGCCCGAGCGGCGGGGCGAGGACGCCCGCGGCGGCGGCGAGGGCCAGCAGTGCCGGGTAGGGGACGCCGGGGCGCCAGGTCGCGGCGGCCAGCGCGAGCAGGGCGGCGGCGTACCCGGCGGCCATCGGGGGCAGGGCCCGGCGCGGCCCGTACCGGTCGACCAGTCCGGCGCGGGTCGGGAAGAGCAGGACGCTGACCGCCGAGAACAGGGCCGTCAGCCAGCCGGCCCGGGCGTACGAGCCGGTGGTGGCGGCGGTGGCGAGCAGCAGGGAGAGCGGCAGGGTGCCGTAGGAGAGGCGGCCGAGCAGGGCGGCCGGAAGGAGCCGGGCGGCGCCGGGGGCGCGCAGCACGGCCAGGTAGGACGCGGACATGGCGGAGTGGTTCCTCAACGGGGACGGCGCACGCGGTGCGCCGGTGGACGGGGACGCCGGAGCGACCGCGACGCCCGCTGCGGCGTGCGGTCGCGGTGCGGTCCCTAGTCACGGGTGGGGAACATGCCGGTCATGCTAGTGCCGCGTCAGGCAACCTTCACCCCGTCGCGACGCCCGGCACGCCCTCTCGCCGCACCGGCCGAAAACCCGAGTACACCCAGTACGAGGGCTTCCGGCCGGCACGCCGAGAGCACGCACCGGACGCCGCTCCTTGACGGGCAAAGGTCGCCTGACGCGGCACTAGCGGCGCGGGCCCGCCCCGGCCTCCCCCTTTCCGGCCCGTCCCCGCCGGTCCGCCCCCGGTCCGCCCCCGGTCCGCCCCCGGTCAGCCGCGGGTCCGGGCCAGCAACCGGGCCGCGTGCGCCTTCCCGGCGTGTTCGACCAGGCTGATCAGGACGTCCTTGCCGGAGGCCCGTTCGCGGGCGTCGCAGAGCACCACGGGGGTCGCCGGGTCGAGGTCCAAGGCCCGGGAGACGTCCTCGGGGCGGAAGGCGCGGCTGCCCTCGAAGCGGTTGACGGCGACCACGAAGGGGATGCCGCGGTGCTCGAAGAAGTCGACGGCGGGGAAGCAGTCGGTGAGGCGGCGGGTGTCGGCGAGGACGACGGCCCCGAGGGCGCCCCGGGCGAGTTCGTCCCAGAGGAACCAGAAGCGGTCCTGGCCGGGGGTGCCGAACAGGTAGACGGACAGGCCCGTGCGGATGGTGATCCGGCCGAAGTCCATGGCGACCGTGGTGGTGGTCTTGCGCTCGACGCCGCCGAGGTCGTCGACGTGGGTGCCGGCGGCGGTCAACTGCTCCTCGGTGCGCAGGGGTTTGATCTCGCTGACGGCCCCGACCAGGGTGGTCTTGCCGACGCCGAAGCCGCCCGCGACCAGGATCTTCAGGGCCAGGTCGGTGCTGTCAGAGGGCACGGAGCCCATGGATGACCTCCTGGAGGACGTGTTCGTGCGGGAGCAGCTCCGGCGGGACGGGGCGGCTGACCCGGATGTGTTCGGCGTCGAACAGGTCGCCGAGCAGCACCCGGACCACGCCGAGCGGCAGGTCGAGGTCGGCGGCGATCTCGGCGACGGAGAGGGCGTTGCCCCGGCAGACCGCCAGGATGGCGGCCTGCTCGGGGCCGACCGGCAGCACGGTCGGGTCGGGGACGTCGGTGACGACCAGCGCGATCAGGTCGAAGGCCCGGCCGGGGCGGGTGCGGCCTCTGGTGAGCGCGTAGGGGCGGACCATCGGACCGGCGTCCTCGTCGTACCACTGGACGGGGCGGGCGGGCGGCGGCGGGTAGCCGAACGGGGAGCCGGGCAGGTAGCGCCGGGGCGGGTAGGCCATCGGAGGTCACCCCTTCTGACGGACGGTCGACGTACTACTGGCTACTGGCCACTGGGCGGTGCGGTGCCGGTCCGGCCGGTCCGGGCCCCGTCGCGGAGTGGTGCCCGGTGCGCGCGTTCCCGCCGCACGCACCGGACACCGCTCCGCGACGGGGCGGAGGTCGCCCCGTCGCGGCACTAGAAACCGCGCGGGGCGGCGTGCAGGTGTTCGCCGACCCGGCGGACCAGGCGGGCCATCTCGTAGGCGACCAGGCCGAGGTCGGCGTCGGGTTCGGCGAAGACGGCCAGGCAGGAGCCCTGCCCGGCGGCGGCGACGAACAGGTAGCCGCGCTCCAACTCGACCATGGTCTGGCGGACTTCCCTGCGTCGAAGTGCCGGCCGGCGCCCTTGGCCAGGCTGTGGAAGCCGGAGGCGACGGCGGCCAGGTGCTCGGCGTCCTCGCGGCCGAGGCCGGTGGAGTTGCCCATCGGCAGTCCGTCGGCGGAGAGCATGACGGTGAACCTGACCCGGGCGGCCCGGGTGGCCAACTCGTCCAGCAGCCAGTTGAGTTCGCCGCTCTGGTGGGGGGTGCCGATCATCGGGCCCGGTCTCCTCTGTCGAAGTCGCTGCGGTCGGCGGGGTGGTGGGTGGAGTGGTCGGCGGGCCGGCCGGTGGGCCGGTCCGCGGGCGGCTGGGCGTGGCCGCGCTGCCAGCCGCGCTGGAACGCGGCCATCGCGGTGCGGGCCTGCTCGGGGTCGCGGTCGGCGGGGCGGTCGGCGGAACGCAGCCCGGGGCGGGCCGGGGCGGGGGCGTCGCGCAGCTGCGGGGCGAGGCTGGCCTGCCGCACCCGGCGCGGGAGTTCGCCCTCCGGCCCGACGGCGGCGGCCGGAACCGCCGGAGCGGGCGGCGCGGGCGGCGCGGACGGAGCGGACGGCGGGCGCGACCCGGCGGGGGTCGGCGCCGGAGACGGGACCGGGACCGGGGCGAGCGCCTGGGACAACGTCCTTACCGTCGGCGGGAGTTCGGGAACAGCAGCCAACTCCCGCGCGCCCGAACGGCTTTCACCCTCGCGCGGGTCACGCAGGTCGCGCAGGTCGAGCAGGTCGAGCGGCAGCAGCACGATCGCGGTGGTGCCGCCGTACGCGGAGGGGCACAGCGAGACCCGGACGCCGTGCCGCTTGGCGAGCCGGCTGACCACGAACAGGCCGAGGCGGTCGCTGTCGAAGAGGTCGACCTGTTCGCTGGCGTCGATCCGCCGGTTGGCGTCGGCGAGCGCTTCGGGGCCCATGCCGAGGCCGCGGTCCTCGATCTCCAGGGCGTAGCCGTTGCCGACCTGTTCGCCGCGGATCTGGACCTTGGTGTGCGGGGCGAGAACCCGGTGGCGTTCTCGACGAGTTCGGCGACCAGGTGGGTGAGGTCGGCGACGGCGGGGCCGGTGACGGCGGCGGGCGGGAGGCGGTGGACGTCGACCCGGGCGTACTCCTCGACCTCGGCGACGGCGGCCCGGACCACGTCGGTGAGCGGGACGGGCTTGCGCCAGGCGCGGCCGGGGGCGGCGCCGGAGAGGATGATCAGGCCCTCGGCGTGGCGGCGCATCCGGGTGGTGAGGTGGTCGAGCCGGAACAGGTCGTCGAGTTCGGCCGGGTCCTCGGTGCGGCGTTCCATCGCGTCCAGCAGGGTGAGTTGGCGGTGCACCAGCACCTGGCTGCGGCGAGCCAGGTTGACGAACACGCCGGAGACGCCGGAGAGCACCTCGGCGCGTTCGACGGCGGCGGTGACGGCGGCCCGCTGGACGCTGTCGAGGGCCCGGTGGACCTGGCCGATCTCGTCCCCGCCGTGCTCGCGCGGCGGCACCTCGGCGTCCACGTCGACCTCCTCGCCGGAGCGCAGCCTGCGCATGGTGGCGGGCAGGGTGCGCCCGGCGAGTTCGAGCGCGGAGTTGCGCAGGGCGTGCAGCTCGGCGACCAGGCCGCGGCCGACCCGGACCGAGACCAGCAGCGAGGCGAGGACCGCGAGCAGGCCGAGCAGCACGGTGGCGCCGGAGGGGGTGAACAGGCCCAGCGCGTACGGGTCCGCGCGGGCGGCGGCGGTCGCGCCGGCCTGCCGTTCGAGGGCGGCCAGGGCCTGCCCGGTGGTGTCGGTGACGGCGGCCCAGCGGGTGGCGGGGACGGCGGCGAGGGCGGCGTCCGGGTCGGCGGCGGCCAGCAGCGCCTCCTCGTAGCGGCGCAGTTCCTGGTACTCGGGGCCGTCGGTGAGGACGGCGAGCGCGGCCCGGTCGGCGGGGCGCAGGTCGGGGACGGCGGTCCGCTCGAACTGGGCGCGGGCGTAGGCGGCCTGGACGATCTGCCGGTACCCGGCCTCGGTGAGCCGGCCGGCGCGCTGGGCGGCGCGCAGCAGGGCGTCCTCGCGGGCGAGCTGCTCGCGGGAGCGGGCGAGTTCGAGCAGGACGCGGGCGTCGGCGGCGACCCGGTGGTCCTGGAGCGCGGTGAGCGAGCCGGTGACGGCGAGGGCGTCGTCGACGGCGGCGGTGTAGACGGTGAAGGCGTCGCTCCAGGGGACGTCGCGGTCGAGCAGGCGGGCGCGCAGCGCGGGGAGGGCGGCGACGGCGCGGCCGAGGGTGTCGAGGCGGCCGGCGGCCTCGGGGCCGAGCCCTTCGGCGTCGGCGCGGTTGTAGTCGGGGGCCAGGGTGAGCGGGGCGGCGGCCAGGTCGGTCTGCCGGGCGGTGCCGCGCAGCGCGGCCTCCTGGTCGGGGCCGGGGGCGGCGAGGAACTGTCCGGCGGCGGCGCGTTCGGCCTGGAGGGCGGCGGCGGTGCGGTCGAGGGGGGTGCGCAGGGCGGCGTCGACGCTCTTGATCCGCCGCAGGTCCCGGACGTCGCCGGCGGTGGTGACGGTGGCGAACGCCCACAGCGCCATCACGGACACCACCGGGACCATCAGCACGGCGACGATCCGGGCCCGGACGGTGCGCGGCCGCAGCCCGGGCCGGGCGGGCGCCGGGGCGGTGAGCGGCGTCTCGTCGGCGGGCGGCCCGGCGTGGGCCCCGCGCCGGGGTGCGCCGGGCCGGGTGCGGGCGGGGCCGCGCGGGTGGCTGGGGGCGGGCGGTCCGCTGCGGGAGGTGCCTCGGCTTGCGCGCATGGGTGTGGGACGGCCTTTCGGGCTTCGGGGGTCGTCGGGGCGGCGGTCGTACGGGCGCGGGCGGGCGCGCGGGACGGGCGCGCCGCGGGCGTACGGGCGCGGTCGGGTACGGCGGAAAAGCGGGCGCGGTCGGGTACGGCGGAAAGGCGGGCGCGGCGGAAAGGCGGGCGCGGGGGTCAGGCGGCGCGGCCGAGTTCCTCGACGGCGAGTTCGCCGGCCTCGCGGTAGGCAGCGTGCTCCTGCGCGGTCGGGGAGAGCGCGACGAAGGCGGAGGTGAGGAAGAGGAAGGAGCCGAGTCCGACCGCGAGCGGGAAGACGAACTCCAGCGGGGTGGCGCCGCCGAGCCCGGTCCGGGCGGGTTCCATGTGGACGTGGACGGCGGCCATCCCGGTGTAGTGCATGCAGCTGACGGCGACGCCCATCACCAGCGCGGCGGCCGCCGCCGCGTACGCGTTGCGGATGGTGACGGCGGCCCAGAGCGCGGCGGTGGCGGCGCCGACCGCGATCAGCACGGACAGCGCCACCGCGCCCGCCTGGTAGCGCAGTTCGCCGTGAATCCGGACGGCGGCCATCCCGAGGTAGTGCATCCCGGCGACGCCGACGCCGGTGGTGAGGCCGCCGAGCAGCAGGCTGCGGCCCCGGTGGCGGCCGTAGCCGACCACGAACACCCCGAGGCCGACCACGGCGACCGCGACCAGCAGGCTGAGGACGGTCAGCGGGACGTCGTAGCGCAGAGCGGTGCCGTCCACGGTGAAGCCGAACATCGCGACGAAGTGCATCGTCCAGATCCCGGAGCCGATCGCGGCGGCGGCGGTGAGCAGCCAGTTCCGCCGGGAGGCGCCGGTGGCGGACAGCGCCCGCAGGGTGCAGCGCAGGCCGAGGGCGGCGCCGGCGCAGGCCATCGCGTAGGAGAGCAGCGGCGTGAGCCAGCCGAAACTGAAGTGGTCCATCGATCCCATCGGGTGCCTCCTGCGAGGGACGGACGCCGCTCGCCCGAGCTCGTGCGGTCCAGGAATCGTGGACGCTACCCAGAGTTGACGAATGGTCACCAGAAGATGTGAAAAGCACTACGTGCGATGGGCGTTGTGTGCTCGAATGGCGCGACGACGTGTGCCTCCGCGCGCGCCCCCGCACGCGCCCCGCGCACGTTCCGACCCCCGCCGCGCCCCACCGGGCGGTGGACGAGCGCCGGACGGACGGGCAGCCGAACGGGCGGCGGAACGGGCCGGGCCCGGACCGCGTACGGGGCGCGTGCCGGCCGAGCACAAACGGCCCGGCGAAACCGGAGTGCGCACTGTCGTTCGGACCCGCTACTCTCCGGCCGAACCGTCGCGCGGCGCAGCGGAGTCCCGCTGTTGCCGGAGGCCGACGGCCGTCATCCGCCTTCCCCGCGTGCTCCCGCACGCCCCCGCCAGAGGAACTCCGTGTCCGTACCCGTCACGCCCCGCCCGCCGACCCCGCCGCGCCGGCGGCCGTCCCCACCGCGCCGCCCGCGGGCGCCGAACCGGCCGGGTGGGCGGCGCCCGCCGCGGCCGGCCCCCAGCCGGGCCCGTTCTGCCGCTTCTGCGGTTCCGTGCCCGCCGCGAACGTCACGGTCCGCGGCCACCAGGGCTTCCTGGTGATGATGCGGTTCCTGCGGGTGCCCGGCCCGTTCTGCCGGGACTGCGGGACGGCGACCCTGCGGCGGATGACCGCGGACAGCCTGTGGCAGGGCTGGTGGGGCGTGGCCTCCGCGGTGATCAACCCGGTCACCATGCTGATGAACCTGGTCGTCTGGCTCAAGCTCCGGAAGCTGCCGGCCCCCGTCCCGGGCGCCCCGGGCACGCCGCTGCCCACCGGCCGCCCGCTGTACCTGCGGCCGCAGGTCCTCGGCCTGCTGATCCCCGTGGTCGCCGTCGGCGCGCTGCTCTACAGCATCCAGCAGGACCCGGACTACGCCGACGTGGGCGACTGCGTCCACAACAGCGGGTCCACCCTCTCCCCGGACGTCTCGGTCGTCGACTGCGGCGGCTCGGACGCCGACTTCCGGGTCGTGGGCCGGCTCTCCTCCTCCGACGCCGACGCCTGCACGGCGTTCCCCGAGGCCGAGGCCGGCTACTGGGTGGACAAGGGCAGCAGCTCGTACACCCTGTGCCTGGCCGGCGTCACCCGCTGAGCCGCCCCCGCACCGCCGGTGCTCCGTGACACCGGCACCCCGTGACAAACACCCGCACCGCCCGTCCCCGCGCCCGCCGCGTCGGGGGCGGGCGGTGCGGCGTCCGCCGTCAGCCGCGCGGGGTGAGCCGGACCCGGACGGGGCCGTGCAGTTCCAGGGTGATGCCCTGGCCGAGCGGGACGTCCCGGTCGATCGCGGTGACCTCGAACTCGCGCAGCAGGGCGGCCAGCGCGAGCACCGACTCCAGCATCGAGAAGTGCTGGCCGATGCAGGCGCGCGGGCCGCCGCCGAACGGGAACCAGGCGTAGCGGTGCCGGGCGGCCTCCCGTTCGGGGGTGAAGCGCTCGGGGTCGAAGCGCTCCGGGTCCTCCCAGTGCCCGGGGTGCCGGTGGGTGACGTACGGGACGACCAGGACGTCGGCGCCGGCCGGGATGGTGACGCCGCCCACCGTGGTGGCCTCGACGGCCCGGCGGCCGACCGAGGGCGCGGCCGGGAAGAGCCGCATGGTCTCCTTCAGCACCCTTGTCAGGTAAGGGAGTTCGGCGTAGTCGGCGGCGGTGGGGCGACGGCCGTCGGCGAGCAGTTCGGCGGCCTCCCGGTGGGCGCGGGCCTGCTGCTCGGGGTGCTTGCCGAGCAGGTGGAGGGCGAAGGTGAGCGAGGTGGCGGTGGTCTCGTGGCCGGCCAGCAGGAAGATCAGCACCTGTTCGCGCAGTTCGGTGGGGTCCAGCCGGTTGCCGTCCTCGTCGCGGGCGGCGGCCAGCAGTGCGAGCAGGTCCTGGCCCTCGGCGTTCCCGTCGGCCCCGCCCCGCCCGTCCGCCCCTTCGGCGGCGCGGCGCGCGATGATGCCGTCGCAGACCTCGTACAGGGCGCGTTCGGCGGCGAGCGCCTTGCGGTGCCCGGGCAGCGGCCACTGCCGGGGCAGCCGCAGCGGGGAGAAGCCGCGGTCGCGGACGAAGCCGTTCAGGACCGGGAAGGCGTGGTGGACCGTCTCGACGGCCTCCTCGACGTCCTGGCCGAACAGGACCCGGGCGACGGTGCGCAGCGCGAAGCGGTTCATCTCCTCGCCGAGGTCGACGACGCCGTCGGGGGCGGCGGCCCAGCGGGCGGCCAGGGCGGCGGTCTCGGCGCCGATCGCGTCGGCGTAGCCGTCGACCCGGCGGCGGGTGAACAGCGGTTGGACCAGGCGGCGCTGGCGCAGGTAGTCGGCGTCCTGCGCGGTGAGCAGGCCGTTGCCGAAGCTCTCCCGGATCTCGCCGTAGAAGACGTTGTCCTTGCGGAAGTTGGCGGCCTCGGTGGCCAGCACCTGCTGGGCGCCCTCGGGCGAGAAGACCATCCAGAGCTCGGCGCGCAGCCCGGGCGGGCCGGCCTGCACCCGGATCACGTCGCCGTGGTCGCGGCGGGCGGCGAGGTAGGTGCCGAGCGCGTCGCGCTTGAGGTCGAGCAGGGAGCCGATCAGCGGCAGCCCGGCCGGGCCGGGCACGCGGGTGGCGGTCATGGGGTCCCCTCCGTCGGACGAACCCCCGCGCGGTGGAGGTTCGCTGAAACCGCGTCAGTATCTCCCGGGCGGCCGTCGGGGGGCGAGGGGGCAGCGCGGCGGGGACGGCGGGGTCTTGAGGTATTGCACATGCAACCCTTAAGTTCGGCTTAAGGTCGCTTGTGCGATGAGACAGCAGTCCTGGACCCCGCAGCTGCGGCACTATGATCGCCTGATCGCACCCCACCCTCGCACTCCGCTCCGGCCCGCCACCGCCCACCACGACCAGGGGAAACCATCCATGCGCAGCGTCAGACGACTCCTCGCCGCCTCCGCCGTCCTCGCCCTCGCGGCCGGCCTGACCGCGTGCAGCAGCTCCGGCAGCGGCTCCGCCTCGAACAGCTCCGCCCCCGCCCGCCCCGAGGTCAAGGGCACCGTGACGGTGTTCGCGGCGGCCTCGCTGAAGGAGTCCTTCACCGAGCTGGGCAAGCGCTTCGAGGCGGCCTACCCGGGCACCACCGTGACCTTCAACTTCGGCGGCTCCTCCGCGCTGGCCCAGAGCATCGTCTCCGGCGCGCCGGTGGACGTGTTCGCCGCGGCCAGCCCGGCCACCATGAAGACCGTCACCGACGCCAAGCTGACCGGCGGCGACCCGACCGTGTTCGTCCGCAACACGCTGGAGATCGCCGTCGCCAAGGGCAACCCCAAGCACATCGCCGCCCTGAAGGACCTCACCGGCGTCAAGACCGCGCTGTGCGCCAAGGAGGTGCCGTGCGGCGCCGCCGCCGTCACCGCGCTGAACGCGGCCGGCGTGCAGCTCACCCCCGTCACCTACGAGCAGGACGTCAAGGGCGCCCTGACCAAGGTCGAGCTGGGCGAGGTCGACGCGTCGCTGGTGTACCAGACCGACGTCAAGGCCGACGCCGACAAGATCGAGGGCGTGAACTTCCCGGAGGCCGCGCAGGCCGTCAACGACTACCCGATCGCCGCCCTCGCCAAGGCGCCCAACAGCAACGGCGCCGCCGCGTTCCTCGGCTACGTCGGCTCCGCGGACGCCCGCCGGGTGCTCACCGAGGCCGGCTTCCAGGCGCCGTGACCCGGCCCGGCACCCCCCGCACCACACCCGCACCACACCCCCGGGGCCGGCGGCGGCCCCGGGGGGCCGGGCGGGTCCCCGCCGCGCTGCTGCTGCCCGCGCTGCTCGGCCTGGCCTTCCTGGTCCTGCCGCTGCTCGGGCTGCTGGTGCGCGCGCCGTGGAGCGCGCTGCCCTCGCTGCTGACCGGCACCGAGGTGTGGCAGGCGCTCAAGCTCTCGCTGCTCTCGGCGACCCTGGCCACCGGCGTCGCGCTGGTGCTGGGCGTGCCGCTGGCCTGGCTGCTGGCCCGCACCGAGTTCCCCGGGCGGCGGCTGGTGCGCGCCCTGGTCACCCTGCCGCTGGTGCTGCCCCCGGTGGTCGGCGGCGTGGCGCTGCTGCTGGTGCTCGGCCGCAACGGCATCCTGGGCCGCTGGCTGGACGCCTGGACCGGCGTCACCCTCCCGTTCACCACCACCGGCGTGGTGGTGGCCGAGGCGTTCGTCGCGATGCCGTTCCTGGTGATCAGCGTGGAGGGCGCGCTGCGCGCCGCCGACCCGCGCTACGAGGAGGCCGCGGCCACCCTCGGCGCCTCCCGGCTGACCGCGTTCCGCCGGGTCACCCTGCCGCTGGTCGCCCCCGGCATCGGGGCCGGTGCGGTGCTGGCCTGGGCCCGGGCGCTGGGCGAGTTCGGCGCGACCATCACCTTCGCCGGGAACTTCCCCGGCCGGACCCAGACCATGCCGCTGGCGGTCTACCTGGCCATGGAGTCCGACCCGGAGGCGGCCATCGCGCTCAGCCTGATCCTGCTCACCGTCTCCGTCGCCGTCCTCGCCGGGCTGCGCGACCGTTGGATGTCCACCCCGTGAACCCCGTGAACCCCGTGAACCCCGTGAACCCCGTGAACCCCGCGAACCCCGCGAACCCCGCGAAGAAGCCTCCCGCTCCCGCCCTGGACGCCGAACTGCGCGTCACCCGGGGCACGTTCACCCTCGACGTGCCGCTGGCCGCCGAGCCCGGCGAGGTGCTCGCCCTGCTCGGCCCGAACGGCGCGGGCAAGTCCACCGCGCTGCGCGCCCTGGCCGGGCTGCTGCCGCTCACCGACGGGCACCTGCACCTGGACGGCACTCCGCTGGACTCCCCCGCGGACGGCGTGTTCCGGCCCGCCGAGCAGCGGCCGATCGGCGTGGTCTTCCAGGACTACCTGCTCTTCCCGCACCTGTCCGCGCTCGACAACGTCGCCTTCGGCCCGCGCAGCCGGGGTCTGCGCCGGGCCGCCGCGCGCGCCGAGGCGCTGCCCTGGCTGGAGCGGATGGGCCTGGCCGAGCACGCCGGACACCGCCCCGCGAAGCTCTCCGGCGGCCAGGCCCAGCGGGTCGCGCTGGCCCGGGCGCTGGCCGTCCGGCCGCGGCTGCTGCTGCTGGACGAGCCGCTGGCCGCGCTGGACGCCCGCACCCGGCTCGACGTCCGGGCCGAACTCCGCCGCCACCTGGCCGAGTTCGAGGCCGTCGCGGTGCTGGTCACGCACGACCCGCTGGACGCCATGGTGCTCGCCGACCGCCTCGTGGTGATCGAGTCCGGCCGGGTCGTGCAGACCGGCCGCCCGGCCGAGGTGGCCCGCCACCCGCGCACCGACTACATCGCCCGGCTGGTCGGCCTCAACCTCTACCAGGGCACCGCCGCCGGCCGGCAGGTCACCCTCCCCGAGGGCCAGGTCCTCAGCACCGACGAGGAGGTGACCGGCCCGGCGTTCGTCGCCTTCCCGCCCGACGCGGTCACCCTGCACCGGCACCGCCCCGAGACCAGCGCCCGCAACCTCTTCCCCTGCACCGTCGCCGGCCTCGACCTGCACGGCGACCGCTTCCGGGTCGACCTCACCGGCCCCCTCCCGCTGGCCGCCGACCTCACCCCCACCGCCGCCGCCGAGCTCGACCTCACCCCCGGCACCCGCGTCTGGGCCGCCGTCAAGGCCACCCAGACCCACGCCTACCCGGCCTGAACCGCACGCTCCCCCGGGCCGTGGACCGCGCCGTTCGCGTGCCGTGAAGCGGGCGGCCCGCGTGCGGCCCGCGTGCGGTCCGCGGGCCGCACGCCCTCGCGTACAGTGGCGGCCATGCATCGCGGCGTCCTGCCCCCTCCCGCTCGCTGAGCGGGCGGCCGGCCACTTCCTGAGCCCGCCCGGGCCCGTCGTCCCCTCCGGACGGCCGCCCCGGGCCGGTCGGTGCCGCCCGCTTCCGTGGCCCACCGACCATGACGGCTTTCCGGGAGTCCACCCGTGTCCTCGTTCCCTTCCTCGCACTCCTCCGCCCTGCCCGCGCGGCGGGGCCTGCTCTACGTCGCCCTCGCCGCCACCGCCTGGGGCACCGCCGGGGCGGCGGCCGCGCTGCTGTTCCCGCGCAGCGGCCTGGGGCCGCTCGCGCTCACGTTCTGGCGCTCGGTCGGCGGCGTGGCGGTGCTGCTGGCGCTGCGCCCGTTCACCGGGCGGGCGGACCGGCCCGCACCGCGCCCCGCCGCAGGCCGGGTCCTGCTCAACGGGCTGGGGCTGACCCTGTTCCAGAGCGCGTACTTCCTGGCCGTCCGGGACACCGGGCTGGCCGTCGCCACCGTGGTCACGCTGGGGGCGGCGCCGGTGCTGGTGGCGCTCGGCGGGCGGCTGCTGATGGGTGAGCGGCTGGGCCGGGCCGGACTGGCCGCGGTGGCCGGGGCGGTGCTGGGCCTGGGCGTGCTGGTGCTGGGCGACGGCTCCGGCTCCGGCTCCGGCGGGGTCGAACCGGCGGGCCTGGCCTGGGCGCTGGCCTCGGCGGCGGGCTACGCGGCGATCACGGTGGCCACCCGCCACCGGGCCTCGCGCACCGCCGTCCCGGACGACCCGGCGACCACCACCCTGTGGTCGTTCGCGGTCTGCGCGGTGTGCCTGTTCCCGTTCGCGCTGGCCGAGGGCCCGCTGCCGTCCACCGGCGCGCTGCCCTCGACGCTGCTGCTGCTCGGCTACCTGGCCACCGTGCCGACCGCGCTCGCGTACGCGCTGTACTTCGCGGGCGCGGCGGTGATCCGGGCCGCGACGGCCTCGGTGGTGGCGCTGATCGAGCCGCTCAGCGCCACGGTGTTCGCCGCCGCCGTGCTGGACGAACCGCTCACCCCGGCGGCGCTGCTGGGCACGGCGGTGTTGCTGCTGTCGGTGACGGCGCTGGCCCGGGCCGAGCTGCGCGCGGGCTGAACGGAACGGGCGGGCGAGCGGCTCTTCGCCGCCCGCCCGCCTGCCCGTCCGTCCCTCCGTCCGGTCAGCCGCAGTGCGAGGCCAGGACGGTGGTGTCGGCGACCTTGCTGTTGTTCGGGTCGTCGACGCGGCCGTAGACCATGACGCAGCGGTTCGCGGTGCCGGTGACCTTCGCGGGGCCGGCGTACCAGGTGAAGTTGCCGTCGTCGCTGTCGGACTGGTCGTAGCTGCAGAAGTCACCGGCGTGGGTGCCGGCCACGCAGCGCCAGAGGTAGACGGCCTGGTACTTGGTGACGCCCGAGGCGAAGTGGGTGTCGACGGCGGCCGCGCAGTTGGTGCCGCCGTTGGCGCTGGAGTAGTAGAGGTACAGCTCGCCGTACTTGGTGCCGGTGCCGTTGTCGGTCTTGAGGTCGTAGGTGCCGACCAGACTGCCGCTGCAGCCGTACGTATCGGCGGCGCTCGCCTGCGGCGCGAGGGAGATGCCGCCGAGGAGCATGAGGCCGGCGGCGGCCAGGGCGGAGAACGTCCTGCGCATGGGGGTACTCCTGGGGGTCGGGGCGCGGTCCGGTGCGGACGGCCCCCTTCCTACCGGTCCGGGGTAGCGCCGCCGTAGCCCGGCCGGAGGCGTCCGGCCGGGCTCGGTGGGTGGGGGCGCTGCGGTGGGGGCGCTGCGGTGGGGGCGCTGCGGTGGGGGCGCTGCGGTGGGGGCGCTGTGGTGGAGAGGGTCTGCCGGTACGGGAGTTCAGCCGCAGTGGACGCTCAGGCGGTACTCGTAGGCGGTCTCGATCTCGCCGCCCCAGTCGATGCACCGGCCGGCCGCGGAGACGTACACCGGGCCCGCGTAGGTGGTGTAGTCGCCGTAGTCGCCGATCCAGTCCGCCGAACCGGCCAGCCTGACCAGGGCGTTCATGTAGAGGGCGGCGCCCGGCTGGTTCCGGACGGTCACGACGCAGTTCTTCCCGGTCGAGCTGCTGTAGGTCAGGAAGACCGTGCCGTAGCCGTTCAGCGTGAGGTGGTCGATCTCCCGGTACCCGCTGCCGCAGGCGCTGTTGTAGGAGGCCGCCTCCGCGGTGCCGGGGGCCAGGACCACGCCGGCCACCGAGGCCGCCGACAGGAGGGCGGCCGCGGTGGCGCGGCCCATGAGCTTGCGCAACGGGTGTTCTCCTTCGAACGTGCTTCTTCTGACGGGGAGTCGGTGGGGCCTCCGCCGAGGTCCGCACTTGTCCGGGACGCTAGGAGGCCGGGATAGCGCGGCCGTATCGCGGCCTCCCGGGCCCGGTCGACGTCGGCGGCGTCCGGTGCGCCGTGGACGCCGGTCACCGGCGGCAGGTGATCGGGGCCGGCCCGGAGGCGACGGCGAAGGCGGCGGCCGCGGTGGAGTTCCAGGTGGTGGCGGTGGCCCGGGTGCCGGCCGGCTGAGCGACCGGCTGCCCGGGGGCGGCTCCTGACGGGACCTCACCGTCGTTCGCATCACGGGCAAATCGCCCGGACTCCCGCTGACGCCACGTCGGCGGGAGTTATGATGATCACACGTGCACCGTCCCCGGGCGGCTGTCCGGCCTGCCCGGATCTCCGCTGTCCGTGCACATGGTGAAGGAACTCCCCGCCTCATCGGAAGTTCCCCGGAACGAACTGTCGATCCGCCAGGTGAGGAGAGCCCGTGGCCCGCAGACCGCGTCCAGTCGATCCCGCCGACGGGCCCGTCCCCGCCTTCGCCCACGACCTCCGGCTGGTCCGGGAACGGGCCGGCAACCCCACCTACCGCGTGCTCGCCGAACGGGCCGGATTCGGCGCCACCACCCTCAGCGACGCGGCCGGCGGCGTCCGGCTGCCCAGCCTGGAGGTGACCCAGGCCTACGTCGGGGCCTGCGGCGGCGACGTCGAGGAGTGGACGCGGCGCTGGAACGAACTCGACCGTGAACTCGGCCGCGGGGCCGGGACCCCGTCCCCGTCCCCGGCCGCGGAGAATGCGGCGGATACCACACCGGCGGCTGCGGAGAAGCCGACCGTTGAGGGGGCTACGGCGGACGACGCCCCGGGCTCGGGCTCAGACTCGGGTTCGGGTTCGGGCGACGTCGTCACCGGAGCGGTGCCGCTGTCCGGACACCCGTCGGCCGAGACGGTGCACGACGGTCGACGGCCGCGCTGGACGACCGCCGGCACGGCCGCCCTGCTCGTCCTCACCGTCGTCCTGGCGCTGGTCGCGGCACGGACGTCCGGTTTCGGCCGCAGCCGGAGCGCGACCGAGAACGCCCTGACCTCGACCGTCTCCGCCGCGAACGCGACGCCGAACCCCAACGCGGCCGACTGTCCGGCCGCCACCGCCACACCGTCCACGGCCGTGTTCTCCGGCACGACCTACATCGAGAGCACCCGGCTGCGCGCCGGAGCCAGCCTCAGCGCCGACGTCGTCCTCCAACTGCCCGCGGGCTGCCGCCTCCAGCTCACCGGCTTCTGCCTGGGCGACACGGTGATCGACGCCACCTCCGGCTCGCCCGACGTCCGCTGGTTCAGGACCGCGACCGGCGGCTACGTCTCCTCCGCCGTGATCCACGGCAACCCGCCCGCCGACCTCCAACCCACCGACTGTCCCGATGCGGTGGCACCGCCCGCCTCGATCACACTCACCGTCACACCGGCACCCGGCTCCGGCCAAACGCCCGGCCGCTACGAACTCCACGCCACCGGAGACCGCCTGGGCATCGTCGGCTACGCCGCGTACCTGCCCAGGACGGGCAGCACGTCCCAGTGGCAGCAGATCGGCATGTCCGCGGACGCCTCCGCCGGGTTCCCCGTGCCCTGGCAGCCCGGCCCGCCCCCGGACGGCACCGACCCGCAGACCGCCGTGGAGATGGTGGCCGTCGCCTGCTTCGGCGGCGAGGGCCCCAGCAGCGTCGCCGACCAACGCCTGGTCCCCCGCACGGCCACCGCCCCCCTCCAGGTCGCCGAACTCGGCGAGACCGAACTCGCCCGCGCCCGCAAGGCCGCCTGCCGCTACCCGGACACCGCCCGCGGCTGACCCCCACTCCCACCGGTCCGGCTCCCTCCGCCCTGCAGCCGCGCGACGGCAGCAGCGCGACGCAGCAGCCGGACCGCGACATCCCGGACCCCGCCCGCCGCGCGGTGACCCCGGCCCCGGACGAGACCCGCCGAAGACGGCGCAATCCGGAACGCCGACGGCCGGAGAACGCGCGCCGGCAGGGGGCGGCGGCCGGAGCGCGGGCCGGGGAAGGGCGGCGCCCCGGGAGAGTACCCGTCCACCAGGCGAGGCGACCGCCGGAAAGCGCGCACCGGGAGGGGCCGCGATCCCCGCGCGACTCAGACGCTACGGCGGGCGTGCAGGATGTGAACCGGCGGCGGCGGGCGCCGGCCCGCCGTCGCCGTCGTGTCCGCAACCGCCTTCCGCCACCCGAGGAGAACGGTGAGACCCACCCACTTCCCGCGTCGCGCAGACGTCCTGGCCACCGCCGCCGCACGCGCCCTCGGCCTCACCGCCCCGGCCACCGCCACTGCCACTGCCACCACGGCCTCCGCCGATGTCGGCCGCACCCGCGCGGACACTCCGACCCACCACCCTCGCGGGCGGCAACGAGTTCGAGCAGAGCTGCGTCGGCGAGGCCGGGCTCGTGCGGAACGCGTCCGTCGTGTCGGTCCCCCGCACGACGGCTACGCCACCCCGGTCGCGGCCACCCCGTGCACCCCGTGCACCCCGTGCACCCCGGCCCGGCTCTGCGGCGGCGGCTACCTCGACACCATCTGGACCAGCGGCTGAAACCACCGAGGCTGAGCCACCCGTCGAACGGGATTGATTGACCGAGCAGCCCCGACCCCCCGGTCAATCCGCAGCCGGCCCCACCCTCGCCACCCGCCACCCCACCGTCCCACCTCCGCCGCCTCGGTCCCGGAGACCGTCCCGAAGACCGGAATTGATTGACCGACACCGCGAGATCCGCCGGTCAAAACCGCCCGGGCATAGAACGGATCACGCCGGGTGGCCGTCGGGGGACGGGCCCCGCCGTCCGGCGAAGCAGGCCGAGGTGTCAGGGGAGGCACGGGGGATGGAGTTCGGGATTCTCGGACCGCTGCTCGTACGGGACGAAGGGGGGAGCCATCCGGTCCCGGCGGCCAAGCAGCGGGCGCTGCTCGCGGCGCTGCTGGTCCGGCGGGGGCAGGTGGTGCCGACCGAGGTGCTCGCGGACACGGTCTGGGACGGGTGTCCGCCGCGCACCGCCGCCACCACGCTGCGCAACTACGTGATGCGGCTGCGCAAGGCGCTCGGCGAGGCCGGTGAGCGGCTGGCCACGGAGGCGGGCGGCTACCTCCTCGACGTCCGCGCCGAGGAGTTCGACGCCGACCGGTTCACCCGGCTGCGCGACCTCGGCCACGCCCGGTTGCGCGAGGACGATCCGGAGCGGGCCGCCGCCCACTACGAGCAGGCGCTGGCGCTCTGGCGCGGACCGGCCCTGGTCGACATCCCCTCCGAGACGCTGCGCCGGGCCGAGACCGGCTGGCTCACCGAGGCCCGGCTGGACGTGGTGGAGGGTCGTACCGAGGCCGGGCTGGCGCTGGGCCGGCACACCGAACTGCTCGGCGAGCTGCGGTCGCTGACCGCCGCGCACCCGGAGCGGGAGCGGCTCTGGGCGCAGTTGATGACGGCCCTGTACCGCAGCGGCCGCCAGTCGGAGGCGCTCGCCGTGTACGGGCGGGTCCGCCAGGTCCTGGCGGAGGAGCTGGGCGTCGACCCGGGCCGCGAGCTGCGCGCCGTGCACGGGGCGATCCTGCGCGCCGACCCGGCCCTGGCCGCGCCCGCCCGGCCCGCCCGGGCCCGTGCCGGGTTCGTCACCCCCTTCCAACTGCCGCCGGACCTGACCGACTTCACCGGCCGGACCGCCGAGACCGCCGACCTCGCCGCCCGGCTGGCCGAGGTGGGCGGGGACACCGGGTGCCGGGCCCCGCTGATCGCGGTCGTCAGCGGCCAGCCGGGCGCGGGCAAGACCGCCCTGGCCCAGCACGCCGCGCACGCCGCCCGCGCCGGGTACCCGGACGGCACCCTCTACGCCGACCTGCGCGGCAGTCGGCCGCGGTCTGCCACCCCGCACGCCGTGCTCGGCGGCTTCCTGCTCGCCCTCGGGGTGCCGTCCGCCGTCGTGCCGGCCGACACCGAGGCCCGGACGGCGCTGTTCCGCTCGCTGCTGGCCGGGCGGCGGACGCTGGTGGTCCTGGACGACGCCCGGGACGGCGCCCACGTCCGGCCGCTGCTGCCCGCCGGCCCCGGCAACGCCGCGCTGGTCACCGCCCGCACCCGGCTGCCCGACCTCGGCGGGGCCCACCCCGTCCACCTCGGGCCGCTGCCCGCGGACGAGTCCCGGGAGTTCCTGGCCCGGCTGCTCGGCCCGGCCCGGACGGCCGCCGAACCGCGGGCCCTGGCCCAACTCGCGGCCGTCTGCGGCGGGCTGCCGTTCGCGCTGCGGATCTGCGGGGCCCGGCTGGCCGCCCGGCCGTCCTGGGCCGTCCGGCACCTGGTGGAGCGGCTCGCGGACGAGGACCGGGCCCTGGACGAGCTCCGGCTGGGCAGCCTGGACGTCCGGGCCGTCTTCACGGCGGGCTGCGCGGCCCTCGACCCGCCCACCGTCCGGGCCTTCCACCTGCTCGCCCTCGCGCCGACCGGCACCGTCGGCCTGGCCACCGCCGCCCGGCTGCTCGGCGAGTCCCCGGTCCGCGCCGAACGCGTCCTCGAACGGCTCGCCGACGCCGGTCTGCTCACCGCCCGGGAGCCCGGCCGCTACCGCTACGAGCCGCTGATGCGGGCCTACGCCCGCGAACTCGCCCGCCACCGCCCCTCCCCCGCCCGGCCTGACCCCGGCCTACCCGACACCGCCCGGCCCGGCCCCCGCACCCCCCGCCGCGCCGCCCTGGTCGGCTGACCCACGGGTCACCGACCGCCGCCCTTTCCCCTCACCCGCGCCCGCCCCGGAACGGAATCCGCTTTTCCGAATTGGCGTGCGCATGAAAAATAACCCTTGCTCCCATCGGAAAACCCTTTTCTACGTATACGCACTCCACAATCCGGTGTTAGCCTCCAGCTGTTTCGCTCGCCGCGTGGGCGTTCCGGGCCACGGCAGGGCACGCCGCCCGCACCCGGTCGACCGCGCCCTCGCGACCTGAACAGGGGGAAAGCGTTGGAAAGGGAAACCCGTACACCGCAGACGACGCCGGAGATGACACCCGGGACGGCACCGGGGACGGCACCCGGGACGGCACCGGGGATGTCGCGCCGCGCGCTGGTCAGGGGGGCGGCGCTCGGGGTGGCGGCGGTCGGCTTCAGCGCCGCCACCGGGGCCTGGGTCGCCGAGGCCGCGGCCGCGGGCCCGTTCGACCGGGTGCCACGCCTGGACGGCGAGCTCCGGCTCGACGCCGGCAGCAGGGCCGCCGACAGCGTCGACCAGGGGCGCATCGTGGCCCGCACGCCGGGCGCGGTCCTGCGGCCCGGCTCCGTCGACGACGTCGCCAGGATGGTCAGGTTCTGCGCGGACCGCGGCATCAAGGTGTCGGCGCGCGGCCGGGGCCACACCACCCACGGGCAGTCGCTCAACGAGAACGGCCTGGTCGTCGAGATGCGCGGGCTCGGGCGGGTCCACCGGGTCGGTCCGCGGGGAGCCGACGTCGACGGCGGCGTGCTGTGGACGGAGCTGATGACGGCCGCGTTCGCCCGCGGCCTGACACCGCCGGTGTTCACCGGCTACACCGACCTCACCGTCGCCGGCACCCTCGCGGTCGGCGGCGCGTCCCCGGGGGCCGGGTCCACCCGCGGCCTGCAGATCGACCACGTCCAGGAGTTGGAGATCGTCACCGGGCGGGGCGAGGTCCTGGTCTGTTCCGACCGCCGCCACGCCGACCTCTTCCGGGCCGCCCTCGGCGGACTCGGGCAGTGCGGCATCATCGTGCGGGCCAGGCTCGACCTGGTGCCGGCGCAACCCTCGGTCCGGACCTACCAGTTCACCTACCCGACCGGCGACGCGGCCGTCGGCGACCTGCGGACCCTCACCGAACGCGGCGAGGTGCTCGGCGCCTACGTCCTCTGGGCCCCGGCCGGGACGTCCTTCGTGGGGCAGCTCCTCGTCAGCGTCCCCTTCACGCCCGGCTCCCCGCCCGACGGCCGGCACCTGCTGCGCGGCCTCAGCCGGCCCCCGTCCGACGCCGCCGTCACCGACCTGAGCCACCCGGACTGGGTCACCCAGGTCAACCGGCAGGTCGCCCAGTTGGAAGCCGCCCTGGACTACGGACGCCTGGTCAAGCCCTGGTTCGACGTCTGGCTCAACAGCTCGACGGTCGAGCGCTTCCTGCGGGACGTCCTCAGCGGCCTCAGCCCGCACGACCTCGCCCCCGGCTCCACCCTCCTGCTCATCCCCGCGAAACGGACCGGCGTCGACCACCCCGCCTTCCGCGGCCCCCGGGCGGACGCGACCCCCTGGATGTACCTGTTCGACATCCTCGACAACTCCGCCGTCCCCGGCCCGAACCCGGCATTCGCCGCCGACCGGCTCCGCCGCAATGCCGAGCTCTACCGCAAGGCCCGCGCCACCGGCGGCTCCCGCTACCCCATCGGCGCACTCGAATTCACCAAGGCCGACTGGATCGCCCACTACGGCGACGCGTGGCCCGCATTCCAACGGGCGAAAACCCGCTTCGACCCGCGCAACATCCTCAACCCCGGCCCCGGAATATTCTGAACACCCTTCTCGGGACCGGAAGAAACCCGAAGAAAACCGCCCGGCCCGGGGCGGCTTCCCGAAGGTGCCGGACAGTACGCTGGGCCCGGCTCCTGGCGAACGCCCTGGACGCGGCCGCCGGGCCGGAGTGGAACGCCGACACGGGCTTCGACGTCCGCCTGCAGGACGTGCCGCTCACCAACCGGCGGCCCGACGTGGTGGTCTACCGCGCCGAGACCGTCGACCTCACGCCCACCCGCCCGGAGCACGTCCTGCTGGTCGTCGAGGTCGTGTCACCGGGCTCGGAGACCACGGACCGCGTCGTGAAGGTGAACCAGTACGCCCGGGCCGGCATCGCCTTCTACTGGCGGATCGAGCAGACCCCCCACGGCGTCCCGCTCGTCCACACCCACCTCCTCGACCCCGCGACCCGCTCCTACCGCGACGCGGACGTCTTCACCGGCACGGTCAGGGCCACCGTCCCGTTCCCGGTCGAGATCGACCTCGGCGCGGTCTGACCGGACTCCGGCGCGTCCGGCCGCTCCCGTCCCTGCGCCCGTCCGCAACAGCGCGGCGTACCGGCAACCGGGAGAAGCGGCACGCATCCGCCCGTGGGCACGCTACGTTGATAACCCGTCACAGACTTCCGAGGGGAACCAGCGGCGTGACCAGCGAGCAGGATGCCATCGACACGGCCGTGGGCGCCGTCATCTCCGCCGTACGGGCCGGCGACACCGCCGGCCTGTACGAGTCCGTGATGCCACCGGCCGGCGGGCGGACGCCTCCCGCCGAGGCCGGCCAGTGGTTCGGCCAGCTGCTGATCCGGCTGGCGCTCGCCGCCGCGGAGTCCTGCGCGCTGGAACCGGGCTGCTCCCGGGAGGCCCTCGTGCAGTGGATCGCGGACGTGCTGGGCCCGCCGCCCACCCCCGCGCTGATCCGCGGCGTGGACCCGGCCCGCATCGACCACGTCACGGCCACCACCGCCGCGGCCGACCACGCCCGGTACGTCGCGTACACCGTCGACCTGATGCGGGTGGGCCTCGCCGCACCGGGCGACGACGTGGACCAGCAGATGATCGACGCCCACCAGGCGGCGACGAACGACAAGACCGCGCGCATCAACGTGATCGCCCTGCTCGCCAGGCTCGCCGGCACCCCCTCCCGCCGCGGCTGAGCCCGGGCCGCACCACCGCGACGGTCGCGGGCCCGCCCCGAAGCGCCGGGGCGGCCCGCTCACCCGCCCAGCCGGCCGCGGCCGACCAGCTCCAGCACCACCGTGACCGCCACCGCCTCCACCGCCAACAGCGCGACCAGCACGAACAGTTGCACCGCGCCCGCCTGCACCGGGCCCGCGCCGCCGAGCAGCATCCCGACGAACGCCCCGGGCAGGGTCACCAGGCCCACGGTGCGGGTCTGGTCCAGGGCCGGCACCAGCGAGGTGGACGCCGCGGTGCGGCAGATCTCCAGCCGGGCGTCGCGCTCCTCGAAGCCCAGCGCCAACGCGGCCTCCACCTCCCCGCGCCGCGCCCGCAGCTCGTCCAGCGCCCGGCGGCCGGACAGCGAGGTGGCGGTGAGCGCCCCGCCGATCAGGATGCCCGCGACCGGGACCACGCTCAGCCCGCGCGGCGGCAGCAGGCCGGTCGCCGCCAGCAGGAGCAGCACCGGCGCCACCCCGGCCGCGATCGGCACCGCCGCCCAGGCCCACCGCCACCGGCCCGCGTCCGCCCGGCCCTCCAGGACCCGCCGGCCCGCGGTCCGCGCCGCGACCGCGAACATCAGCAGCACGAACAGCGCCGCCGCCCACAGCGAGCGCACCACCCAGGCGATGACCAGCGCGACCGCCGCCAGTTGCACCGCCGCCCGCACCCCGGCCCGCAGCACCGCCCGGCCGTGGCCCAGCCCGCCGCGCCCCGCCACCAGGGCGGCGGCCGCCAGCAGCACCGCGCACGCGGCGCCGAGCGCCGGCGTCACCGGCAGCAGCTGTCCGCCGGAGCTCATCGCGTCCTCCCGCACGGTCCACCGGATTGCGCGGACGGCGGACCCGTCTGCCGGTGGTCGGCCCCGCGTCTGCCGTGCGCGGCGGGTGCGCTGACCCGGGCGGGCAGCCGCAGGCGGAACGTCGCGCCGCCGGGGCCGTCCTCGACGGTGAGGGTGCCGCCGTGCAGGGTGGCGATGTCGCGGGCGATGGACAGGCCGAGGCCGGTGCCGCCGTCGTCGCGGCTGCGGGCGTCGTCGAGCCGGGTGAACCGTTCGAAGACCTTCTCGCGGTCGGCGGGTGCGATGCCGGGGCCGTCGTCGGTGACGTCGAGGACGGCCTGTCCGGCGGCGGCGTCGAAGGCGAGGCGGACCAGGACGCGGCGGGCGGCGTGGCGCCGGGCGTTGTCGAGGAGGTTGGTGAGCAGTCGGCCCAGCCAGAGCGGGTTGCCGGTGGCCAGCGGCCGGTCGGCGAGGTCGAGTGCGACGCGGACCCGCGGCCGGGCGCGGTTCTCCGCGCCGGTGCGGACGAGTTCGGCGAGGTCGACGTCCTCGCGGGGGCCGTCGTGGCCGGTGGCGTCCAGGCGGGCGAGCAGCAGGAGGTCGGTGGCGAGGGACTGGAGGCGGTCGGTGTCCTGGAGGGCTCCGGCGACCATGTCGGCGCGCACGGCCGGGTCGGGGTGGGTGTGGGCGACCTCCAGTTGGGTGCGCAGGACGGCGAGCGGGCTGCGCAGTTCGTGGGAGGCGTCGGCGATGAAGCGCCGCTGGCGGAGGCCGGCGGCTTCCAGGCGGTCGAGCATCGCGTTCATGGTGTGGGCGAGGTGGGAGACCTCGTCGTCGCCGCCGGGCTCGGGGACCCGACGGTCCAGGTCGCGGTCGCCGATCGCGGCGACCTCGGAGCGGATCGCCTCGACGGGGCGCAACGCCCGGCCGGTGGCGCGCCAGGTGACGACGCCGACGGTGGCGACCAGGAGTGCGCTCAGGGCGGCGAGGGCGGCGGTGGTGAGGTCCTCGGCGGTATCGGCGGTGTGCAGGGAGGCACCGACGCGGACGGTGACCGGCCCGGTGGGGGTGTCGGCGGTGAGCGTGGTGACGCGCTGGTGGTGCTCGTTGCCGAGCACGCCGAAGTCGAAGGTGGCGTGACCGCTGTCGCTGCCGTCGGGGGTCAGGGCCGGGTGGCCGGCGAGGTTCTGGCTGGCGGCGACGACCCGGCCGGAGGCGTCGGTGACCTGGGCGAAGTCGGTGCCGTGGTCGAGCGGGATCGGGTCGGGCAGGCGGTCGTCGGCGGCGAGCCGGGCCACCACCTGGGCCTGTTCGCGGGCTCCGGCCTCCACGCCGCGCTCCAGGTTGGCGTGCAGCAGCAGCACCACGGCGGCGGAGGCGACCAGCAGCACGGCGGCGACGGCGGCGCACGCGGCGGCGGTGGTGCGGGTGCGGACCGAGCCGGGGGCGAGGCGGGTGAGCAGCGCGGCGACGCGGGGCCGGCCGGTGAGGCGCCGCCACAGCCGGGCGGCCCGGTGGCCGGCGGCCGGGGCGCCGGCGCGCTCGTCAGCCACCGTCGGCCGCCAGTCGGTAGCCGGAGCCGCGCACGGTCTGGACGGCGGCGCGGCCGAACGGGGTGTCGATCTTGCGGCGCAGCGCGCTGATGTGGACCTCGACGGTGTTGGGGTCGCCGTCGGCGGCGGCGTCCCAGACCTCTTCGAGCAGGTCGCGCTTGGAGACGGCCTCCCCCGCGCGGCGGGCGAGGTGGTCGAGCAGGGCGAACTCGCGCGGCGTGAGCGCGACCGGGGTGCCCGCGCGGGTGCAGGTGCGGGCGGCGGAGTCGACCACCAGGTCGCCCAACACGGTGCGCTGCGGCGCGCGGGAGCCGATCCGGCGGGCCAGCGCCTTGAGCCGGGCGACCAGCACCACGAAGGAGAACGGCTTGGACAGGTAGTCGTCGGCCCCGGTGTCCAGCGCCTCGGCCTCGTCCCACTCGCCGTCCTTCGCGGTGAGCATCAGGATGCCGGCGTCACTGCCGGCGGCCCGCAGCCGCGCGCACACCCGGTAGCCGTTCAGGCCCGGCAGCATGATGTCGAGGACGACCACGTCGTAGGAGTGGTCGGTGGCCCGGGCGAGACCGGACAGCCCGTCGTGCACGACGTCGACCTCGAAGCCCTCGACCTCCAGGCCGTGCTTGAGCGCCAGGGCCAGCCGCCGTTCGTCCTCCACCACCAGTACGCGCATACCTACCAGGGTGGCAGGTCGCGCCGGGTGGAAGCTGAAGCCGCCTTCAGGTCTTCAGGAACCCTTCAGCGCCGCTCGGACATGCTGGACGCGGCCGCTCGGGCACGACGCCGCGCGGGGGAACACCCGCCCGCGGAAGGCGCGTCGGCACCTGCCCGCGGCCCCCGATCGGAAAGGCGCTCCTGTGCTGCTCTCCTCGTCGGCCCTACTGGCCGTCAACCCGCTGGACGCGGGCTCGCTGCTGGGCGCGTTCGGTGCGCTGGGCATCGCGGTGGTGATGTTCGCGGAGACCGGCCTGCTGGTCGGCTTCTTCCTGCCCGGCGACTCGCTGCTGTTCACCGCGGGCCTGCTCTGCACTACCGGGGCGCACAGCGGCCCCCACCTGAACCTCGCCCAGGTCCTCGCCGCGGCCGTGGTCGGCGCCCTGGCCGGGGCGCAGACCGGCTACCTGATCGGACGGCGCGGCGGGCGCGCCCTGCTCGCCCGCTCGCGCGGCAGGCGCCTGCACGAGGGCGCCGAGCGCGCCGAGGAGATCCTCGACCGCTACGGCCACGCCAAGGCCGTCGTCCTGGCCCGCTTCGTGCCCGTCGTGCGCACCGTCCTCAACCCGCTGGCCGGCGCGCTCGGCGTCAGCGCCCGCACCTTCACCCTCTGGCAGGTCGTCGGCGGCCTGGTGTGGACCGTCGGCCTGGTCCTGGCCGGCTACGCGCTGGGCTCCTCGGTGCCCAACGTCGACCGCTACCTGCTGCCCATCGTCGCCCTCGTCATCGTCGTCTCGCTGCTGCCGCTCGCGCTGGAGCTGCTGCGCTCGCGCCGCCGGGCCGGGTCCCGATGACCGCCCCCGCGCACGCGCAGCCGCTCGCGCTCGACGGCCGTCCCCTCGACGGCGGCCTGTACCTGCGGATCGACCACTGGGCCCAGCGTCTGCCCGTCCCGCTCCAGCACACCGTCACCCTCTACTCCACCCTCGGGCTGCTGCTGCTCGCCGCCCTGATGGTGCTGGCCTGGTGGCGCGCCCGCCGCGCCGACAGCACGGCGGTGGCCCGCGCGCTGGCCGCACCACTCACCGTCGCCGCCGCCTTCGCCGCCGACCTGGTCCTGAAGTCGGTGCTGCGCGAGCCGCGCCCGTGCCAGGTCCTGGACGCCGGGCGCACCCTGGAAGCCTGCCCGGCCGCCGGGGACTGGTCGCTGCCCAGCAACCACACCGTCATCGTCTTCGCGGGCGCGGCCGCCCTGTGGCTGGTGGACCGCCGCCTCGGCGCGCTCGCCCTGCTGTCGGCCGCCGCCATGGGCGCGGAACGGGTCCTGGCCGGCGTCCACTACCCGCACGACGTCCTGCTCGGCGCGCTCCTGGGCACCGCCGCCGGTTACGGCCTCACCCGGCTCGCCGGACGCGGCGCGCCCCTGGTGGAGCGGGCCCGCGACGGCAGGCTGCGCCGGTGGCTGACCGCGTGAGCGCCCGGTGCGCGGCGGCCCCGGTCACGGCCTGCGCCACCGCGTTCGGCGCCCTCGCCGCCGCGGTGGCCGCCAACGGCATTGCCCCGTACGCCTTCTAACGGTCCGTCGTCGCCTGGGCGGTCGCCCACCGGCCGCCCGCCGCCGGCACCGCCGCTTCGCTTTCGCGCCTCCCCGCCCGGAGCCGTCGCGTCGCGTCCGCTCCCGTCTCGCCCCATCCGAACCGTCACGGAGGTGTCATGAGAACCACCCTTCGTCGAAAAATCGGCGCCGTGCTCATGTCCCCGGCCAGTACCACGGTCGGACTGGCCGCCACCGCCCCGACCCCCAGGCCGCCGCGGCCTGGAACCTGCTGCGCCAGGGCCCGTACGGCATGCCGGTCGTCGGGACCGTCCAGGGCGCGCCGCAGGACGACCTGTTCACCGCCCGGCCGTCGCTGACCGTGCCGGCCGGGCTCCGGAACGCCCTCCTGGATGCGCTACGACTGGATGCGCTACGACCCCGGCACCGTCCGCGCGGCCCTCGACGCCCTGCTGAAGGTGGACCCGGCGCTGCGCTCCGGCGACGCCTACCGGTACGACCTGGTGGACACGGCCCGCCAGGCGCTGGCCAACCGCAGCCGGGACCTGCTGCCGCTGATCGGCGACGCCCACCGCGCGGGCGACCTGACCGGGTTCCGCGCCCTGGCGGCCGAGTGGAACACGGACGAGGCCGACCTCGACAGGCTCACCGGGACGGACGCCCGCTTCATGGTCGGCCCGTGGATCGCGCAGGCCGTCTCCTTCGGCGCCACACCGGCCGAACGCGACCAACTCCAGTACGACGCCCGGTCGCTGCTGACCACCTGGGGCGGCCGGAACGTCTCCGAGGCCAACGGCCTGCACGACTACGCGACCCGGGACTGGTCCGGTCCGGTGGCGGACGTCCACGCCAAGGCGTGGTCGGCCTACCTGGCGTCCCCGGACACCGCGCTGGTCACCGGCAGCGCACCGGCGCCGGTGGACTTCTTCGCCATCGAGGACGCCTGGGCGAAGTCGACGAACACCTACCCGACGACGCCGACCGGCGACGCGTACGCCATCGCCTCGGCGATCGCCGCCTCGCTGCCCGCCTCGGCCCCCACCGGGGCGGTCACCGGCATCGCCGGCAAGTGCGCCGACGTCACCGGCAGCAGCAGCACCGACGGCACCGGCCTGCAACTGTGGCCCTGCAACCGGACGGCCGCCCAGACCTGGCAGCTCGTCGGCGACGGCACCCTGCGCGCCCGCGGCACGTGTATGAGCGTCCGCGGCGGCGCCACCACCGCCGGGACGGCCGTCGAACTCTCCGGCTGCACCGCCAACCCCAACCAGCGGTGGACGCTGCCGCAGTAGGCCGGCCTCCCGGCCGACCGCGGCACCGCCCTGCCCGCCACCGTTCCCACGGTGGCGGGCAGGGCTTCGGCGTCCGGGGACGGCACCCGCCCCGGGGCCGTCAGGCGGACGGGCGGCGGCGCAGGCCGAGCGCGCCGAGGGCGGCACCGGCGACGCCGACCACGATGCCGACCACGCCCAGGATTCGGGCGGTGGAGTCGGAGCCGGCGTGCGCCGGGGCCGCGGCGGGAGCCGCCGCGGGGGCGGCCATGCCGTGGGCGTCCGCGCTGGTGCCGGCGCCGGCCTTGGTGAGGGTCAGCACCGGGGCGGGGTGCTGGGGTTCGGGCTGACCCTCCTTGCCCTCCTCGATCCAGCGCACCACGGTGCCGTCGTCGTAGGTCTGCAGGGCCTTGAAGACCAGCTTGTCGGTGTCGGTGGGCAGCGGGCCGAGCGAGACCTTGAACTCCTGGAACTGGCCGGGCCCGATCTTGCCGGTGGCGTCGGCGGTCCAGGTGATCTTCGTGACGGCCTCGGTGATCTCGTCGCCGTCGTCGGTCTTGAGCGGGGTCGCCAGCTTGGTCCTCTCGGCGGCGGCGGTCCAGCCGGGCACGGGCTGGACGGACACCGAAGCCACCGGGTGGTCGGTGGGCAGGTCGACCTCCAGCGCGGTGGTGGAGGCGGTGTCGCTCTCGTCCGGCACGCGGAACGCGACGGCGGTATACGAGCCCTGGGTGGCGGTGCCGGGCTGGACGGTGACGTGCGCGAAGGCCGGGACGGCGGCCGCCGCGACGGCGGCGGCGGCGAGGACGACGGAGCCGGCGAGGCGGCGGGCGGAAACAGAACGCATGGGGATGTCCCCTCCTGGGGCGTGGGAGAACGGCCCGCCGCGCCCCGGTCCGCGAGCGGCGGACGGGCGGGCGGGTCCGGGGAGGCGGAGCCCGCGGGGCGGCCCGGCGCGCACGCGGCGGCCGACCCGGTGGCGGCGGGGCGCGGTGGCGCGCGCGGAGCCCTGCTCCTACGCCCGCCGCGCCGTCCCCGCCCGGGGCGGCCCGCGCCGCACCACGACCTCGTCGATCAGCAGCCTCCCGAGCGGCCCGGCCGACCGCCGCACCGGGCGCGGGACGGCGACCGCCGGGCGGGACGGCGCGCGCAGCAGGGTCCGGAGCAGGACGGCGACCCGCGCGACCCGCCGCCGGGCGGTGTCGCGCATCCGCCGGGCCAGGCCGACCAGGCCGCCCAGCGCGCTCTCGACCCGGTGCAGCAGCAGGCCGACGGCGACGGCCGCCGCCAGGTGCGCGGCGAGCATCCCGGAGGCCGGCGCGAACCCTCCCGCGCCGTGCCCGGCGTGGGCGACCGCCGCCCGGGCGGGTACCGACCCGACGGCTTGGGCGGGCGGGGTCTCGGCGAGTCGGAACAGCAGGTGGAACAGCACCTGCCCGAGTGCGGCGGCCAGGGTGGCGGCCAGCGGGCCGCGCCGCCGGGCGGCGACCACCACCGACGCCGAGAACACGAACAGCCAGCCCGCCGCGAGCGGCCGCCAGGCGAGGCCGCCGCACCCGGCGGCGTGCCCGGCCGAACCGAGCACCGCGCCCGCCGTGGCGAACGCGGCGGCGCGCACCAGCCGCACGTCGAGCGCGGCCGGACGGGGTTGCTGGAGGCGGGGGGCGGCTGCCATGGCGGGCCCATTCTGACAGGTCCCGCCGCGCGGTCGGCGTTGTTTCGAGAAGCGCCCCGAGCGGTCCGCGGCGGCCCGGGCGGGAACTCCGACGCCTCGGACGGGAGCGGCGGGGAGGGCGGGGGGCGGGGGGACTACGGGCGGTAGGAGCGGACGGCACCGTCCGACCGCCGCCCGTCGAGCCGGGCCGCGACCCACGGGATGCTGCGCCCGGTCTCCCCGGCGAGGTCACCCAGGGTCGCGCCGGCCGCCCGGCGCTCGGCCAGCCACTGCCTGATGTCGTGGGCGCCGACCCGGCGGGCGGCGTGCGCGTCGTTGAGCCCGACCCGGGAGCGGCGTCCGGCGGCGGAGTTCACCCCCGTGGGGCGCAGGGGAATCCCGTACTCCTCCAGCAGGGCGCGCACCCTGGCCCGTCCCACGCGCAGGTGGGCGGCGACCGCGTCGACGCCGCCCTCCCGGCGGACGTAGAGGGTGCGCAGGGCGTCTTCGAGGTCGTCGAAGCCCAACTCGTCGAGGGCTTCGCGCAGTCGTCGCGCCCTGCGGGTGGACTGGGTGCGGCGTCCGGCGTCCAGCTGGGCCGCGCGGGTGCGGACCAGTTCCTCCGGCTGCGGCTTGCCCGCCCTGTTCGCCGCGGCCCGCCGGAGTTCTCCGGAGCGGGACATGGCGTGGCCGGTCGCGAGCCGCTCGCGCAGCTCGGCCGAGGTGCGGAAGTCCGCCGCCTGGCGCACGGACCGGCGTCGGGCCAGGGCCCGCGAACTCAGCGAGCGGAGACGGCGCAGGCCGTAGCGGGTGCGGTACTCGTCGGCGCTCAGGCCGTGGCTGCGCAGGTGGGAGCCCAGGGCGCGGAAGCCCTGCCCGCACACGTGACACACCACCAGGTCGGCGCCCTCGTCGCGTACGAGCGTGCCGAAGTCCGGGTGGTCGGTGCGGGGTCCGGCCGGCCGGCCGCCCGGGGCCCGCGCTCCGGTCCGGCCGCCTGCGATCACCGAAGGGTCCACATCGCCACCTTATTGCAAAGAGTATGCAACTGCCTACTTATCGCAAGAGTGCCCGACGGCAGCCCGGGTCGCGAGCGCGGGCGGCGACACCCGCCCCGCCCTTGTTGCACACTGTGTGCAAGTGCGGACCTCTTGCGGAGTGGGGGCGGGCTGGTGGCGGAGTCGCCGGTGGTGCTGGGGATCGAGCCGTCCTGCGGCGAGACGGGCTCGGGGCCGGTGCGGGACGGGGTGCTGCTCGGGCAGGCGTCGGCCGGCGACCTGGGCGGGCACGCCCGCTACGGCGGCGTGGTCCCGGAGACCTCCGCCCGTGCGCACCTGGTGGTGCACGCCACCCCCACCCCCCTCGCCAGGACAGCGGCATGACGCCGTACCAGGTCCGGCCGCTGCCATCCGGCGAGCTGCTCGCCGCCGCGGCCCAGGTCCGTTCGGTGTACGCGGCCGCGTTCGGCGGCCCGCCCTGGCACGAGCCCGCCCACCGCGCCGACGCCTACCTGGAGCGGCTGGCCCAGGACGCGCTGCGGCCGAGCTTCACCGCGGCGGCGGCCACCGACGCGGGCGGCAGGCTGCTGGGCTTCGCCACCGCCTGGACCACCCCCGCCCCGTTCCCCACCGACCGCTGCCACCCCCGGGTGGCAGCCGCGCTCGGCCCCCGACGCACGGAAGCCTGGCTCTGCGGCGCCCGGGTGGTCGACGAACTCGCCGTCCGCCCGGGCCACACCGAACGGGGCATCGGCACCGCCCTGCTGGACGCCGTCACCGCCGACGCGGTCGACGGACGCTGCTGGCTGCTCACCACCGCCCGGCCCGACGGCCCGCTGGGCTTCTACCTCCGCCAGGGCTGGCACCGGGCCGACCCGCAGACCGACGGCCCGGCCGTCCTGCTCGGCCCCCACCACCCCGCCGCGCCCCGGCCGTGAAGGCACCGTCCGCGCGCCCCACCCTCCGCACCTGCGCTCTGCGCCGAGGCGCAGCGCCTGTGCGGGGGCGGCCCGGCGGTCGCGGCAGGGGGCGGACTGCCCGAGGCGGCCCGGCACCGTCTGACCTGACCGACCGTCGACCGACCGCCCCGGAGGGACACCGTGCTCACCGCCGAGTTCCGCAGCCGCCTCCCGCGTACTGCGCCGGGCGACGAGGTCCGCTGCCACCTCTGCCGCGCCGCGCGGTGCACACCGTACGGCTGCCGGGGCGCCAGGACCCGGCGCTGCCCGAACCGCTGACGGCGGCCCGCGACCGACCACGTGAACGGTCTGCTGTACGTCGACCGCCTCGGCGGGCGCGAACGCCGCGCCGTCCCGGCCGAGTCCGCCGAACGCCGCGAAGCGGTCCTCGCCGCCCGCGCGGAGCGGGCCGCCGCGCTCGACCCCCACGGGAGCGCTCGTGGACGGGGCGGCGGGACGCCGTCAACCGGCGGCGGTGTCCGGGTCGGGGACGAGGGTGGCGAAGGCGATGGTGTTGGCGCGGTAGGCGCGGGCCTCGGCGTCCCAGTCTCCGCAGGTGATCAGGCGCAGTTGGGGGGTGCTGGTGGGGCCGTAGACCTGCTGGGTGGGGAAGTCGTCCTTGGCGTAGGAGCGGACGGCGTCGATGGTGTAGGTGCGGGTGTGCCGGTCGGTGGTGGTGAGGGTGAGCCGCTGGCCGGGGTGGAGTTCGCCCAGGCGGTAGAAGACGGCGGGGCCGACGCGGGGTAGTCGACGTGGCCGGTGATGACCAGGGGGTTCTGCCAGGCGGGGGCGGTGGTGTACCAGCCGGCCCGGTCGGGGCGGTCGGGAGGTTGCAGGACGCCGTCCCGGTCGGTGGTCAGGGCGTCCAGCGCGGTGTGGACGCCGATGTCGGGGATGTCGAGGCCGGTGGGCGTGGGCGGCGGACCCGGCGGCCGGGAGGGCGGGGCGTCGGCCGGCCTGGGAGTTCCCGCGGCCGCGGGAGCGGGCGGCGGGGTGCTCTGGTGGGTGGTCGCGAAGCCGAGGGCGAGGACGCCCGCGAGGGCGCACGCGGCGGCGAGCGCCACGACGCGGGTGTCGTGGCGCTCGCCGCCGCGTGACGGAAGGCCGTTCACGTCAGCGGGTTCAGCTCTCCGCGGGGGCCGCGGCGGCCGGGCGGGCGGCTGCGGCGGAGGCGTTCTTGCGGCGGCGGGACCACAGGAGCGCGCCCGCGGCGGTGGCCAGGGCGGCGGACCCGCCGGCGAGCAGACCGGTGTGCTGCAGGCCCTGGGTGGAGCCGGCGCCCGCGGCGATCGAGCCGACCGGCACCACCGGGTGGTCACCGTCCGTGCCGGCGAGGGTCTGGAACCAGAGGAAGACGTTGGTGGGGATCGGCGCGGTGACACCGGAGTTGGGGTCGGCGGCCAGGCGCTTGAGGGTGGCCAGGTCCTTGCCCTTCTCGATCTCCTTGAAGGACTCGGGGTTGGTGACGCCCACGACGTAGACGGGCCACCACTCGGGGCGGTCCATGTTCCGGTCCGCGATGATGTGGTCGTGCCCGGGCAGCGGCACGTCCTTCAACTGGTCGGCCGGCTTGCCGAGCGCGCCGGCCAGCCGGGACAGGTCGATGTTGTCCGGGTGGTCGATGCACGGACCGGTCGGACACTGGACCGGCGGCGCCGGGCTGAACAGCGGCACCGGGATGAACAGCGGGTCGGTGAACTTCTCCGAAGTGGTGCCGGGTGGCACGTTCTTGAACTTCTCGCCGACCTCGCAGCCGTTGGAGGCGCCGGAGGCGACCGCGGTGTCGCAGAAGAAGTTCTGGGTGTAGAGGAACTTGACGTCCTTGCCGTCGTACCAGCCGTCCGTGACACCGATGTTGCGGCACAGGTCCTGCGGCTCGCCGGTGGCGCACTGGTTCTTCAACGGCTGGATGGTGCGCTCCCCGACCGGGCCCGGCCCGAAACCGGCGTTCTTGCCGTCCTTGTCGCCCATGCCGTCGGCGAAGGCGAGGCCGCCGGCGGAGACGGCGGCCAGCAGGACGGTGGCGGTGCACGCCGCGACACGCGTCACACGGCTCTGTACGAGACTGTTCATCAAGGTTCCTCTCAGATCTGGTGGGCCCCCGCAGGGCCTTCGGCCGGTGGCCGTGCCGTCGGCGGGAATGTCGGAGCCGTTCGGCGGAGATCCGCGTCCTCGGCACACCAAGAACTACCTTCCGCAGTCAACCGAGGACGTGCGGTGATGGTCGGATCGGGTGGCGGCCCAGCTCTACGCCTCAGCACCCGGGTGAACCCCGAGATCCCCTTCGAGGAACCGGTGGGACATCCGACTTTTCCACGCGGGATCTCGACGGCCGTCGGGCCGCCACCGCGTCGCCCCGACCGGCAGCGGCGGAAGCAGAAGCGGAAGGGAGGGAAGCCGGGCCCGCTGCGCGGCCACCTTCGGCCGGGGGCCACTGTCGTCCGCGGGCGGTCAGCGGTGGTGCACGCTGCCGGCGGCCGGTGGAGCGGCACACGCCTCGCGGCCGTACCGACCCGCGCTCCGACGGGCCGGGGGCCGGTGCACTCGTTGGGGTGAACAGGCGGCCGTCCACCCAGCCCGGGCCGGCGCGGCGGCGAATGCCGGGTGTCGCCCCCGTCCGGAGGCGGCACCGTCCTCAGGCAAGGAGCCCGACATGTCCGTCATCCGCACCTCCCTCACGCTGACTGCGGTGGCCGCCACCGCCCTGCTCGGTGCCGCGGGCGCGGCGTCCGCGTCCTCCGGGGCCGAGGGCGTGGCCGCCGGCTCGCCCGGTGTGCTCTCCGGCAACCTGATCCAGGTGCCCGTCCACGTCCCGGTCAACCTGTGCGGCAACAGCGTGGGCGTCGTCGGCCTGCTGAACCCGGCCTTCGGCAACTCCTGCGCCAACGTGGGCTGACACCTGCTTCGCGCGCCCCGCGCACCCCGATCCGGACGGGTGTGCGGGGCGCGCCCCTGCCGTCACCGAGACGACCCGGCATTCATTCGAACAGGTGAATAGGGGGCGGTGGGGGCAGGCTGCGCCCGGTCCGGTGCCGAAGGACTCGCGAGTGGGGTGCGGAGTTGGCCGGGCCCCGGACCGAGACGAGGCATGATGGCCACAGAGCACATCGACTCCCGGCTGCTCGCGGAACTCACCGAGCAGTCGGAGGACTTGAACAGCGACGCGCAGCGGATCACCCGCGCCGCGCTGACCGGGTTCGAGCAGGTGACCGAACCGCGTCGGCGCTGGTGGCAGCGCGGCGGGGTGCTGGCCGGCGCGGCGGGGGCCGCCGCGCTGTGGGGCACCTCGCGGGCGCTGGCCGCCTCGGCCTCGGCGAGCGCGGACGACGTGATGGCGCTGCAGACCGCGGCGTCGATCGAGAACCTCGCGGTGAGCGTCTACCAGAGCGCCGCCGCCCTGCCGTTCATCAAGGACGGCAACAAGACGGTGGCCGCGTTCATCACCAAGACCACCGCCCAGCACCAAGCCCACGCCCAAGCCTTCAACTCCGCCGCCACCCAGGCCGGCGGCAAGGCCCAGAACCAGCCCGACCCGAAGTACAAGACGGTCGTCGACCAGACGCTGCCCACCATCAAGGGCCCCGCGGACGTGGTGAAGCTGGCCATCACCCTGGAGGACGTGGCCGCGCAGACCTACACCAAGAACGTCTCCCAGGTCTCCTCGCCCGAACTGCGCAAGCTCTTCGCCTCCGTGGCCCCGGTCGAGGCGCAGCACCGCGCGGTGCTGCTGGCCGTGCAGGCCCTGCTGGCGGGCAACGCCGCCGACCTGATCGCCATCCCCGTCGACCCGGCCAAGCTGCCCGCCGCCGCGGGCAGCGTCGGCTTCCCCGACACCTTCTACAAGACCGAGAACGCTTCGCCGATCACCGAGGGGCCGTCAAGTGAGCACCGACTGGGAACTGCCGATCAGCGAACAGCAGTTGGCGCGCCTGACGTGGGACATGGAGCAGGCCCACCGCGAGACCCTGCCCGCGATGCGGGCCGGCGCCCTCGACCTGGCCGCCGAGCTGCGCACCCGGCCCGCCCTCCAGGAGCCCGGCCCCGGCCGTCGGCGTTTCCTGCTGGGTGTGGGCGGGGCCGCCGCCGCGCTGACCCTGGCCGCCTGCTCCAGCGGCAAGTCCGCCACCTCGCCCGCCCCGAACGCCTCCTCCGCGCCCGCCTCCGGTGCCGCGTCCGGCTCGGCGTCGGGCCAGTACACCGGGGACCTGAAGGTGGTGGCGCTGGCCACCGCGCTGGAGAACCAGGCCGTGGGCGCCTACCAGGCCGCCCTGGACGCCGCCAAGGCCGGCAAGCTCGGCACCGTCCCGCCCGCCGTGGCCACCTTCATCACCACCGCGATGGGCCAGCACGCCGACCACGCCAAGGCCTGGAACGCCGTGCTGACCGGCGCGGGCAAACCCGCGATCACCGACGTCCCGCTCTCCAACCAGCCCGCCACCCTGGACGCCCTCGGCAAGGCCGCCACCGTCGGCGACGTCGCCCAACTCGCCCTCCAACTCGAGAACCAGGCCGCGCAGACCTACCTGTTCGCGACCTACAACGTCACCAGCCCCGGCGGCATCGCCACCGCCGCCACCATCGCCCCCGTCGAGGCCATGCACGCCGCCATCCTCCACTACGTCCTGGGCCAGTACCCCGTCCCCGACGACTTCCTCCCCGTCGACAAGGCCGCCAACCCCACCCTCCTCACCGTCTGAACGAGTCCCCCGCGCGCCGGACCCGATACCCCCACCGGGCCCGGACGTCCGCATCCGGACCCGACCCAGCGCCGCCCGCCGCCCGCCGCCCGTCGCCCGTCGCCCGTCGCCCGTCGCCCGTCGCCCCGAGAAGAGGTCCTTCCATGACCCGTACGAGCCGGCCCCTGGCCGCCGTCCTGGCCGCCGCCGGGTGCTCCGGCAGCACCGGGGCGACCACCGTGTCGATCAAGGACCTCGAGTCCGGCCCCGACACCCTCACCGTCAAGCAGTCCCGGCCGTGACCCGCGCCGTCCGGGCGGCCCTGCGGCTGGTGGCCGCCGCGGGCCTGGCCGTCGACGCCGTCCAGCACGCCCGCCTCGCCGGGCGGTACGACGCCGTCAGCGCCGGCGTCAGCCAGGGCACCCTGTTCCGCGTCGAGGCGGGGGCCGCCACCCTCGCCGTGCTGCTCGTCCTCGTCTGGCGCCACCGCCTCGGCGACCTGTTCGCCTGGCTGGTCGCCGTCGGCGGCCTCGGCGCCCTGCTCCTCTACCGCTACGTCGACGTCGGCCCACTGGGTCCGCTGCCGAACATGTACGAGCCCGTCTGGTTCACCGACAAGACACTCACCGCCTGGTCCCAGGCCGTCGCGGCGCTCGCCCTCGTCCCCCTGCTGGCCACCGCGCGCCGCCGTCCGACCGACCTCCCACCCGCCGCCTGAGCACCCCGGAGGGGCCGACCGCGTCCGACCGGCACCAGTGACCGAGGTGCCGGTGCGGTCGACGGCCGGACGGATCGCGGGCGCGTCGCTGTCGCCCGTGCAGGTGACCCGTCCGGTCCCGTCGGCGGCGACCGCGCAAGGACGGCGAGTCGGGCCCCGACGGTCCACTCGTCGTGGCCGCGCCTCGCTGCCACGACGACCAAGACGGTGGCGCCGGGGCGTGCGGCCGATGCCCCCGCAGGTGGAGCGGGAGTCCGTACAAGCCGCGCGGTCGACCGGGGCGGCCGCCCGGTCGGGGTGCTCGGCGTCGGCGAAGCCGCGAATCAGGGCGCCACGGGCCCGATTGACCCGGGAGCGGACAGCCCCGCCCGGGCGATCCGTCAGTTCGGCGGCCCCGTCGTAGGGCAGGCCGAGCAACGCGGCAGGCACGAAGGCGTCGCGGCGTTCGGCGGGCAGTGCGTCGGGCAGCAGGAGCGGCGCACTCGACGCGCTCACCACCACGGACCTGGGCGAGTCACCCGGTGTCACCCGGCGGCTCCCTCCCCCGGTTGCCTGCCGCGGTGTCCTCCCGGCCCCGAACCGCTTCCGGCAGTACGGACGGCCTCTCCTACCACCGCTTGCCCGCACGCCTCCTGACGTCCCCTCGGATGCCCGTCCCGCGCCTTCGGCGTGCCCCGGGAAGGAGACCGCCGTGGCGTCCAGCACGCCCGAGGACTCCCTCCCGGCCCGGCTCCGGGCCCCTCGCCCGTTGCCGAAGGACGGTCACCACTGAGACGGGACGGGCCGGGGAGGACGGCCACCACCTGATCGTTCCTGATCGGACGGTCGCGCTTCAAGCCAGTTATTGTTCGTCCGTGAGGACGTGCCGGGGGCCGTCCGCCCGAGGACCCGCCCCGCCCGGCGCTAGGGTGGCCCCGTGGCGGACACCCCGACGGCAGCGGCCCCCTCCCTCGAAGCCCTGAACGCCGTGGTCGACCGCGCCTGCGAACCGCCCACGGGCGCCTCCCGCGCGAAGCAACTGCGCTGGGTCGCCGGGGAGTTGCGCACCGCCCTGGAACGCGGCGCGATCCCGCCGACGGCCGCCCGCTCGCTCGCCGCGCTCCTCGCCCCGGACACCCTCGCCGCCTACCTCACGGCCGCCGAACGGGGGCTGCTGCGGCGCAGACCCGCCGCACGACCGGAGCGGCCCTCGCCCGCGTCCGTCCGCGTGCGGGAGGACTGCCTGCGCATCCTCGGCGTCCAGGCAGGCATCCCCCTCACCCTCCCCGAGCGCGACCTGCCCAAGGTCGCGCTCCGGTCGGTGGTCGCCGCCCGCCCCCGCGGCATCCTCCTCGCCCACCTGGAACACGCGGCCCGCCCCGGCCAGGGCGACGCCCGCACCCGCATCCTCGCGATCATCGCCACCGTGCTGGACACCGGCTGCCGGGCCGGCGAACTCTGCGCCCTGCGCACCCGCGACGTCGACCTGCGCCGCGGCACCGTCCGCCTCACCCGGCTCCCCCAGCACCGCGACCCCCACACCCCGCCCAGCGTCGAAACCGTCGCCCTCTCCGCCACCACCCGGGCCGCGCTGCGCCAGTGGCTCACCGCCCGTGCCCGCCTCACCGTCCGCGACGCCACCCGACCCCCCGGCCCCGGCAACGAGACCACCGACGCCCTGTGGGTCAGCATCGCCCCCAGCGGCCACCCCCGCCCGGGCCTGCCCCTCCACTTCCGCGGCCTGGCCCGCGCCTACGCCCGCGCCATCCACGACCTCAACACCGACATGGCCGGCCAACCCGGCTGGCACCCCCTCCCCCAACGCATGGAACCCCTGCGCCGCGCCATCGAACTCCACCCCACCGACCCCGCCGACCCCGAGCGAGGACCACGGCAGGCTCGCCGCGGCCCCCGATGACGCCCCCATCGGCCGGGAGGAGTTCGCGAGCAGGACCGCTGCGGCACCCGCGGGGTCGGTGCCGGGGCCCGGGCGTGGGGTGGCGTCGGGGCCGGGGTGCCGGTCAGCCGTCCAGGCGGCGCTTGCTGAGCCAGGCGACCTTCTCGGGGTCGTGGTGGTCGAAGAACAGCGTCCTGCCGGTGTCGAGAGCGGCGATCCGGGCCAGTTCCTCCTCGGTGAGGGTGAAGTCGAAGACGTCGAGGTTCTGCGCCATCCGGTCGGGGTTGACGGACTTGGGGATGGTGACGACGTCGCGCTGGATCAGCCAGCGCAGCACGACCTGGGCGACCGACTTGCCGTGCGCCTCGCCGATCCCGCTGAGGACGGGGTGGGTGAACAGACCGTTCCTGCCTTCGGCGAAGCCGCCCCACGCCTGGTGCTGGACGCCGTGCTCGCGCATCAGGTCGTGGTCGGCGCCGCGCTGGAAGAAGGGGTGGGTCTCGATCTGGTTGACCTGCGGGGTGATCTCGTTGTTGAGGATCAGGTCCAGGAGCCGGTCGGGGTGGAAGTTGGCGACGCCGATCGCCCGAGTCAGTCCCTCGCGCTGCGCGGCCTCCATGGCGCGCCACTGCCCGTAGACGTCGCCGTAGGGCTGGTGCATCAGGTACAGGTCGACGCGGTCGAGGCCCAGCTTGGCCAGCGAGGTCTCCAGGGCGCGGCGGGTGTTGTCCTGGGCGGGGGCGTCCTGGACCCACAGCTTGGTGGTGACGAACAGCTCCTCGCGCGGGATGCCGCTGTTCTTGACGGCGCGGCCGACGGCCTCCTCGTTGCCGTAGGCGGCGGCGGTGTCCAGCAGCCGGTAGCCGGCGGCGAGGGCGTCGGTGACGGCCTGCTCGGTCTTGTCCGCGGGATCTGGTAGACGCCGAAGCCGAGGATCGGCATCTCGACGCCGTTGTTCAAGGTGACGTACTGCATGGGACTCTCCTGAGAAGTCGGCCGGTCAGGGGGTGGTGGGACGGTCGTCTGCTTCGGTGGCCCGGGCCGGGACGGTGGTCGCGCCCATGGCGGCGGGCCAGCCGGCGTAGCAGGCCGGGTGGGTGGTGGTCTCGGCGAGTTCGGCGCGGGCGGGGCCGTTGTCGAGGGAGCGGCGCAGCCGGGCGTCGCGCCAGGGGACGACCAGGGCGGCGACGATGATCAGGTTGCGCTCGCGCGGGGACGGGCCGGGGTGCTGCCAGACGTCGGCGAGCAGGACGTCACCGGCTCCGTACAGCATGGTCGCTCGCATGGATTCACTCTCCTGGTTTCGACGGGCACCGCCGGGCAGGGCGGAGCGTGTCGCGGATGGACCGGGGTCGGCCCTGCCCCGGACGGCGCCCGGCAGACGGGGCGCCCACCGCCGACAGGACCGCGGCGGCGGCCGGGCCGGCCCGGGTGCCGAGGGCGAAGCGGCCGCCGGAGCGCCCCGGCGCGAACCCGGTGCCCGGCGCCCGGCACCGGAACCGGGCCGGTGGCAGGCCGCGGGAGGCGGGGAGCGGGAAGCGGCCGAGTGCGGGGGCGGTGGCAGGCATCGGGGCGACTCCTCGGACGGACGGATCGGTCACGCCCTCCAGCCAACCGCGCCCCGACTGCCCGCGGAACGGTCAAGCAGACCCTGACAAGGTCCCCCGCCCCCGCATCCGGCAGCGCGGCCGGTCGTAGGGTCGAGGGCATGGACCGACGCACCGAGATCCGCGACTTCCTCACCACCCGCCGCGCCCGCGTCACCCCCGAACAGGCCGGCCTCAGGCCCTCCCCGCTCGGCGGAGCACGCCGCGTCCCCGGCCTGCGCCGCGAGGAAGTCGCCCAGCTCGCGGGCGTCAGCGTCCCCTACTACACCCGCCTGGAGCGCGGCGACGCCCGCGGTGCCACCGACGGCGTCCTCGACGCCCTCGCCCGCGCCCTCCTCCTCGACGACGCCGAACGCGCCCACCTCTTCGACCTCGTCCGCGCCGCCAACGCCACCGCCGCCGAAGCCCGCACCCCGCGCCATCCCGCCCGCCGCACCCTGCGCCCGGAACTGCGGAACATGCTGGAGGCGATGAACGGCGTCCCCGCCTACGTCCGCAACGCCCGCCTGGACCTGCTGGCCGGCAACGCCCTCGCCCGCGCGCTGTTCGCGCCCGTCTTCGACAGCCCCGCCCGGCCCGCCAACTCCGCCCGCTTCACCTTCCTGGACCCCGCCGCTGCCGAGTTCTACCCCGACTGGGACGCCGTCGCCGACCAGAACGTCGCCACCCTGCGCGCCGAGGTCGGTCGCAACCCCTACGACAAGGCCCTGTCCGACCTGATCGGGGAACTGTCCACCCGCGGCGACACCTTCCGCCGGCGATGGGCCCGCCACGAAGTCCGCCGCCACCGCGCCGGAGCCAAACGCCTCACTCACCCCCTCGTCGGCGACATGACGTTCACCTACGAGACCATGGAACTCACCGCCGACGACGGCCTGTTCCTCATCGTCTGCGGGGTCGCCCCCGGCAGCCGCGACGCCGAAGCCCTCGACCTCCTCGCCGGCTGGACCAGCCCCCGGCCCACGAACGAGGCACCCACGCGCAGGACTTGACCTGGACGCACCGCAGAAGCCCGAAGCCTGGCCGCCGGGCCGGACTCGGCGCGATGCGCTCACGGGCGCCGCGTGGCGCGGGCGGCGCGGGCGGCGGGTTCGGCATCCAGGTCCAACTCGCCGCCAGAGTGCACCAGTTGCGGTAGTGCCGAGGTGGGCGGTGCGGACCGCGAACGGCACACCGGTTGCGATCCGACGGAAGGCGACCGACGCCCCCAGCCTCCGCTCCCGTACCCGGCCGCCACCGCCGCGCCGTACCGGCACCGGGCGGAGAGGGCGGGCCTGCGACGGTCGGGGAGCCGGACCGGGTGGACCGGGACTGCGGTCGGCGCGGGCACCGCGGAGGCGGCCGGGGCGGGGTGCGGTCCGTCGGGTGGAGCGGACGAGCGGCTACTCGCGGGCGCTGGGCACCTGGAGCGGGTCGTTCGGCGCGTCAGCCTTGGCGGCCGTCATCTCCTCGCCGAGTTCGGTCAGGCGGTTGCGGCCCATGGCCTTGCGGACCTCGGGGAACCACTCCTCCTCCTCTTCCTCGACGTGGTGGCGCACGTTCTCCATCAGCACCGTCATCTTGGCGTCGAAGCGCTCGTCCGCCGGGTCGAGTCCGGCGAGTTCGGAGAGCATCCAGAGCACCACGTGGTGCTCCTCGACGCTCTCCAGCACGTGGTCGGTGGTGTCCGGCACAGCCTTCCGGGCGGCCGGGTAGAAGATCTTCTCCTCGATCCAGGTGTGCACGGTGAGTTCCCGGATCACCTGGTCGGCGATGTCCCGCTTGTGCTTGTGCGCGTTCTCACCGGCCTTCTCGAACTCCTTGAACAGCTTCTCGACCGTCTTGTGGTCGTCCTTCAACAGCACGATGGCATCCATCGGGACCCTTTCGGTGGCGGTGGGAAAGTCCTACGGGAAAGGACAGTTGACGGCGGGCCAGGACACGGACACGTCTGCCCCCTCCGGAGCGCGACACGCACCCACCCGTACCGGCACCTCGTCCTCACCGCGCCACCGGCAGATCCTCTGCGCCCGTGCGCCACGCCCGCCTCGACGGCGAACCGGTCCGCGAAGTCGCCGCGATCGAAGTCGGGCGTTTGGAAATCCCGGCAGCGTGAAGACGAATCCCGTCACCGACAACGCTCGTAGGAACGGGAGAACCACATGAGCATCCTCGCTTGGATACTGATCGGCCTGGTCGCGGGTGCCATCGCGAAGGCCCTGATGCCGGGCAAGGACCCGGGCGGCATCATCATCACCATGCTGATCGGCATCGCGGGCGGCCTGCTCGGCGGCTGGCTCGGCAAGGTGATCTTCGGCGTCGACTCCATCGACGGCTTCTTCGACCTCTCCACCTGGGTCGCCGCCATCGCCGGCTCGGTCATCCTCCTCGCCGTCTACCGGCTGGTGACCGGCAACAAGCACCACGGCCACCACCACCGTCACGCCTGATCCACCCGGCACGCGCAGCGCGGCAGCCCCCGGTCCCGGGGGCTGCCGCGCTGCGTTCGCTGTACCACCTCAAGGAGGCCGACCCGCACGCCTGGCTCATCCCCCGCCTGCGCGGCCGGGCCAAGGCCGCCATGGGGGCCATCCAGTACGACGAGTTCGGCGCCGGCCGGGTGGAGGACGTCCACGCCCGGCTCTTCGCCGACCTGATGACCGACCCGGACCTGGACACCGCCTACGGCCACTGCCTGCCGGTCGCGGCCGCCGACGTGCTCGCCACCGTCGACCTGATGACGCTCTTCGGCCTGCGCCGGGCGCTGCGGGGCGCCCTGGTCGGCCATGTCGCCTGCGTCGAGGTCACCTCCCCGCCCGGCTCGCGCCGGCTGGCCGCCGCGATGGGGCGCGCCGGGGCGGGCGCGGGCGCCGTGCGGTTCTACGCCGAGCACGTCGAGGCGGACGCCGTCCGCTGGCAGGTCGTGCGCCGCGAGGTCATCGGCGGACTCCTCTAGGACGAACCCCACCTGGCAGCCGACGTGTGGCCTCCGGCGCGGACGCCACCGTGCTCCTGGAGGACCGGCTCGCGGCCCGCCTGCTGGACACCTGGCGGCCCGGACGCTCAGCCCTCCGGCCCGCCGCGACAGCACCGCCCCCCCGGAGCGCCCCCGTCGAACGACACTGCGGCAGGGGCCGGTTCACCGCCGGTGCCCTGCTTGCCCTGGCCGGCCGCAGGCGCGCGGGACGACCGCCCTCGTTCACCGCGCGGCAGGTCGCCGAAGTCAACGCGCCGGCCCGCCGGTCACCCACCGGGACCGGAACCCCACCACTACGCTGGTCGCACCCGGAGCCGGCCCCGGATCGGGCACGAGCGATGCGCCTCCACCACGAGTGTCGAACACGCCCTTGCCGCTCACAGGCGGTGGAAGCACCCGGCCCACTGGACCCGTCGGCGCGACACGCTCCCGAGCCCCCACCTCACCATCACTGGCCTCGCCTCCGACCGCACCGCCGCCGCCCGGACCGAGTCACGACCCAGGCCGGCGCGTCACGGACGCCGCAGGCGCGGGGTGGGGCGGTAGTGCTCACCGAGGTCGGCGACGACGGTCGCACTGCCGGGGGCGATCTCGCTCATGCCCCGCTCGGGCACATGCACCTCAATGTCCCTCTGGCGCCGGGGGATCGGATCGCGCGACGGTATCCGAGCCCCCTTGAGCGGTGCGGCCCATGGGAGTTCGCCGACCTGTAGCACGCAGTACCGTCCGGCGGCGAACGCCGGCAGGCGCCGTCGGCCCGTGCCCTGCCCCAGGCCGCGGGACTGCTCCTACTCGATGAGCTCACCGACCGCCTGGACGTGCGGGCCCGCTCCCGGCGGGAGCACCTCGCTTCGGGAGCCCGCGTCTTGGGCGGGCACGACGGTCTCGACCGCGCACGATCCGAGACGGGCCGTGATCCAGGGGATGCTGCGGCGGGTCTCCAGGGCGAGGTCGCGCAGGGTCGCGCCCGCCGCCCGGCGCCGGAGCAGCCACGGCCCGATGTCCGGGGCCCCGACGAGACGGGCGGTGCGCTCGTCGTTGATGGCGGTCCTGGAGCGGCGCCCGGCCGCGGAGTTGACACCCGTGGGGCGCAGGGGGATGCCGTGCTCCTCCAGCAGGTGGCGCAGTGCGGTCCGTCCCACCTGCAGGCGGGCGGCCACCCGCTCGACGCTTCCCTCCTCCCGGACGTACAGGGTCCGCAGGGCTTCGCCGAGGTCGGTGAAGCCGAGCTGGTGGAGGGCCGCTCGCAGCCGCTGCCCTCGGCGGGCGACCTGGGTGGAGCGGCCGGTGGCCAGGTTCGCCGAGCGGGCGCGGACCAGTTCCTCCGGCTGCGGTCCGTTCCGCCCGCCGGCCACGGCGCGCCGGAGCTCTCCGGAGCGGGCCATGGCGTGCCCGGCCGCGAGTTGTTCGCGCAGCTCGGGCGAGGTGCGGAAGGCCGCCGCCTGCCGCACGGACCGGCGTCCGGCCACCGCGTGCGAACTGAGCGAGCGCAGGCGGCGGAGTCCGTAGCGGGCGCGGTACTCGTCGGCGCTCAGACCGTGGCTGCGCAGGTGCGAGCCCAAGGCGCGGAAGCCCCGCCCGCACACGTGGCACACCACCAGGTCGGCGTCCTCGTCGCGCACGAGCGTGCCGAAGTCCGGATGGCCGACCCCGGTCCCGACCCCGCCGCTTCCCGTTTCGCCCCGCCGGTCGGCGGTCCCCGGAGAATCCACCCACCCCACCTTATTGCCCAGAGTGTGCAACTGCTTACCAAGTGCATCAGTGGCGACTGCCGCCCCCGGAGGTGCGGCACGCCGCCGGCGACACCCCCTACGCTCTTATTGCACACTATGTGCAAGTACATAGAGCTTGCAGAGAGGGAGGGCGGGCGGGTGGCGAAGTCGCCGGTGGTGCTGGGGATCGAGTCGTCCTGCGACGAGACGGGCGCGGGGCTGGTGCGGGACGGGGTGCTGCTCGGGCAGGCGGTGGCCTCCAGCATGGACGAGCACGCCCGCTACGGCGGCGTGGTCCCGGAGATCGCCGCCCGCGCGCACGTCCACGCGATGGCCCCGGTGGTGCGCGAGGCCCTGGAGCGCGCCGGGTTGACCCTCGCCGACGTCGGCGCGGTGGCCGTCACCACCGGCCCCGGCCTGTCCGGCGCGCTCCAGGTCGGCGTCGCCGCGGCGAAGGGCTACGCCTTCTCGCTCGGCGTGCCGCTGTACGGCGTGCACCACCTGGCCGGGCACGTCGCCGCCGCCACCCTGGACGGCGGGCCGCTGCCGAACCCCTGCGTGGTGCTGATCGTCTCCGGCGGCCACACCTCGCTGCTGCTGGTGCGCGACCTGGCCCGCGACCCGATCGTCCACCTCGGCGACACCCTGGACGACGCGGCCGGCGAGTGCTTCGACAAGACCGCCCGCGTCCTCGGCCTGCCCTACCCCGGCGGCCCCGCCGTCGACCGCGCCGCCCGCACCGGCGACCCGGCCGCCGTCCGGCTGCCCCGCCCGCTCACCGGACCGCACGACGACCCCTACGCCTTCTCCTTCTCCGGCCTGAAGACCGCCGCCGCCCGCTGGGTCGAGGCCCACCGCGCCACCGGAACGCAACCGCACGTCCCCGACGCCGCCGCCTCCCTCCAAGAGGCCATCGCCGACACCCTCACCCGCAAAGCCGTCCGCGCCTGCACCGACCACGGCATCACCACCCTCGTCGTGGTCGGCGGCGTCGCCGCCAACTCCCGCATCCGCGCCCTCACCGAACAGCGCTGCGCCGCCGCCGGCATCACCCTGCGCGTCCCGCCGCTGCGCCTGTGCACCGACAACGGCGCGATGGTCGCCGCCATCGGCGACCTGCTGGCCCGCTCCGGCGCCGCACCCGCCCCACTCGACGTCTCGATCGACCCGTCCGCCCCGCTGGAGCACGCCGCCCTCACCCCCCGCGCCAGGAAGGCCGCATGACCACGCCCCAGGTCCGGTTGCTGCCGTCCGGCGACCTGCTCGGTGCGGCCGCGCAGGTCCGCTCGGTGTACGCGGCCGCGTTCGGCGGCCCGCCCTGGCACGAGCCCGCGCAGCGGGCCGACGCGTACCTGGAGCGGCTGGCGCAGGACGTGCTGCGGCCGAGCTTCACCGCGGCGGCAGCCCTCGGCCCGGACGGCCGGCTGCTGGGCTTCGCCACCGCCTGGACCACGCCCACCCCGTTCCCCACCGACCGCTGCCACCCCCGGGTGACGGCCGCGCTCGGCCCCGGGCGCACCGGAGCCTGGCTGTGCGGCGCCCGGGTGGTCGACGAACTCGCCGTCCGCCCCGGCCACACCGGGCGGGGCATCGGTGCCGCTCTGCTCGCGGCCGTCACCGCCGACGTGGTCGACGGGCGCTGCTGGCTGCTGACCACCGCCCTTCCCGGCGGTCCGCTGGACTTCTACCTGTGGCAGGGCTGGCACCGGGTGGACCCGGGCGCCGACGACCCGGCCGTCCTGCTCGGCCCCCGCCACCCCGCCCGGGCCCGGCCGTGAGCCCCGGCACCCGAGCCCGCCTGCGCACCGCCCGCCTGCGGCTGCTGCGGCGGGCGCTGCGGCTGGTCGCGCCCGACGCCGCCGACCGGTTGCCGCCGACCGCGCTCGCGATGTCCGCACAGGCCGAACGCCTGTGCGGCGGCCGGGCGGTGGCCGGGACGGACGACGCGTTGCCCGAGTTCGCCCGCCGCTACCTTCCCTGAACGAGACCCCGCACCCGCCCCCGGAGGGACACCGTGCAGACCGCCGAGATCCGCAGCCGTTTCCTGGACCACTTCGCCGCCCGCGGCCACACCGTCGTCCCGTCGGCGCCGCTGCCCACCCCCGACCCGACCCTGCTGTTCGTCAACGCGGGCATGGTCCCGTTCAAGCCGTACTTCACCGGGGAGGCCGAGCCGCCGTGGCCGCGCGCCGCCAGCGTGCAGAAGTGCGTGCGGACGCTGGACATCGAGGAGGTCGGGAAGACCACCCGGCACGGCTCGTTCTTCCAGATGAACGGCAACTTCTCCTTCGGCGACTACTTCAAGGAGGAGGCGATCGCCCAGGCGTGGGAGCTGTCCACGGCCGCGCCGGCCGACGGCGGGTTCGGGCTGGACCCGGGGCGGATCTGGGTGACGGTCCACCACAGCGACCGCGAGTCGGCCGACCTGTGGGCGCGGATCTCCGGCCTGCCCGCCGAGCGGATCGTGGAGCGCGGCGACGCCGACAACTTCTGGTCGATGGGCGTGCCCGGCCCGTGCGGCCCGTGCTCGGAGCTGTACTACGACCGGGGCCCGGCGCTCGGCCGGGACGGCGGCCCGGCCGTGGACGAGGACCGGTTCATGGAGTTCTGGAACCTGGTGTTCATGCAGTACGAGCGCGGCGCGGGCGCCGGGAAGACGGGGTACCCGATCCTCGGCGAGCTCCCCCGGCGCAACATCGACACCGGCATGGGCCTGGAGCGGATGGCCACCCTGCTCCAGGACGTCCCGAACCTGTACGAGACCGACCAGCTCCGCCCGGTGCTGGACCGGGCCGCCGGGCTGGCGGGCGTGCGCTACGGCGCCGACCCGCAGGCGGACGTGCGGCTGCGGGTGGTCGCCGACCACGTCCGCACCGCGCTGATGCTGCTGGTCGACGGCACCGCACCGGGCAACGAGGGCCGCGGCTACGTGCTGCGCCGCGTCCTGCGCCGCGCGGTGCGGGCGATGCGGCTGCTGGGGTACCAGGACCCGGCACTGCCCGAACTGCTGCCGGTGGCCCGCGACCGGATGGCCGACTCGTACCCGGAGACCGCCGCCGACTACCCGCGGATCGCCGAGCTGGCCGGCGCCGAGGAGGAGGTCTTCCGCTCCACGCTGCGCCAGGGCAGCACCGTGCTGGACACCGCGATCCGCCGCGCCAAGGACAGCGGCGCCCCGGCGCTGGACAGCGCGGAGGTGTTCCGGCTGCACGACACCTACGGCTTCCCGGTCGACCTGACCCTGGAGATCGCCGCCGAGCAGGGCGTGGCCGTGGACCGGGCCGGCTTCACCGCCCTGATGGAGGCCCAGCGCGAGCGCGCCCGCCAGGACACCCGCGCCAACAAGGCCCACCACGCCGACACCACCGCCTACCGGGCGCTGCTGGCCGACCACGGGCCGACCGACTGGCTGGCCTGGGAGACGCTGTCCACCGAGTCGACCGCCCTGGCCCTGTTCGACGCCCTCGGCACGCCCGTCGCCACCCTCCCCGCCGGCGCGATCGGCACCGTCGTGCTGAACCGCACCCCGTTCTACGCCGAGTCCGGCGGCCAGGCCCCCGACGCCGGACACCTGACCGGCCCGGACGGCACGGACGCGGAGGTGATCGACGTCCAGCGGCCGCTGCCCGGCCTGGTCGCCCACCAGGTGCGCGTGCTGGCAGGCGAGTTGGCCACGGGCACGCCGGTGCACGCGGAGGTCGACGCCGGCTGGCGGCTGGGCGCCCGGCAGGCCCACTCCGGCACCCACGTGCTGCACGCCGCGCTGCGCCGGGTGCTGGGCCCCACCGCGCTGCAGTCCGGCTCCTACAACCGGCCCGGCTACCTGCGCCTGGACTTCCCGTGGCGCTCCGCGCTGAGCGCCGCCGCCCGCTCCGAGGTCGAGGAGGTCGCCAACCGGGCGCTGCGCGACGACCTGCCGGTGTCGGCCGCCTGGATGTCGCTGGAGCGGGCCCGGGAGCTCGGCGCGCTCGCCCTGTTCGGCGAGACGTACGGGGAGCGGGTGCGGGTGGTGGAGATCGGCGGGCCGTGGTCGCGCGAGCTGTGCGGCGGCACCCACGTCGACCACTCCTCGCAGATCGGGGTGCTCGCGCTGACCGCCGAGTCCTCCGTCGGCGCCGGGCTGCGCCGGGTCGAGGCCGCGGTCGGGCTGGAGGGCTTCGGCTACCTGGCCCGCGAGCGCGACCTGGTGGCCCGCGTCGCCGAGCAGTTGCAGGCCCCGCGCGCCGAACTCCCCGACCGGATCGCCGCGTTGACGGCCCGGTTGAAGGCCGCCGACCAGCAGGCCGAGCGCCTGCGGCAGCAGGCCCTGGAGCGGCGGGCCGCCGAGGCCGCGCCGACCGCCGAGGACGTCCGGGGCGTCCTGCTGGCCCGGCTGGCGGACGGCGGGGACCCGGGCGAGACGCGGCAGTTGGCCCGGGCGGTGCGCGACCGGCTGCCCGCCGACCGCCCCGGGGTGGCGGCCGTCACCGGCAGCGGACCCAAGGGCGGCCACCTGGTGGTCGCGGTCAACCGGACCGGCCGCGACGCCGGACTGCACGCGGCCGACCTGCTCCGGGAGGTGCTGGGCGGCCGGGGCGGCGGCAACGCCGACACCGCGCAGGGCGGCGGCCTGGGTGCGGACGAGCTGGAGCGGGCCGCCGCAACGCTCCCCGAGCGGCTGGCCGTTGGGTGACCCGACCGGCCGGTATGCGGCTGTCGCCGGGGATTGTCAGCCTTTGCCATACTCGGCCCACCGGACATCGAAGGGGGCTCCATGGACCAGAGCAGCGCTGCCGCACCGCCCGGCGCCGCGCACCCGGCGCAGCCCGGCGGGCAGGAGGTCTGCCGCCGGCTGCTGCGCGAGGGCGGCAGCCGGTGCACCGAGCCCCGGGTGCGGGTGCTGGAGGCCGTCCGCTCGCACGGCGGCCACCTGACGGCCACCGAGATCCACGCCCGGGTCGCGGCGGGCGGGCGCCGCATCGACCTGTCCACCGTCTACCGGACGGTGGAGCGGCTGGTGGGGCTCGGCCTGCTGCACTCGCTGCGCGGGCTGGGGGGCGAGCTCGCCTTCGGGATGGCGGGCGAGCCGCACCACCACGCGCTGTGCACCGGTTGCGGCGCGGTCGCCGAGTTCCCGGTGGCGCTGCTGGACGACGGCCTGTCGGCGGCGGCGGCGCACACCGGCTTCCGGGTCGAGACGCTGGTGCTCAGCGGCCGGTGCCCCACCTGCCCGGCCACCGGTTGACGCCGGGTCAGACCTTGGCGGCGGCCCGCGCGGCCCAGCGCTGCTCGACGTCGCTGAACCGCCAGTAGGCCAGCGCGCACGCCCAGACCACGACGAACAGGCCGACGATGACGTAGCCGACGTTGTCCAGGCTGATGTCCGCGATCCAGCCGCTCACCGGGTCGGTGAGGTCGAGCTTCTCGTGCAGCACGCTCACCAGCTCGATGGTGCCGATGAAGAACGCCACCGCGATCGACAGGCCGGTGATGGTGAGGTTGTAGTACACCTTGCGCACCGGGTTGGAGAACGCCCAGTGGTAGGCGAAGTTCATGAACGTCCCGTCCAGGGTGTCGAACAGGCTCATGCCGCAGGCGAACAGCAGCGGCAGGCACAGGATCGCGTACCAGGGCAGGCCGGAGGCCGCGCCGGAGCCGGCCATCACCATCAGCGCCACCTCGGTGGCGGTGTCGAAGCCCAGGCCGAACAGCACGCCCAGCGGGTACATCTGCCACGGGCGGCGGATCGACTTGGTGACCCGGCCCAGGATGCGGTTCATGAAGCCGCGCTCGTCGAGGTGCTTCTCCAGCTGCGCCTCGTCGTAGCGGCCGGCCCGCATCTCCTTGTAGACCTTGTGGATCCCGGCCAGCGCCACCAGGTTGATGGCCGCGATGACGTACAGGAAGACGCCCGAGACGCTGGTGCCGATCACGCCGAGCACGCCGTGCACCGAGGAGTCCTCGTCCACCAGGGTCCCGGCGAACCTGACGCCCGCCGCCAGCAGCGCGGCCATCCCCATCACGATGCTGGAGTGCCCGAGGGCGAACCAGAAGCCGACGGACACCGGGCGCTGGCCGTCGGCCATCAGCTTGCGGGTGGTGTTGTCGATCGCCGCGATGTGGTCGGCGTCGAAGGCGTGCCGCATGCCCAGGGTGTAGGCGGTGACGCCGAGGCCGACGCCGAACACCTGGGTGCCCACGGCGTAGTGGTTCGGGGCGACCAGCAGGAGCAGGGTGCCGAACGCGACGACGTGCATCGCGAGGACGACGCCCAGCAGTCCGGCGGTGCGCACGGTGTCCTGGCGCTGCCAGCGCGGCGGCAGCGGCGTTCTCGCGGTGTCGGTGGTGACGGTCATGGGCGGCCTCTCCAGCTCCTCGATGGGGGCGCTCCCGGCCAGCGGCCGGGGAACGTGGTGCCGTGGCCGGTCTCCTGGCTCAGGTTCTCCCACCCGCCCGCTTCCGGGCACGGCGGAGCACGCCCTCCTCCCGCCTTCCCGGTGACCCGGTGGCTGCCCGCGAGCGGGCCCGGGGAGGACGCTTCCCCATGACAGTGGCGAGGGCCGCTCCGGACTCCCGTGACGAGCACGGTGCACCGGATTCCCGAACACCACGGCGGCACGAGCGTAGGGGGCGCGCGGCACTGTCGACAACCATGCGCAATTGCATATTGATTGCAATAAGGTGTCGCCGACGGGCGGCCGGACCGGCACGGCAGGCTCGGGTGCGGGTGCGGGTGCGGGTGCGGGTGCGGGTGCAGGTACGGGGCCGGCGCTGCGTCCCGGCGGGCGCCGGTTGGGAAGACGATCGTCGGCGGAAGGACAGGTGCCCCGCACGACGGACGGACCGGCCCCGCACACGACATGCTGATGCATGATCTTCCTTGTTGCAAGTAATACGCAATAGTGTTGCCACGACACCATCCGTACTGTCGAAGGGACTTCCCCGCCGTGGGTGCCTACACGCTGCCTGACCTCCCGTACGACTACTCCGCCCTCGAGCGCGCGATGTCCGCCGAGATCCTGGAACTGCACCACTCCAAGCACCACCAGGCGTACGTCAACGGCGCCAACTCGACGCTGGAACAGCTCGCCGAGGCCCGCGACAAGGACCAGCTCGGCGGCCTGGTCGGCCTCCAGAAGACGCTGGCCTTCAACCTCTCCGGCCACGTCCTGCACTCGCTGTTCTGGCAGAACCTCTCCCCCGAGGGCGGCGACCGCCCCGAGGGCCCGCTCGCCGACGCCCTCACCGAGCACTTCGGCTCCTTCGAGGCGTTCCGGAAGCAGCTCACCACCGCCACCGTCGGCGTCCAGGGCTCCGGCTGGGGCATCCTCTCCTGGGAACCGCTCGGCCGGCGCCTCATCATCGAGCAGGTCTACGACCACCACGGCAACGTCGGCCAGGGCACCACCCCGCTGCTCGCCTTCGACGCCTGGGAGCACGCCTACTACCTCCAGTACAAGAACGTCCGCCCCGACTACGTCACCCGCCTCTGGGACGTCGTCAACTGGCAGGACGTCAGCGCCCGCTACGCCGCCACCCAGGGCTGACCACCGACGGCCGGGCGGCGGGCCGGTCGCGGACCGGCGCGCCGCCCGCGCCCCCTCCCGCTCCCGAAAGGACAGCCGTGACCGGCCCGCGCCCCGCTCCGACCGACCGGCGGGTCCGGCTGCTCGGAACCCCCGTCGCCCCCTACCCCGCACTCGCGCCCGAGGCCGGACGCGGCCGGGTCCGGCGGATCACCGAGGCCGGCGAGGACGTCCTGCACCGGCCGTGCCGTCCGGTCGAGGACTTCGGCACCCCCGAACTCGCCCGGCTGGTCGACGACATGTTCCGCACCATGTACGCGGCGCGCGGCGTCGGCCTGGCGGCCAATCAGATCGGCGTCGACCTGCGGGTGTTCGTCTACGACTGCCCGGACGACGACGGCGTGCGCCACGTCGGGCACCTCGTCAACCCCGTCCTGGACGAGGCGCCCGAGCCGCGCCGCCTGGTCGAGGCCGAGGAGGGGTGCCTGTCCGTCCCCGGCCCGCGCCGCGGCCTCGCCCGCCCCGACCGGGCCACCGCCCGCGGCAGCGACCTGCACGGCGACCCGCTCGTCCTGACCGGCACCGGCTACTTCGCCCGCTGCCTCCGGCACGAGACCGACCACCTGAACGGCCTGCTGTACGTCGACCGCCTCGGCAAGCGCGAACGCCGCGCCGTCCTGGCCGAGTCCGCGGAACAGCGCGAGGCCGTCCTCGCCGCCCGCGCGGAGCGGGCCGCCGCGCTCGACTCCTACGCCTTCGAAGGGGCCTGACCCCCGCCCGCGGTGGAGGGGCGCTCGACGAGCCGCCAGTCGTGGCCGCGCACCGTGCCGGGCGGGACGGTGCCCGTGAGCAGATCGGCGAGCAGCGCCGCGCAGGCCCTGCCGTACGCGGCAGGGCGCAGGTCGACCGCCGTGACGGGCGGGTCCGCCTCCCGCGCCGCCGCACCGTCCACGCAGGCGGCCACCAGTACCTGCTCCCCCACCCGCAGCCCGGCCGCCGTCGCCGCCGCCAGCACGCCGGTCACCGCGCCGTCGGGGGCGCACACCACGGCGTCGGCCCGCCCCGGACCGGCCAGCAGCGGCGCGACGGCGTGCCGCACCTCGGCCGGGGTGGCGGCAAAGGGCACGGTACGGACCTCGACCGGGGTGTCGTACCGGTGGGACCACGCGTCGGCGGCGGCGCGCAGCGCGGCGGCCCAGTCGGACTCCGGGCCGGGGGCCAGCAGCGCGGGGCGGCGGGCGCCGCGCCCGGCCAGGTGGTCGAGGAGGGCGGACAGTGCGCCCGCGTTGTCGCACACCACCGAGCCGCTGGGTGCGTTCCCCCGGCCGAGGTAGCGCTCGCCGGTGACCACGGGGACGCCCGCGCCGAGCAGGCGCGGCACCGCCTCGTCGCCGATCTCGGGGTCGATCACCATCAGGCCGTCGACCTTGGCCGCCAGCCCGTCCGCCGCCCCGGGGCCGGGGCGAGCAGGACCAGGTCGCGGCCGTCCTCCTGGCAGCGCTCGACGGCGCCGAAGGCCAGCCGCAGGTAGTAGTCGAGCCGGGTCGCGGTGCGCGGGAGGTACAGCCCGACCGCACCGGTGCTGGCCCGCCGCAGGCTGCGCGCGGCCGGGTTCGGCCGGTAACCGAGGTCGCGGGCGGCCGCCAGGACGCGTTCGCGGGTGGGCCCGGCGACCCGGCCGGAGCCCAGGAGGGCGTCGGAGGCGGTGCTCTTGGAGACCCCGGCGGCCCGGGCCACATCGAGCAGGGTCACGGATCGGCTGGTCACAGCCCCGGAGTCTAGTCACCGGCAGGCTTGCCGGAACGTTCCGGCATCTCTAGGCTGCCATCGCCGGAACGTTCCGGCACGGCCCGGCGCGTGCTGCCGCCCCTCCGACCGCACCTCCCTGGAGACCCGTATGACACGCCTCTTCGACGTCGTCGAGACCGGTATCGCCGAGTTGCGCGCGGCGCTGGAGAGGGGCGGGACCACCGCGGTGGACCTGCTCGACGCCTACCTCGCCCGGATCGACGCGTACGACCGCCCCGGCACCCCCACCGCCCTCAACTCCCTGGTGGTGCTGAACCCGGGGGCCCGCGAGGAGGCCGCCGCCTCCGACCGGCGCCGCGCCCGCGGCGAGGTCCTCGGCCCGCTGGACGGCATCCCGTACACCGCCAAGAACAGCTATCTCGCCGAGGGCCTGACGGCCGCCGCCGGCTCCCCCGCGTTCGAGCACCTCGTCGCCCGGCACGACGCCTTCGCGATCGAACGGCTGCGCGCGGGCGGCGCCGTCCTGATCGGCCTGACCAACATGCCGCCGATGGCCAACGGCGGCATGCAGCGCGGCCTGTACGGCCGCGCCGAGAGCCCCTACAGCGCCGACTGGCTGACCAGCGCCTACGGTTCCGGCTCCTCCAACGGATCGGGCACCGCCACGGCCGCCTCGTTCGGCGCGTTCGGCCTCGGCGAGGAGACCTGGTCCTCCGGCCGGGCCCCCGCCTCCAACAACGCGCTGTGCGCCTACACGCCCAGCCGCGGCGTGATCTCGGTGCGCGGCAACTGGCCGCTCGTCCCGACCATGGACGTCGTGGTCCCGCACACCCGCACCATGGCCGACCTGCTCGAACTGCTCGACGTGGTGGTGGCCGACGACCCCGAGACCCGTGGCGACCTGTGGCGGGCCCAGCCCTGGATCCCGCTGCCCGCGGCCTCCGCGGTGCGCCCCGACTCCTACCCGGCGCTCGCCCCCGCCGACCCGCGGGCGGCCCGGGCCTCGCTGGCCGGCAAGCGGGTCGGCGTCCCCCGGATGTACATCAACGCCGACCCCGCGGCCGGGACCAACCCCGACGGCGGGATCGGCGGCTCCACCGGCCGCCCGGTCGAGACCCGCCCCTCGGTGATCGCCCTGTGGGAGGCCGCTCGCCGCGACCTGGAGGCCGCCGGGGCCGAGGTCGTCGAGGTCGACTTCCCGGCCGTGACCAACTACGAGTCCGACCGCCCCGGCGCGCCCTCGGTGTTCACCCGCGGCCTGGTCCCCCCGAGTTCCTCACCGTCGAGATCGAGGACCTCTCCGCCTGGGCCTGGGACGACTTCCTGCGCGCCAACGGCGACCCGGCGCTGCCCGGCCTGGCCGGGGTTGACGCCGCCCGGATCTGGCCCAAGCACCCGGGCGAACTCCCGGACCGCTACACCGGATTCGCCGACACCATCGACGACTACCCGCGCCTGGTCCGCGAGCGCCCGTACGCCGCCCTGACCGAACTGCCGCACCTGGAGGCGGGCCTGCGCGGACTGGAAGAGACCCGCCGCACCGACCTGGAGCAGTGGATGGACGGGCTCGGCCTGGACGCCGTGGTCTTCCCCGCCGTCGCCGACGTCGCCCCCGCCGACATGGACGTCCGAGCCGAATCCGCAGACCTGGGCTGGCGCAACGGCGTCTGGGTCGCCAACGGCAACCTGGTGCCCCGCCACCTCGGCATCCCCACCGTGACGGTGCCGATGGGCAGCATGGCCGATACCGGCATGCCCGTCGGCCTCACCTTCGCCGGCCGCGCCTACGACGACAACACCCTGCTCACCCTCGCCGCCGCCTTCGAGGCCACCGGCACCCGCCGCACCGAACCACCGCGCACCCCGCGCCTGCCCGCCGCACCGAAGTAGCCGCACCTGCCGGGGCGCGGCACCCCACCCGGCCGTGGCCCGCCTCCTCCGGAGGCCCGCCCGGGCACACCTCGCCTGCCACGTTGCCGGGCCGGGGTCAGCGTGGTCCGCTCACTGCCGCCGCAGGCGCGGGGCGGGGCGGTAGTGCTCGCCGAGGTCGGCGACGACGGTGGCGCTGCCGGGGGCGATCTCGGTGAAGCCGGCGTCGCGGACCACCGGGAGTCGGCCGTCGGTGAGGGTGGGCCAGGCGGGGGCGGGGGCCGTGCGGACGGCCAGGGGGAAGCCGTCGGCGGCCCACTTCTCGCGTTGGGGGGTGTCCAGTTCCCACCAGGCGAGTTGGGCGGCGTGGCCGGTCTGGGCCATGGTCTTGCCGGCGCTCATCTCGAGTGCGGGGTTGAGCCAGAGCACGGGGACGCCCTCGGGGGCGGGGCCGGGGGGCCGCGGGTCGTCGAGGTCGGTGCCGGAGACCTGGAGCTTGGCGAGTTCCTTGGGCCAGCCGTCCAGCGGGATCGGCGGGAACACCCGTACGTCGGCGCTCTCCCCGGTGACGGTGATGCCGGGGAGTTCGGCGGCCTTGCGCCACTCGCCGCCGCGGGCGCGCCGGACCACCTTGCGAATCCGGGCGTCCTCCCAGGCGGCGACCCGCTCGGCCCACTCGCCGTCCGCGTCGGTGACCCGGGGGTCGGCGAGCAGGGTGAGGACGGCGCGCGCGGAGGTCTCCAGCGCGTCGGTCCGGGCGGGCGGGTCGGCCCGCTCCAGCCGGACCACCAGCGGCAGCACGTACTGCGGGCGGGTGTCGCGGTCCTCCGCGTGCCCACCGACGGCGGGGGCGGCGGGAGCGGGGGCGGCGGAAGCGGAGGGTTCGGGCTGCCGGGCGGGGAGGTCGAAGGGTGAGCTCACCCGTCCAGCATGCCAGTTCAGCGGCGGTAGCCCCGGCCGGGGTCGCGCTCCTCGGCGTCCTCGTAGCCGAGGAACCAGCCCTCGGGGTGGGTGGCGGCCAGCAGCCGGTCGATCCGCTGGTCCGCGTCGAGGTCGCTGTCCTCCTCGTCGGGTCCGTAGACGCCGAACAGTTCGTCGCCGCAGCCGTCCCAGTCGTAGTCGTACAGGTCGGCGGGCAGGTCGCCCATCATGTCGGCCACCGACTCGGGCTGCGCGCCGAGCAGGGCGCGGGCGTCGGCCAGGGCCAGGCGCAGCGCGACGTCCTCGGCGGGGCAGCGGGGCAGCGGCCACTCGCCGATGGCGAGGTCGTCGGCGAGGTCGTCGAAGGCCCGGGCGAAGGCGCGCCGCCAGCCGCGGTGCAGGTTCCAGGTGCGCTGCGGGAGGCGGCCGAGGACCGTCCACTCGCCCTCGTCGGCGACGGTGACGGGGTCGTCGCCGTGGTCCTCCAGGTCTTCGTAGGCGGCGTCGGCGAGGCCGATCAGCTGGGTGTGCAGCAGGCAGGCGGTGCGCGGGGTGAGCGTCCAGTCGCCGGTGTCGCCGTCGTCGTCGAGCGGGAACAGCTCGGCGAAGTCGGGGGCGAAGTCGTCGGTGACGCTGATCTCCAGGGTGCCGCCGAGCGCCTCGATGCCGGGCAGGGACGCCACCAGCCGGTCGGGGTGGAGCAGCGCGCCGAGGGCCGCGTTGGGGTCCTCGGCGACCTCGCGCAGCAGTTGGGCGCGCTGGCCCTCGGGATCGATGCCGTCGAAGTCCAGCTCCTCGACGGCCGCCCGCGCGGCGGCCCGCAGTGCCGGCCAGTCGGTGATCCGCAGCCCCAGCACCACCGTGGCCTCGATCTCCTGCGCGCCGGATTCCTCCGCCGCGTGCGGCCCCTGTGGATGATCGCTTCGCTCGCCCATGCGACAAGGTTGACAAACCCGGTGCCCGGTGTCCATCAGCTCTCGTGATCCGGTGCCCGGCGGCGGTGGCGCGCGGGCGCGGAGCGCGATCGCCCGGCGCGCCGGGGCGGCCGGCGGGCCGTCCGGGCGGGAGGCTGGTGGCATGAGCGAACTGAACGATTTCGGCGGCGGGCAGGACCCGTCGGGCGGCGTACTGGTGGTGACCACGAACGACGTGCCGGGGCACCGGGTGGTCCGGGTGATCGGCGAGGTGTTCGGCCTGACGGTGCGCTCCCGGCACATCGGCTCGCAGATCGGCGCCGGTCTCAAGTCCCTGATGGGCGGCGAACTCAAGGGTCTCACCAAGACCCTGGTCGAGACCCGGAACCAGGCCATGGCGCGGCTGGTCGAGCAGACCAGGGCGCGCGGCGGCAACGCCGTGCTGATGATGCGCTTCGACGTCTCGGAGGCCGCCGACGTCGGAACGGAGGTCTGCGCGTACGGCACGGCCGCCGTGATCGAGCCGCTCGCCTGACCTGCCCCCTCCCCCGGCCGCTCCCCGGCCCTCCGGCGGCCCCGGACCTGCGCGTTCCGGGGCCGCCGGCCCGGGCAGCAGGGGCCCAGGCAACAGGGACCAGGGCAGCAGGGGCCCGGGCAGCAGGGGCCAGGGCCGGGCCTACAGCATGACGAGCAGCCGGGTGCCGGGCACCAGCTTCCGGTTGACCGAGGTCGACTGGACGAACACGGTGTACGCCGGGTTGTCGCCCGGCTTCACCGTGGTCTCCGCGGCGGGCAGGCCCAGCAGGCTGCGGGCCGCCGGGCCGGAGAAGACCCGGCCCGTCATCAGGCCGGTGGCCGGGTCCTTCTCGGCCACCGCGAGCTGCTTGCCGCCCTGGATTCTCTCGCGCTTGGAGAGCTCGTAGAAGGAGCAGCCCGTCCGGTAGGGGTGCCCGGCGCCGGTGACGAACTCCCGGATGGGGGCCTGCCGGTCGACCGGGACGAGGGCGTACGCCCCGGTGTCGAGGGCTTCGAGGTTGGCGCTCACGTCGGCCGCGCTCAGGTCCTGCCCCATGGCGAAGAGGCTCTTGGTGCCGCGCACGCCCTTCTCGCGGCCGCGCAGGAAGCTGGTGGCGGCGGTCTTGACGGTGTCGATGGCCTCCTCGACGCCGCCGCTGGAGTCCGCGTCCCAGATCGCGATGTTGCCCGCCGGGAAGCCGTACTCCTGGGCGGTGCGCTTGGCCAGCGAGTTGGGGACCAGGATCGCCGACGTCCAGTGGTCGGGGAGGTCGGCCATGGCGGTGCGGATGCGGTCCATCCAGCCGCCCAGGACGGCGGCGCCCTCGGTCTTCTTCATCCGGGTGTGCATCAGGCCGCTCTCCGCGCAGCCGGAGGCGTTCTCCTCGCCGTCGGTCACGACGACCTGGAGGAAGGAGTGCTCGCCGTAGCCCTCCCAGACGTGCTTGAGGTCGTCGACGGACTTCACCGCCGCCTCGATCAGCGCCGTCGCGCCGTTGGCGACCGCGTAGAGGCCCTTGAGGGACGGCAGGTGCTTGACGTCCATGTCCCAGACCAGGTTCCGCACCTCGTGGTCGAAGGCGTAGAGGCTGATCCTGGTCTCGTGGCCGAGGCGGTCGGACTCCTCCTGGAGGCCCTTCACGAATTCGTCCACCACCCGGACCAGCTGCGCCTCGTGCCGGCGCATCGAACCGGATTTGTCGACCACCAGCGAGACGTGGTTGACCTTGTGCTCGATCCTGTTCGCAGACATTTCGCCGCCCCTTTTCCCACGCCGTGCCCGACGCCTCTTCCGGCGCCCCCTCCAGCGTGTTTCCCACCCTACGGCGGCCCACTGACAATCCTGCCCGTCCCGACGGCCCGCCCATTCCGGGGCCCCCGGAAGAACTCCACCTGAAAGAACTCCGTCCGAAAGAGCTCCGTCCGAAAGAATCCCGCCCGGACGGATTCCACCCGGGCGCATTCCGTTCGATCCGCCGGAACGCGCCCGAATACGTCCGAATACGTCCGAACGCGTCCGACTACGTCCGAACGCGCCCGGGGCCCGCACCGGCCGGAGCGGTCACCGTCCGGTGCCGTCCGGCCACGCCCCGGTCATCTCGTCGGACGGAATGACATACCGGTTGACACTGGTCAGGGCCCCATAAGACGCTCGCTGCGCACTCTTCCGCCCCGACGCCAGGAGCCCCCCGTGAGCACCGCCCTGCACCCGTCCGTCCGCCGGCCCCAGCGGGTCGCGTACGCCACCTGCCGCGGGGTGGAGGACGTGGAGGCGATGCCGGTGCTGGCGGCGTTCGCGCGGCTCGGGGTGAGCGCGGAGGCGGTGTTCTGGAACGACCCGGGGGTGGACTGGGCGGGGTACGACCTGGTGCTGGTGCGCAGCGTCTGGGACTACATCCTGTACCGCGCGGAGTTCCTGGCCTGGTCGCGGCGGGTCTCCGCGCTGACCAGGCTGGCCAATCCGGCCCGGGTGCTGGAGCGCAACACCGACAAGACGTACCTGCGCGAACTGGCCGCCGCCGGGCTGCCGGTGGTGCCGACGCTCTGGGTCGCCCCGGGCGACCCGGTGGACGGCGTGGCGGCGGTCGACTGGCCGGAGCTGGTGGTCAAGCCGACGGTCTCCTCCGGCGCGCGGGACACCGTGCGCACCGCGGACCGGGCCGAGGCGCTGGCGCAGGTCGCCGCGCTGACGGCGGCCGGGCGGACGGCGATGGTGCAGCCGTACCTGACGATGGTGGAGGACGAGGGCGAGACCTCACTGCTGTACCTGGGCGGGGAGTTCAGCCACGCGGTGCGCCGCGGCCCGATGCTGGGCGGCGGTTTCGCGGACGTCGCCCGCGAGCCGGACGCCGACCAACTGGCGCTCGCCGCCCGGGTGCTGGCGGTGGCGGCCGAGCCGGGCGAGCTGCTGTACGCCCGGGTCGACCTGGTCCGCCTGGCGGACGGTTCGCCCGCGCTGATCGAGCTGGAGCTGACCGAGCCCGGCTGTTCCTCGCCCTGTGCCCGGACGGGCCGGACCGGCTGGCCGCCGCGGCCTGCGCGCTGCTGCCGGGAACACCCGACCGCACCCCGGTGTTTCACCGGCGTGACTGTTGAACGTGCAAGCACCGGGGACGACGGCACCGTCCGCGAGGTGGACGCGCTGGTGATCGGCGCGGGCCAGGCCGGCCTGTCCGCCGCCTACCACCTGCGCCGCCGCGGCTTCGCCCCGCACACCGGCTTCGTGGTGCTGGACGCGGACGACGCGCCCGGCGGTGCCTGGGCGCACCGCTCCCCCTCGCTCACCATGGCCACCGTGCACGGCTTCCATGACCTGCCGGACTTCGAGCTCCCCGCCACCGACCCGGCCGCCGAGGCCCGGGTGGCCGTCCCCGGCTACTTCGCCGCGTACGAGGCGCAGCACGCGCTGCCGGTGCTGCGGCCGGTGAAGGTGCTCGCGGTGCGCGAGCGGCCGGACGGGCGCCCCGACGGCGGCCCGGACGGGCGGCTGCTGGTGGAGACCGACGCCGGGCGCTGGGCCGCCGCGCCCTGCTGAACGCCACCGGCACCTGGACCAGGCCGTTCCTGCCCCGCTACCCGGGGCACTTCGCCGGGCGGCAGCTGCACTACGCCGACTACCGGGGCCCGGCGGAGTTCGCCGGGCAGCGGGTGGTCGTGGTGGGCGGCGGGGCCTCGGCGGTGCAGGTGCTCTCCGAACTCGGCGCGGTGGCCGAGACGGTGTGGGTGACGCGCACCCCGCCGGTGGTCCACCGGGGGCCGTTCACCGAGGAGTTCGGCCGCGAGGTGGTCGCCCGGGTGGACGAGCGGGTGCGGGCCGGGCTGCCGGTGCGCAGCGTGGTCTCGGTGACGGGCCTGGGCCCGAGCGTCGCCTACCGGCGGGCCGAGGAGCTGGGCGTGCTGCGCCGCCGCCCGATGTTCGACCGGCTCACCGAGCGCGGAGTGGCCTGGGGCGACGAGGAGTTGCCCGTCGACGCGATCGTCTGGGCGACCGGCTTCCGGGCCGAGCTCACCCACCTCGCCCCGCTGGGCCTGCGCGGCCCGGGCGGCGGCATCCGGATGGACGGCACCCGGGTCGCCGCCGACCCGCGGGTGCACCTGCTGGGCTACGGCCCGTCCGCGTCCACGGTCGGCGCCAACCGGGCGGGCCGCACGGCGGTCAACGAGGTGGTCCGGCTGCTGGGGGCCCCGGCGCCGGCGCCCGCCCGGTCCGCCGTGGTCTGACGGTTCGGTTCTGCGGCGGTCCACCCTCCGGCGGTTCAGTTCTGCGGCGGTCCACCCTCCGGCGGCTCACCCTCCGGCGGTTCATCCTCCGGAGGTGCGGCCGCCGCCGCCGCGAACCGGGCCGCCAACGCGGCCACCGCCTCCCGCAGTTCGGGCCCGTCCAGGACCCGGAACGGGAACGGGACGGCCGCCAGCCACTCCCCCGCGTACATCGCCGGGTTGCGGGTGCTGCCCTCCAGCAGGCACCCCCCGCCCGCCGGTCGGAGCCGTCCCATGGTCGGGCCGACCCACGGGGCGACCTGCTCGAACGGCGCGTCGAACAGCACCCGGGTGCGGAACGCCCAGCCGCTGCCCAGGTGCCGCTCCAGCACGGCGACCGGGTCGAGCCCCTCCGGCGGCTCGAACGGCGTGCCGCTCCGCTCGGCGGCCCGGACCCGGTCGATCCGGTAGGTCCGCACCGCGTCCGACCGGTGCGAGTGGCACAGTAGGTACCAGCGGGCCCGCCGCACCACCACCGCCCACGGGTCGACCTCGGCGCGCCACTCGTCGCCGCCCGGGCTCCGGTAGCTGATCACCGCCCGCCGCCGGGACGCGATCGCCTCCACGAGCGTGCTGGCGACCGCCGGGTCGGGGTGCGCCGGGTACGGGTCGGGCGCGGCGGCGGCGTGCGCCCGCAGCGCGGCGGCCTGCCGCCCGATCGCCTCGGGCAGCGCCCGGACCACCTTGCCGAGCGCGGCCCCCACCGGGTCGTCCGGATCGGTGGCGGCGGGCCGCCCGTCCAGCACCGCCATCACCAGCCCGAGCGCCTCCTCCTGCGTGAACGACACCGGCGCCAGCCGGGCCCCGCGCCCCAGCCGGTACCCGCCGTAGGGGCCGCGCTCCGACTCGACGGGCACGCCCGCCTCCCGCAGGATCGCCACGTACCGCCGGGCGGCCCGGTCGCTCACCCCAGCCGCTCCGCGAGCTGCTCGGCGCTCGTCCCGGGCCGGTCGCGCAGGATCTCCAGCGCGCGCAGCGCCCGGGCGGTGGGGCTGTCCCCGGTGGTCGACACACCCGACAGCCTACGGAAGCGCGGTCCGGGGTCCGGGGGTCCGGGGGTCCGGGGGCCGAAACGTCCTTCCCGATCAGGAAGCCGATCGTCCTGAACCCTCCCTAGCCTGGTCCGCGAACCGCTCGAACGGGCCGCTCGCGGCCCCCGGTACGTGGAGGAACACCATGGACGTCCTACTGATCGGCGGCCTCTGGCTGGACGGCACCGCCTGGGACGCGGTCGTCCCCGCCCTCGCCGCGCGCGGCCACCGACCGGTGCCGCTGACCCTGCCCGGCCAGGGCGACGGCCGCGCGGAGGCGACGCTGGCGGAGCAGCTGGCGGCCGTGGTGGCCGCCGTGGACGCGGCGGAGGGCGGGCCGCTGCTGGTGGCGCACTCGGCGGCCTGCACGCTGGGGTGGATGGCCGTGGACGCCCGCCCGGAGGCGGTCGCGGGGCTGGTGCTGGTGGACGGCTTCCCGCACGGGGACGGGAAGGCGTACGCGGACCTGTTCCCGGTGGTGGACGGCGCGGTGCCGTTCCCCGGCTGGGAGCCGTTCGAGGGGCCGAGCAGCGCCGACCTGGACGCGGGGCTGCGCGAGCGGATCGCGGCGAACGCCGTGCCCGTCCCGGCGGGTGTCGCGCTGGCGCCGGTCCGGTTGGCGGACGAGCGGCGCTACGGCGTGCCGGTGACGATGGTCTGCGCCGAGGCCGCGCCGGCCGAGGTCCGGGGGTGGGTCGCGGCGGGCGCGGCGCCGGAGGTGTCCCGGATGGAGCGGATCACGTACCTGGGCCTGGACTCCGGCCACTGGCCGATGTTCAGCCGGCCCGCCGAGCTGGCCGCCCTGATCGACGCGGCGGCCCATCGCGGTTGAGGCCCTGCTCGACGCGGCGGCCGACCGCGGTTGAGGCCCCGGTCCCCGCCGCGCCCGTCCCCTACCGGTCGTAGTCGACCGTCACCCGGTCGGAGACCGGTCGGGCCTGGCAGGTGAGCACGTAGCCGGCCGCCACCTCGGACTCCTCCAGCGCGAAGTTGCGCCGCATCTCGGCCTCGCCCTCGCACACCAGGGCCCGGCAGGTGCCGCAGACGCCGCCCTTGCAGGCGAACGGCAGGTCGGGGCGGGCGCGTTGGGCACCGTCCAGGATGGAGCGGTCGCGCGGCAGGGCGAGCGTGCTGGAGCGGCCGTCCAGGACGAGGGTGACCTCGCTGGCGTCGGCGTCCGGCGCGGGTTCGAGGTGCCGTTCCTCGGTGATCCCGTCGGCGGCGTCCTCGGCGTGGAACAGCTCCTGGTGCACCCGCCCGGCGGGGACGCCGAGTCCGGCCAGCAGCTGCTTCGTCCCGGTGACCATCCCGTACGGCCCGCACAGCCACCAGTGGTCGACGGCGGGGACGTCGACCAGGGCGGTCAGCAGGGCGGCGACCCGTTCGGGGTCGAGGCGGCCGCTGAGCAGTTCGGCGTCCCGGCTCTCCCGGGAGAGCACGTGGACGAGCTGGAAGCGCTCCAGGTGGCGGTCCTTGAGGTCGGCCAGCTCGTCGGCGAACATCACCGTGTCGCTGCGCCGGTTCCCGTACAGCAGGGTGACCCGGGAGTCGGGGTGGCCGGCCAGGACGGAGCCGGCGATGGAGAGCATCGGGGTGATCCCGGAGCCCGCCGCGATCAGCACGTGCTCGCCGGGTTCGGCCGGGTCGGCGGCGAACGCGCCCGCGGGGGGCAGGACGTCGACCAGTTCGCCGGTCCCGGCCTCGCCGACCAGCCAGTGCGAGAACAGGCCGCCGGGCACCTCGCGCACCGCGATCCGCAGCGGGCCGCCGACCGGGGAGCAGAGCGAGTAGGAGCGGCGCTCGTCGGCGCCGTCGACGATCCGGCGCAGCGTCAGGCTCTGGCCGGGGCGGAAGGCGAACTCCCCGGCCAGGTCGGCGGGGACGTCGAAGGTGACCGCGACGGCGTCCTCGCAGAGCCGTTCCAGGGTGCCGATCGGCAGCGGGTGGAACCGCGGGCGGCGGACGGCCATCAGATCTCCTTGATCCGGTCGAAGGGTTCGCGGCAACTGCGGCACCGCCACAGCGACTTGCAGGCGGTGGAGCCGAACCGGGACAGTTCCTCGGTGTCCTCGGACCCGCACTGCGGGCAGGCCACCGCCCGGCGGGTCGGGCCCAGCGCGAGCAGCCCGCCGGACGCGAGCGGCCCGCCGGGCCCGGGCGGCCCGCCGGGCGTCGGCGGGGCGATGCCCGCGGCGGCGAGCTTGCGGCGGCCCTCGGCGCTGATCCGGTCGCTGGACCACGGCGGGTCGATCCGCAGCCGGACCTCGACCTGCGCGAAGCCGGCGGCCCGCAGCCGGCGGGCCACGTCGGCGGCCATCTCGGCGACGGCCGGGCAGCCCGAGTAGGTGGGCGTCAGCCAGGCGGTGACCGTGCCGTCGGCCTCCTCGACCCCGGCCAGCACGCCCAGGTCGGCCAGGGTGAGCATGGGCAGTTCGGGGTCGGGCACGGCGGCGGCGACCTCCCGGGCCCGCTCCAGGGTGCTCACCACGTCGCCCCCGGGTGCGCCCGGGCCAGCACCTGGAGTTCGGCGAGCAGCGGCCCCATCGCCTCGGTGTGCACCCCGTGCCGCCCGGCCCGCCCGTTCACGTACGCCCGGCCCGCCGTCTCCGGAACGGGCAGCGTGGCCTCGGCCAACACCCCTTCCAGGACGGCCCGTACGGGTGCGCGCAGCTCCGACGGGTCGACACCGAGCCGCAGTTCGACCTCGTGCGGGGTGAACAGCTCGTCCAGCCACGGCCACAGCGCCTCCAGCGCGGCCCGCATCCGCCGGTGCGACTCCTCGGTGCCGTCGCCGAGCCGCACCGTCCAGGAGGCCGCGTACTCCCGGTGGTAGGCCAGCTCCTTTGCGCCGAGCGCCGCGACGGCCGCCAGTACCGGGTCGGCGTGGCCGGACAGCCGCCGGTACAGCTCCTCGCGGGCGGTGGCGAACAGCAGCAGCCGCACCGCGCACTGCGCGAAGTCGCCGTTCTCCAGCTCCACCAGCCGCACGTTGCGGTAGTCGGACTCCTCGCGCCAGTAGGCGAGTTCGTCCTCGCTGCGGCCGCTGCCGTCCAGCTGCCCGGCCCGGGTGAGCAGGCGGCGGGCCTGGCCGAGCAGGTCGAGGCCGAGGTTGGCGAGCGCCACCTCCTCCTCCAGCTCCGGGGCCCGGGTGATCCACTGGATCAGCCGCTGGGAGAGCACCAGCGCGTCGTCGCCGAGCATCAGGCAGTACGCGGCGAGGTCGGCCGGGTCGATCCCCTCCGGCGGCGCCGCGTCCACCCCCAGCAGCGGATCGGCGAACCCCGTGCCGTACGCCCAGCGGGCCTCGCCGTCCGGCTCCGGGCCCGCCCCGGTCAGCGAGAGGTACACGTGCTCGTCGGTCATATCGCCTTCCCTGCTCGGTTCCTGACGGACCGTCAGTTTTCTCAGATGTGCGGGACGTCCTCGGGGATCGGGTAGAACGTCGGGTGCCGGTAGACCTTGTCACCGCTCGGCGCGAAGAACGGGTCCTGCTCGTCCGGGCTGGACGCGGCGATCGCGTCCGAGCGGACCACCCACAGGCTCACCCCCTCGTTGCGCCGGGTGTACAGGTCGCGCGCCGCGAGCAGCGCCATCCGGTCGTCGGCCGCGTGCAGCGAGCCGACGTGCACGTGGTTCAGCCCGCGCCGGGGACGCACGAACACCTCGTACAGCGGCCAGGAGGCCCGTTCCCCGCTCATCCCGAACTCCCTTCCCGTGCGGCCCGCTTGGCCGCGTACGCGGTGGCCGCCTCGCGCACCCACGCGCCGTCGTCGTGGGCCGCCCGGCGCCGCTCGATCCGCTGGGCGTTGCACGGGCCGCCGCCCTTGATCACCTGCTGGAGCTCCGACCAGTCCGGCTCGCCGAAGTCCCAGCCGCCGCGCTCCTCGTTCCAGGCCAGCGCCGGGTCGGGCAGCGTCACGCCCAGGTGCTCGGCCTGCGGGACGGTCATGTCGACGAAGCGCTGGCGCAGCTCGTCGTTGCTGTGCCGCTTGATCCGCCAGGCCATCGAGCGCTCGCTGTTGGGCGAGGCCCCGTCCGGCGGCCCGAACATCATCAGCGAGGGCCACCACCAGCGGTCCACCGCGTCCTGCACCATGGCGCGCTGCGCGTCCGTCCCGGCCATCAGCGTCATCAGCAGCTCGTAGCCCTGCCGCTGGTGGAAGGACTCCTCCTTGCAGATCCGCACCATCGCCCGGGCGTACGGGCCGTAGCTGCACCGGCACAGCGGCACCTGGTTGCAGATCGCCGCGCCGTCCACCAGCCAGCCGATCACGCCGACGTCCGCGAAGGTCAGCGTCGGGTAGTTGAAGATCGAGGAGTACTTCTGCCGGCCGTCGATCAGCTTCTCGGTCAGCTCGGCGCGGTCGACCCCGAGTGTCTCCGCCGCCGCGTACAGGTACAGCCCGTGCCCGGCCTCGTCCTGGGCCTTGGCGAGCAGGATCGCCTTGCGCCGCAGCGAGGGCGCCCGGGTCAGCCAGTTGCCCTCCGGCTGCATCCCGATGATCTCCGAGTGGGCGTGCTGCGCGATCTGCCGCACCAGCGTCGCCCGGTACGCCTCCGGCATCCAGTCCCGGGGCTCCACCCGCGAATCGGCGGCCACCACCGCCTCGAACCGCGACTGCGCCGCCGCCTCCGCCGCCTCCGCCGTCGTGCTGGTCTCCACTGCCCACCTCCCGACTGACCGTTCGGTCGGTTCCATTCTGTACACAGGGACAGCACCGTGACAAGCAAGGGCGCGGAACCAGGGGGACGGCGGGGGAAGCAGGGGGGACGGCGGGGGAACCAGGGGGGACGGGGGGACGGCCGCCCGGGCCGCAGTTCCCCGCCGTCCCGTCGCCGTGCCCCGTCAGCGCTCGCGCAGGCGCGGCAGCGGCACCGCCAGGAGCGCGGCCAGCAGGGCGATGCGCGGGCCGAGCTGGTCGACCCGCAGGTGCTCGTGGCGGGCGTGCGGGCCGGCGCCGACCGCGCCGAGGCCGTCCAGGGTGGGCAGGCCGCGCGCACCGGCCAGGTTGGTGTCGCCCGCCCCGCCGGCGGGGGCGCCGTCGAGGTGCTGGCCGAGCGCGGCGGCCAGCGAGCGGACGTGGCGCAGCAGCGGGTTGCCGGTGCGTTCGGGCCAGGCGGGACGGCTGGAGAGGACCTCGGTGCGGACGTCCGCGCCGGGCCGGTTGGCGGTGAGGTGGGCGAGGGTGTCCAGGGTGCGGCGCTGGGCCTCGGCGGTGGCGAAGCGCAGGCCGAGTTCGGCCTCGGCGTGCCCGGCGATGACGTTGGCCCGGGTTCCGCCGTCGATGCGGCCGGCGTTGAGTTCGGTGCCGGGCTGGCGGGCGAGGCCGCGGACGGCGATCAGCTGGTCGACGAGCTCGTCGATCGCGGAGAGCCCCTCGGCGGCGTCGTTGCCCGCGTGGGCCTCGCGCCCAGTGACGGTGAGCCGGACCCGGGTGGAGCCGCGGCGGGCGGTCTTGAGGCGGCCGTCGGGGTGGCCGGGTTCGAGGCCGAGGACGGCGGCGGCGCCGCGCAGGTGGCGTTCGACCTGGCGGCGGCCGTCGGGGCTGCCGACCTCCTCGTCCGAGACGATCACCATCCGGACCGGGCGGTGCGGGCGCTGCCCGAGGTCGGCGAGGAGCGCGAACGCGCCTTCCAGCAGGGCGAGTCCGCCCTTCATGTCGAGGATGCCGGGGCCGGTGAGCCGTCCGTCGCGCTCCTCGACCGGCCAGTCGGCGAGGGTGCCGACCGGCCACACCGTGTCGTGGTGGCCGACCACCAGCAGGTGCGGGAGGTCCTCCTGCTGGCCGGGCCAGTCGAGGACGAGGTGGTCGCCGTGCTCGCAGCGCTGCCGGACGGCGGTGGCGCCGGTCGCCGCGTAACCGGCGGCGAGTTCTTCGGCGAGGGAGTCGAGCCGGGCGGCGTCGCCGGACGGGGACTCGATCCGGGCCAGGTCGGCGCAGCGCTTGCGGACGGCCGCGGTGAGGGTGCGGGCCCGGGCGGCGAGGGTGCGCGGGAGGCCGGGCAGGGCGGCGGTGGGGGTCACCGCCGGTGCGGCGGCGGGCGGTTCGGCGGTGTCCGCGGCGGGCGGCGCGGAGGTTCCAGCGGGGGCGGGAGCGGCCGCGGGGGCTCCGTCGGGATGCGGCTCGGCGGGGTGCGGCTCGGGGGCCACGGTATGCGGGCTCACCGTTCACCCCCGGCGGGCCGCGGGGCGCCCGGTGGTATCGGCGGGACGGGCGTCCGGCGGGTCCTGCGCGGCGTCGGGCTCGGTCGCGGTGTACGGGGCGGCCTGGGACTGGGCAACACTTCGTCCTCCTCGCTCGGTCCGCGGCTCCGGCTCGGCCCGGGGCCCGGGGACGTGGGTCTCCGTTCCTCGGCGCGGACGGGCACCGGGGCAGGGGACCTGAGCGAGCCTAGAAGATCGGTTCGGCTCCCTGCGAGGTGGCCTGCCGCTCGGCGCGCCGCGACGGGTCGGGGGGCGCGCGCCCGGCGGACGGAATCTACCGGGGCGCGCGCACCGCTCCGGGCCTGGTGCGGCGAGCGGGACGCGGTCTTCCGAGTGCGTCCTGCTCCCACCTTGGACCCACGGGGGCGGTTCGGCAGCACGAATCGCCCACGATCGAGCGAACCCCGCCCGATGGGTGACCGCGGATCAGCCTTTGGTACCGGTCGGACGGCCCCGCCTGCGGGCGCCCCGGGCGTCCCGGGTGGCCCGGGCACCCCGGGCGTCCCGGGCGGCCACGGCGCTCACGGCGGGACGTGGCCGGACGTGGCTGAACGTGGCCGGACGCGCCGGAGCCCCTGCCGCCGCGCCGAGCGGACAGGGGCGCCGGTCAGCCGTGGACGGCCCGGTCAGTCGCGGGACCTGCCGAACACCAGGCGGTAGGCGATCAGCAGGACGAGGGCGCCCGCGATCGCGGAGATCCAGGTCGGCAGGTCGAAGAAGTGCACGTTCACGGACCTGTGCAGGAGCTTCGAGGAGAGCCAGCCGCCGATGAAGGAACCGGCGATGCCGATCAGGGTGGTGACGATGATGCCGCCCGGGTCCTTGCCGGGCAGCAGGAGCTTCGCGACGGCTCCCGCGAGGAGCCCGAGGATGATCCAGCTGACGATTCCCATGTCCGTTCTCCTGCCCCCGCGCCGTGACGGGCAACCACCCGCGCCCGTTCACCGGGAGGGACGCGCGCCCGCCACCGCGCGGTTCCGGCCACCCGCGCACGGACGGACGGGAGCGGGGGCGGACGGGAGCGGGGGCGGACGGGAGCGGGGGCGGACGGGGCTCAGCGGGCCCGGGGCAGCGGCACCGCCTCGGGGCGGTAGCGGACGGTGGTGGCCATCCAGTGCAGCAGCGCGTGCGCGAACCGGACCAGCGCCCGGACGTAGCAGCGCACCGGCGGCGGCCAGTGGGAGCCCCGGGCGATGCCCTCGGCCAGGAACTCCAGGGTGGTGAGTTCGGCCCCGCAGAGCGCGGCCACCTGGGCGGCCGCGGCGGCCTGCGGCAGCCGCTCGTGCACCTCCAGCGCGGACAGCAGGTTGTTGCCGTGGCCGGTGGCGGTCTCGGTCCGGTACGAGCAGAGGTCGTTGGCCCAGCCGACCAGGTGGTCGAACCGGTTGCGCAGGTCGACGAGTTGGGGATGGTGGTGGAACTGCTCGGGCAGGTCGAGGCGGTGCGCCAGCTCGACCGTGCCGGCCGCGCAGCGGGTGGCGCCGCCCCGGTCGCGGTGGGAGAGGTACTGCGGCACGGTGGGGGTGGCGCCGCGCAGCCGCAGGAATTCGAGCGAACTCTCCAGGTAGCAGCGGAAGTCGGCGGTCTGACGGGCCCGCCAGGCCGGTCCGGTGAGGGCGACGCTGTCCTGCCAGAGGGTGCGGAAGGCCCGGGCCAGGACGGTCCGCGGGGCGGGCGCGGCGGCGTCGGGGGCGAGTTCCGGGGCGAGCAGGGCGGCGAGTTCACGGACGGTGCGGTCGGCCTCGTCGGACGGGTCGCCGAGCCAGTGCCGGTCGAAGTGGTCGTCGAGAATCCAGCCGAGCAGCAGCCACTGGGTGGCGGTCCGCAGCCCCGGCCCGGCCGGGAGGTCGCCCCAGCAGCGGGACGCCAGCTCCAAGTGTCCCTGCTCCAACAGGCGTTGGGTGCCCTCGTGGTCGAGCAGGCCGGTGCCGGCCAGCCAGTGCGCGAGTTCTTCGCGCAGCGCGTCGGCGTACGGGTGCGGCGCGGGGGACGGAATCCGGTCGAGCAGCGCGCCCAGTGGCCCGGCGGACGGCCCGACCGGGAGGCGCTGCGCGGTGGCTCGGCTCATGGCGGAATCCTCCGGTCCGTTCGCGTGCGTGGGCACCGCGCCCGGGAACGCCGGACACGGGCGGGGCCGACCGCGGACACGCCCGGATCGACGGGTCGCCGGAGGACGCGCCCCGCCCGACCGCCCGGGACGCACGTCAACTTCCCGCCGGAGCACGCGTCAACCGCCCACCAGGACGGACCGGCCGCCGACGGCACGAGTCTGCTGGAACCCCAGGTCCGGACGGCGCAGAACCGTCGGCCGTTCCCTCTCCCGGCGGATACCACCGCTCATCCGATGATGTGCCCGCCAGCGCCCACCGGGCAGCCGCGCAGCCCGCTCACCGCGCACCGCCCCGCCCGCCGCCGGGGCGTCAGGCCGCGCGTTCGGCCGCGCTGCGTTCGACGCAGAACTCGTTTCCCTCGATGTCGGCCAGCACCACCCAACCCGTGCCGTCCGGGCGCCGCTGGTCGTCCACCTGTACCGCGCCCAGCGCGATCAGCCGCTCGACCTCCTCGTCCCTGGTCCGTCCCTGCGGCTGGAGGTCGAAGTGAATCCGGTTCTTCCCCGCCTTGCCCTCCGGCACGGTCACGAACAGCAGCCCGGCGCCCTCGATCAGCGCCTGCGGGTCTCCCGGGAAGTCGTCCTCGTGCAGCGGCTGCCCCAGCACCTCCGACCAGAACGAGGCGAGGCGGTACGGGTCGAGGCTGTCAATGGTCACGTGCCTGATCACGGAAGTCATGACCCGGATTCTCGACCGCCGGGGTGGGACCGGCAACCCGATTCCCGCCCGGCCCTCCGGCCCGCGCGGCGGGGGCGCGGGGTGCGGTGTTACGGTGCGGTCCATGTCCGAGGGCGTCTCCACCGTCAAGGCCGAACTCGACCGGCTGACCGCCGAGTTCTTCGGCGCGTTCGACAACCGGGACGGCGGGGCCGCCGACGTCGGGCGGTTGCGGCGGCTGATGCTGCCCGGCGGGGTGATCGTGGTGACGGCGCCCCGCTACGTCGTGTACGGCGTCGAGGAGTTCATCGCTCCGCGCGAACTGCTGCTCTCCGAAGGGCAGTTGACCGACTTCCACGAGTGGGAGGTCGACGAGCGCACCGAGATCGCCGACGGCGTGGCCTGCCGGATCGGCAGCTACCGCAAGTCCGGCCTGCTGAACGGCGAACCGTACGTCGGCGGCGGCACCAAGACCTTCCAGTTCGCCCGCACCCCGGACGGCTGGCGCATCACCGCCTTCTCCTGGCACGACGAGCCGTAACCGCCCACCGACCGCCGCCCACCCACTACCACCCGCCGACCACCGGGACCCCTCCCCTCCTCCGCGCGGTCTCCTGTGCGACAGTCGGCGGTGGAGGTGGGGCGAGTGGCCGGGCGGGTGCTGGTGGTGGACGACGACGCGGCGATCCGGCGGAGCCTGGAGCGCGGGCTGCGGCTGAGCGGGTTCCGGGTCTCGACGGCGGCGGACGGCGCCGGCGCGTTGGCGGCGGTGGCCGAGGAGCCGCCGGACGTGCTGGTGCTGGACGTGGGGATGCCGGGGCTGTCGGGGACGGAGGTGTGCCGGACGCTGCGGGCGCGGGCGGACGACACCCCGGTGCTGATGCTCTCCGCGCTGGACGAGCTCGCCGACCGGGTGGCCGGGTTGCAGGCGGGCGCGGACGACTACCTGGTGAAGCCGTTCGCGCTGGAGGAGCTGGTGCTGCGGCTGCACGCGCTGCTGCGCCGCCGCCCGCCGCAGTCCGCGGACCTGATCCGGGTCGGGCCGCTGCGGATGCACCCGGAGACCCGCCAGGCGTTCTGGGCGGAGAGCGAACTCCGGCTGACCAGGCGGGAGTTCGAGCTGCTCGCCCAACTCGCCCGGAACGCCGGACTGGTGCTCTCCCGGGAGGTGCTGCTGGACCGGGTCTGGGGCTACGACTTCGAGGTGCGCAGCGACGCCGTGGACACCTTCGTCTCGTACCTGCGGCGGAAGTTGGAGGCCGACGGCCGCCCCCGGGTGCTGCACACGGTGCGCGGGGTGGGCTTCGTGCTGCGGGCGCCGGACGAGGGCGGGGCGGGACGGTGAGGCTGTCGACCAGGATCGCGCTCGGGGCGGCCGTGCTGGTGCCGCTGCTGGTGGCGGCGGCCGGGCTGCTGCTGCTGCCGCTGGTCGGGGCGGACCTGCACCGCCGCCAGGACGACCGGTTGGGCGCCCGGGCGGCGGCCGTCCTGCCGAACGTCCGGGCGCTGCTCGCGGCCGACAGCCGGAACCGCCCGAAGGTCGAGCAGAACCAGCAGCGCAAGCTGCTGGACGCGGCGCTGGACGCGGGCGTGCGGGTGGTCGCCGCCGACGGCACGGTGCTGCTCTCGGCGGGCTCGCAGCCGGACGACCCGGCGCGGCTCCCGGCCGCCCCGAGCGGGGGCGCGGTGACGGTCCGCCAGGGCGGATCGGCCTGGCGGGTGCTGGCGGTGCAGGTGGGCGGCGGGAGCACCGCCGGGACGCTGTGGGTGCTGGCCCCGGCCGGGGAGCCCGCGGACGAGCTGCGGGCGGTTCGGCGGCGCGTGCTGCTGGTGGCACTGGTCGCGGCGCCGCTCTCGGGGCTGATCGGGTTCGGGCTGGCCGAGCGGGCCACCCTGCCGCTGCGCCGGCTGGGCCGCCGGGCGGCCGTCCTGGACCCGCGGGCAGGGCACGCGGCGTTCGCGCACGCCCGGACGGGCACCGCCGAGGTCGACGAACTCTCCTCCGCGATCGCCCTGTTGCTGTCCCGGTACGACGAGCAGGCGGACCGCACCGCGCAGGCCCTGGACACCGCCCGGTCGTTCTCCTCGGCGGCCTCGCACGAGCTGCGCACCCCGCTGATGAGCCTGCGCACCAACCTGGACGTGCTGGTCGCGCACCCGGACCTCCCGGCGGGCGAACGGGCCGAGGTACTGGCCGAGTTGCAGCAGGACCACGCCCGGATGCTGGACCTGCTGAGCGCGCTGTCGGCCCTGGCCCGGGGCGATCTGGTGGAGCTCTCCGCGTTCGGGCCGGTCGACCTCGCGGAGCTGGTGGACACCGCGGTCGCCGAGGCCGCCCGTCGCCACCCGGACACCGCCTTCCGGATCGGCGAAATCCCCTCCGAGGTACGGGTGTTCGGCTGGGACGCGGGGCTGCGCATCCTGCTCGCCAACCTGCTGGGCAACGCCGCCGTGCACGGCCGCGCCGCCGCGCACGGCCGTGGGGCCAGCCGGAACGACGCCCCGGGCACCAGCCCGGACGCCGCCCCGGACGCCGACCGCACCGCCGAGGTGACCGTCCGGCTGCGCGTCGGGGACGGCACCGTCCGGCTCACCGTGGACGACACCGGGCCGGGCATCCCGCTCGCCGAACGCGCCGCCGTCTTCCACCGCTTCCACCGCCGCCCGGACAGCCCGGGGTCCGGTCTCGGCCTGACCCTGGTCGCCCAGCAGGCCGCGCTGCACCGCGGATCGGTCCTGGCCACCGACCGGCCGGACCGCCCCGGCTGCCGCCTGGAGGTCCGCCTGCCGCTGCTCGTCCCGGACGCGCCGACCGTGCGGCTCCCCTCCCTCCGCGACTGGCTGAGCGACCGCGAACGACACTGAGGACGGAACCGAGGACGGAACCTCCGGGCCGGGCCGGGCCGCCTGCCCACTCCCCCGGTCCGGCAATCTCGCTCGATACGGTGAAGCAGCGTCACATTCCTTCCTCAGCAGCGCACTTGGGACGCTCACGCGCCTCGCGCGCCCCCTTGTGCCGGTCCGCGCGGGCTTCCTAAGGTCCGGATCATGACCATTCCCACCGAGGCGATCGGTTCCCTTCCGCGCCCGCGCACCCTGCTGAACGCCCTCACCGACCATGCCGCCGGCCGGATCGACGACGCCGAACTGGCCAAGCACCAGGAGGCCGCGACCGCCGACACCCTCGCCCGGCTGGCCGAACTGGGGAGCCCGGTCCTGGTCGACGGCGAGCAGGCCAAGCCCAGCTTCCTCACCTACCCGGTGGCCGGCCTCGACTCGCTCGCGCCCGGTGGTGCGATCATCCCGTTCGCGGACGGCCACACCCGCGAACTGCCCGTCCTGACCGCCGGCCCGTTCCGCTACCGGGTGCGGGCCGCCGAGTACCTGCGCGAGGCCCGCCGGCACACCCGGCTGCCGGTGAAGCAGGCGGTGATCGCCCCGTCCGCGCTCAGCCTGCTCTACCCGGCGGACGGCATCGACGGCTACCCGCGCGAGGACTTCCTGCGGGACTTGGCCGACGAGGCCGAGGCCGACATCCGCGGCTGCCTGGAGGGCGGGGCGCACGCCGTCCAACTCGACTTCACCGAGGCCCGGCTGTCGCTCAAGCTCGACCCCAGCGGCGGCCTGCTGAAGGACTTCGTCGCCCTCAACAACCGGGTGCTGGAACGCTTCACCGAGGCCGAGCGGGCCCGGATCGGCGTGCACACCTGCCCCGGCGGGGACCGGGACTCCACCCACAGCCTGGACGTCGACTACGCCGAACTGCTGCCCACCCTCTTCCAGTTGGAGGTCGGCAACTTCTACGTCCAGCTCGCCGGGGAGGCCGACCCGGAGCGGGTGCTGGGCGTCATCGCCGCGCACCTCCGCCCGGGCGTCCGGGTGTTCGTCGGCGTGACCGACCCGATCGACCCCCGGGTGGAGACCCCGGAGGAGGTCCGCGACCGGGTCCTGACCGCCGCCCGCCACCTCCCGGTGGACCAGCTCGGCACCTGCGACGACTGCGGCTTCGCCCCGTTCGCCGACGACACCTCCACCTCCCGCGAGACCGCCTTCGCCAAGATCGACGCCCGGCTCAAGGGCACCGCGCTGGCCGCCGAGGCGCTCGGCCGGTAGGTCCGCCCCCTGTCGCCGCCGAGCCGTACCCGCCGGACCACCCGGCCGGACCGGCCGCCGGGGGCGGGTGGCAGGATGCCCGGATGGAGCAGATCCTCGCGGCCGCCGCCCGCCTGCTGGGCAGCGGCCTGTCCGACCCCGTCGACCTGGGCGGCAGCCGCCGGACCACCGTGCTGCGCTGCCGCACCGAGGACGGCGGCTCGGTCATCGTCAAGGCGTACCCCGGCGGCCCGGACGCGCTGCGCAGCTTCACCTCCGAGGCAGCCGGGCTCACCCTCGGGGTGGCCGGTCCGCCGCTGCTCGCGGTCGACCCCGAGGTGCCGCTGCTGGTGCTGGGCGACCTCGGCCCCGCGCCCACCCTCGCCGACGTGCTGCTCGGCACCGACCCGCGGGCCGCCGAGGCGGGCCTGCTCGCCTGGGCCCGCGGGCTGGGCGGGCTGGCCGCCCGGGCCGTCGGCCGCGAACCCGAACTCGCCGCGCTGTGGCGGAAGTTCGACGTCGGAGTGCCGACCTGGGCGGAACAGCCCTGGATCGCGGAGAACGCCGCCCGCTTCCCCGAGGTGCTCGCCGCGGCCGGGGTCCCCGCCCCCGCGGGGCTGGCGGCGGAACTGGCCGTGATCGGCGCCGTCGGCGGCCCGGAGTACCTGGGGTTCACCCCCGGCGACACCTGCCCCGACAACAACCTGCTCACCCCGGACGGCCTGCGGCTGCTCGACTTCGAGGCCGCCTGCTTCCAGTCGGTCTTCCTCACCGCCGCCTACTGCCGGATGCCGTTCTCCTCCTGCTGGTGCGTCTTCACCCTGCCGCCCGAGCTGGCCCGGCGGGTCGAGGCCGCCTACCGGGCCGAGGTCGTCCCGGTCCACCCGGCGCTGGCGGACGACGCCCGCTGGGAGGCCGGCATGCGCGACGCCACCGCCGTGTGGACCGTCGACGCCACCGTCCGCCTGCTGCCCCGCACCGCCGAGGACGCCCCCCTGCACCCCACCCGCCGCCCGGTCCCGACCCGCCGCCAACTCCTGCGCCACCGCTGGCAGTCCGCCACCCGCCTGGACGGCCTCCCCGCCCTCACCGGGACCTTCGAACGGCTGCTGCGGCAGACCGCCGACACCTGGCCGGTCGAACCCCTGCCCGGCTACCCCGCCTTCCGCCCCCAGGCCCCCGCCGAGATGCCTGTCGCCTAGCGCTCCAGCCGCAGTCCTTGATCACTGGCCCTGGCCGCCTCGGCTGCCTCCCGGAAGGTGACGACCGCCTCGCCGTTCTCCCGCGCCCATGCGGTGAGCATCCTGATGGGCTCCTCCAGGGTTCGCCCGAGAGCGGTCAGGCCGTACTCCACGCGCGGCGGCGCCTCGGCGTACGCGTGCCGCTCGACGAGCCCGTTGGCCTGGAGCCGGCGCAACGTCTGGGTCAGCACCTTGCGCGAAATGCCACCGCTCAGCTCGACCAACTCGCCGTGGCGCAACGGGCCTTCGGTCAGCGCGAAGAGCGTGACCATGGACCACTTGCTGGCGATGATCTCCATGGCCAGGAGAGCGGGGCAGTCGGCGAGGAAGGCGATTCCGGGTCGCAGGCTCATGCCCCGAAGGTTACCTGGAGGTACCTGGTGGCCGCCTATCGTCGTCGAGGTGCGCACGCCCCTTACTCGCCTCTCGCACGATTGAGGTCTCAGCCATGTTCGTCTCGCTCGCCGTCGTCACCGTGTTCATGTCGGCGCTCCTCCTGGTATCGGCCGGGGCCAAGTCCCTGCGGACGCGGCACATCACCGAGCAGATGTCGACCCTCGGAGTGCCGAAGCGCATGATGGCTCTCCTGATCGGCGCTCAGATCGCGGGCGCGGCCGGCGTGATCGCCGGACTCCGGTGGGGACCCGTCGGAATCGCCGCCGCGATCGGCCTGACGCTCTACTTCGCCGGGGCGGTCGCCTTCCACCTGCGCGTCGGCGACCGCAAGGGCGCGTCTCCGGCGGTGGTCCTCACCGCGGCCTCCGTCGCCCTGATCGTGCTGCGTGCCGCCACCCTCTGACAGCGGACGGCCGGTCCGACGTCGGCCTCGACCGGGCCGGGTGAGGTCGGCCTCCGGCGAGGACGGCCACCGTCGATCACCGCGAGCCGTGTCGACGAACGGAGACCAGCCGGTGGCCGCGGGCCGGAGCGTGGATTCTGCTCGGACGTCCGCCGGGCCGGTACCCGCTCACTCGTCCCCCTGTTCCACAGGGTTTCCACAAGAAGGGCCCCTACCGTCGGTCGGGTCCGGCCGGGCAGCCGGTCGGAGTCCGGAACGGAAGGGGACGACCATGCGGATCGACCGGGCGGCGGCGGCCGCTGTCGGGGTACTGGCGCTGGCGGGCGGCCTGCTCGCGGCGGGGCCCGCGCAGGCGGCGACCGGGGCGCCGAAGTCGGACGGGGCGAAGGCGGTGTGCAAGCGGCTGCCGAAGACCCAGGAGCGGGTCGACAAGGCGCTGACCCGACTGAACGGGGACGCCACCGTCGTGGGGTCGGTGGCCCGGCTCCAGCAGCGGGTGGACGACGCCCACAAGGCGGGGCACGCCGAGATCGAGAAGTACCTGAACGACCGGCTGACCTTCCGCCGCGGCCTGCTGCCGACGCTCCAGACCCGCAAGGCGGACCTCGGCCCGGTGGCCGACTGGTGCGCGAAGAACGCCCCGGCGGCCAAGAAGTGACCCGTCGGCCCGCCGCCGGGCGAGCGGCCCTGGCGGCGCTGGCGCTGGCCTCGGCCGCCCTGCTGTCGGCCTGCGGCCCGACCTCCGGCGGGCCGTCCGGGGGCGCCGGGCCCGACGACGCGCAGCAGGTCCAGCAGATGCAGCAGAAGGTGGACGCCGCGGACAGCGCCGCCGCCCAGGCCGAATCCGACGCCGCCCGGCCCGACACGGACACCGGCACCGACACCGGCGGCACCGGCGGCTGAGGGCGCGGCGCGCCCCCGACAGCCCCGACGGCCCGTGCTCTCCCCGGAGCGCGGGCCGTCGGCCTGTCCGGCCACCGGGACGGAAACGTCCGGGATGCGATCATGAGCGTGGCGGAACTTGACGCGCTGCCGCCGGGTCGTGAAGCATCAGCGGCATGAACTCCGGCACCTTCCTGGTCTGCCGCCTGCACGTCGATCTGCGACGCCAGGCGAGCGACATGTGTGCCTGTTGACGCTCACCGCGTAACCTCCGCGCCTGCCCTGTGAGTTGACCCAGGGTTCCGCGCCCCCGCTGCCAGACACCCCCTTTCCCCCCGCTGTCCGCGTCTCCCCGCCCGTGCCCCGGCACGGGTGTCGGCGCCGTCGACGGCCGCCCCGGCACACTCCGGAGGAATCCCATGAGCACCGGCCTCGTCGCCACCCCCGAAACCGCCCCCGCCGTCCCCGCCACCACCACCGCCGCCGTCCCCGCCGACGGTGCTGGCGGTGCCACGCCCGCCCGCCCCCCGCTGTCCCCGAACGCGCTGCGCCGGATCGTCCGCGACCTGGCCGAGCGGCCCGAGCGCTGGCTGCACCGGGTGCGGCTGTCCGCGGAGGAGCGCTGGTACGAGCGGCTGGAGCTGGCGGAGGACTACGAGGTGTGGCTGATCAGCTGGCTGCCGGGGCAGTCCACCGGGTTCCACGACCACGGCGGCTCGCGCGGGGCGTTCACGGTGGCGCTGGGCGAGCTGGAGGAACTGGCGCTGGCCGGGCCGGAGCACGGGCTGACCGTGCGCCGGCTGCCGTCGGGCAGCGAGCGGGCGTTCGGGCCGCAGTACCTGCACGACGTCCGCAACACCGCGCAGGGCCCGGCGGTGACGCTGCACGCGTACTCGCCGCCGCTGAACGAGATGTCGCACTACCAGTTGCGGGTCAACGGCCTGGTGAAGACCTCCACGGAGGAGGCGGCGCAGTGGTGACGGACGGAGCGGCAGTGGCAGCGATAGTGGCGGACGGAACGGACGGAGCAGCGGTGACGGACGGAGCGGCGGCGGCAGCGGGCGGCCCGGTGACGCGGACGGTGGACCAGCTGGTGGCGGCGGCCCGCGCGGGCCTGGACCGGCCGGACCCGGCCCGGGCCTGGGCCGAGGTGACCGACGGGGCGCGGCTGGTGGACATCCGCCCGGCGGCGCAGCGGGCCCGCGAGGGGGAGATCCCGGGGGCGCTGGTGATCGAGCGGAACGTGCTGGAGTGGCGGCTGGACCCGACCGGCAGCCACCGCATCCCGGAGGCGGTGGACCACGGGGTGCGCTGGATCGTGGTCTGCTCGGAGGGGTACGCGTCCTCGCTGGCGGCGGCCTCGCTCCAGGAGCTGGGGCTGTACCGGGCGACCGACCTGGACGGCGGGTTCGTGGCCTGGGCGGCGGCCGGGCTGCCCACCCGTTCGGTTGATCAAGGTTTGCGGTGATGCCACCGCGGGAAGCCGGACAGGCGACGCATTCAGACCATTGTTCGATACCTGTGCCGGCCGTGCGCGCCGGGCACAGCGCCGTTCCGGCCGAGCCAGCCGTTCCGGCCGACCCTCCGAGGACCCTTCCGTGATCAGATTCGAGGGCGCCGCCAAGCGCCACCCCGACGGCACGGTCGCCGTCCGCGGCCTGGACCTGGAGGTTCCGGCGGGCCGGACCACCGTACTGGTCGGCCCGTCCGGCTGCGGCAAGACGACCATCCTGCGGATGGTCAACCGGATGGTGGTGCCCACCGCCGGGCGGGTGCTGCTGGACGGGACGGACGTGGCGGGGCTGCCCGCGGCGCAGTTGCGGCGCGGCATCGGGTACGTGATCCAGCAGGCCGGGCTGTTCCCGCACCGCCGGGTGATCGACAATGTGGCGACGGTGCCCCGGCTGCTCGGCTGGGACCGCAAGCGGGCCCGGGCCCGGGCCGCCGAACTGCTGGAGCTGGTCGGCCTGTCGCCGGAGACCGCCCGCCGCTACCCGGCGCAGCTCTCCGGCGGCCAGCAGCAACGGGTGGGCGTGGCACGGGCGTTGGCGGCCGATCCGCCGGTGCTGCTGATGGACGAGCCGTTCAGCGCGGTCGACCCGCTGGTGCGTGCCGGGCTCCAGGAGGAACTGCTGCGCCTCCAGGCCGAACTGGGCAAGACCGTGCTGTTCGTGACGCACGACATCGAGGAGGCGGTCCGGCTCGGCGACCGGGTGGTGGTGCTCCGCGAGCACGGCGAGATCGCCCAACTCGCGGACCCGCACACCCTGTTGACCGCTCCGGCGGACGACGGCGTGGCCGCCTTCCTGGGCCGCGACCGCGGCCTGCGCGGGCTGGGCCTGCGCCCGGCCGGCGCCGTCCCGCTGGACGGGCTCCGGCCCGCCTACGGCGAGTGGACGCTGGCGCTCGACCCGGAGGGCCGCCCGGAGCACTGGGCGCGCGGCGCCGAGCGCCACCCGGCCCCGGTCTTCGCCCCGTCCCGGGACTCGCTGCGCTCCGCGCTGGACGCCGCCCTGCTCGCCCCGTCCGGCCTGGCCGTCGCGGTGGACGCCGAGGGCCGGGCGGTCGGCACCGCGAGCCGCGCCGCCGTGGTCGAGGCGCTGGCCCTGAGCCAGGCCGCACCGGCCGCGGAGGCCCCTGCCCCGGGGGCCGCGCAGGCCCCGACCGCCGAATCCCCGGCCGGGAGCTCCCCCGAGTCTGCGCAGGTGCCGCATGCTGGACGGTGAGCCGCTGATCCGCTGGCGCTGGCTCGGCGACCACCTCGGCTACCTGGGCGACCTGACGGCCGACCACGCGGTGATCGCGCTGGTGCCGGTGCTGATCGCGCTGCTGCTGGCGCTGCCGCTGGGCCTGGCCTGCGCGCGCTTCCCCCGGCTGTACCAGCCGCTGGCCGCGGTGTTCAACGTGGTGTACGCGCTGCCCTCGCTGGCGGTGTTCGTGGTGCTGATCCCGTACACGGGGCTGGCCACCCGGCAGACCGTGATGGTGCCGCTGACCTGCTACGCGCTGGCGGTGCTGCTGCCGACCGCGGTGGACGGGCTGCGCGCGGTGCCGGAGCCGGTGCGGCAGGCGGCCACCGCGATGGGCTACGGCCCGTGGCGGCGGCTGGCGGCGGTCGAGCTGCCGGCCTCGGTGCCGTACCTGATCGGGGGGCTGCGGGTCGCCGCGGTGTCCTCGATCTCGCTGGCGGCGGTGGGGGCGCTGGTCGGCCGGGGCGGGCTGGGCTACCTGTTCGTGGACGGCTTCCAGCGGACCTTCCCGACGCCGATCCTGGCCGGGATCGCCCTGGTGGCGCTGCTGGCGCTGGCCGCCGACCTGGTGCTGCTGCTGGCCCGCCGGGTGCTGGCGCCGTGGTCGCGGGGGGTGGCGCGGTGAACTGGCTGGGCTGGCTGCACGACTTCTTCGCCGACCCGGCGCACCGCTCGGGTCCGGACTCGATCCTGCACCGGGTGCTGGAGCACCTGGTGTTCTCCGCCGAGGCGCTGGGCCTGGCCGCGCTGGTCGCGCTGCCGCTGGGCCTGCTGATCGGCTACTCGGGGCGCGGCCTGTTCCTGGTGACGGCGCTGGCCGGCGTCGCGCGCGCCCTGCCGACCCTGGGCCTGGTGACGCTGGCGGTGCTGCTGGCGGGCGTCGGCGAGGCGGCGGTGCTGCTGCCGCTGACGGCGCTGGCCGCGCCGCCGATGCTGGTGGCCGCCGCCGAGGGGGTGCGCGGCACCGACCCGGACGTCCGGGACGCGGCCCGCGGCATCGGCCTGACCCACCCGCAGACGCTGCTGCGGGTGTGCGTGCCGGCCGCCGCCCCGACCCTGCTGGCGGGGGTGCGGACGGCGTCGGTGCAGGTGATCGCGACCGCCACGGTGGCCGCGTACGTCGGTCTGGGCGGCCTGGGCCGGTACGTGATCGACGGGCTGGCCACCCGTGACTTCCCGACCACGGTCGGCGGCGCCCTGCTGGTGGTGCTGCTGGCGGTGGCCGTCCAACTGCTGTTCGCCCTGTTCATCCGGCTCGCGTCGCCACCCGGCGCGCGCGCCGGCCGCACCACCGCAGAACCCGTACCCGTAGACACCGACGACCCCGCGGGCTCCCCCGCACTCGTGAAGGAATCCCCATGACGACCCGTCCGGTCAGAATCGCCCTCGCCGTCCTCCTGCTGACGGGCGCGGCGGCCTGCTCCTCCTCCGGCGGCGGCGACCCGCTGGCCGCGAAGTCCTCCGCCCCGGCGACCTCCGGCGGGCCCTCCAGCCAGGCGGGCGGCTCCGGGAAGACCGTGGTGGTCGGCTCGGCGAACTTCCCGGAGAACGTGCTGCTCGCCTCGATCTACTCGCAGGCCCTGCAGGCCAAGGGCGTGAAGGTGGAGGAGAAGTTCAACATCGGCAGCCGCGAGCTGCTGTACGGGCAGTTGCAGTCGGGCGCGCTGACGGTGCTGCCGGAGTACAACGGCGCGCTGCTGGCCTACCTGGACGCCAAGTCGACCGCCGCCAGCAAGGACCAGGTGAACACCGAGCTGAAGGCCAAGCTGCCGGCCGGGCTGGCGATCCTGGACTCGGCGGCGGCCGAGGACAAGGACTCGCTGACCGTCACCCAGGAGACCGCCGACAAGCTGGGCGTGAAGTCGATAGCCGACCTGGCGGGCAAGGCGCAGGACCTGGTGGTCGGCGGGCCGCCGGAGTTCAAGTCCCGTCGCGAGCAGCAGTTCAAGGACGCCTACGGGCTGACCTTCAAGGAGTGGAAGCCGACCGGCGACACCACCGCCAACGCGCTGAAGGACGGCACCGTCCAGGTCGGCAACGTGTTCACCACCGACCCGAAGGTGGTCCAGCTGAAGCTGGTGTCGCTGGACGACCCGAAGAACGTGTTCAGCTCGCAGAACGTCACCCCGCTGGTGAACACCGGCGGCCTGGACGCCACCGGGACGGCCGCGCTGAACGCGGTCTCCGCGAAGCTCGACACGGCCGGGCTGACCGCGCTGATGAAGCGCGTCGCGGTGGACAAGGAGGACCCGGCCGCGGTCGCCAAGGACTGGCTGAAGTCCAGCGGCCTGAGCTGATCCGCGCCGCCCGTCGGCCCCGCACCGAGCAGTCGGGTGCGGGGCCGACGGCATGTCAGGACCCTGATTCCCAAGGGTTGGCAAAGCTCTCGGAGGGCTGCCCCGGCGAACTGGAAAGAGTCTTGACAGATGCACTGGTCCAGACCAAACATGAGTCCGCTGTACTTCCCGACCGGGACGCATCGTGGGGGTGTGACCACCGGCCGGGGCGAGCCTTGCCCCGCACCACCCCGGCACTCCCTGTACCAGGCCGATCCACGCCCCCGTGCCCGAGCACCGGCACGCGGGCCCCCCTCCCATGCCTGATGGAGACTCGATGCGCCTTCACCGACCACTCCAAGCGCTGCTCGCCACCGGCGCGATGGCGGCCGCCTCGCTGGGGCTGATCTCCGCCCCCGCGCAGGCCGCCACCCCGCTGCCGCAGCACGTCTTCGCCCCGTACTTCGAGGCGTGGACCGGCGAGAGCCCGGCCGCCCTGGCCGCCCAGTCCGGTGCCAAGCACCTGACCATGGCGTTCCTCCAGGCCGCCACCAAGGGCTCCTGCACCGCCCTGTGGAACGGCGACACCTCGATGCCGATCTCGAACTCGGTGTTCGGCGCCGACATCGCCACCATCCGCGCCAACGGCGGCGACGTGATCCCGTCCTTCGGCGGCTACACCGCCGACAACACCGGCACCGAGATCGCCGACTCCTGCACGGACGTCAACCAGATCGCCGCCCAGTTCGAGAAGCTGATCACCACCTACGACGTCTCCCGGATCGACCTGGACATCGAGGACAACTCGCTGACCAACACGGCCGGCATCGACCGCCGCAACAAGGCGATCAAGATCGTCGAGGACTGGGCCGCCGCCAACGGCCGCAGCATCCAGTTCAGTTACACCCTGCCGACCACCACCAGCGGCCTGGCCTCCAGCGGGCTGGCGGTGCTCAAGAACGCGGTCACCAACAACGCGCGGATCGACGTCGTCAACATGATGACCTTCGACTACTACGACGGCGCCTCGCACGACATGGCGGCGGACACCCAGACCTCCGCGCAGGGCCTGTACAACCAGTTGGCGAAGCTGTACCCGACCAAGACCTCCGCCCAGCTGTGGAACTCGATCGGCATCACCGAGATGGCCGGCATCGACGACTTCGGCGCCGGCGAGACCTTCACCGTCGCCAACGCCACCACGGTCTACAACTGGGCGGTGAGCAAGGGCATCAACACGCTGTCCTTCTGGGCCCTCCAGCGCGACAACGGCGGCTGCCCGGGCACCGCCGGCTCGGACAGCTGCTCCGGCATCGCGCAGGGCACCTGGGACTTCAGCCACATCTTCTCGAAGTTCACCAGCTCCTCCGTCCCGGCCAACGACTTCTCGGTGGCGCTGAGCCCGGCCACCGGCTCGGTCACCGCCGGCGGCGCCACCTCCGCGACGGTCAGCACCGCCGTCACCTCCGGCTCGGCCCAGAGCGTCAACCTGTCGGTGACCGGCGCCCCGGCCGGCGTCACCGCCGCGCTCAGCGCCTCCACCGTCACCGCGGGCGGCTCCGCCACCCTGAACGTCTCCACCACCTCGGGCGTCGCCAACGGCAGCTACCCGCTGACCGTGACCGGCACCGGCGCGAGCGGCACCCACTCGGCGACCTACACCCTGACCGTCACCGGCGGCAGCACCGCCTCCGACTTCTCGGTCGCGCTGTCGCCCGCCGCGGGCTCGGTCGCCGCCGGCGCCGCCACCTCCGCGACGGTCGGCACCGCCGTCACCTCCGGCACCGCCGCGACCGTCAACCTGACCGTCTCCGGCGCCCCGGCCGGCGTCACCGCCGCGCTCAGCGCCTCCACCGTCACCGCGGGCGGCTCCGCCACCCTGAACGTCTCCACCACCGCCTCGGCGGCCCCGGGCACCTACACCCTGACCGTCACCGGCACCGGCGCGGGCAAGACCCACACCGCCACCTACGCGCTGACCGTCACCGGCACCACCCCGCCGCCCACCGGCCTGGCCAACGGCGACCTGGAGAGCGGCACCCTCGCCCCGTGGACCTGCCAGAGCGGCGGCGCGGTCGTCACCTCCCCGGTGCACGGCGGCTCCAAGGCCCTGAAGGTCGTCCCGACCGCCGGCGCCACCGGTGAGTGCGACCAGACCGTCACCCTGGCCCCGAACCACGCGTACACCCTGACCGCCTGGGTCCAGGGCCCGTACTCGTACGTCGGCGTCAGCGGCGGCGCCACCGCCTCCTCCTGGGCGAACGGCACCTCCTGGACCAAGCTGACCGTCCCGTTCACCACCGGCGCCAACGGCACCGTCACGGTCTACCTGCACGGCTGGTACGGCCAGGGCGCGGTCTACGGCGACGACTTCTCGATCGCCTGACCCCAGCCCGCCTCTGCTCCACCCCTGGACCCGGCCCGGCCGGTGGCACCCCGCCACCGGCCGGGCCGGGCCGCTTCCGGAACCACCGAGGAGCCCGGCCGCTCAGCGCTCCCGGCACAGCGGCAGGAAGGACGCCAGCGCCAGCACCGCGCAGCCCAGCACCACCGCGCCGAGCACCGTCGCCGACGGCCGCCCGCCCAGGCTGCTGAGCGGGGCGACCACCGCGCCGCACAGGTAGGTGCCGGTGCCCAGCAGCGCGGACGCCGAACCGGCGGCGTGCGGGGCCATGGTCAGCGCCCGGCCGTTGGCGTTCGGCAGGATGACGCCCATCGCGCCCATCAGCACGGTCAGCGCGGGCCACACCCCGGCCAGCCCGGCGTCCCACACGGTGGTGCACAGCACCACGGCGGCCCCGGCCAGCGCGGCGGCGGACAGGCCGCAGACCAGCAGCGTCCGCTCGGAGTACCGGTGCACCAGGAAGCGCCCGTTGACCTGGGTGACCGCCAGCAGCGCGATCGAGTTCACCGCGAAGACCAGGCTGTAGGTCTGCGGGGTGATCCGGTACACCTCCTGGAGCACCACCGAGGAGCCGCCGACGTACGCGAACAGCGCGCCGAACGCGAAGGTGCTGACCAGCAGGTAGCCGAGGAACACCCGGTCGCGCAGCAGCCCGCCGATCGCCCGGACGGTGGTGCCGGGGCCGCCGCCGTGCCGCCGCTCGGGCGGCAGCGTCTCGCGGACGCCGAGGGCGCAGGCCGCGGTGAGCACCGCGCCGAGCAGGGCCAGGGCGACGAAGGTGCCGCGCCAGTCGGTGACGTGCAGCAGTTGGGCGCCGGCCAGCGGGGCGACGATCGGGGCGAGGCCGGAGATCAGGCCCATGGTGGCCAGGAACCGGATCATCGCGACGCCCTCCAGCCGGTCCCGGACCACCGCCCGGGCCACCACCAGCGCGGCGGAGCCCGCGGCGCCCTGCACCACCCGGCCGGCCACCAGCAGCGGCATCGAGTCGGCGAACGCGCACAGCAGGCTGGCGGCGGTGTACGCGGCCAGGCCGGTGAGGATCGGGCGGCGGCGGCCGAGGCGGTCGCTGAGCGGGCCGAACAGCAGCTGGCCGAGCACCATGCCGAGCAGCGAGCCGGTCAGGGTGAGCTGGGCGGCCGGGGCGGTGGAGCGCAGGTCGGCGGTCAGGTCGGGCAGCGCGGGCAGGTAGAGGTCGGTGGTGAACGGCCCGAGCGCGACCAGGCAGCCCAGGGTGATCACGGTGGCGGTGGCGAACGGGGCGGGCCGCGGGGTCCCCGCGCCCACCTCCTCCGGCCGGAGCGGGAGGTCGGATGCGGTCTGGTCGCCGTCGGGGTCGACGGTCGGGCCTGGCATGGGGCTCCTCACGGATGGCGGGTGTGCGCACCGTCCTATCCCATCCACCCGCCCGGGCGGAAACCGGACCCGCCGGTCCGCCACCCGGTACCCGCTCGGCCGCCACCCGCTCGGCGGCCACCCGCCGCCCGCTCGGCCGCCCCCGCTCGGCGGCTACCCGGTCGGCCCGGCGGTGCGGGCCCCGGCGGTGCGGGCCCCGGCGGTGGCCGGGGCGCCGCGCCAGCCGTAGAGCTGGTCGCCGACCAGGGCGACGTCGTACTGCCCGCAGTGCGCGGTGGCCCGGCGCGGGGTGTCGGTCGGGAACCAGTGGGCGCGCAGGTGCGGGTCGGGCGCCGGGCTCGCCAGGGTGCAGTCGGCGGGCAGCGCGCGGCCCGGGAGGGTGGCGCGGATCAGCCGCTCGCCCTGCTCGCCGGGGGCCAGGAAGGCGATGCCGGTGGCGGAGTCGGGCAGCCAGCGCGGCACCTCGGTGCGGTCGGCCTTGGCGGCGGCCCCGCTGGGGTAGCGGACGGTCTGGTCCATCCGGTCCTGCGCCCGCTGGATCGCGGCGGGCGCCACCATCACCAGCAGCATCGTCGCCGCCGCTCCGCCGAGCACCACCGTCGCCGCCGTCCGTCCGCCGCCCATCGCCCCTCACCCCTTTTCCCGCCGTTCCGGTCCTTCCCCTCCATGGTGGGTGCGGGCGGGGGCCCGATCCATGCGCACCAGGTACCGGGCGGGGTCCGCCGGAAGTCGGAGACCGGGGGCCGGGACCCCGACTTCCGGCGGACCCGCGACCGCCCGGCGGGAGGACCGGCGGTGCGCGCGGACGACCCCGCCGGTCCGGCGCGCCGACCGGTGGACTCCGGTCAGCGGTAGGCGGATTCGCCGGTGATCGCCTCGCCGAGGACCAGGGTGTGCACCTCCGAGGTGCCCTCGTAGGTGAGCACCGACTCCAGGTTGTTGGCGTGCCGGAGCACCGGGTAGGCGGTGGTGATGCCGTTGGCGCCGAGGATCGTGCGGGCGGTGCGGGCGATCTCCAGCGCGGTGCGGACGTTGTTGAGCTTGCCGAAGGAGATGTGCGCGGCCTGCGCGCGGCCCTCGTCCTTGAGCCGGCCGATCCGGACCGCGACCAGGTACGCCTTCTCCAACTCCAGTGCCATGTCGACGAGTTTCTGCTGGGTCAGCTGGAAGCCGCCGATCGGGCGGCCGAACTGGACCCGGTCGCGGGCGTAGTCGACCGCGGCCCGGTAGCAGTCCCGGGCGGCGCCGACGGTGCCCCACAGGATGCCGTAGCGGGCCTCGCCGAGCGAGGAGAGCGGGGCGCGCAGGCCGCGGGCGTCCGGGAGCACCGCGTCGGCGGGCAACCGGACGCCGTCGAAGGCGAGTTCGCTGGTGACGGAGGCGCGCAGGGAGAGCTTGCCGGGGATGTCGCGGGCGGTGAAGCCGGGGGTGCCGCGCGGGACGAGGAAGCCGCGCACGCCGTCCTCGGTGCCGGCCCAGACCACCGCGACGTCGGAGACCGAGCCGTTGGTGATCCACAGCTTGGCGCCGTCCAGGACCCAGTCGGTGCCGTCGCGCCGGGCCCGGGTGCGCATCGAGGCCGGGTCGGAGCCGGCCTCCGGCTCGGTCAGCCCGAAGCAGCCGACGGCCCGTCCGGCGGCCAGCTCCGGCAGCCAGTGCCGCTTCTGCTCCTCCGAGCCGAAGGCGTGGATCGAGCGCATGGCGAGCGAGCCCTGCACCGAGACGAAGCTGCGCAGCCCCGAGTCGGCGGCCTCCAGCTCCATGCAGGCCACCCCGTACTCGGTGGCGGTCGACCCGGTGCAGCCGTAGCCCTCCAGGTGCATCCCGAGGACGCCCAGCTTGCCGAGTTCCGGGGCGAGTTCGCGCACCGGGAAGGTGCCCCGCTCGTACCAGTCGGCGAGGTGCGGGCGGACGTGCCGGTCGGTGAACGCGCGGACGGTGTCGCGGATCAGCCGCTCGTCCTCGGTGAGCAGTTCGTCGACGCCGAGCAGGTCGAGCGGGTCGGGGCGGCCGGCGGGTGCGGCGGTGGCCATGGGCGGGCTCCTCGGAGGGTACGGGGGGGTGCGCGGGGGTGTTCGGGGTAGGCGCGGGTGCGTCACCGCTGTCCCTACCGGTCGGTACGCCGCGCGGTCAAGGGCGCCACGGCGGGCCCGGCCGGCCGGTCCGGTCCGCCGACACGCGGCGGCGGCGCGCCGGGAATGCCGGGCGTCCGTGGAAGGCTGACCGGTCCAGGAGGTGTACCGACCATGGCGGACGGACAGCACGAACAGCAGCGGTGGCGGACCGAGCACGACTCGATGGGCGAGGTCCGCGTCCCGGCGGCGGCCAAGTGGCAGGCGCAGACCCAGCGCGCGGTGGAGAACTTCCCGGTCTCCGGGCAGCGCCTGGAGCGCGCCCACATCGCGGCGCTGGCCCGGATCAAGGCGGCCGCGGCCACCGTCAACGCCGGGCTCGGCGTGCTCGACGCGGAGACCGCGGCGGCGATCGGGTCCGCGGCCGATGAGGTCGCCGAGGGGCGCTGGGACGACGAGTTCCCGGTGGACGTGTTCCAGACCGGCTCCGGCACCTCCTCCAACATGAACGCCAACGAGGTGATCGCCACCCTGGCCGCCGAACGCCTGGGCCGCCCGGTCCACCCCAACGACCAGGTCAACGCCTCGCAGTCCTCGAACGACGTCTTCCCGTCCTCGATCCACATCGCCGCGACGGGCGCCGTCCTGCACGAGCTGGTCCCGGCCCTGGAGCACCTGGCGCGGGCGCTGGAGGCCAAGTCCGCGGAGCACGCCGAGACGGTGAAGTCCGGCCGCACCCACCTGATGGACGCCACGCCGGTGACGCTCGGCCAGGAGTTCGGCGGCTACGCGGCCCAGGTCAGGTACGGCGTCGAGCGGCTGCGCGCGACGCTCCCCCGGGTCGCCGAACTCCCGCTCGGCGGCACGGCGGTGGGCACCGGCATCAACACCCCGCCGGGCTTCTCGGCCGCCGTCATCGCCGAGGTGGCCCGCGCCACCGGCCTGCCGCTGACCGAGGCCCGCAACCACTTCGAGGCCCAGGGCGCCCGGGACGGCCTGGTCGAGCTCAGCGGCCAGCTCCGCACGATCGCCGCGGGCTTCACCAAGATCGCCAACGACCTGCGCTGGATGGGCTCCGGCCCGCGCACCGGCCTGGCCGAGATCAACCTGCCCGACCTCCAGCCCGGCTCCTCGATCATGCCGGGCAAGGTCAACCCGGTGCTGCCCGAGGTGGTGCTGATGGTCGCCGCCCAGGTGATCGGCAACGACACCACCGTCACGGTGGCCGGTGCGAGCGGGAACTTCGAGCTCAACGTGATGCTCCCGGTGATCGCCCGGAACGTGCTGGAGTCGATCCGCCTGCTCGCCACCTCGGCCCGCCTGCTGGCGGACCGGGCGGTGGACGGCCTCACCGCGAACGTCGACCGGGCCCGCGAGTACGCCGAGTCCTCCCCGTCGGTGGTCACCCCGCTCAACCGGTACCTCGGCTACGAGGAGGCGGCGAAGGTCGCCAAGCAGTCGCTGGCCGAGCGCCGGACCATCCGCGAGGTGGTCCTCGACCGGGGCTACGTGGAGCGCGGCCTGCTCACCGAGGCGCAGCTCGACGCGGCGCTCGACGTGCTGCGGATGACCCGCCCGCGGGACGCCGACTGACGGACGGACGGGCAGCCGACCGGCGGGCGGCCGGTCGGCCGGCCGCCGGTCGGCCGCCGGTCGGCCGCCGGTCAGGACAGCAGCAGCGGCATGTCCCAGTCGCGCGGGGTGCCGCCGACCGCGTACGAGTCGAGGGCGAGCGCGACACCGGCCGCCCCGTCCAGGTAGCCGGAGACGTCGCTGGCGAACGGCCGGCGGGTCATGGTGAAGCGCAGGCCGAACGGGGCGTCCGGGTCGAAGGCGTCCAGCAGCCGGGTGGCGGTCTCGTCGCGCCGCCGCTCGATCCGCTCGTCGGCGAAGTGCTCGTTCAGGCGGCCGAGTTGGTGCAGCGCGCCGGCCCAGCCGTGGCACAGCGCGTGGTCGGTGACGCCCCAGTCGTCGAGCGGCAGGCGCAGCAGCCGCTCGACCGAGTCGCGGGCGGTGGCCGTCCAGTCCGGCCGGTCCAGGGCGGCCCCGGCGGTCTGCAGGGCGCGCGAGACGCCGGGCGCGCCGTAGCACCAGGACGGCCAGCCGGCGGGCTCGCGGTACGCGTCGGGGCCGGCCAGGTACGCGTCGAGGCCGAGGTAGCCGGGCCAGTAGGTGCCGTGCCCGTCGCGCACCGCCCAGCGCACCAGCAGGTCGGCGGTCTCCTCCAGCGCCTCCCGGTGGCCGGGCAGCCGGACGCCGTCGCGCCAGGCCAGCGCGAGCAGCATCAGCGGGCCCGCGACGCCGTGCGAGAGGCCGAGGTTGAGGTGGCCGTCCGGCAGCAGGTGCTCGGAGCCGGTCCGGGGCGCGTCCAGCGCCCACCAGCGCGGGACGCGGGCGCCGCGGTGGCGGGTGGTGCCGCGGGCCAGCGCGATCAGGTAGCCGAGGACCTGCTCCAGCTCCGGGCCGCAGGTCTCGGCGCGGGCCAGCAGGTAGCGGCCGACGCCGGTCATGCCGCGCACCACCTCGTAGTGCCCGATGGTGGCCAGCGGGCCGGGCGGGACGGTGGGCAGCGCGGTGCGCACCAGCTGCCGCTGGTAGGCGTCGAGCCGGTGCAGCGCGGTGGTGTAGCCGCCGGTGGCGCGGTGGGCGGCCAGCACGGCGAACGCGAGCGCGCCGGGGCCCTTGAAGATCCCGCTGGGCACGGTGTCGCCGTCGGCGGCGGCCCGGGTCGCCACCGCCAGGTAGCCGTGCGCCCGGGCCGTCCGCTCGGTGCCGGGCCGGGCGCCGCCGCTGAACGCCAGGGAGAGCCCGGGGCTGCCGCTGCCGAGCGTCAGCTCGGCCCAGACGTTCTCGCCCGCGCCGTCGCCCGCCGCGCCCTCGCCCGCCGCCCCGCCGTCCGCCGCCCCGTCGTCCGCGGCTTCGGCGGGTATCCGGGTGGCGGCCGCGGTCGCGGCGGGGTCGGCGAGCCGGTCCAGGATCAGGTCGGACAGCCGCCCGGCGGCTTCGCGCAGCCGGGCGCGTTCCGCGGGCACGGCGGCGGTCATCGGTACGGCGGCGGTCATCGGGGGCTCCGGTCGTCGGTGGCGGGTCGGGGACGGGCGGTCCGACGGGTCGTCACTCCCGCCGCCCGCCGTGCGCCGCCCGGCCGATCAGCGTCCGGGCGGCGCCGCGCAGGACGGCGTAGCCGCGGGCCTCGGCGGCCGGGTCGATGCCGAACAGGCGGTTGTGCCGCATGTGCAGCAGCGACATGACGGCCTCGTCGCGGTCGGCCTCGGGTGCGGCGAGCAGCAGTCGGCCGAAGTCGCGCGGGGCCGGGGAGTCGGTCCAGAGCGGGGCGAGGTCGGGGACGCCGAGGTGCTCGGCGGCGTGCCGGGCGGCGTCGCCGGGCCGGATCAGCCGGTCGGCCAGGGCGCGGTGGCGCTGGTAGGCGCGGTGGTCGTCGCCCTTCTCGAACAGGTGGACCGCCCAGGCGCACCAGTCCCAGGCGCCGAGCGAGTCCAGCAGCACGGCGTGGCCGACGGCGGCGAGCACCTCGTCGGGGACGGCGGCGGCTCCGGCGCGGCGGGCCCGCAGGTGGAGCAGCGCGGAGCGGCTGTCGGTCTGGAAGAGCCGTTCGGCGCTCTCCTGGGCGTCCGGGCCGAGGTAGCGGTCGGTCTCGGGCCGGTACGCGTCGAGCGCCATGGTGCGCAGCGCGCCGTTCCCGACGAGTCGGCGCACGTGCCGGGTGAGGGCGGGCAGGACGCGGCCGGCCAGCGCGGCGGGGTCGCCGTGCAGGCGCAGCCGCAGGTGGGGTTCGGGGTCGCGGTAGCGGAGGAAGAACCAGCGGTCGACGTCGTCCTCGACCTCGGCGAGCAGCGCGGGCAGGTGTTCGGCGAGCAGGGTGTCGTGGGTGCCCGGTTCGGCGTACAGCTTGGCGAACAGCCAGTCCTCGCCGGGGAGGTGGACCCGGGTGGGGGCGGTGCGGACCGCGGACCTGGCGAGCGGCGGCCGGGCGTCGGCGGGGGCGGCGTCGGCGGGGGCCGGGCGGGCGGCGCGGAACAGCGGGACGACGATCTCGGTGCTGTGGCCGTGGTTCCAGCCGAGTCCGGCGCCGTCGGCGGTGAGGTCCTGGAAGAGCTGGAACCTCGGTTCGGGGGCGGTGAGTTCGGCGCGCAGCAGGTCGGCGTCCCAGCTCTCGCGCAGGTCGATCGGGAAGGTCCGGTCGTTGCTGGCGAGTTGGAGCCGGTCGGGCACCCGGTAGCGCTCGCGCCAGGCCCGCAGTCCGTCCGTCCAGGCGGCGGGTCCGGCGGTGCGGGCGGCGTCGCGCAGGCGGCGGCCGGGCAGCCAGCGGCGCGGGGTGGTGAGGACCCTGCCGTAGCGGACGGCGGGCAGGTAGGGCAGGGTGTCCAGGCCCGCCCAGTCCCAGCCGGACCAGACCCGGGGGCGGGCGGCGGCCAGGTCGGCCAGGAAGCGGGCGACGGGCGGGGCCTGCGCGTCCAGGGCGAGCATGTGCGGGAGGACCGGGACGACCGGGCGGCCGGTGTCCGGGTGCAGCAGGCGCAGGCCGTCCTCGCCGGCGGCGACCAGCAGGGTGCGCCAGTCCAGGCAGTGCGGGTCGCCGCGGTCGGCGGCGACGCCGATCGGCAGGCGGTGCGGCAGCAGCGGCGGCACCTGGACGAGGTTGAGCGAACGCGGGTCGCGCGGGGCGAGTTCGACCTGGACGGGCAGCGCCGGCCCGTCGGCGGGTCCGGCGGCGAGGGCGGCCAGGCCGTCGGTGAGGCCGGCCAGGTCGGCGAACCGGCCGGCGGTGGCCCCGGCCGTCCAGGAGCCGGTGTGCGGGCTGCCGAGCAGCAGGAACTCGCCGCGGTCGAGGGCGGCGGCGGAGTCGGCGAGGAGCTGGAAGCAGAGTTCCAGGGTGCGCGGCGGGCGGCTGCCGCCGGGGGCGTGGCCGGCGGCGTCGGCGAGGCGGTCGATGTCGGCGTCGGCGAGCACCAGGTCCCCGCCCGCCAGCACGGCCTGCTGGACGAGTTCGGCGACGGCGTTGCGGCGCGGCCGGTCGGCGTCCTGGCCGGGCCCGGAGCGGGAGTGCGCGGGCGCGGCGCCGCCGTACTCGGGCGGCAGGCCGAGGCCGCGGTGCGGGTCGGCGAGGTCGGCGAGCGGGACGGCGCTCGCGGTGCCGTAGTGCTCGACGAAGCGCTCCCGGTAGTCGCGCAGGTGGTGCAGGGTGGTCCACTCGGGGGTGATCGCCCAGATCGCGGCGGCGTAGCGGCGCACCTCGGCGCCGACCTCCTCGGGCAGCACCAGGTCCGCGCCGGTGCGCAGGTCGACCTGGACGGGCGGGCGTTCGCCCGCGCGGCCGTCGGGGTCGAGGGCGCGGACGCGTTCCAGCAGGTGCCGCCAGGAGGCCAGGCCCGCGCCGGGGCGGTCGCGTTCGTGGGCGGTCGCGGCGGCCCGGACGGCGCGCAGTCCTTCGGCGGCCGCGGGGAGGGCGCCGTCGAGGGCGGCGTCGATCCGGTCCAGCAGGGCGTCGTCGATCCGGTGCGGGGTGAGCGAGGTGAGCAGGAAGCCGTGCTGGACGAGTCCGGCGAGCAGGCCGTCGATCCGTTCGGGGGCCACGGCGGGGAAGCGGCCGGCCAGGTCGGCCAGCAGGTCGGCGTACCCGACCGGGCGGGCGGCGGCCTCCCGGACCCGGGCGACCAGGGCGTTGTCGCGCACCGAGACCTCGCGTTCGCCGGTGTGCCGCAGCAGGCGGCCGTCGCGCAGCACGCACAGGTCGTCGAGGACCACGTCGACCCGGCGGCGGACCTCGGGCACGGCGAGCCAGTCCAGCACCCGGCGGTGCAGCCAGCCGCCGTCGAGGCGGACCCGGACCCGGCCGGGGCCGGGCGGCGGGATCTTGGCGGCGGCGCCGAACCGGGCCCGGCCGACGCCGGCGAACAGGCCGAACGGGGTGGGCCGGCCGCCCGCGCGGCGGGCGTAGCGGGTCAGGGTGCGGGCGGCGCTGACGGTGCGCTTGCGGCCCAGGGCGGCGGCGCCGCCGGGTTCGGCGAGCCGCTGGAGGCTGAGCGCGAGGCTGCCGCTGGCGACCTCGACGGCCTGCCGCAGCAGCGGGTCGGCGGCCAGGCGGCGGGCGCCCGGGGCGGGGTCGGCCGGGTCGATCCGGGGCTCGGCGCCGGTCCGCGGGATGCCGGCCGTCCGCACCAGCACCGGTTCCCGGACTTCGAACAGGTCCAGCTCTGCGCGCACGTTCGTGGGGCCCCTCGGGTTCGCGGGTGGGAAGAGCTTCGCGGGCGGGAAGGAGGGCGTCCCGGGCGGGACGGGCCGCCCGGGCGGGAGGGAGCGCGCGGGGCGGGCCGCAACCCGCCCCGCGCGCACAGCCGTCCGGTCAGCAGCAGACCGGGCAGCGGGTGCCGATGGCGTAGCTGCTCGGCGAGGTGTAGGTGCCCCGGCCGAACTCCTGGGTCTGCTCCGCGACGTCCGCGATGCGGAGGTCCAGGTCGAGGTCGGCGGTGTCGGACTGCACGGTGATCTCGGTGCGCATATCCCCTCCTGAGGGCTCGTGGGTCCGCCCGGAACGGTGGCCCGGGCGGTGTCCGGTCCGGACGGTGGTCCGGCCCGGCGCGAGGCACCACTGTTTCCCGGCTTCCCACGATGTGGTGAGTGTGGTCCCGGCCAACCTGGGCCCCACCCGTCACACCCCGCCCCCGGTGTCCCCGGCCTGCACTTCCGTCCCTCCCGCCGCGCCGCCCGGGGCGTCCGGTCCCGGCCGTCCGGGCGGCCGGAGGTTTCGACGGGGAAATCGGGATCACCACTGCTCCCGGCCGGGCACGAACCACCGGTGGGACGTGTGCGACGGGCCTCGACGCCGGTTTCCGGTCCGAGCCGCTCTTTGACCAGAACTTGACGGAAACTTGTCCGCGCGTGACGGCGGGGCCCCGTCGGGGCCCCGCCGTGCCGGGGGCTTCCGGGCCCCGGTTCCGGGTCCTACCGGCGTCGGCCGGACATGCCCGCGGCGACCAGGCCGACCGCGGCCAGGGCGAGGCAGGTCATGACTCCGCCGGTGATGACGTTGGTCAGGATGGTGCGGCGGACGTGCGCTCCGCCGTTGACCGCCCAGGGGGCGATGACCGTCCAGGCGCCGATCGCCACGCACGCCCAGGCCCGGGCGTGGGTGCGGCCGAAGGCTGAGCCGTAGCCGGCCATCAGGACGGCGTAGGCGATGCCGAGCACCAGGTTGCTGACGGCCAGTCCGGTGAAGCCGGAGAAGCCGACCACCCAGGGGGAGATCGCCAGGAACAGGCCGGCGCAGACGGCGAGTGCTTCCGTCCCCTGCCCGGCGGTGGTGGATGTGACGCGCTCCGCGTGTTCACGCAGGGCCAGGATGTCCGGATGGTGTTCCATGCCCGAAGGCGCATGGGTCGACACCTGGACCACCTCCTCGTAGTCAGGACATGCGAGCCAATGGGTCGCTACCCGCCCTGGGCGGTAAATAACGCTACCCGCCGGTTTGTCCTTATTTTTCCCTTACGCGCGTACCGTGGGAGGGGAAGGGGTTCCGCCATGCACTTCACCGATCGGACCGACGCCGGACGCCGGCTCGCCGCGGCCCTCGACCCGGAGCACGTCCCCGGCCTGCGCGACGCCGTCGTGGTCGCGCTGCCGCGCGGCGGCGTGCCGGTGGCCGCCGAGGTCGCCGCCGCGCTCGGCGCGGAGCTGGACGTGTGCGTGGTGCGCAAGGTCGGGGTGCCCGGGCAGCCGGAGCTGGCGATGGGCGCGGTGGGCGAGGACGGCGCCCGGGTGGTGAACCAGGAGGTGGTGGACGCGGCGGGCGTCCGGCCGGCGGAGTTCGCGGCGGCGGAGGCCCGGGAGCGGGCCGAGCTGGCCCGGCGCGCGGCGCTCTACCGGGGCGGGCGGGCGCCGGTGCCGCTGGCGGGGCGGACGGTGCTGGTGGTGGACGACGGGGTGGCGACCGGCTCGTCCGCGCTGGCGGCCTGCCGGATCGTCCGGGCGCGCGGCGCCGCGCGGGTGGTGCTGGCGGTGCCGGTCGCCCCGCCGGACTGGGCGCGGCGGCTCGGCGACGCGGCCGACGGCTACCTGGCCGTGCACACCCCGGCGGGCTTCCGGGCCGTGGGCGAGTACTACCGGGACTTCCGGCAGACCACCGACGCCGAGGTGCTGGCCGCGCTCACCCCGGCCCCCGCGCCCGCGCCCGTCGAGCACGCGCTCCGGCTCGGCACCGGCCCGGCCGTCCTCACGGTGCCCGAACGCCCGCGCGGCGTCGTGCTGTTCGCGCACGGCAGCGGCTCGGGCCGGGACAGCCCGCGCAACCGCGCGGTCGCCGCCCGGCTGCACCGGAAGCGGCTGGCGACCGTGCTGTTCGACCTGCTGGCGCCCGGCGAGGCGGACGAGCACTGGAAGGTGTTCGACCCGGGCCTGCTGGGCGGGCGGCTGACCGGGGCGACCCGGGAGGCGCTGCGGCACCCGGCGCTGGCGGGCCTGCCGTACGGCTGGTTCGGGGCGAGCACCGGCGCGGCGGCGGCCCTGTGGGCGGCGGCCGGGCCGGACGGCGGCGGGCCGGACGGCGGCGGGCCGGACGGCGGGCCGTACGCGATCGTGGCGCGCGGCGGCCGGCCGGACCTGGCGGCGGCACGGCTGCCGCTGGTGACGGTGCCGACCCTGCTGATCGTGGGCGGGGCGGACCGGGAGGTGGTGGAGTGGAACCGGCAGGCCCGTTCCGAACTGGGCGGCGAGGGCGTCCTCCAGGTCGTGCCGGGTGCCGGGCACCTGTTCGAGGAGCCGGGCGCGCTGGACGCGGTCGCCGAGCTGGCGGCCGGCTGGTTCGTCCACCGGCTGCCCGCCGCCCCGGAGCGCGGGCGGGACGGCGGGCAGGAGGGCCGGCGGGAGGGCGACCGGGGAGGCGAACCGGCCGGTGACTGAGCAATCCGTCCAGCCCGTACCCCGACCGGCTGCTCACCTTGTACACATTGAGCAGCCGGATTCGGACCTGTTGCCCACCTCACCGAGCAGGAGCAAGCTCTGCGCAACCGCCCTCGACGTGGAGGAATGCCCCATGACCGCCGACGCCGCTGTTGAACTGACCCCCGAGGAGCTCCAGGCCGGTCTGACGGCCGAGCAGTTGCGCACCCTGGTGGGCCTGGTGGAGTACGACGCCTCGACCGACCCGTTCCCGGTGACCGCCCAGGACGCGGTCGTCTTCGTGGTCGGCAACGCGACCCAGACGGCGCAGTTCTACCAGGCCGTGTTCGGCATGGAACTGGTCGCCTACTCCGGCCCGGAGACCGGCCGCCGCGACCGCAAGTCCTTCGTGCTGCGCTCGGGCTCCTGCCGCTTCGTGATCGAGGGCGGGGTGACGCCGGACAGCCCGCTGCTGGACCACCACCGCCGGCACGGCGACGGCGTGGTCGACCTGGCCATGGAGGTCCCGGACGTGGACAAGTGCATCGCGCACGCCCGCGCCCAGGGCGCCACGGTCCTGGAGGAGCCGAACGACGTCTCGGACGAGCACGGCACGGTGCGCCGGGGCGCGATCGCCGCGTACGGCGAGACCCGGCACACCCTGGTCGACCGCTCCCGCTACACCGGCCCGTACCTGCCGGGCTACGTGGCGCGCGCCTCGACGGTGGTCCGGCCCGAGGGCGCGCCGAAGCGGCTGTTCCAGGCGCTGGACCACGCGGTGGGCAACGTCGAGCTGGGCCGGATGGACGAGTGGGTGTCGTTCTACAACCGGGTGATGGGCTTCGTGAACATGGCGGAGTTCGTCGGCGACGACATCGCCACCGAGTACTCGGCGCTGATGTCGAAGGTGGTGGCGAGCGGCAACCACCGGGTGAAGTTCCCGCTGAACGAGCCGGCCGTCGCGAAGAAGAAGTCGCAGATCGACGAGTACCTGGAGTTCTACACCGGCCCGGGCTGCCAGCACATGGCGCTGGCCACCAACGACATCCTGACCACGGTGGACGTGCTGCGCTCGCGCGGCGTGGAGTTCCTGTCCACCCCGGACTCGTACTACCAGGACCCGGAGCTGCGCGAGCGGATCGGCCACGTCCGCGTCCCGATCGAGGAGCTGCAGTCGCGCGGCATCCTGGTGGACCGCGACGAGGACGGCTACCTGCTGCAGATCTTCACCAAGCCGATCGGCGACCGGCCGACCGTCTTCTACGAGTTCATCGAGCGGCACGGTTCGCTGGGCTTCGGCAAGGGCAACTTCAAGGCGCTCTTCGAGGCCATCGAGCGCGAGCAGGACCGGCGCGGCAACCTCTGACGGGCAGTCACCCAGGCGACAGGGAGAAGCGGGACGATGGCGTACTACCGGCAGCTGGGCTCGGTGCCGCCCAAGCGGCACACCCAGCACCGCACCCCCGAGGGGGGCCTGTACTACGAGGAGCTGATGGGCGAGGAGGGCTTCTCCTCGGACTCCTCGCTGCTGTACCACCGGTACATCCCCTCGGCGGTGACGGCCGCCTCGGTGTGGGAGCTGCCGGACCAGTCGACCACCGCCAACCTCCCGCTGCTCCCCCGCCACCTGAAACTGCACGGGCTGTTCCCGGGCGAGGAGTGGAAGTCGGCGGACGCCGTCACCGGCCGCCGGCTCGTCCTCGGCAACGCGGACGTGCGGATCTCCTACGTCGCGGCGGGCGCCCCCAGCGAGCTGTACCGCAACGGGCTGGGCGACGAGTGCGTGTACCTGGAGTCCGGGACGGCCGTGCTGGAGACGGTGTTCGGCGCGCTGGAGGCGGGGCCGGGCGACTACGTGCTGATCCCCCGGGCCACCACCCACCGCTGGGTGCCGACCGGGGACGGGCCGCTGCGCGCGTACTGCATCGAGGCCAACAGCCACATCACCCCGGCCCGGCGCTACCTGTCGAAGTTCGGCCAGCTGCTGGAGCACGCGCCGTTCTGCGAACGGGACCTGCGCGGCCCGCAGGGCCCGCTGCTGGTCGAGGGCGGCGGCGAGGTGGACGTGCTGGTCAAGCACCGCGGCCCGGGCGGCGTGGTCGGGACGCGCTACACGGTGCCGCACCACCCGTTCGACGTGGTGGGCTGGGACGGCTGCCTGTACCCGTACGCGTTCAACATCGCGGACTTCGAGCCGATCACCGGGCGGGTGCACCAGCCGCCGCCGGCCCACCAGGTGTTCGAGGGCACCAACTTCGTGATCTGCAACTTCGTGCCGCGCAAGGTGGACTACCACCCGCTGTCGATCCCGGTGCCGTACTACCACGCGAACGTGGACAGCGACGAGGTGATGTTCTACTGCGGCGGGAACTACGAGGCCCGCAAGGGCTCCGGCATCGGGCAGGGGTCGGTCTCGCTGCACCCCGGCGGCCACACCCACGGCCCGCAGCCGGGCGCCTACGAGCGCTCGATCGGCGTGGAGTTCTTCGACGAGCTGGCGGTGATGGTGGACACCTTCCGCCCGCTGGAGCTCGGCGAGGCCGCCACCGCCGGCGAGGACCCGGACTACGCGTGGACCTGGGCGCGGCGATGAACGTACCCGAGCTGTACCGCGGGCTGTTCGACGACGCGGCGGTCTTCCCGCCCGGCGACCTGCCGCTGGCCGAGGCCGTCCCCGCGCACCGGGCGCACCGCGCCGCCCGGTACGCGGCGGCGGTCGGCCCGCTGCTCGCGCCGGTCGACCGGCTGGCCGAACTGCGCGCGCTGGAGCCGGAGTTCGCCGTCGGGCTGGTGGTCGGCCCGGGCCGGCTGGCGGAGGCGCTGAAGGCCGCCGACGGCCTGCCGGTCACCGCCGTCGAGTACGCGGCGGGCCCGGACGTCCGGGCGGCGGTGGCCGAGTTGGACGCGCTGCTGCCCGACGGCGTCGGGGCGGCCGTCGAGCTGCCCCGCTCGGCGCGGATCGAGGACGGCCTGGACGCCCTGGCCGGCACCCGCTACCGCGCCAAGTACCGCACCGGCGGCCTGGCGCACGCGGCCTTCCCGTCGGTGGCTGAGCTGGCCGGCTTCCTGCGGGGCTGCGCGGAGCGCGCGCTGCCGTACAAGTGCACGGCGGGGCTGCACCACGCGGTGCGGTACACCGACCCGGGCACCGGTTACGAGCACCACGGCTTCCTCAACCTGCTGCTGGCGGCCGGGAGTTCGAGCCGGGAGCAGGCCGTCGCCCTGCTCGCCGAACGGGACGGGGCCCGACTGGCCACCGCCGTCGAGTCGCTGACGGAGCGTCAGGTGTCCGGCATCCGCGCCTCGTTCACCTCGTTCGGCACCTGTAGCATCGCCGAGCCGCTGGAAGACCTCGCCCGACTCGGCCTCCTGGAGACCCCTTGACCACCGCCGCCTGGCTCGACCTGCCCGCCGACTCCCCGTTCGGCGTCCACAACCTCCCCTACGGCGTGTTCACCGCCGCCGACCGGCCCGGCCGGCGGCGGATCGGGGTGCGGATCGGGGAGCTGGTGCTGGACGCCGGGGCGGCCGCCCGGGCGGTCGGCCCGTCCTCGGCGCTGCTGGAGGCGGAGAACCTCAACCCGCTGATGGCGTCCGGCCGTCCGACCTGGCGGGCGGTGCGCGCCGCGCTCACCTCCTGGCTGACCGACCCGGCCCACCGGGCGGCCGTCGAGCCCTGCCTGCTGCCGCTGGCGGAGGTCGAGCTGCACCTGCCGTTCGAGGTCGCCGACTACGTCGACTTCTACGCCTCCGAGCACCACGCCACCAACCTGGGCAAGCTCTTCCGGCCCGGCCAGGAGCCGCTCACCCCGAACTGGAAGCACCTGCCGATCGGCTACCACGGCCGGGCCGGCACCGTGGTGGTCTCCGGCACCCCGGTGGTCCGCCCGCACGGCCAGCGCAAGGCCCCCGCCGACGCCGCGCCGAGCTTCGGCCCGTCCCGCCGCCTGGACATCGAGGCCGAGGTCGCGTTCGTGGTCGGCACGCCCAGCTCGATGGGCCACCCGGTGGCGCTGGCGGACTTCGCCGAGCACGTCTTCGGCGTCTGCCTGCTCAACGACTGGTCGGCGCGCGACATCCAGGCCTGGGAGTACGTCCCGCTCGGCCCGTTCCTCGGCAAGTCCTTCGCCACCTCGCTCTCCCCCTGGGTGGTGCCGCTGGACGCGCTGGAGCACGCCCGGGTGGAGCCGCCGGCCCGCGACGTGGCGCCGCTGCCCTACCTGGACGACCGCGGGGCCGAGCCCTGGGGCCTGGACCTGGCGCTGGAGGTCTCGCTGAACGGGCACCCCGTCTCCCGGCCCCCGTTCGCCACCATGTACTGGACCGCCGCCCAGCAGCTCGCCCACCTGACCGCCAACGGGGCGAGCCTGCGCACCGGTGACCTGTACGCCTCCGGCACGGTCTCCGGCCCCGAGCCGGACACCCGGGGCGCGCTGATCGAGCTGACGTGGAACGGCGAGCAGCCGCTCAAGCTCCCCGACGGCACCGACCGGACCTTCCTGGAGGACGGCGACGAGGTGTCCGTCACCGCGACCGCCCCCGGGCCGGGGGGCCTGCGGGTCGGGTTCGGCGAGGTCACCGGGACGGTCACCGGCTGATCCGCCGGGAGGACGATCGGCCGACCTGACAGCGGGCCGATCCTCCGGCGTGCTGCGGACCCGTCAACGGCGCGTCCGCAGCACGCCGCCGAACGGGTGAGGTTCCGGGACCGCAAACCCCTCCACCGCTAGAAGTTGACCCGACATTCCAGCGACCTCCCCCCGAGCCGGGCCGCCCACGCCAGGCACCGAAGGGGCAGGCCGCGACCGTTCGCGGACAACTCTCTTCCCCGGAGGAACCCCCGATGATGAAGCTGCGCACCCTGGTCTGCGGAGCCGCGCTCGCCGCCGCCAACCTGCTGCTGCCCGTCCCCCAGGCCCAGGCCCTCCCGCTGGCCCCGCACCCCGTGGCGCTCTGCGCCTTCTCCCCGCGCCCCCTCGCCCCCGCCGCCGCCCCGGTCCTGCTCGCCACCCCGCTGCACCCCTGCTGAGGCCCCCCTGACGGGGCTGCCGACCGCCGCTCCCGGACGCCCGGTACGGTGCGACGGAGGATCTTCGTACTTTCCGGACGGACGGGAGCGGTGACGGTGCACCCCCAGGACACCCAGGACATCCAGGACACCCAGCGGGACGTGCTGGTCGAGCGGACCGGCCCGCTCGGCCGGATCACCCTCAACCGGCCGCGCGCCCTCAACTCCCTCACCCACGCCATGCTGGAGACCGTCCGGGCCGCCCTGGACGCCTGGGCCGCCGACGAGGCCGTGACGGCCGTGCTGCTCACCGGCACGGGCGAGCGCGGCCTGTGCGCGGGCGCCGACATCCGGGCGATCCACGACGACGCCAAGCGCGGCGGCGCCGGCGGCCGGGCCTTCTTCCGGGTCGAGTACCCGCTCAACGAGCTGATCTCCCGCTACCCCAAGCCGTACGTCGCGCTGATGGACGGCATCACCATGGGCGGCGGCGTCGGCCTGTCCGGGCACGCGGGCGTCCGGGTGGTCACCGAGCGCTCGGCCGTCGCCATGCCGGAGACCCGGATCGGCCTGGTCCCGGACGTCGGCGGCAGCCGCCTGCTGGCCCTGGCCCCCGGCGAACTCGGCACCCACGTCGCGCTCACCGCCGCCACCATGACCGCCGGCGACGCCCTGCACTGCGGATTCGCCGACCACTTCCTGCCCTCCGCCGCGCTGCCCGCCCTCGCCGACCGGCTCGCCGCCGGGGACGACCCCGCCAAGGCCGTCGCCGAACTCGCCGCGCCCGCCCAGCACTCGGCGCTCGCCGAGCAGCACGGCTGGATCGACCACTGCTACGCCGCCGACAGCGTCGAGGAGATCCTGGACCGGCTGCGCGCCACCGGCCTGCCCGCCGCCCTGGACGCCGTCGAGCAGCTGCGCGCCAAGTCCCCGACCATGCTCAAGGTGACCCTGGCCGCGCTGCGCCGGGCCCGCGCGCTGCCCTCGCTGGCCGCCACCCTGGACCAGGAGTACCGGATCTCCTGCGCCGCGCTGGCCCACCACGACCTGGTCGAGGGCATCCGCGCCCAGGTCGTCGACAAGGACCGCGACCCGCACTGGTCCCCCGCCACCCTGGCCGGGGTCTCCGCCGCCGACGTCGCCCGCTTCTTCGAGCCGCCCGCCGACGGCGACCTGGGCCTGGCCCGGTGACGCCGGGGTGACCATCGTCTCGCCTGTCGAGACTGGCATCCGGCCCGGCGTTCGGAGATCGTGTCCAGCGGCAGAGTTTCCGGCGGAGTTCCCGCTCAGCGTGGAGAGGAAGAACCGGCGATGACCGAGTACGAGACGATCCTGGTGGACCGCGAGGGCCGGGTCGGCATCATCACCCTCAACCGGCCCAAGGCGCTCAACGCGCTCAGCACCGAGCTGATGAACGAGGTGGTGGCGGCGGCCCGGTCCTTCGACCGCGACCCGGAGATCGGCGCGCTGGTGATCACCGGCTCCGCCAAGGCGTTCGCCGCGGGCGCCGACATCAAGGAGATGCAGGACAACCGCTTCCCCGAGGTCTACCTCGACGACTGGCTCGCCCCCTGGGACGAGCTGGGCCGGCTGCGCAAGCCGGTGGTCGCCGCGGTCGCGGGCTACGCGCTCGGCGGCGGCTGCGAGTTGGCGATGCTCTGCGACGTGCTGATCGCCGCCGACACCGCGAAGTTCGGCCAGCCCGAGATCACCCTCGGCGTCATCCCCGGCATCGGCGGCTCGCAGCGGCTGACCCGGGCCGTCGGCAAGGCCAAGGCCATGGACCTGTGCCTGACCGGCCGGATGATGGGCGCCGAGGAGGCCGAACGGGCCGGCCTGGTCTCCCGGATCGTCCCCGCCGAGCAACTGCTCACCGAGGCGGTCGCCGTCGCCGGGACCATCGCCGCGATGTCGCTGCCCGCCGCCGTGATGATGAAGGAGTCCGTCAACCGCGCCTTCGAGACCACCCTCGCCGAGGGCGTCCGCTTCGAACGGCGGCTGTTCCACGCCGCCTTCGCCACCGCGGACCAGAAGGAGGGCATGGCGGCCTTCGCCGAGAAGCGCCCGGCCTCCTTCACCCACCGGTAGGCGGGGCCGGTCGGTCGGCCCAGCCGGTCGGTCCGCCCAGCCGGTCAGTCCGCCCAGCCGGTGAGCGCCGCCGCGACCGCCTTCAGCGTCGGCTTGTGGGCCGACGCGCCCGCCAGCCGCTCCAGTTCGGCCCGGGCGTCCGGGCCGCCGAGGGCGGTCAGGGCGCGGACGGCGGCCGCGGCGGTCAGCGGCGAGCGCGGGCCCAGGCCGCGGACCGGGATCAGCGCGGCCTCCGCCAGGACGCCCAGGGCCCGGGCGGCGTCGGGGTGCGGCGGGGTGAGCGCCAGCAGGGCGGACAGCCCTTGCAGGGCGCGCCAGTTGAACGGGTCGGGGTCGTGCAGGGCCGGGCCGGAGCGGTACGGGGAGGGCAGGCCGTCCCGGCGCGGCTGCCCGGTCAGCGCGAACCACCCGGCGACGGCCTCGCGCAGCGGCCCCGGCCCGACCGCGTCCACCAGCGGCCGCCCGGCCCGCAGCCACCGCGCGGCGGGCCTGGCCCCGGTGGCGGTCAGCGCGTGGGCCAGCAGCTCCCGCCAGGCGGGCCCGGCACCGGCCAGGTCGGCGAGCGCCCGATCGGCCCACGGCTCACCGGGGTTGAGCGGCGGCTCGGTGAACCGGGCGGCGAGGGCCGGGAGTCCGGCCGGGTCGGCGGCCAGCACGGCCGAGCGCCGGACGGTCGCCACCACCGCGGCGGGCAGCTCCCGCCCGGCGGCCAGGTCGGCCTCCACCAGGGCGGTCAGCCGCCAGCCCTCCCACAGCGCCGGCCGCCCGGCCGCCTCGGCCAGCAGCGGCTCCCGCCAGGGGGCCAGCTCCCGGTCCGAGAGCCCCTCCGCCAACAGCACGTGGAGCGCGGCCAGGCCGCGGCGCTCCGGCGGGGCGTGCACCGCCCCTCGCTCCAGCCCCTCGCTCAGGCGCACCAGCAGCGACACCCGCCGCTCGACCGGCAGCGCCCGGAGCCGCCGGACCAGCCCGCCGCCGTCCAGCGTCCACTCGCCGCGGTGCTCGGCGTTGCGCCGGTACAGGTCGCGGGCCAGCGCCTCCAGGCCGTCGGGGTCCGCGGGCTGTCGGTCGGGGGCCGGTCCTCCGCCGGCCGGGTGCTGCGGCACGGGTGCGCTCCCCCCTGCGTCGGGTGGTCCGGCGGGTCGTCTGTCGGGTCGCCCGCCGGCACGGTCACGGGCACCCTACGCGGCGCCGCCGACGGCCCGGCCGGGCCTCACCGCCACCCTCAGCGCCGGATGCCGAACCGGACCGGCCGGCCGTCCGGGGCGACGTCCAGGCAGAGCGCGTCCGGGCCGGTGCCGTAGGTGAAGCGGTGGCTGCCGTCCTGCCCGCCGCCGGGGGTGACGACGGGTTCGATGCCCGGAGCGAGGTCGGGCAGCCAGCGGGCGGCGAAGGCGTCGGCCACCGGGCGGACGCCCCGCGCGGACGCGGCGGCCTGCTCGGCGGGGACGGCGGGCGGCGCGGCGCCCGGGTCGGCGGGGAAGGTGATGAGGTCGCGCAGCCGCCCGGAGGGCCAGTCCACCGTGAAGAAGCCCCGGTCGACGGTGGCGGTCAGCTGGTCCACCCCGACGTCCAGGAGGCGCTGGGTGCGGATCAGCCGGGCGTCCGGGCCGAACAGCAGCACGGTGTCCTGCCGGGCCAGTTGCTCCTGCTCCGCGCTCGCCTCGACCGCGCCGGTGGCGGCCGTCGGCGTCAGCACGAAGGACTGGAGCAGCAGCACCGGCACGCCCGCCGCGGCCACCAGCAGGCCGGTGAGCCGCCACTCCCGCCGGTCCGGGGCGATCCGGCGGCGCCGGACCAGCCGCACCGCGCAGCCGAGCAGCACGCCGAGCAGGCCGCCGGTGGCGTTGACGGTGAAGTCGGCGCTGTCGCAGGCCCGTCCGATCGCGGGCAGCAGCCCCTGGACGGTCTCGGTGGCGGCGCTCAGCGCGAGCACCCCGCAGGCGGCGGCCAGCGGTCGGCCCAGGGCCAGGACCGCGAACAGGCCGACCGGCAGGTACATCAGGAGGTTGAGCCGCCCCTGCTCGGTGCGGAACGCCGACCCGGGGTCGCCGCTCCAGGCGCAGGAGGGGGCCAGGGCGCCGCCGCCGAAGGTCGGGTGGAGCGTGACGGCCAGCTCCCCGGCCAGGGCGACCGCGAGCAGCAGGACGGCCCAGCGCGGCAGGCCGTGCCGCCGGGCGAGCCGGTGCCCGGCGGCGCCGAGCAGCAGGGCGAGGACCAGGAAGGCCGGGATCATCCCGGCGTGGCCGTGCAGGGCGGCGCGGATCATCGGTGCTCCGTCGGGGAGGTGCGGTGCGCGCGACCGGACCGGCACGGCTCCCCCCGCCCACCCTGACGCTGCGTCACCGATAGCTGTGGGAACGGGAGTTGCGGCGCCGGTGTCCCCTCATCGACGCCGCCGCGGCCCCCGTTCCGCCATCGGACGAACCGTCACTGTACACACCGTCACTGGATGACGCGCGCGAGTCCGGCCCGGGTGGCGGCGATCACCACGCGGTCGCCGGGGGCGAGCCGCCGGGAGCGGTCGGCGAAGTTCCACTGGTAGTCGGGGACCCGCCGGTGCAGCCGGACGGCGAGCACCCGGACGCCGCCGGGGCCCTCCAGGTCGCCGGTGTTGCGGCCGTCGAGCGCGGAGCCCTCCTCGACGGCGAGTTCGGCGATCAGCAGGACGTGGCGGAAGACCGAGAGGGTGCCGAGCACCTCGCGTCCCATCAGGGCGGCGGCGAAGGCGGGCGCGGCCAGGTAGGAGACCGAGCGGGAGGCGACGTTGCCCAGGGTGGCGTACACGTGGTGGGCGAAGTCGTCGTCGAACAGCCGCACCACGATCCGGACTTCGGGCCGTACCGCGCGGGCCTCCAAGGCGGCTTCCAGGTTGGCGGCGTCGTCGGAGGTGACGGCGACCACGGCGCGGGCGTGCTTGACCCGGGCCTGCTTGAGCTGGGCCTCCAGCGGGCCCTCGCCGATCAGCACCGGGATGCCCAGGGCGCGGGCGGCGGTGATGCCGCGGGCCTGCGGGTCGCGCTCCAGGCAGACCACGGGCAGGCCGGTGCCGTGCACCAGGGTGGCGACCCGGGTGCCGACGTTGCCGAGGCCGACCACGATGACGTGGTCGCGGGTGCGGGCCCCGGGCGGGCGGGGCAGGCCACGGCGCCCGCTGGCCAGCGCCTCGACCACGATGGCGGTGGCGACCGGGACGAAGGTGATGCCGCAGAAGGTGATCAGCACCTGGGCGGCCCGGGCCCAGGAGTCGCCGAGCACCTGCTCGCCCGGGACGTCGGGCTGGACGGCGCCGGCCGCGTCGAGCAGCGTGAAGTACACCGTCCAGCCGAGGCCGCCGGAGTGGGTGGTGTGGGTGGCCAGCACCAGGCCGCCGACCACGATCGCCGCGAACGCGGTGATCAGGATCATCCGCAGCCGGGTGTTGGTGAAGTACTTGAGACTGTCGAGCAGCCACCACTTGAGCCGCTTGCGCAGCGGCGGGCGCAGCGGCGGTTCGGTGTCCAGGCGCTGTAGGGCGGCCAGGCCGCCGGGCTCCCGGGCGGGTGCCGGGTCGGAGCGGCCGACCGGGCCCAGCGCCTCGCCGCCGCCCAGGAGTTCGGCGATCCGGATGAAGTCGGCGGCCCGGCCCCCGGTCTCGGGCAGCAGCCGGAGCCGGCCGAGGTCCTGGCGGTCGATCCGGTCGGCGACCAGGCAGATCTGGTCGGACCGGATGTCCGCGTCGTAGGCGACGTACAACTGCCGCCCGCCGACCTCGACGGTGTGCGGGTGGCCGAGGGCGCCGTTGGCGAAGGCGGGCGCGGCGGTGGCGGAGCCGGAGAGCGCGGCGCAGTTGGGCAGCAGCTTCTCCAGGTGCTCGCCCAGGCGCTGGTTGAAGATCCGCAGCACGATCCGGACGCCGGGGTTGCGGTTCTCGGCGGCCAGCGCGGCGTGGATGTTCTCCTGGTCGGTGCCGTCCATCAGCGCGATGCCGCGGGCCTGCTCGACCCGGGCCGCGGCGAGCGCCTCGCCGGTGACGGTGGAGTGCTCCAGCACGGCCGTGACGCCGGGTATCTGGGCGATCGCGGGCGCGTGCTCGCGGGACCGGTCGGGGACCACGGCGACCACCGGGACCTCGTACTGCTCGGTGAGCTCCAGGATCAGCCGGTGCGCGAGCGAGTTGCCGCCGCACACGATGTAGTGCCCGTCCGGGTCCGTTCCGCCCGGCTCGGCCCCGTCCTCCGGGCTCCCCCGCCCCTGGTCCGTCATACCGTCAGATGGTAGACGGCCCGTCAGGACGGTTGGGTGAACGGACGGTAGCGGGTCCGGGTGCGGACGGGGCGGCCCGTTCGTCCGTCCGGCGCATCCCGCCGCGCCCCGGGGGTGGCGGGGCGCGGAGGCTGGGGGTGTCATGCCCGTTTCCGTCCCGCCCTTCGGAGGAGCCATGAGTGCCCCGTACCGGATCGACTCCCGCGACGACCTGCCCGGGCCGTTCCAGCAGCTGGCCCGGCTGGCCTGGCAGGCGGTGCTGGCGGGCGGGCTGATCTCGCTGGCGCTGGGGGTGGTCGTGCTGGCGTGGCCGAAGCAGACGCTGTGGGTGGTCGGCGTGCTGTTCGGCCTGTACCTGCTGGTGATCGGCGTGGTGCAGCTGGTCGGCGCGTTCGGCACGCACGCGTCGACGGCGCTGCGGGTGCTGGCGTTCATCAGCGGCGCGATCTGCGTGCTGCTGGGCCTGCTGTGCTTCCGTTCGGCGGCCCAGTCGGTGCTGCTGCTGGCGCTGTGGATCGGCATCGGCTGGCTGTTCCGCGGCATCACGCACCTGGCGGCGGTGGCCTCGGACCCGATGATGCCGGCCCGCGGCTGGCAGGGCTTCGTCGGCGGCCTGAGCGTGCTGGCGGGCGTCGTGCTGATGGTCTGGCCCGCCCACTCGATCACCGCGCTGGCGATCCTGGCGGCCTGCGGCCTGGTGGTGATCGGCGTCACCGAGATCGTCGCGGCGCTGCGCATCCGCAGCGGCGCCAAGCAGTACCCGCGCGAGCTCTGACGCCGCGTCCGCACCCCGGGGCCCGTCCGCTGACCGGCGGACGGGCCCCCGCGTGTGCGGGTGTGACGCGGATCTCCCCGCCGTCCGGGCCGCCGGTGTCACGCATCCGGGTGCCGTTCCGCTCTCAGTACCGGAAGTCCTCATCCGTTCCGGCCCTGGAGAGAGATCACTGGCATGGAGACACTTCGGTACGCGTTCCTCGTCTTCCACCTGTTCGGGTTCGCCGCGATCCTGGGCGGGCTGTTCTACCAACTGCGCGGGAAGGACCCGGTGACGGGCGGGTACATGGTGTCCAGCGCGGTGGTGCAGCTGGTCACCGGCGCCGGGCTGGTCTGGACCAGGCACGCCCTGGACCTGCCGGTGCTGTACCCGAAGATCGGCGTGAAGCTCGGCCTGGACGTCCTGGTGGCGGTGGTCGCGCTGGTGGGCATGCCCACCCGGCGGCCGTGGGCGTTCTACGCGGTGGGGACGTTCACCGCGGCCGCCGTCGTGGTGTCCGTCGCCTGGACGTAGGCCCGGCCGCGGAGGCGGACGCGGAGGCGGACGCGCCCGCCCCGGTGTGGTGCGGGGCGGGCGCGCAGCGGGTCACCTCCCGGCGACGGCGGGCCGCTCGGGGGCGAGCGAGTTGCCGGCCGGGATGCGCCCGCAGTCGGACGGGGCGGCCTTCCCGGCGAACCGGTCGTTCAGGTAGAGCACGGCGGTGGGCGCCCACGGGACGGCCGCGCCGAGGTGGCTGAGCAGGTCGTACTGCTGGTACTTGATGCTGCCGTTGCCGGTGGCGCAGTACTGCCGGGCCAGCGCCCGGACGTCGCCGGCCACCATCACGCCGTCTCCAGTGCCGATGCCGGAGACGTTGCTGAAGGTGCCCTCCAGGACGCCGCCGTTGCCCTGGGCGATGTAGCCGGGGACGGTGGGGGTGGCGGCCGAGCCGAGGTTGACCTTGTTGACGGCCTCCAGGAACTCGGGGATCGAGTTCGGGTTCGCGTAGGCGGGCTTGGCGAGCTTCTGCCAGGTCAGACCGGGGTACTGGCCGAGCGCGTTGGCGATCGAGGCGTCCTGCATCTTCGCGAACACCTGCTTGCCGTAGTCGCTCAGGTAGGGCTGGAGGTCGAAGCCGTAGGCGCGGGCCACGCCGGTGACCGCCATCGGGATGACGCCGGGCCACACCACGCCCCCGGCCACGTACGTGAGGTTGTGCGCGGGGTCGACCAGCAGGCCGCCCTCGGCGAAGCCGACCAGGCGGCGGTTGACGTCGGGGGCGTAGCCGGGGGCGAGGGCGGCGGCCCAGTTGGTGGCGATCGCGCCGCCGGAGTAGCCGAGCATGCCGAACCGGGTGTCCGCGTTCATCCCGGTGGCGGACGAGGCGGAGGCGGCCCGGATCGAGTCCAGCGTGGTGGTGCCGTACTCGGGCCCGGCGGCGAAGTCCGCGGTCTGGCCCTCGGTGTCGGGGATCACCACGTCGTAGCCCTGGAGCACGAACGGGACGACGAACAGCGACTCGGCGTTGGCGATCGCGCCGCCCAGGCTGACGTCCCCCGCGACCGCCCGGGACGGGGCGTGCTCGGGGTTCAGCGAGTCGTAGAAGGACTGGTAGGAGACCGCCTTGGAGCCGTCGCTGCCCAGCCCGCGCACCACGGTGGTGACGCCCGCGCTGGGGCGGCCCTGCGCGTCGGTGGTGCGGAACAGCAGTTGGACGGCCCGCACGGGGGTGGGCAGGCCGAGCAGGTGGTACGCGAGGGTGCGGGTCTTGAGCACGGTGCCGGGCGCGATCGAGGACAGCGGGGCGCTGCCGTCGTAGCGGTAGAACGGGTCGGCCGCGGTGGTGGCGGTCGCCGCGGCGGCGGTGGCGACGGGGGCTGCGGTGGCGACCGCGGCGGCGGCGAGGGCGGTGGCGATCAACCGGGCGGCTCGGTTCATGGCGGTTCCCGTTTCTGGGTGGGGGTGGGGGCGCGCGACCTGAACAACGGTGGGGGCTCGCGGGAGTTACCTACGGGTAGGTAACCTCCGGGAAACCATGATGACCGCGCCGCCCGGCCCCGTCGCCGGGCCGCCGCACAGAGATTCGCGAGGTGGATTGTGACCGCGCCCAACGCCCGACCCGCCGCCGGACTCACCACCACCGGACTCACCACCGTCGAACTCACCACCGCCGGAACCGCGGACGGGGCCGCGAACGGAACCGCGAACGGGGCCACGACCGGAGCCGTGACCGCCGCCGGGCCCGGCCCCGCGCCGGTGTCCACCGCCGGAGCCCCCGAGCGCGTCCCCGAACCCGTCCCCGAACCCGCCGTCGAAGGCCCCCGGTTCGGCGGCCGGCCGGTCCACCTGCGGCTGCTCGCGCTGGCCCCCGCACTGGCCGGCGAGGTGATGGTCCGACTGCTGGACCGGCTCCCGGCCTACCACGCGCTGCCGCCCGAGCAGTTGCGCGGCGAGGTGGCCCGTCAGGTCGAGCGCGGCATCCGGGCGTTCGTCGAGGTGATGCGGACCGGCGAGCTGCCGGGTGAGGCCGAGCTGGCCCGGATTCGGGAGTCCTCGGCCCGCCGCGCCGACGAGGGGGTGCCGCTGGAGTCCGTGGTCGGCGCCTACCACCTGGGCGCCCAGCTGTGCGCGGCCCGGGTGCTGGCCGAGGCCGCCCCCGCCGACCTGCCCGACGTCGTCACCGCCCAGGACCGGCTGCTCGGCTACCTGCGGGTGGTCAGCTGCGCGGTCGCCGCCGGGTACGTGCAGGAGCGGCAGGCCGCGCTCGGCGACGAGCAGGTCTCCCGGCAGGCGCTGCTCTCCCGGCTGCTGGAGGGCGGCGACCCGCGCGCCGCCGCCGACCGGGCCGGCATCCGGCTGCCCGCCCGCTACCTGGTGCTCTCGCTGGCCGTCGGCCCGCACCCCGACGAGTCCCGCCCCGGCGTCAACCGCTCGGTCGTCGCCCGGCGCAAACTCCGGCGGCTGCGCGCCGAGTTGGAGCGCCGCACGGACGGGGTGCCGCTGGCCGCGCTGGCCGCCGACGGCGGCCCGGTGCTGCTGCCGGACGACTCCCCCGACCCGGCCCCCGACCGTGCCGCGCTCACCGACCTGGTCGACCGCCTCGCCCGGGCCTGCGGCGCCGACCTGACGGCCGGGGCCGCCCGCGCCGTCCCCGGGGAGGTCGCCGACGCTGCCCGGCTGGCCGCCGGGGTCCGCCGGGTCGCCGAGGCCACCGGCCGCGGCCCCGGCCTGCACCTGCTGGACGACGTCCTGGTCGAGTACCAGCTCAGCCGTCCCGGCCCGGCCCGCGACGCGCTCGCCGCGCTGCTCGCCCCGCTGGTCGGACGCCCCGAACTGCTGGCCACCCTGCGGGCGTTCCTCGCCTGCGGCCTCGACCGCCGGCGCACCGCCACCCACCTCCAGGTGCACCCCAACACCGTCGACTACCGGCTGCGCCGCACCGCCGACCTCACCGGCCTGGACGCCGTCCGCGGCCCCGACCTGCTCACCCTGCGCGCCGCGCTCGCCGCGCACGACACGGCGACGGCGCTGCCCTGACGGGGGCCCGACCCGGCGTCAGCGGGCGCTTCCGTCCCGGACGTGCTCCCGCCCCGGACGTGCTCCCGCCCCGGACGTGGTCCCGTCCCCGACGTGGTCCCGTCGCGCCACCGGGTCCGGGGGAAAGCCCGGTGGCGCGACGGGGGTTCAGGCGGCCTCGCCGCGCAGCAGCGGGAGGCCGCGGCGGGCGGTGCCGAGCGCGGCGGCCGGGCCGTGGCCGGGGAGCAGCACCGTGCTGTCGTCCAGCGGGCCGCAGACGCGGCGCAGCGAGGACTCCAGCCGGGTGCGGCTGCCGCCGGGGAGGCCGGAGTCGCCGAGGCGGTCGGCGAGCAGGGTGTCGCCGGTGAACAGGAGGGCGGGGTCGCCGTCCCGGACCGGGTCGACCCGGAACATCGTGGAGCCCTCGGTGTGCCCCGGGCCGTGGTGGGCCCGGACCCGCAGTCCGGCCAGTTCCAGGTCGGCGGAGCCCTCCAGGAGGGTCAGCCGTTCCGGTTCGCTCTCCGGGTAGCCCGCGAGCAGGCGGCCGGGGAAGGTCGGGGGCAGCGGCGCGGCCGGGTCGGCGAGCATGAAGCGGTCGGCGGCGTGCAGCACGGCCGGCGCGCCGGTCTGCGCGCCCAGCTCCCGGGCGCACCAGCTGTGGTCCATGTGCCCGTGGGTGAGCAGCAGCGCCGCCGGCTCCAGCCGGTGTTCGGCGAACAGCCGCAGCAGCGGGTCGGTGGCGGCCTGCCCGGGGTCGACCACCAGGCAGGGCCCGCCCGGCTCGGCGGCCAGCACGTAGCAGTTGGTGCCGAAGCCGCCGGCCGGGAAGGAGAACAGGAGCATCCGGATCAGCCGTTCACCCGCAGCACCAGCTTGCCGGTGGAGGAGCGGTCGGTGAGGGTGCGGTGGGCCTCGGCGGCGTCGGCGAGGGCGAACTCGGTGAAGTCCACCCGGACGTCACCGGCGGCGACCAGCTCGGCGGCCCGCTCCAGGTGTCCGCGCACCAGCTCGGGGGCGCGGTGCGCCAGGTCGCCGATGTTGTAGCCGACCAGGGCCCGGGAGCCGAACCACAGGTGGTCGGGCTGGATCGGCGCGTCCTGCTGGGCGGCGTCGCCGAAGATCAGCTGGCGGCCCAGCGGGGCGAGCAGCCCGGCCGCCGCGGCGCGCTGCTCGCCGCCGACCGAGTCGAGGATCACGTCGACGCCGCGGCCGTCGGTGCGGTCCGCGACCAGCTCGGCCAGCGCCTCGTAGGGGACGACCTCGTCGTAGCCGAAGTCGGCGGCGTACTTGGCCTTGGTGACGGTGCTCGCGGCGCCGAGCACCAGGGAGGCGCCGGCCCGGCGGGCGATCTGCGCGGCGGCGGTGCCGACCCCGCCGGCCGCGGCCAGCACCAGGACGCTCTCGCCGGGCAGCAGCCGGGCGGCGGACTCCAGCAGGCCCAGGGCGACCGGCACGTTGCAGGGGAAGGCGGCGGCGAGGGCCGGGTCGGCGATCGCCCGCGGGCCCTCCAGGACGACCGTCAGGTCGGCGCGGGCCAGCACGACCTCGGCGTAGCCGCCGCCGTCCAGGGTGAGTGCGGTGACCCGCTGCCCGGGGCGCAGCCCGGTGACGCCCTCGCCGACGGCCCGCACCGTGCCGGTCGCCTCCAGGCCGGGGACGTGCGGGAGGCCGACCTGGATCTGGCCGCGGCGGAACATCACCTCGGCGAAGTTCACCCCGGCGTGGGTGACGTCGACGGAGATCTGGCCCGGGCCGGGCTCGGGCACGGGCAGTTCGGCCTCGGTGAGGACGTCGGGTCGCCGTAGCGGTCGAAGAGGACGGCACGCATGGGGTCTGCTCCTGGGGAGAGGTGGGACGGGGTGGGGTGGGGTGGGACGGGGTGGGGCGGGTGGCGCCGGGTCAGTAGCGGGGCGCGGCCGGGGCGGGCAGGGTGTCCAGCTCGGCCAGGACGGTGGCGTCCAGGGTGAGTTCGGCCGCGGCGGCGTTCTGCTCCAGGTAGCGCGCGGTCTTGGTGCCGGGGATCGGCACGACGTGCCCGCCCTGGGCGAGCAGCCAGGCCAGCGCCACCTGGGCCGGGGTGGTCTCCAGGCGGGCGGCGACGCCCTCGATCCGCTCCACCAGCGCCTGGTTGGCGTCGATCTCGGTGGGCTGGAAGCGCGGGCTGCCGTGCCGCCAGTCGCCGGCCGGGAGGTCGGCGGAGCTGCGGATCGCGCCGGTCAGGAAGCCGCGGCCGAGCGGGGAGAAGGGCAGCAGGGTGATGCCGTGCGCGGCGGTGTGGGCCAGCACCCCGTTCTCCAGGACGTCCCGGGACCAGAGCGAGAACTCGGACTGCACGGAGGCCACCGGGTGGATGGCGGCGGCCCGTTCGATCTCCGCGACGCTCACCTCGGAGAGGCCGATGGCGCGGGCCTTGCCCGCCTTCACGGCCTCGGCCATCGCGCCCCAGGACTCCTCCAGCGGGACGGCCGGGTCGACCCGGTGCAGCTGGTAGAGGTCGACGTGGTCGGTGCCCAGACGCAGCAGCGAGGCGTCGATGGAGGCCCGGATGTGCTCGGGGCGGCCGTTGCGGTGCATGGTGCGGCTGCCGTCGACGACCAGGCCGACCTTGGTGGCGAGCACCGCGTCCGCGCGGCGGCCGGCCAGCGCGCGGCCGACCAGGTACTCGTTGGTGAACGGGCCGTAGGCGTCGGCGGTGTCGATGAGGTTGACGCCGAGGTCCAGGGCGCGGTGGACGACGGAGATCGAGGCGGCGTCGTCCCGGCCGGGCTCGTCGTACGCCCAGGACATGCCCATGCAGCCGAGGCCGATCCGGCCGATCGCGGGTCCGGTGGTACCGAGGGTGGTGGTGTGCATTGCGGTTCGTCTCCCTGGACGTCGTGCGGAGGTGCGGGGCGGGCGGGGTGGGGCGGGCGGGGTGGCGGAGCCGGCCCGGGGTCAGCCGCGGGCGGCGGCGGGCTCCGGGGCGGTGCGGGTGCGCGGGGCCAGGCCGTCGAGGTGCCGGACCAGGTCGGCCAGGCCGCTGCGGGTGGCCGGGGCGACGTACTGCACGTGGCCGTCCGGGCGGAGCGCCACCAGGACGGGGCGGGGGCCGAGCGCGCGGAGCAGGGTGGCGGACGCGGTGTCGTCCACGGTGCGGACCACGGCGGGACGCCCGGCGAGCGCGGCGGCCACCGCGGCGCTGCCCCGGTCGTCCGCTCCGGCGGGGCCGGACGGGCCGGACGGGCCGGACGGGCCGGACGAGCCGGACGGGCGGCGGACCAGGACGGTGAAGCCGTCACGGTCGAGCGCGGGGTCGGCCGGGGCGGGGGCCGCGGTGGCGGCGGTGGCGGCAGGTCCGCCGGGGGCTGCGAGGGCTGCGGGGGCGAAGACCGGCAGTCGGTCGCCCGGCCGCGGGTGGCCGGGGCGGGCGCGCCGGAGGCCGTCCGCCGCGTAGCTGACGTCGGTCTGGGCCATCATCGGCGCGATCCGGCGGCGCAGCAGGCCGCCCAGGGCCGCGCCGCGCACCAGGGTGTCGCGCAGGACCCGGCGCGGGCCGCCCGCGATCATGCCCCAGCGGGTCTGGGCGGCGGTGACGGCGGCGACCCGGGCGACCGCGGCATGCCGTTCGCGGTGGTAGCTGTCGAGCACCGCGGCGTCGAGGGTGCCGCGCAGCACGCCGGCCAGCTTCCAGCCGAGGTTGAAGGCGTCCTGGAGGCCGTAGTTCATGCCCTGGCCGCCGGCCGGGCTGATGATGTGCGCGGCGTCGCCGGCCAGGAAGCAGTTGCCGTCGCGGAAGCGGTCGGCGATCCGGCAGCGGACCCGGAACGATCCGGTCCAGCGGGGTTCGCCCAGTTCGCCCAGGCCGGGGGCGCGCCGCCGCAGGGCTTCGGCGAACACCCCGGCGGGCGGCGGTTCGGCCGGGTCGCGGTGCGGGATGCTGATGGCGACCCGGAACAGGCCGTCGGGCAGCGGGACGACGCCGAGCGCGCCGTCGGCGGTGTAGCAGTAGTGGAGGGTGTCGCGGGCGGCCGGGCCGTCGATCGGCGCGTCGGCGATGCCGAAGGTGACGTCCACCGTGTCGCCGTCGAAGCCGATGCCCAGCTGCTTGCGCACCGAGCTGTGCGCGCCGTCCGCGCCCACCAGCCAACGGGCGTGCGCCTGCTCCTCGTTGCCGTCGGGGTGGCGCAGCCGCGCGGTGACGCCGCGGGCGTCCTGGCGCAGGTCCTCCAGGACGACGCCGCGCTCGACGGTGCCGCCGAGTTCGGCGAGGCGCTCCAGCAGCAGGCGTTCGGTCTCGTACTGGGGCAGGGTGGCGGCGAACGGGTACGGGGTGTCGGCGATCCGGTCGACCGCGGCCCGGCCGAGCAGCCGGCCCTCGGAGCGGTAGCCGATGCCGGTCAGCCGGTGGCCGGTGGCCGCCAGGCGCTCCGCGACGCCGATGCCGCGCAGCAGTTCGAGGGTGCGGGGCCAGACCAGCACGGCCCGGGACCGGGGAGCCGGGGCGGGCGCGGCGGCGCTGTCCACCAGGCGCACCCGCACGCCGCGCTGCAACAGGTCGCAGCCCAGGGCGACGCCCACCGGGCCGGCGCCGACGATCAACACCTCGCTGCTGCCGACCGGCCGATCGGGCTCCATGGCGCTCAACTCTTCTCCTCCGGTGCGGTGGGTGCGGGCGGTGCGGACGTGCGTGACGTGGTCGGACGGTGCGGACCGTGCGGACGGTGCGGACTCCGTCGGACGGTGGGGCGGGCGGCACGGGGCGCCGCCCGCCCCCGGGTGACCGGCCGTCAGGGACGGTGCCGACCGGTCGGCGGGTCGGGCCGTCAGGCCGCGGCCGAGAGGTGCCGCTTGCGCAGGAACAGTCCGATCAGCAGGGCGGCGAGCAGCACCACCCCGGCGTCGACGGCGATCGCGGTGCGGACGCCCTCGGCGACCGCGCTCTCGCCGTGGCCGGCGGCGGCGATCCGGCTGGTGGCCAGGGTGCTGATGATCGGGATGCCGATGGTGATGCCGACCTGCTGCGTCATCGAGGTGATGCCGGTGGCGCGGCCCTGGTCGTCGTCGGAGACCCCGAGGGTGCCGGTCACCATGAAGGAGACGATCGACAGCACGTGGCCGAAGCCCCCGACGGTGGTGGCGGCGATCATCAGGGTCAGGCCGGGGCCGTGGGCGGTGCCGATCAGCAGCAGCGCGGCGGTGGAGACGCCCTGGATGACTAGGCCGAGGACCAGCGCGGTGCGGCTGCCGAGGCGGCCGATGATCCGGGCGGTCCGGAGGCCGCCGAAGAAGGCCGCGGTGCCGAGGCCGCTGAACGCCAGGCCGGTGACCAGCGGCGAGTAGTGCAGGGCGTCCTGGAGGTAGAGGGTCATCAGGAACACCACGGAGGACATCATGGTGAAGGTGACCAGGCCGCCGATGTTGCCCCAGCTGATGGTGGGCGGGCCAGCAGCCGCACCGGGAGCAGCGGTTCGGCCGTGACCCGCTCGATCGCCCAGAAGGCGGCCAGCAGCGCGGCGGCGGCGGCCAGCAGCACGAGGACCCAGGTCTCCGTCCAGCCGTGCTCGCCGGCCCGGGTGATGCCGACGACCAGGGCGACCAGGCCGGTGCAGACGGTGAGCGAGCCGGGCAGGTCGATCGAGACCCGCTGACCGGAGCGGCTCTCGGTCAGCAGCCGGGGCGCGGCGACCAGTACGGCCACGGCGACGACCACGTTGATCAGGAAGGCCCAGCGCCAGTCGAGCAGGCCGGTCAGCACGCCGCCGAGGATGGCGCCCGCGGTGAAGCCGGCCGACATCAGGGCGCCGTTGAGGCCCATCGCCCGCTCGCGGAGCTTGCCCTCGGGGAAGGACGTGGTGATCAGGGCCAGTGCCGAGGGCGTGGTGATGGCGGTGGCCAGGCCCTGCCCGACCCGGGCGACGATCAGCTGGGTGGGCGTCTGGGCGAGGCCGCCGAGCAGCGAGGAGAGGCCGAGCAGCGCCATGCCGCCCAGGAAGAGCCGCTTGCGGCCGAGCAGGTCGCCGACCCGGCCGAAGATCAGAGTGAACCCGGCCGCGGTGAGGGCGAAGGCGGTGACGATCCACTGCAGGCTGCTCAGCGAGAAGTGCAGCGAGGAGCCGATCTCCGGCACCGCGACGTTCAGGATGGAGAAGTCTGCGGCCAGCATGAACTGGGTGGCCAGCAGTACGAGCAGGATCGCCTTCTGACGCTGCGACATCTGCTCGTCACCGGTCTGTACCGGTTCGAGGTCTTGCACGACGGTCACGGTGGACTCCTGGTTTGTCCTTGATTGGCCATAGACGCTTCACGCGGTATCGAGGGTTGAGTCTATAGCGATGGTCGATCAAATATAAAGACCCTGACACATGCCATGGCATGGACGAGCCGGGCCGGCCGGTCGGTCAGACGGTCAGGACGTGCTGCTCCTGACCGCTCCGGCCGCTGCTCAGCACGGGTGCGGGTGCGTCCACGCCCCAGCGCAGCAGGGTGAGGCCGACGTTCATGCCGCCGCCGAAACCGGCCAGCAGCACCAGTTGGCCCGGCCGCAGCTCGCCCGAGGCGAACACCGCGTCCAGCGTGATCGGCACCGAGGCCGACCCGGTGTTGGCGAACTCCCGCACCGTCAGGCGCAGCGCCGACTCCGGCAGTCCGAGGCTGGGCAGCAGGCTGCGCAGCATCTCGCCGTTCGCCTGGTGCGGGACGAAGTGGTCGATCTGCTCGGGGCTCAGCCCGTTCTCCCGCAGCAGTTCGGCGATCGCCTGGGGCAGCTCGGCGGAGACGAACTCCCGCACCCCGCGCCCGTCCATCCGGAAGAAGTGGCCGCCCTCGCGCACCGTGCTCTCCGAGGGCGGCGTCCGGCTGCCGCCCGCCGGGACGCTGATCAGGCGGTGCTCGTCGCCGTGCCCGCGCAGCACGGTGTGCAGCAGGCCGCGGTCGGCCGCCACCGGGCCGAGCACCACCGCGCCGGCCCCGTCGCCGAACAGGACGGCGGTCCGGCGGTCGGAGTAGTCGAGTATCCGGGAGTAGACGTCGGCGCCGATGACCAGCGCGTGGCCGCCGCCGCGGACCCGCAGCAGGCCCTCCGCCATCGCCAGCGCGTAGACGAAGCCGCTGCACACCGCGTTGACGTCGACGGCCGCGGCCTGCCCGGCGCCGATCAGGTGCTGCACGATGCTGGCGGTGGCGGGCTGGGGGTGGTCGGGGGTGGAGGTGGCCAGGACGATGACGTCGATCCGGTCGGCCGGCAGTCCGGCCGCCGCCAGGGCGCGCGTCGCGGCCAGCGCGGCGAGGTCCGAGGTGGCCTGGTGCGGCGCGGCCCGGCGGCGCGCCACGATGCCGGTGCGGTTCTCGATCCACTCCGGGACGACCCCGGCCGCCGGGGCGATCTCCTCGTTGGGGACGGTGCGTTCGGGCAGGTAGGAACCGGTGCCGAGGATGCCGACGGCGGGGGCCTGGTCGGCCTGGCTGTACGGGGGCATGGGGTGTTCTCCTCCTGTGCTGGCTGTGCTGGTGCGGCGTGCCGGGGGTGCGGCGGTGCGGTCCGCCGGCCGCCGCGCACGGCGGTGTGCGCGGCGGCGGACGGGCGCCGGGGCCCAGGGCCCTGGGGGGGGTGCGCGGCGGTCGGCGGACGCCGGGGCTCAGTGCCCGGGGGCGGCGTCCAGGAACTGCCAGCCGTGGGTGCGGGCGGCCTCGGCGAGGACCGGGTCCGCGCCGACCACCAGGCCGCGGCCGACGGCCTCCAGCAGCGGCAGGTCGCTGGCGTGGTCGCCGTAGGCGAGGCAGGCGTCGAGGTCGGCGCCGCGCAGCCAGGCCGCCGCGGCGGCGGCCCTCGCCTTGCGGCCGCCGATCATCGGCCCGACCACCTCGCCGGTCAGCTCGCCCCGGCGGACGATCGGCCGGGTACCCAACGCCCCGTCCGCGCCGAGCAGTTCGGCGACCGGGTCGAGGCAGGCGAAGAACGACCCGGAGAGCAGCACCACCGCGGTGCCGCGGGCCCGGTGCGCCCTGAGATGCGCGACCGGCTCCGCCAGCAGCAGCGACCCGCCGGCCTCCGCCGCGCCCCGCAGGGCGTCCTCGAACCAGGCGCGGCCGGACGCGGCCAGCTCGGCCGCCCGCTCCCCGGCGAAGAGCCGGTAGTAGCGGCGGTTGATCTCGTGGCGCGGGGTCCCGGCGGCGGCGTCCGCGTGCAGCTGCCCGACCAACGCGTCGTAGGTCTCCGGCCGTTCGCCCCGGCGCTCCAGGTGGAACCGGAGGAAGGAGAACATGCTCTTGACTGCGATCAGCGTCTCGTCGACGTCGAAGAAGGCCATCGGGGCCGCCACGGCGGTGGGGGCCTCGGCCGGTGCGAGGGTCAGCGGCACGCCAGCTCCAGGTCCACCACGATCCGGCAGTTGGCGGCCCCGTCCTGGGTGGCCAGCACCTCGACCGGAATGGGCGCGCCGGACAGCAGCGCCTCCCAGTCGGGCAGCAGCGCCTCCAGGCGCAGCGGCGAGTCCAGCTCCGCGAAGCGCTCGTACCGGGCGTCGACCGCCTGCACCCGGACCTTCCCGGGTGCCAGCCCGATGTGCTCCCGGACGGTGTACAGGGCGAGTTGGCGGGCGCCCTCGATCAGCACCATGCCGGGCAGGTGGTCCTGCGGGTGGTCGAACAGGCTCGGGTGGTCGCCGGCGATCCGCAGCGTCGACGTCGCGCCCCGGCCGGTGGCCGTCACGTCCAGCAGCACCGCGTTCTCCGGCAGCCGCCGGCCGACGAGCGGCGCGGCCACCGGCTCCCCGGCCACCGCGCCGGTGGCGAAGTCCGCGGTGGAGCCCATCGATCGGCCCTCCCGGCCGCGCAGCCGCAGCTCCTGGTACTCCCCCGCCGCCTTGAAGCGCAGGCCGACCGTGGCCCGCCCGGCGTCCTGGACCGCGCCGGAGCCGTCGGCCACCGCCAGCGTGAGGACGTAGTCGACGCCGGTGGTGCGGCCGTCGCGCTCCCGGACCCGTTCCGGGTCGAGCCGGAGCAGCAGGGTGGTCGGCCTGGTGCCGCGGGCGAGCAGCTCGGGCCGGGTGATCCGCAGGTCCTGGTGGGTCAGGATGAACTTGTCGGTCCGGGGCACCCCGTGCTGGAGGTGCGAGGCGGCCAGGGCGGCCTGGCGGCAGACCTCCATCAGCAGCACCGGATCGTGACAGGCGGGCGCCAGCGAGTGGTCCCCCCAGTAGGCGTGCGATCTGGGCAGCTGGGCCGAGGCCAGGGTGCCGCCGCGCGGGTCGGGGACCATCGCGGTGACGAAGACCTCGCTGAGCGCACTGCGGTGCACCAGGGCGCGGTCGATGGTGCTGTCGGTCCGCGGCAGGGCCGTGCCGGCCGGCGGCAGCACCGTGGAGATCCGTGTCGACACGGGAGCGGACGCCTCTTGGCGAGATGGAGCGGTGGACGGCATGACTGGGACACCTTCCTTGAAGAGGGATCGAAGAGGGATCACCGAGGGCTCCGGAACGACCGGCCACCGCGTGCCGGGCACGGCGACGACGGGGCTCACCGCGGGAAGTCGCGGGATCGTCCGGCACCGGACCGGGCACGACGGCGTGCCGGACGGCTCCGGTGGGGTCAGGACGTACGGGGGGCGTCCCCTCCGGCGTGCCGCACTGCACGCGGGGTCCACGAGGACGCGAGGAGGGGAGCGAGGGGGTCGGCTCGGTGGCCGACGGCTCGGCCCGGGCGAGCGGCGTCGCTGCCGCACCGGGAGGAGGAGGGGGACCTGGCTGCGCTGCGGACCCGGCCCGTCGGGAATCGGACGGGAGCGCCGGAGACCGGACGCGGGGTCGGGAGAACGGGTCAGGGGAACGGGTCGGGAGGTCTGATCGGGACGCTGGATCGGGACGCTGTGCCTGGACGCTGGATCGGAACGTGGGGTCTGAACGTGGGGTCGGGACGCCGGCTCAGGACGCCGGGTCGGGACGTCGGGGTGTCAGAGGGCCTGGACGACCAGGGCGGTCCAGGTGAAGCCCGCACCGGCGGAGATGACCAGGAGGTGGCCGCCGGGTGGAACGAGGCCCCGGGCGTCGGCCTCCGCCAGCGAGGCGGCGGCGTCACCGGCGCCGAGGTGGCCGGTGTCCGGGCCGAAGTCCAGCACCTCGCCCTCGACGAGCCCCGCCAGGGCGGGTAGGTAGGCACTCTCCAGGACCGAGCGGCCCAGGCGCGGCAGGGCCACCGGCAGGCTGGCGTTCGGGCCCAGCCCGGCCTGCTCCAGCGCGCCGGTCACCGCACGGCGCAGCGAGCGGTCGACCGTCTCTGCGAACACCTCCTTTCCCGCCCGGACCAGGAACGCCTTCTTGGTGCGCCGCACGTCGAGCGCCGCACCGTGCTGCCGCGGGGCCGGGGAGAAGTCGTCGTCCCCCGGTGCATCAGCTCCAGTTCGGGCGCGGCGACGGTCACCAGGCCCGCCACCCGGTAGCGGGCGTGCTCCCGGGTGAGCAGCAGGGCGGTGCCTCCGTCGCCGTACGCCACACCGTAGTCGGCGCGCCAGCGCTCGAACCCGGGAGCGGGGAAGCTGTCCGCCGTGGTCACCAGGGCGGCTTCCACCCCGGGGTCGGCCGCCATCCGGTCAAGCGCGATCCGCAGGGCGGCCGCGCCGCCGTTGCACATCTGCTGCACGCCGACCGGTTCGGCGTTGCGCGCCCCCAGCGAGGAGGCCACGTAGTGCGCCGGGGACCAGAAGTCGTGGCCCTGGTGGTGGATCCAGGCGTGCGCGACCAGGCCCAGCCGGTCGGCCGTCAGCCCCGCGCGCTCCAGCGCCGTCCGCCCCGCCTCGACGGCGAGGTCCGGTGCCGCGCGCCGGTCGTCCACCGGCAGCCGGCGGTAGCCGTCCCGCCGCACCTCGTCGGCGTCGGCCCGACCGGCCAGCACTGCGGCGCCCGATGTGTCGTGCCGGGGTGGGAGATGCAGAACAGCAGAACGTATTCCGCTTCTGCTCTCACCACCGCCTTTTACCTCCCGGAAATACATGGCTTCCCCCCGTGTGACCTGCCGCCACTCTCTGGCGGTGGCTGAAAGCTATCATGACCTTGATTCAAGTGTCATTAGATTTTTTCTCCCCTGACCCTGACACAAGACAAGGTCAGGAGCTTCACCCGACGCATCCGAACCGGTAGCCTGGAGCAACCAATGGGCCGCCGACGTCCGAACCGTGCACGGATGTCCGAACTGCGCACCGGGGTCCCACCAAGGAGGAAAGATGCCGACGACGGAGTCGGAGCTGCCGTTCGACCAGCGGCTCGGCAGTCTCATCAAGCAGGCCGAACAGGCCCTGATCGCCGAGAAGAACCGGGTGCTGCGCCCCTTCGGCCTGACGGTCCCCCAGTACTCGGCCCTGCTCCTCCTCGCGGAGAACCCGAACATCTCGGGCGCCCGGCTGGCCCGCATCTGCGGCGTGACCGCGCAGGCCATGAACGGCGTCATCTCGCTGCTCGACCAGCGCAAACTGATCAGCCGGACCAACTCCCCCGACCACGCCAAGGTCCTCCTGCTCCGCCTCACCCGGGCCGGCACGGCCCTGCTCCGCAAGGCGGACCGCGAAGCCGTGGCCGTGGAGCGCCGCCTGATGGACTCCTTCGACGACCAGGACCTGGCCTCCTTCCGCAAGCAGCTCGCCATCGCCATCGAGGTCCTGTCGGAGCACGCCGACTCCTGAGCCCGCCCCGGCTTCCGGTCCCCGCCCCGGCCCGCGGTCTCCGCTCCGGCTCCACCCCGGGCCCGCCCCAAGGCAATTGACGCACCGTCACCCCGGTCGGGGCGCGCGGGTTCAGGCGGTCGCCGTCACGCCCGCCACGGCCAGCAGCAGCACCGCCGAGACCGCGGACAGGCGCCGCGCCGCCGTCGGGGTGGCGCCGAACCGGCCGCCGAGGCGGGCGGTGGCCAGGGCGACCGCCGAGTAGACGGCCGCACAGCACAGGACGTTGACCGCGCCGAGCGCCGCGACCTGCCCGCCGACCGGCAGCGCGCCGTCCGGGGTGACGAACTGCGGGACCAGCGACAGGTAGAGCAGCAGGCCCTTCGGGTTGAGCAGCGCGGTCAGCAGCGACTGCCGCAGCACCGTCCTGGCTGGCTGCGGACCGGCCGCGGCCAGGGCCCGGGCACCGCCGCCGCCCCGGCGCAGGGCCAGCAGCATCCCGGCGGCGAGGAGCACCAGGTAGCCGGCCCCCGCCAGGCGCAGGGCGGGCAGCAGCGCGGGGACGGCCCGCAGCGCGGCGGCCAGCCCGGCGGCGGAGAGCAGGGTGTGCACGGCGTAGCCCGCGCAGACGCCGGTGACGGCGGTGAGCGCGGCGCGGCGGCCCTGGCCGAGGCCGCGGGCGGCGATGTACAGCCAGTCGGGGCCGGGCGTGCAGACCAGCAGCACGTCGACGCCGAGGAAGAGCAGCAGGGCGTGCGGGTCCATGGACACCTTCGGGAGAGCGTTCGGGGGACCACTGGGAGGGAGAAAATCTCAGCACCCGGACACTAGCCGTCCACCGTTGGCAGCCGATGTCCCGTTTTCGCTGGTCACCGCCCTGCTCTGGCAGAATGTTGCGCCATGGACCGCCTTGACCGCAGAATCCTCCACGAGCTCCAGCAGGACGGCCGGATCAGCAACGCCGACCTGGCCGACCGGGTCGGCCTGACCCCGTCCCCGTGCCTGCGCCGGGTGCGCCACCTGGAACAGCAGGGCGTGATCCGCGGCTACCGCGCCCGGCTCGACCCGGCCGCCGTCGGACGCGGTTTCCAGCCCTTCGTCACGGTGGTGATGCGGCACGAGGACCGGGCCACCGTCGCCGAGTTCGAACGCCGGGTGGCCGAGCTGCCGGAGGTGGTCGAGGCACACCGCCTGTTCGGCGACCCGGACTACCTGCTGCGGGTCGCGGTGGCCGACCTCGCCGCGTACGAGCGCTTCGTCACCGACGTGCTCTCCGGGCTGCCGGGCATCGCGCAGGTGCACTCGCACCTGACGATGAAGCGGGTGAAGGCCGACACCGGCATCCCCGTGGCCTGAGTCCCCTCCACGGCGGGCCCCGACGTCCCGCCCTCCCCGCGTCGCTCAGGCCGCGGCCGCGGACTCCCCGGGGGCCTGTTCGATCCGGCGCAGCGAGTGGAAGTGCACCACCGTCGGCGGGTGCTCCAGCTCGCGCAGCTCGCCCTCCGACCAGACCGGCCGAATCCGCCACATCGGCCCGGCGTACGCCCGCAGCGCCTCCTCGTCCCGCCAGCGGGTGATCATCTGCACCCGGTGGTCCCCGTCGGCGCAGGCCCGCAGCAGTTCGCCGCCGAGGAAGCCGTCCCACCGGCCGAGGCCGGGCAGCACGGTCGAGGCGAGCCTGGCGCAGAAGTCCTCCGCCCGGTGCGGGGCGACCTGCGCCTCCCAGATTCGGATGATCATCTCGGCCTCCTCGGCTGGACCCCGGACCCTGCTGCCCATTATCGGACGGACCCCGCCGTTTCGTTCCGGTCCGTCCGGTTTTCTCCGTTCGGACCGCCGCCGATTGCCGCCCGCCCGCCCCGGGCCAAGACTCGGCGGTGGACCCGTACGACGAGAGGAGCCCGACATGGCGATCTGCGTGGTGTGCCAGAACGACTACTGGCTGTCCTTCGAGATCAAGACGATCACCGGCGACACCTACGTCTTCGACAGCTTCGAATGCGCGATGGAGAAGCTCGCCCCCCGCTGCGAACAGTGCACCGTCCGCATCGTCGGCCACGGCGTCGAAGTCGCCGGCCGCTTCTTCTGCGGCGCCCACTGCGCCCGCGCCAACAGCGTCCTGGGCGCCGAGGTCCGCGACGCGGTGGGCAGCCGCCCGTCCTGACCCCCGCCACCCGACCCCCGGGGCGGCCACCGCGCACGGCGGTGGCCGCCCCGGGGTCACTCCGGGCCCGTTCCGGCGAGTAGGCGGTCGACCACCGCAGGAGCGGTGCCGGCGAGTTGGAAGGCCGCGGCAGCGGCCGTACGGTCCTCCCGGGCGCCGGCCGCGTCACCGAGCGCCTGCCGGGCTCCGGCCCGTCGGCCGAGGCACCTGCCCCGCCGGTCGTGATCGTCGAGGGCCGCGCAGAGGTCGGCCGCCTCGCTCCAGCACTCGACCGCCTCCGCGAACCGCCTCGCACCGGCGAGCAAGATCCCCGCGTTGTCCAGGGCGGTGCACTGGAGCTGGAGGTCCTCCAGCTCGCGCCCGGCCCGCAGGACCGTCCCCAGCACGTCCACCGCCTCGTCCGTGCGCCCTGCCTTGACGAGCGCCAGGCTCTGGTGGAGGCGCACCTGGGCCGCCATGTGGACGTCTCTCAGTCCGTGCATGCTCTCGGCGGCCTCGGCGAGCCGGTCGACGACCGCTTGCGGATCGTCCTCGCCGACCAGCCCCCGGGCAAGGGTGAGATTGGCCCCCACCTGCAGGGCCAGGTAGTGGTCCTGGGAGTCGTGCGCGGCCCGCAGCGCCGCCTCGAAGGCATCCAGCGCCTCGGCCGACAGGTCCTGGTCGCGCAGCACCATGCCGAGGTTGTTGAGCGTGATCGCCTCGCCGTGGCGGTCCCGGATCGCCCGGCAGATGGCGAGGTCAGCCCGGAACGCCTCGGCCGCCTCCGGCAGCCGCCCCAGCTGGTGCAGGGCCCGCCCGAGGTTGGTGTACGCCATTCCGCGCTCCCGTAGGCTCCCGTTCGACGGGTACATCGCCAGCGCCTCGTGCAGCACCTGCACGGCTTCGGAGCATCGGCCCATCTGCTGGTACGTCAGGCCGAGATTGGTGAGGACGGTGGCTTCGAGCTCGATATCGCCGCGCTCCGCGAACAGCTTCCGCGCCCGCTGGTAGGACGCCACCGACTCCGCGAACCGGCGCAGCTCGCGCTGGGCCGTACCGAGGTTGGTGAGGATCTCGGGCTCGGCCAGCCTGGTCAGCGGGTCGCGCGAGGTGCGGGCCGCGTCGAGGGCCCTCCGGGCGATGCCCGCGTAGTCCTCCAGGTGACGCCGCAGGATCTGGTAGTCGATCAGCAGCACGTGCAGCAGCACGACGGTGTCGGGACGCCCCAACTCGGGTGCGGCCAGGGCGGCGGCCCGGAGGTTGAGGTATTCGGCGTCCAGCCAGGCCAGCGCGGCGGCCCGGTCGGGGAAGCCCGGTCCGGGCTCACCGCCCGGCTGGAGCTGCCGGTCGGCGGCGGCCGCGAGGTCGCAGTAGAGCGCCAGCATCCGCTCGGTGGCGGCCGTCCGGGCCGTCCGGGTCTCCTTCTCCCGGCACAGTTCCTCCGCGTACAGCCGCATCAGGTCGTGCATCCGCCAGCGGTCGTGGACGGCGGCGGGTTGGACCAGGTGGGCCCGGGCCAGGGCGTGGACGAGCGGTTCGGCGTCGTCGACCGGCGCGCCGGCCAGGTGTGCGGCGGTCCCGGTGGACAGATCGGGGCCCGGGTTGAGGGACATCAGCCGGAACAGCCGGGCCTGGTCGGGCGGCAGGTTCCGGTAGGAGAGCTGGAAGGCGGCGCGGACGGCGAGGTCCTCGCGGGCGAGGCGGGCAAGGCGGCGGCGGGTGTCGCGCAGGGACTGGGCCATGGCGGCCATCGGGCGGGCCGGGAGGTCGCCGAGCAGGGCGGTGACCACCGCGAGGGCAAGGGGGAGTCCGCCGCAGAGTTCGGCGACCTCCCGTGCGGCGTCGGGCTGTTCGGCCGCCCGGCGGTCGTCCGGGTCCAGTTCGCGCAGGCCCTGTTCGAGAAGTCGCGCGCCGTCGGTGGCAGCCAGCACGGGCAGGTCGAGGACGCGCAGCCCCAGATCACTGAGGGTGTGCCGGGAGGTGACCAGGACGGGGACGTCCAGCTCTCCGGGGAGCAGCGGACGGACTTGGGCGCTGGAACCGGCGTTGTCGAGCAGCACCAGTAGCGGACTCTCCCCCGCGCACGCGCCGAGCGCGCTGCGGTAGAGCGTGATGCGCTCCGTGGTCTCGGAGGGCACCTGCTCGTCCGGGACGCCGAGGGCGCGCAGCAGCGAGCCGAGGGCGCGGTGCGGGTCGACCCGGCGGTCTTCGTCGTAGCCGAACAGGTCGAGGAACAGCACCCCGCCCGGGTAGCGGCCGGAGGCGAGGGCGCGGTGGGCGGCGTGCACGGCGAGTTCCGTCTTGCCGGCGCCCGGAAGGCCGGTGATCAACCGGCCGATCGGTTCCTGACCAGCCAACTTCACTTCCAGATCGGCGAGTTCCGCGTCCCGACCGATCAGCACCCGGGACGGGGCGGGCAGACCGCCGAGGGCCCGCCAGCGCGTCCCCGGCAGCACGACGGTGGCGTTCTCCGCCTGGATGGCCGATCCGAAAAACGTTCCGCGGTTGATCTCGTTGCGGTTCCCCATGTTCCCCCCATCGGCGCGCGCTCAGAAGGTGAACCCTAGCGAGCGGACCCGCGAGCCGGTCGCGGACGGGACGGTGTCGGGAGCGGTGGTGGCGCGGATCTCCGGGAGGCGGGTGAGCAGTTCGCTGAGCAGGGCGCGCAGTTGGGGGCGGGCCGGGTGGGCGCCGAGGCAGAAGTGCGGGCCGCCGCCGAAGGCGAGGTGGGGGTTGGGCGAGCGGGTGATGTCGAAGGTGTCGGGGGCGGGGAAGACCGACTCGTCGCGGTGAGCGGAGCCGTAGCAGAGGAGCACCTTGTCGCCCGCGGCCAACCGGACACCGGCCAGGCGGTGGTCGACGGCGACGGTGCGGCGCAGCCGGTCGACCGGGGTGCCGCAGCGCAGGACCTCCTCGACCGCGCCGCCCGGGTGGGCGTCGAGGTCGCCGAGCAGCAGGGCCCGCTGGGCGGGGTGGCCGGTCAACAGGTGCAGGCCGCGGGCGAGCGCGTCACGAGTGGCCCGGACGCCGAGGTCCAGCAGCAGCCCGCAGAACGCGGCGAGTTCGCGGACGCCCAGCCCGCGGCCGTCCGGGTCGGGGGCGACCAGGGCGGAGATCAGGTCGTCGGCCGGTCGGCGGCGGCGTTCGCGGGCCGGGGCGGCCACCGCCCGCCGGACCGCCGGCCGGAGCATCAGCCCGGCCCGGGCGGCGTCGGCGTCGCGGTCCGACCGGCCCGCGGCCCGGCGCAGGCGCTCCGGCGGGAGGCCGAGCATCGAGCAGAGCACCCGGTACGGAAGTTCGGCCGCGACGGCGGTGACGAAGTCGGTCGGGCGCTCCCGCTCCAGCCGGTCGACCAGCTCGGCGGCGGTGGCCCGGACGTCCTGCTCGACCGCGGCCGGCAGCCGGGGCGTGAACGCCCGGCCGACCGTCCGGCGCAGGTCGGCGTGCCGGGGGTCGTCCAGGTCGAGCAGCGAGTCGCCGAACAGCGCCCGCACCCACCGGCCCGGCTCCGGCCCGCCGGACCCCGGCCCGGACAGGTACACCTGCGGCGCGCGGCCGGCCGCCGTCACCTCGGCGTGCCGGACCAGCGCCCAGCAGCGCCGCCCCGTCGCCCGGTCGGTGAACCCGACCGGGCCGGGACGCTCGCGCAGCCGGGCGAACGCCGCGGCCCGGGCCTCCTCGGGGAGCCGCCAGAACGCGGGGTCGCCGAGATCGGTGCCGCGCGGGGCGGCGGGCACGGTGACGGCCATGGGACGCTATCGCGCAATCGGTGACGCTGAGTCAGATCACCGTGACACCGAGCGACCGTCTCGACCGGCCCGGCCGCCCGCCGTCAGGCCCGCGGGTCGGCGCGGTAGGGGTTGGCGCCGTACGGGTCGGCGGCGTAGGGGTCGGCGTACGGCCCCCGGCCCGGCCGCGGCAGCTCGCCGCCACCGCCCTCCGCGTCCGCGTCCGCGCCGGTGTCCGGGTCCGCGTCCTCCGGCCGCCGCGCCTCCTCGGGCTCGTAGGGGGAGAGCTCCCGGGCCAGCAGCGTCGCGCCCGCCACCCCGCCCGGCATCGCCAGCACCGTCACCACCGGGATCAGGAACAGCAGCGCCAGGCCCGCGCCGAAGCCGAGCGTCATCGGCAGCCGGGAGCGCAGCAGCCGCAGCCGCTGCTTCTGCGACAGGCCGCGCTTCTGCAGCGGGGTGCCCGTCAGCTCGACGGCCAGGTAGAAGCCGGACACGCACAGCGCCACCACCGGGACGACGGTCTGCCCCAGCACCGGGATGAACCCGCACAGGAACAGCACGATCCCGAACGCCGCCGCCCGCAGCAGCACCGCGAGGCTGTCCCGCGCCGCGACCCAGAGCTGGCGCCACAGCGGGACGTCCGGCTCCGGCGGGCCGCCGCCCTCGGTCTCCTCGACCTTCGCCGACAGCGACTCGTAGAACGGCTCGCCGATCAGCAGCGCCGCCGCCGTGAAGGTCAGCATCGACAGCAGCCCGCCCGCGACGACCGCCAGCACAGCGACGACCGTCCGCACGGCGTCGCGCAACGGCTCGCTCCAGCCGTCCGCGAACGGCGTCGCCCAGGCGGCCAGGTCGCCCGCGTAGACGATCAGCACCGCCAGTGCCACCACGTACCCGACCAGGGCGATCAGCGCCGGGATCATCCCGAAGCCCCACCACCGCCCGTGCCGCGCCACCCACCGCTGCCCGCTGAACAGGAACCGCAGTCCCGCCCCGAAATCTCGCATTCCCGCACCCTAAAGGAACCGTCAAGTCCGGCGGACGCCCACCCACCCCTGACGGTCCGTCAGCGCCGGGCGCGCAGACCCGTGCGGCCCCGGCCCGGGCCGCACGGGTGGTCTAGTGGGGGCCGCCCGCCGGGCCGCCCGCCGGGGCGGACGCGCGGGTCTGCGCGGCGGGGGCGGTGGCGGCGGTGGGCCCGGCGGGGCGCAGGACGGCCGCGGCCGCGGCGGTGACGGCGCACAGCAGGGTGAGCAGCAGGAAGGCGTGGTTGAGGGCGGTCAGGTGGGTGAGCCAGCCGATGACGGCGGGGCCGGCCAGCATGCCGAGGTAGCCGAGCCCGGCGACCCGCGAGACGTTGGCGCCCGCGGCGGCCGGGTCGGCGTGCCCGGCGGCGCTGAACAGTTGCGGGACGCACCCGGACAGGCCCAGGCCGAACAGCGCCCAGCCGAGGAACGCCGCCCACACCCAGGGCGTCAGGGCGGCGACGGTGATGCCGACGGCGGCGGTGGCCGCGCCGTACCGCAGGACGGCCGCCGCCCCGTACCGGGCCGAGACCCGGTCGGCGAGCAGGCGCCCGGTGGTCATCGCGGCGGCGTAGGTGCCGTAGGCGAACGCGGCGGTGCTCGCGGGCGCGCCGAGCACGTCCTTGAGGTGCAGGGCGCTCCAGTCGTTGGCCGCGCCCTCGCTCAGCATCACCATCAGCGCCAGCACCGCGAGGACCCTGATCCGACGGCGGGTGCCGCTGTCGGCGGACGACCTGGCGGACGCGGCGGACGCGGCCGACACGGCCGGTGTCTCGGGTGCCTTGGGCGTCTTGGGCGTCTCGAGTGCGGGCCCGTCCCCGGCCGGCGCCGCGCCGCCGGGCAGCAGGCTGCGGGCGGTCAGCAGTGCGGTGGCGGCGCCGGCCGCGCCGAGGAGGGCGAGGGTGGCGGCCGGGCCGAGCCCGGCGGCGGCGGACGCGGCGGCGGCCCCGGCCGCGATCACGCCGCCGACCGAGAAGGTGGCGTGGAAGCCCGACATGACGGGACGCCCGTACGCCTGCTCCACGTGCACGGCGTGGGCGTTCATGCTCACGTCCAGGCAGCCGTTGGCGAAGCCGAAGACCAGCAGCGCCCCGGCCAGCGTCCACGGGTCCGGGGCCAGGGCGGGCAGCACCAGCGACGCGGCGCACAGGACGCCGGAGGCCGGGACGACGGCCCGGGCGCCGAGGCGGTCGGTGAGCGGCCCGGCCGCCCGCATGCCGCCGAAGGCGCCGAGGCCCAGCAGCACCAGCAGGCCGCCGAGCGCGGCGTGGCCGATGCCGACCCGGGTCTCGATCGCGGGGATGTGCACGACCCACGCGCCCATCAGGGTGCCGCACAGGACGAAGTAGACGTAGGTCGCCACGCGAGCGGCCCGGAGCGAGCGTTCCATGCGGACGACCATAACGAACATCTGCGATGTTCGAAAGTGGCGATATCGAACAGATTGCCTGTGCGTTGTGCGGTGCGGTTCAATCTCGGTATGAACAACGCGGAGCGGCACGCCCTGATCGCCCAGACCGTCCGGGACGCGGGCAGCGCCACCGTCCCGGAACTCGCCGAGCTGACCGGCGCCTCCGAGATGACCATCCGGCGCGACCTGGACGCCCTCTCCGCGCAGGGCGTCCTGGAACGCTTCCGCGGCGGGGCCCGCACCCTGCTGCTGCGCGGCGAGGAACCCCCGTTCGCGCTGCGCGCCCGCGAGGCCGTCGACGCCAAGCGCCGGATCGCCGCCGGGATCTCCGCCCTCATCGCCGACGGCGAGACCGTCGTCCTCGACAGCGGCACCACCTGCCTGGAACTCGCCCGCCTGCTGCGCGAACGCCCCGTCACCGTGATGCCGCTCTCGCTGCCCGCCGTCCACGTCTTCGGCGACACCCCCGGCCCGGCCACCCTGATCGTCCCCGGCGGACAGCCCCGCGCCACCGAGGGCGCCCTGACCGGCCCGCTGACCCTCGCCTCGCTCTCCGCCCTGCGCTTCGACACCGCCGTCCTCGGCTGCTGCGCCCTCAGCGCCGCCGACGGCCTGACCTCCTACGACCTCGACGACGCCACCGTGAAGAAGGCCGCCACCGCCGCCGCCCGCCGCACCCTCGCCGCCGCCGACGGCGGCAAACTCGGCCGCACCGCCTTCGCCCGCGCCGTCCCCACCGACCACCTGCACACCCTGGTCACCGACCCCACCGCCCCGCCCGCCGAACTCGCCGCCCTCGAAGCCGCCGGCGTCACCGTCACCGTCGCCTGACCCCGCCCGGCGTGGCGGACCGCCCCGCACCGGGTACCCGGAGAAGGTGGACGCCGAAGAGCGGCGGGACGGACGACGATGACGACGGAACGACGGAGGTGGCCGGTGGACGGTCGGGTGACGGCGGAGCAGGCCCGGACGTGGCTGGACGTCGCGGTGGCCGAGGCGGAGGCCGGACGCGCGGAGGGCGGCATCCCGATCGGGGCGGCACTCTTCCGGCGGGACGGGCGGCTCCTCGGACGCGGACACAACCGGCGGGTCCAGGACGGCGACCCGTCCCTGCACGCCGAGACCTCCGCGTTCCGGAACGCCGGACGGCTGCGCGGCTACCGCGACACGGTGATGGTCACCACCCTCTCGCCCTGCTGGTACTGCTCGGGTCTGGTCCGCCAGTTCGGCATCGGCCACGTGGTGATCGGCGAGTCCACCACCTTCACCGGCGGCCACGACTGGCTCGCCGCCCACGGCACCGGCATCACCCTGCTCGACGACCCGCGCTGCGTACGCCTGATGACCGACTTCGTCACCGCCCGCCCCGACCTCTGGTCCGAGGACATCGGCGCATGACCCCCACCCGCCCCGCCGAAACGGCACCGCCCGCCACCGCGCACCAGGCACGACGACGGGCGGAAACCCCACTCTGACGGCCCGTCAGGCGCGCACGGAAGCCACCGCGGCCCCCAGCGCCTCCTTGATCCGCGGCCCGAGCCGACCGAACCCGAGCTCCTTCATGGCCGCCCGCAGCAACTCGTCGTCACTGCGCTTCTCCCCGTCCGCGTCCAGCCAGGCCACCAACGCGACCAGTTCCTCCGCGGAGTACCCGGTGATCGGCTTGCCGGGCGTCAACTCGGGCTTGACCGGCCCGGCCGCCACCACAACAGCCTCCGGCTCGGGCTCCACGACCTCCGGCTCGGGCTCGGGCTCGACTACAGCAGCCTCGGGCTCCACGACCTCCGGCTCCACCGCAACGGGCTCGACCTCGGGCTCCGGCTCCGCCACAACGGCTTCCGGCTCCACGACCTCGGCCTCAACGGCGACAGCCTCGACCTCGACAACCTCCGGCTCGGCCACCTCGGCCTCAACGGCGACAGGCTCCGGCTCGGCCACAACAGCCTCAGCCTCGACCGCCACAACCTCGACCTCGGGCTCCGGCTCCACGACCTCGGCCTCAACGGCGACAGCCTCGACCTCGACCGCCTCCGGCTCCGCCACCTCGGCCTCAACGGCGACAGGCTCCGGCTCGACCACAACAGCCTCAGCCTCGACGGCCTCCGGCTCCGCAATCTCGACTGTGGCCTCGACCTCGGTCTCCGCCGCCGGCTCAACGGCCTCGACGGCGATCTCCGCCTCGGGCTCCTCAGCAGCAGCCTCGACCTCGATCACCGACTCTTCGACGGCGACCTCAGCCTCGGACTCGGCGGCCTCGACCTCGACCTCCGGCTCCTCGACGACAACCTCGACCTCGGTCTCCACCGCCGGCTCCTCGGCCACCGGCTCCGAGACCTCAGCCTCCACCTCGGTCACGGTCACGGTCTCCACCGCGACAACCTCGGTCTCGGTCTCCACCACCGTCTCCTCGACAGCGGTCTCGACCTCCGCCTCCGCAGCCGTCCGCGGCCCCGCCGCCAGCGCGGCCTTCGCGGCGACGTGCCGGTCGTACGCCGCCAGCGCAGCGTCCTTGTCGGCCTGCCGCTCGTGCAACTCGTCCAGCAGCTCCGTGAGCCCCTGCTCGGCGAGTTCCAGCCGCAGCTGGCGCAGGGCGGAGAGGCGGTAGAGGGTGCCCTCGTCCGCGGCCAGGCGGTCGACGAGTTCGGCGAGTTCGGCGAGCGGGAGGGAGTCGAGGGAGCGCTCGGGGAGGAGGCGGGCCAGTGAGCGGACCGCGTCGGTGAGCGACTCGACGACGTTGGCGGTCTCGGTGAGCAGGGTGCCGTCCACGGGCACCGCGGGGCGGGAAGCCGCGGTGGAGAGGATGTTCCAGTCGCGGTGGGCGGCCGCGGCGGCGACCAGCGCGGCGTGCAGGTCGGCGCGGCCGGGGCGGGTGCCGGTGGCGGTGAGGGCGCGGGCCTGGGCGCGGAGCTGGCGGCGGCGGTTCCAGCCGAGCTTGGCGCCGCTGTCCTTGCGGTAGGCGGCGCTGCCGGTCGCGGCGGCGAGCTCGACCAGGTCCTGCTCGTAGACCTCGGTGCGCAGCGTCGCGCTGGTGGCGTGGACGCGCTGGAGGAGTTCGAGCAGGGTGGTGAGGCCGCCGAGGGTGTCGGGGATGTCGAGGCCGGCCTTGGCGGCGATCGCGTTGGCGGCCCGGCCGACGGCGCGGGTGTCGCGGCTGCGGAGTTCGGCGAGGACGGTGGACGCGGCGCGGGCGTCCTCGGGCCCGGTGAGCGTCTCGGCGGCCTCCAGCCAGGGGTTGGCGTCGGCGGTGAGGGTGAAGCCGCCCTGGTCGGCGAAGCGGCCGAGTTCCTCACGGGTGCTCTGGCGGGTCTCGCCGTCCGTCGCGGACGCGGTCTCGGACGCGGCGTCGTCGGCGTCGTTCAGGGTGCGCACTGTCATGTGAAGTCCGGTTCGTGGCGTTTGGCGGGCAGAAGGACTGGCGGGGCGGGTGGGGTGGTTGCGGCGGTGGTGGCGTCGCGGGAGGCCAGAATACGGGTGCGCGTTCGAGCCGTGCACGCACCGGCCCTCCGTGAAATACCGGGCCGCGGCGGACCGGTGGCGGTGGGCGCGGGCCCGTCCGTGTGGTCCGCATGGTAGGGAGCGGCACCGACAGTACGCCCCGCCGGGGTGGGGGCCGGGCGTTGGGTGGGGTCATCGACGCTCTCCGCTCGTAGGGCCGGGGGCGCCGGGGGCGGTGTCCGCGGGCAGGAAGCGGTGCAGTTCGGCGAGCCCGACGGGCGGCTGGTGGTCGCGGACGTGGTCGCGGTGCCACCAGGCGCCGGTGTCGCGCAGCTCGGGGCCGTCGGTGAAGCGGTAGCGGTACAGGCGGGCCCGGACCAGCGCGGGCGGCGCGTCGGGGAAGGGGTTGCGGCGCAGCAGGCGCAGGGTGGCGGGGTCGTTGACGAGCAGGCGGGCGAGCAGCGGGAGGAACCAGGGGCGGGCGTAGGACGGGGAGATCGCGGCGAACCACATCAGCCAGTCGAGCCGCAGGTGGTAGGGCGCGAACTGCCGTGGCAGGCGGCGCACTTCACCGGGTTTGCCGGGGAACTCGTACTCCTGCCAGCCGTCCGTGCCACGCGCGTCGCGGGTGCCTTCGAGGACGATCTCGTACCTGGTCCGGTTGACGGAGCCGAACGCGCCGTAGCTGTTGACCAGGTGGAGCCGGTCCCAAGAGCGGTTCATCTGCTGGCGCGGGGAGACCAGGTTGCGCGCGGGCTGCCACGAGCGGGCGAGCACCAGCAGGGCGTACGCGGCCACCAGGGCCTGGTACCAGGCGGGTTGGCCCGGGTAGCCGTGGTCGGGGCCGATCGGCAGGGCGCGGCGCAGGGTGCCGGTGTCGAGGACGGACAGGGCGAGGGCGACGGTGAGCCAGTTCAGCCAGGCGAAGTTGCCGGAGGCGATCAGCCACAGCTGGGTGGCGACCATCAGCAGGGCGGCGTCGGAGGCGATCGGCTGCGGGAGGAACAGGCCGAAGGGGACGACGAGTTGGACGACGTGGTTGGCGGCGGCCTCGACCTTGTGCAGCGGGCGGGGCAGGTGGTGGAAGAACCAGCTGAGCGGGCCGGGCATGGGCTGGGTCTCGTGGTGGTGGTAGAGGCAGGTGAGCTTGCGCCAGCAGGCGTCGCCGCGCCACTTGATCAGTCCGGCGCCGAACTCGACCCGGAACAGCAGCCAGCGCAGCAGCCACAGCACGGGCAGCGGCGGGGCGACCCGGTCGTTGCCGAGGAACACGGCGAGCGCCCCGGCCTCCAGCAGCAGGGACTCCCACCCGAAGGCGTACCAGGTCTGCCCGGTGTTGACGATCGACAGGTAGAGGACCCAGAGCAGCGCCCAGAGCGCCATCGCCGCGCCGAGCGGCAGCAGGTTCGCGGCTCCGGCGAGCAGGGCGGCGGACAGCAGCAGGCCGGTCCGGGCGAGGACGGCGTAGAGGCGGTCGCTGTAGTGCCAGTGGAACAGGCTGGGGGCGCGGCGGAACGGGACGCGGGCCAGGAAGCGCGGGATCGGGAGCAGGCCGCGGCTGCCCAGCAGGGCGCGGAACTGCCGGGCGGCGGCGAGGAATCCGCAGCCGTAGACGAGGGCGAGCAGGCGCAGGAACAGCTCGCGGGCGAGCCGGTACTCGGGTGCGGCGAACCATGCCATGCGGCCGCTTCCTCCGATCGGCTGCGCCAGGGCCCGCCCCCATGCCTACCATCCGGCGCGGCCGGGGCGGCCCGGCCGGGGGCGCGGTGGTGCGCCGGTTCATCCGGTCGGCCCTGTCCGGCGTGCGGTGGAGGGGATTCGCCCGTAGTGACCCGTACCGGGTGCTGAAACTCCCTGCCGGGCGCGGGCGGAGTGTGGTGTCATTCCGCCGAACGCCCGTGTCAGGACCAAGACCAGGAGACGCCCATGTCCGCGCCCTCCCCGCAGACCCCGGCCGACGCCGACCCCGACTGTCCGACCCCGGGGGCACCCCCCTCCGACGCGCCCCCTGCCCCCACCTCCCCCACCAGGACCGCGACCAAGGCCGCCGTCCGCCCGGGCGGGCTCGGGGCGGCGGTGTGGGCGGCGCTCGGCATCGTGTACGTGGTGTGGGGGTCGACCTACCTGGCGATCCGGGTGGTGGTGGAGACCATGCCGCCGCTGCTGTCGGGCGCGCTGCGCTTCGGCGCGGCGGCGCTGCTGCTCGGGGCGGGCCTGGCGGCCCGTCAGGGGTGGCGGGCACTGCGGGTGACGTGGCCTCAGTTCGGCTCCGCGTTCCTGGTGGGCGCGCTGCTGCTGGTCGGCGGCAACGGGCTGGTGGTGCTGGCCGAGCGCACCGTGCCGTCGGGGCTGGCGGCGCTGATGGTGGCGAGCGTGCCGCTCTGGGTGGTGCTGCTGCGCCGGGCGTTCGGGGTCCGGACCGGCGGGACCACCCTGGCGGGGGTGCTGCTCGGGCTGGTGGGCCTGGGGGTGCTGACCGCGCCGGGCCTGACCGGCGAGGTCGGGCTGTCGGGGCTGCTGCTGGTGGTGATCGCGGCGGTGGTGTGGGCGCTGGGCTCGGTGCTGGCGGGGCGGCTGCCGATGCCGGCCGATCCGTTCGTGGCGAGCGTGTACGAGATGCTGGCGGGCGCGCTGGGCGCGCTGGCGCTGGCGTTCGTCCGGGGCGAGCCGGGCCGGTTCGACCCGGGGGCGGTGTCCGCCGGGTCGTGGGCGGGGCTGGTGTACCTGGTGCTCTTCGGATCCATTGTCGCGTTCACGTCTTACGCCTGGCTTCTGCAGCGTGCACCGCTGACTCTGGTGGCCACCTATGCGTACGTCAATCCGGTGGTGGCGGTTTTCCTCGGCTGGCTCTTCCTCTCCGAGGCGCTGACCTGGCCGATCATGCTGGGCGGCGCGATCGTGGTCGGCGGCGTGTTCCTGGTGGCGCGTAACGAGCGGTGAACGCTCCGTAGGCAAATCTCCCGGATTGCATTCAAGAAGGTAACGACTTGGCTGAAACACCCCCACCAATGATTTACTTCTTGACGACACATGACGGGTGGGCTTGACTCCCCTTCACCTCGCCGTAGGGACACGGCGCTGTCAGGGAGGCACCACCCACCATGAACTCGATGACGCGTCGACTCGTCATCGGCACGGCCGCCGTGTCGATGGCGCTGTCGCTCGCCGCCTGCGGGGACGACAAGCCCTCGTCCTCGGGCAACCAGTCCATCGGACTGCTGCTGCCCGAGCGATCCTCGTCCACCCGCTACGAAGCGTTCGACAAACCGCTGATCCAGGCGTCCGTCGAGGGGCTGTGCACCAAGTGCGCCCTCGACTACGCCAACGCCGACGGCGACGAGAAGGTGCAGAAGGAGCAGTTCGACGCCCTGCTCTCCCGCGGGGTCAAGGTGATCCTGCTCGACCCGGTGAACGCCGCCGTCACCGCGCCGTGGGTCGAGGAGGCGAAGAAGAAGGGCACCAAGGTCATCGCGTACGACCGGCTGGCCGCCGGCGACGTGGTCGCCTACATCTCCTTCGACAACCAGCGCACCGGCGAACTCCAGGGCCAGGCCCTGCTGGACGCGATGGGCAAGGCCGGCAAGAAGCCCGCCGACTCCGACATCCTAATGATCAACGGCGCGGAGACCGACCCCAACGCCGCCTCCTTCAAGACCGGCGCGCACCTGGCGCTGGACGGCAAGGTCAAGAAAATCTCCTACGAAGAGTCCGGCGAGTGGAAGCCCGAGGTCGCCTCGGCGAAGATCGACGAGGCGGTCTCCAAGCTAGGCAAGAACGGCTTCCAGGCCGTGTACTCCGCCAACGACGGCATGGCCGGCGCGATCATCGACGCCCTGCACAAGGCCGGGCGCACCGACGTGCCGGTCGGCGGGCAGGACGCCTCGCTGGACGCGATCCGCCGGATTCTCACCGGCGATCAGGCGTACACCATCTACAAGCCGTACCAGCCGGAGGCCGAGGCGGCCGCCAACATGGCGGTCTACCTGGTCAAGGGCATCGACATCACCTCGGTGGCCGCCGCCGTCACCCAGTCCGGCGACAAGCAGATCCCCTCGATGCTGCTCACCCCGGTCGTCGTCACCAAGGACAAGATCACCGAGACGGTGATCGACGGCGGCCTCTACAAGGCCGAGGACATCTGCACCCCGCAGTTCGCCAAGGCCTGCAAGGACGCCGGCATCCCCGGCTCCTACTGACCGGAGCGGGCGGCGCGGCACCTTGTGCGGGGGTGCCGCCCCGCCCGCTCCACCTCGACGGAACCACCCGTCCCGGTCGGTTCACCCGTCCCGGTCGGTTCACCCGTCTCAGCAGGTCCGACCGGTTCGGCCGGTTCACCCGTCTCGGCCGGTTCGTCCGTCCCGGTCGGCCCGCCCCGCCGCTCGTCGGCGGTGACGGCCCGCCAGACCGGGACGGCCAGCACCACCATGGCGGCGCCGAACAGCAGGAAGGTGCCGGGCGTGCCGAGCAGCCGCTGGAGCAGCAGGCCGACGGCCGCGCCCGCGGGCATCGCGCTCATGATCACCGCGCGGTAGGCGCCGCCCACCGCGCCGCGGATCCGCGGCGGGGTCAGCCGCTGGCGGATCGTCACGGTGAGCACGCCCCACATGCCGCCCAGGCAGCTGCCGACCGTCATCGCCGCGAACAGTGCCGGGCCGTGCAGGAACACCGGCGCGGTGAACATCAGCCCCCAGCCGAGCCGGGTCGCGCACAGCACCGGCGCGCCGCCGAAGCGGCGTTCGGCCCGGTGCGCGGTGAGCGAGCCGATCGCGGTGCCGACGCCCACCGAGCTGAGCAGCACGCCGTAGCCCGCGTCGCCGAGGTGCAGCGGGCCGCTGGTCGCGTACACCACGAACAGCGCCAGGAACGAGGTGTTGGCGAGCGTGGTGAGCACCCCGGCCAGGGTGATCACCCGGATCACCCGGTTGCGCAGCAGGAACGCCGGACCGTCCCACAGCCGCGACCGCTCCGTGCCCTTCTCCTCCTCCACCCCCTCCCGCGCCGGAACCTCCCGCGTCGGAGCCTCCCGCGTCGGAGCCTCCCCCGCCGGGGGCGGGACGCGGCCGACCCCGCGCGGCAGCGCGGTGAGCCGGAGCATCGAGCCGAGGTAGCCCGCGCCCGCGACCAGGAAGGTGACCGGGGCGGCCAGCCCGGTCAGCCAGCCGGCCAGCGCGGGGGCGACGAACTGGCTGGTGACCCGGACGGTGGTGGCCAACTGCCCGTTGGCCCGGGCCAGTTCCCCGGCGGGAACGATGGTGGGCAGCACGGTCTCGCTGCTGGTGTTGAACACCGTCTCGGCGGTGCCGACCAGGAACGCCAGGGCCAGCAGCAGCGCCGGCGGCAGCGTCCCGGCCCAGGCGGCGGCCGCGATCCCGAGGATCAGCAGCGCCCGCGCCCCGTCCGCGGCCACCATCAGCGCCTTGCGCCCGGCCCGGTCGGCGAGCAGCCCGGCGGGGATCCCGAACAGCAGCCACGGCACCGTGCTCACCGCCATCACCAGCGACGAGGCGTTCACCGAGCCGGTCAGGTGCGCCACCACCAGCAGCAGGCCGGTGCGCAGCACGCCGTCGCCGGTGTTGGCCAGCACGGACGCGCCCAGCAGCACCCGCAGCGGACGGTTCGGCTCAGCGCTCACAGGCGGAAGCTAGTACGCGAACCGCCGTGGCGGAACGTCCTCCCGGCGACTGGGAGCGAGATCACAGGACGGCGACGCGGTACCCGTGGCGGCCCGGGCTGTGATGCACTGGGCGCCTTGCCGAACGAGGGGGAGCGTCGCGACATGGACGTGCAGACCGACTACTTCCGGGCCGCCGACGAGGCCGCCGTGCGGAAGGTGATGACGAGCGGGGAGCGCCCGGCCGCCGAGGTGTTCGAATCGGTGCGGGCCCGGGGGATCGACCCGACCGTGGTCCTGCCCCGCCTGGTGTGCGCGCTGCGCGAGGAGGACGCCCCGGATACCGCCAAGGACGGCCCGGACCGCTCGGTGTGGCCGACCGGCCTGCAACCCTGGCACGAGGAGGCCCCGGCCACCGCCATCGACTTCGAGGACCCGTGGATGACCGGCCCCTGGGTGGTCGAACTCTCCGACGAGACCCGGGACGCCCTGGCCGGCGTGCAGCGCAAGCGACTGCCCCAGCTCACCAGCCAGTGGGCCCGCACCGAAGAGGTGAAGAGCGTCGAGCGGATCGAACTCATGAAGCTGATCCACCAGTTGGGCGTCCTGGCGCGCCGCGCGCAGCAGGACGGACAGCACCTCTACTGCGTCCTGACCGCCTGACCGTCCGCCGCCCGCACCCGCTCCGCCCCCTTCTCCGCCACGTTCTCCTCCGCCATCCCCTTCCACCAGGCCCGCTTCCGCCCGGCTCCCTTCCACCAGGCCCGCTTCCGCCCGGCCCGCTGGGTGGCCGCGATGCAGGCGACGACGGCGAGGGCGGTCGGGACGGCGGTGGCCGGCAGTGTCTCGGCGAGTAGCAGGACGGCCCAGCAGAGCGTCAGCAGCGGTTGGGCGAGCTGGAGTTGGCTGGCGCGGGGGACGCCGATGGCGGCCATGCCGCGGTACCAGACGACGAAGCCGCCGAACTGGGAGACCGCCGCCAGGTAGGCCAGTCCGGTGACGCCGTGCCAGTTCCAGTGCACGGGTTCGACGGTCAGTGCGAGCGCGCCGGTGAGCGCGGTGACGGGCAGCGCGGCGACCACGCCCCAGCCGATCACCTGCCAGCCGGGCATCCGCCGGGCCAGCCGCCCGCCCTCCGCGTAGCCGAACGCGCAGACCAGCAGGGCCCCGAACAGGTACAGGTCGGCGGTGGTCAGGCCCGCGCCGCCGCTCTGCTGGACGGTGAAGGCGAGGACGACGGCGGCCCCGGCCAGCGCGGCGGCCCAGAACGCGCGCGGGGGCCGCGACCCGGCCCGCAGGGCGCCGACGGCGGCGGTGGCCAGCGGCAGCAGGCCGATCACCACGGCGGAGTGCGCGGTGGAGGAGAGCCGCAGCGCGAGCGTGGACAGCAGCGGGAAGCCGACCGCGCAGCCCACCGCGACGGCCGCCAGGCCCGGCCAGGCGGACCGGGGCGGAACGCGGGCGCCGGTGGCCAGCAGGCAGGCCCGGCCAGCAGTCCGGCGAGGATTCCGCGCAGGCCGGTGACCGTCCACGGGCCGAAGCCCTCCAGGGCCCAGGCGGTGGCGGGGAAGCTGAACGAGAAGGCGAACACCCCGAGGGCGGCCTGGGCGGTGCCGCCGACCGCTATCGGGCGAAGTGCGGTAGCGCTATCTTTGTCTGACATACAGGACGGTAGCAGTTGTCGCCCGCCGCCCGGAAGGGCCGTCCCGCGCCCCGGAGGAGAACAGCAGATGACCGTCCAGGAGCTGACCGACGCGCTGCGCGGCACGGTGTTGCGCTACTCCCCCGGGGAGCGGATTCCCAGTAGCAGGGAGCTGGTGGAGCGCTACCGGGTCAGCCCGGTCTCGGTGTCGCGGGCGATCCGCGAGCTGGTCGCGGAGGGCGTGGTGGTGTCGCGTCCGGGCGCGGGGGTGTTCCGGGCCGGGCCGCGGCCGGCGCCCGCCGCGCGGGGTGACTTCTCCTGGCAGGAGGTGGCGCTGAGCGCGCAGGCGGGCGCGCCGCCCGCCCGGGTGGTGGACGCCTCGGGGGTGCTGGCGGCGCTCGCGCTGGCCCCGCCGGAGGTGATCGACCTGAACAGCGGCTACCCGCACGCCTCGCTGCTGCCGGAGCGGGCGCTGGCCGGTGCGCTGGCCCGGGCCGCCCGGCGTCCCGGGGCGTGGGGGCGGCCGCCGCTGGAGGGGCTGCCGGAGCTGCGCGGCTGGTTCGCCCGGGAGGTGGGCGGCGGGGTCACGGCGGCGGAGGTGCTGGTCACCGCGGGCGGGCAGAGCGCGCTGACCTGCGCGCTGCGCTCGCTGGCCCCGCCCGGCGCGCCGGTGCTGGTCGAGTCCCCCACCTACCCGGGCCTGTTGGCGATCGCCCGGGCGGCGGGGCTGCGCCCGGTGCCGGTGCCGGTGGACGCGGACGGGGTGCTCCCGGAGCTGCTGGAGGAGGCGTTCGCGGCGTCGGGGGCGCGGCTGTTCGTCTGCCAGCCGCTGTTCCAGAACCCGACCGGCTCCGTTCTGCCCGCGGGGCGGCGGCGGGCCGTGCTGGCGGCGGCGAGGCGGGCGGGGGCGTTCGTGGTGGAGGACGACTTCGCCCGGCTGCTGGCCCACACCGACGCGGGCGAGCTGCCCGCGCCGCTGGCCGCCGACGATCCGGACGGCGTGGTGGTGCACGTCCGCTCGCTGACCAAGGCGGCCTCGCCGAGCCTGCGGGTGGGGGCGCTGGTGGCCCGGGGCCCGGCGCTGGCCCGGTTGCGCTCCGTCCAGGCGGTGGACTCCTTCTTCGTGCCCCGCCCGCTCCAGGAGGCCGCCCTGGAGCTGGTCACCGCCGCCGAGTGGCCGCGCCACCTGCGGTCGCTGGCACGGGAGTTGACCGAGCGACGGCAGCTCTTCGCGACCGCGCTGGCCGCCCGGGTGCCCGCCCTGCTGCCGCCGGGCCTGCCGCGCGGGGGTTTCCACCTCTGGCTGCCGCTGCCCGACCGGATCGAACCGGCCGCCTTCACCGCCGCCGCCCTGCGCCACGGCGTCGCCCTCTCCCCCGGCCGGAACTACTTCACCGCCGAGCCCGGCCCCCGCACCCGGGTCAGCCTCGCCGCCGCCGAGCATCCCGCCCAACTCGCCACCGCAGCAGACCGGTTGGCCGCCGCCCTGGAGTCCTTCGACTGACGGCCCGTCAACTCTCCTTCTTTGAGATCTCAGTGGGCGAGTTCCAGCAGCGCGATGCCCGCCAGCACGGTCGCGCTGGCGGCCAGCCGCAGGGTGCCGAGGCGTTCGCGCAGGACCAGGGTGCCGATCAGGGCGGCGATGACGATGGAGGTCTCGCGCAGGGCGGCGATGGTGGGCAGGTCGCCGACGGTCTGCGCCCAGACCACCAGTCCGTACGCGGTGAGCGACATCAGCCCGCCGGCCAGGCCGACGGCGCGGCCCTCGCGCAGCGCGGGCCGCAGGGTGCCGCGGCGGACGGCGGCCACCGCGGCGAGGACGGCCAGGCCCTGGAGGAGGAACATCCAGGCGATGTACCCGGCGGCCGAGTGCGCGGCGCGGACCCCGCCCGCGTCGACCACGGTGTACCCGGCGATCAGTACGCCGTTGCCCAACGCGGCTCCGATCGCCGGGAGTTGGTCCCGGCCGGGGACGCCGCCGACCAGCGCGAGCCCGGCCAGGCCGAGCGAGATCACCGCGACGGCGGCGAACTGCCCGGCGGGCAGCGGGCGGTGCAGGACGGTGGCGGAGAGCAGCGCGACCACCGCCGGGGAGGTGCCGCGGGCGATCGGGTACAGCTGGCCGAAGTCGCCGAGCCCGTAGGCGCGGACCAGCAGCAGCTGGTACCCGGTCTGGAGCGCGGCGGAGGCCAGCAGGTACGGCAGGGCACCCGCGCCGGGCGGCGGGACGAACAGCGCGAGCGCCCCGCCGAAGGCCACGAACACCAGGTTCATCTGCGCGATCCCGGCCATCCGGTCGCGCACCCCGTGCACCAGCGCGTTCCACACGGCGTGCAGCAGCGCGGCGGCGAGCACCACGAACGGGACGGCGCCCTGACTCACGGGTTCTCCCTCCACAACGGTCCGACCCCAAAAGATGTACAGCCAACTTAGCGTCCCTCGCCGCCCCGACTATCACCGCCCCCGCCCCGGCCGCACCCCGACCGCGCCCCGACCGGCACCACCCTCGGGCCGAACGGCCGAGAATCCCACTTTCATGCTCGAATCTGCTCGAAAACCGATATGATCACGCAGATTCAGTCATGCACACCGTCCGTGCACCCGTCCGACGAACAACCGACCACCACCCTGGGGGCGTCCGCCGTGATCCTCACCGTCACGCCGAATCCGGCGCTGGACGTCACCTACACCGTGCCCGGGTTCCGCCCGCACACCAGCCACCGGGTCACCGAGGTGGCCGCCCAGGCGGGCGGCAAGGGCGTCAACGTGGCCCGGGTGCTCGCCGCACTGGGCCGTTCCGTCCGCTGCGTGCTGCCGCTCGGCGGGCCCACCGGGGACGCGGTGCGCGCCGACCTGGCCGCCGCCGGGCTGGACCACGCCGCGGTGCCGATCGGCGGCGACACCCGGCGCACCGTCACCGTCGCGGACGGCGCCGACGCCACCGTGCTCAACGAACCCGGCCCGGCGCTGACCGCCGCCGAGTGGGACGCCCTGCTCGACGAGACCGCCCGGCAGCTGCCGCAGGCCGCCGTCCTGGTGCTCTCCGGCAGCCTGCCGCCCGGCGCCCCCGCCGACGGCTATGGTCGACTCGTCGCGCTGGGGCGGCGGTTCGACCTGCCCGTGGTGCTCGACGCGGACGGCCCGGCGCTGCTCGCCGCGCTCCCGGCCGGCCCCACCGTGATCAAGCCGAACGCCGCCGAACTCACCGCCGCCACCGGCCTGCCCGACCCCCGCGACGCCGCCCGGGTGCTGATCCGGCGCGGCGCCGAGTCCGTCCTCGCCTCGCTCGGCCCGGACGGCCTGCTCGCCGTCGACCGCCAGGGCACCTGGCGCTGCGCCCCGCCCGCCGCCGTCACCGGCAACCCCACCGGCGCGGGCGACTCCGTGGTCGCCGCCCTCGCCGCCGGCCTCTCCGGCAACGCGGGCTGGCCCGCCGTCCTCCCCGACGCCGTCGCCCTCTCCGCCGCCACCGTCCTGCACCCCCGCGCCGGCCACTTCGACACCCCCGCCTACCACCACCTGCGCGCCACCCTCACCGCCACCCGGGTCGACGCCGCCACCTCCCTCACCTCCTGACCGCACCGGGGCCCGGCGAGAACGGCGGTCTCGGGACTGCCGGACGGTACCGGGGCTGCCGGACGGTACCGGGGCTGCTGGGGTTCCTGGCGGCAGAAGCCGCCGGTGGCACGGACTTTCCGACGGCTCCGGCGCGCAGCGGCATCGACCCGCCGTTCCCCCCGGGCCGTTCGGCTCTCTAGGCTGGAGGGGTGCAGCCCGTCGAGCCGCTTGCCCTGTGGGAGATCGCGACGCCGTCGCGGGCCTGGCGGCTGCCCGGGGTGGCGATGGCCGGGTTCCGGGCGCGGGGGGCGGCGGATCTGGGGGTGGTGCCGTTTCCGGCGGTGACGTTGGCGATCGATCTGGGGGCGGAGCCGCTGGTGGTCGCGGACGGGGGGCGGCGGGTGGGCGGCAGCGCGGTGGTGGGGCTGGCCCCGGAGGGGTTGCGCGGGAGCGGGCGGGAGGTGGAGTGCCTACAGGTGCGCATGTCGCCGTTGGTCGCGCACGCGGTGCTGGCGGGTTTCGCGGCGGAGGGCGGCCCGCTGGTCGGGCTCGACGAGGTGTGGGGCCGGGACGCCGTCCGGCTGGAGGAGCGGCTGCGGGCGGCCCCGTCCTGGGAGTCGCGGTTCGCGCTGGTGGCCGGGGCGTTGGCCGCCCGGTTCCCGGAGGGCCGCCGGGTGGACCCGGAAGTCGCCTACGCGTGGCGCGAGTTGGCGCGCTCGCACGGGACGGCGCGGGTGGACGGGCTGGCTGCGGCGGCGGGGTGGAGCCGCAAGCGGCTGTGGTCGCGGTTCCGGGCGCAGGTGGGGCTGTCGCCGAAGCAGGCGGCCCGGCTGGTGCGGTTCGACCACGCGGCGCACCGGTTGGCGGCGGGCCACCGCCCGGCGGCGGTCGCCGCGGAGGCGGGGTACGCGGACCAGTCGCACCTGCACCGGGAGGTCGCCGACTTCGCCCGGGTGACGCCGTCCGCGGTGGCGCGCGAGCCGTGGCTGTCGGTGGACGAGGTGGCCTGGTCCGCCCCGGGCTACCTGAACGGGTAGCGCCGGAAGGCCGGAACACCGGGACACCGGGACACCGGAACATTCGTCCAAGACCCGTCCCGGTCCGGGCCGCGAGACTGCGGGCATGACCGAGAACCTGTTCACGTCCCTGTCCCGGTACGGCGTCGACGCGCCCGGTTTCGTCTCCTCGACCACCGCCCTCGGCGCGGCCTGCGCGTTCGCGGCCGCCGCCCGCCCGTTCCGGGGCCGGGCGGCGGTGGCGGGCCTGGGGGCCGGGCTGCTGGCGCAGGCGGGGGTGTACCTGTACACCACGCTGCGCGGCAAGTTGCGGGTGTGGGAGCGCGAGTGGGACGCGCTGGGGCTGCGCGGCGACGAGCGGCTGCTGGACCTGGGGTGCGGCCGGGGCGCGGTGCTGATCGGCGCGGCCCGGCGGCTGCCGCGCGGGCGGGCGGTGGGGGTGGACCTGTGGGCGTCGAAGGACCAGAGCGGCAACACCCCGGCCGCGACGCTCGCCAACGCCGCCGCGGCCGGGGTCCGGGACCGGGTCGAGGTGCACACCGGCGACGTCACCGCGCTGCCGTTCCCGGACGCGGCCTTCGACCTGGTCACCTCCGCCCTGGTCCTGCACAACGTCCCCGACCCGGCCGCCCGCCTGCGTGCCCTGGACGAGGCGCTGCGGGTGCTGCGCCCGGGCGGCCGGCTGCTGCTCGCCGACTTCTCCCCGATGGTCCGCCGCTACGCCGCCCACCTGGGCGCGGGCACCGTCCGCGGCCTGGGCCCGGCGTACTGGTACGGCGGGCCGTGGCTGCCGGTGTCGATGCTGGAACTGCGCAAGGACGGCTGACGGTTCAGACGCTCAGCGACTCCAGCACCAGCAGCGCGGCCACCGCGAGGTTGGCCCACCGGTAGGTGACCAGCACGGCGACGAACTCGCGGATGGTCGCGCTGGGCCAGAAGTACGCGGCGGTGGGCGAGCCGACCACGTGGCCGTTGACGCCCTCGCGGCGGGCGAACACGGCGGCGCGGAAGGCGTGGAAGTTGTTGGTGACGACGACGCAGCGGTAGTCGGGGTCGTCGGCGGCCATGATCGCGTGGCTGAAGCGGAGGTTCTCCTCGGTGGTGCGGGAGCGGTCCTCGCGGATGATCCGGTCGGCGGGGAAGCCGTGCTCGACCAGGTGGTCGGCCATGGCGTGGGACTCGGGGAGCTGTTCGTCGGAGCCCTTGCCACCGGAGACGATCATGAACGGGGAGCGCCCGCGCTCGACCTGCCGCTCGTACAGGCGGCGGCCGCGCTCCAGGCGGCTGGCGAGCAGCGGCGGACGCGGCTGCCGTCGCGCAGGCCGGTGCCGAGGACGACCACGTAGTCGACGTCCTCGCGGGGGTCAGGCGGCCGTACAGGTAGGCGTAGCCGACGAAGCAGACGAACAGGAAGGAGAGGTAGCAGGCGAGTACGAAGACGGTGCGGGCGATCGCGACCAGCACCTCGGAGTCGGCCCCGGTCGCGGCCAGCAGCAGGGCGAACACCGCCAGGATGGCGAGGCCGGCCAGCAGGGCGAGCAGGCTGCCGAGGCTGCGGCCCTCCTTGCGGACCATCTTGAGCCCGTTGGCGATCAGCAACCCGGCAAGGACCAGGCTGCCCAGCGCGGGGGCCAGCACCACCACGATCAGGACGGCCTCGGCGGCGACCGAGTCGGCCCGGTGGAGGGTGGCGAGCAGGGCGAGGGTGAGCAGGGTGACGGAGAGTCCGAGGCAGACGGCGTTGCCGAAGCGGCGCCGGTCGCGCAGCACGCCGACGCCGAACAGCAACAGGAAGACGAGCGCGAGGGCGTACAGGAGCATGGGGGCAGCCTAGGGCCTGTCCTCGCACCGCCCGACGGCCCCGCCCGCGGGCCGAGCGGAACGGGGCCGGGCGGGGCCGGGCGGGGCCGGACGGGGCGGGGCGGGACGGAGCCGGACGGGGGCGGGCGCGGCGCGGCGGGCCGGGGTCGGTGAACGGGCCGTCAGCGGCGGCCGGCGAGGGTGCTGCCGACCACCGGGATGCCCTCGGCGAGGTCCTCGGCGATCATCCGCTTGGCGATGGTGTCGGCGGCGGCGCGCAGTTCGGCGCTGCGCGGGCGGCCGCGGTCCTCCTCCAGGCGGCGGTTGAGCCAGTCGGCCCAGGTGCGGGTGATGGTCGCGGCCTCCTGCGCGCCGGCCGGGGTGTGCTGGTAGAAGCCGCTGTCGCCCTCCAGGTAGCCCTCGGCGACCATCCGGTCGAAGACCGGCTGGAGCACCTCCGGGGGGATGCGGCGGCGGGCGGCGATCAGGTTGAGGCTGGCGTGGCCGACGGTGCGGGTGAACAGTTCGACCTGCATGACGGCCCAGGCGCCGGCCACGTCGAGGCGGGTGCCGGAGACGTGGACGACCTCCCGGGCGGTGTCCAGCCCGGCGCTGCCGAGGAGTTTGGCGACGGCGAGTTCGAGCAGCCGGGCGGAGTCGCCGGAGGAGGGCTGCGCGAAGCCCTCGCCCATGTCGGAGGAGCTGGCCCGGGCGGAGTCGCGGAGCTTGACCTGCTTGAGGAAGAGCGCGACCACGAAGCCGACCAGGGCGACCGGGATGGTCCACAGGAAGACGGTGTGCAGCGAGTCGGCGTACGCCTGGATGATCGGCGCGGCCTGGTCGGGGGCAGGTCGTGGACGCCGTGCGGGCTCTGCGCGGCGGCACCGAGCAGCCGCGGGTCGGCGCCGGTGGCCCGGGCGGACTCGGCGACGCCGTCGGCGAGGTTGGTCTTGAGCGTGTTGGCGTAGATGGTGCCGAAGACGGCGGTGCCGAACGAGGAGCCCAGGGTGCGGAAGAAGGTGACGCCCGAGGTGGCGGTGCCCAGGTCCGCGTAGTCGACGGTGTTCTGCACGGCGATGGTGAGCACCTGCATGCACAGGCCGATGCCGGTGCCGAGCACGAACATGTAGAGGCTGGCCAGCCAGGCGCTGGTGCCGACGTCCAGCAGCGAGAGCAGGTACAGGCCGGCGGCCATCACCAGCGAGCCGACGATCGGGAAGAACCGGTACTGGCCGGTCTTGGAGACCACGTTGCCGGAGAAGATCGAGGCGATCAGCAGGCCGAGCACCATCGGCAGGGTGCGCACGCCGGAGACGGTCGCCGAGTCGCCGTCGACGTACTGGAGGAAGGTCGGCAGGAAGGTCAGCGCGCCGAGCATGGCGAAGCCGACGATGAAGCTGAGGATCGAGCAGACCGTGAACACCTGGTTGCGGAACAGCCGCATCGGCAGGGTCGGTTGGGCCGCCCTGGTCTCGGCCCAGCAGAACAGGGCGAGCGCGACCACCCCGGCCACGAACAGGCCGATGATCGTGGCCGAGCCCCAGGCGTACTCGTTGCCGCCCCAACTGGTGGCCAGGATCAGGGCGCTGGCGCCGATCGCGACCAGCGCGATGCCCAGGTAGTCGATGACCGGGCGGACGGCGGACTTGACCACGGGATGTTCCGGGCGGCGGCGATCACCACCACGATCGCGATCGGCACGTTCACGTAGAACGCCCAGCGCCAGGACAGGTGGTCGGTGAACAGGCCGCCGAGCAGCGGGCCGATGACCGTGGCCACGCCGAACACCGCGCCGATCGCGCCCTGGTACTTGCCGCGCTCGCGCAGCGGGATGACGTCGGCGATGAGCGCCATCGAGGTGACCATCAGGCCGCCGGCGCCGACGCCCTGGACCGCCCGCCAGACGATCAGCAGCAGCATGTTCGTGGACAGACCGCACAGGAACGAGCCGATGATGAAGACGATCGTGGAGACCTGGAAGACGATCTTGCGGCCGAACAGGTCGCCCATCTTGCCGACCAGCGCCGTGGTGACGGTCTCCGCGAGCAGGTAGGAGGTCACCACCCAGGACATGTGGGCGGCGCCGCCGAGGTCGGCCACGATGGTGGGCAGCGCGGTGCCGACGATGGTCTGGTCGAGGGCGGCCAGCAGCATGCCGAGCACGATGGTGCCGAACACGACGTTCCGCTGCCGCCGGTCGAGGACGGGCGGGGCTGCCTGGCTGACTTGGCTGGAGGTGGTCACCCTCGCATCGTCACACTTCGTCCCGTTCTGTCCGGTCCGACACCCCGCCACTGCGCCGCACGATCGGCCGGTGGTGCGACAAGGGCCCGGGGCCGCCGCGCGCGAGGGCCACGGACCGCCCGACGACGACCGGCACCCCGTCCTCGCCCTCGCCCCTCGCCCTCGCCCTCGCCCTCGCCCTCGCCCGGCCGGCCGCCCTGGTCACCTCCCCCGCCCGGACGACCGTCCGAGCCGGGCGGCGGGGCCGGGCGCGGCGGCGGTCAGCGGGCCGCCGTCTCGGTGAGGGCGGTGTCCAGCGGGGTGGCGGGCGGGAGGCCGAGGGCGGTCTCGGTGGCGGTGGAGTCGATCAGGGCCGGGCGGTCGTACAGGTAGAGCATCTCCGGGACCTCGGCCATCACCACGTCCGCGCGGGCGGCCCCGGCGAGCACCTCGGTGCTCATCCGGTCCAGCCGCGGGGCGGGCGCGCCCGCCAACCGGGCCAGCCGGACGGCGAGTTCGCGGGCCGGGGCGTGCGAGGCGGACGGCACGTGCCAGGCCCGGCCCCAGGAGCGCTCGTCGCGGGCGGCGGCGACCAGGGTGCGGGCGGCGTCCCCGGTGTACGTCCAGCTGTGCGGGGCGTCGGGGTCGCCGGGGTAGGCGGCCGGCCGGCCCGCCAGCACCGGCGCGGCCACCAGCAGGGTGAACGGCGAGACGGCGCCCGCGCCGAGGAAGTCCCCGGCCCGCACCTCCGTCGCCCGGACCCGGCCCGCCCGGTGGGCGGCCAGCGCGTCCGCCCAGATCCGGGCCCGCACCTCGCCCTTGACGCTGCTCGGCCGCAGCGGCAGGTCCTCGGTGACCGGGCCGTCCACCGGCCCGTAGCCGTAGACGTTGCCCAGCATCACGTACCCGGCGCCGGTCCGCTCCGCCGCGCCCAGCAGCCCGGCGGCCAGCGCCGGGAACTCCTCCGGCCAGCGGTGGTACGGGGGCATCGCGCAGTTCACCAGCGCGGCGGCGCCGGAGGCGAGTCCGGCCAGCCGGACCGGGTCGGTGGCGTCGGCGGCGATCCGCTCGATCCGCGGGTGGACCGGGCCCGCGCCCCGGCGGGTCACCAGCCGGACCCGCTCACCGGCCCGGGCCAGCAGCAGCGCGGTGGCGGCTCCGGTCGCTCCGGCGCCCACGACGACGTACAGGGAGGACATGCGTGCTCTTCTCTCGCTCCGGGAACGCCGGGGCCTTGCGCGCCCCGGTCCCGCCAGCCTGCTCCCCGGGCCGGGCGCCGGGCAGTGGCCCGGATGCCGTCCGTGCGGAAGTTCGGGCCACCCGCCGCTCCCCCGCCCGGGGCCGCTCCCGGCGGCCCGTAGCCTGGCGGCCCGCACACCAGCGCCTCCGGAGGTCCGGGTCATGCACCGCGTCGCCGTCATCGCCGTCCCGCCCGTCACCGCCTTCGACCTGTCGATCCCCGACCTGGTCCTCGGCGAGGCCCGGGTCGACGGCCACCGCGCCTACCGGGTGCGGGTCTGCGGCAGCGCGCCGGGGCCGGTCGCCTCCGGCGGCAGCCTGCAGGTGGCCGTCCCGCACGGGCTGGAGGCCGTCGACGACGCCGACACCGTGCTGGTCACCGGCACGGGCGCCCGCGACGACGTCGACCCCGCGGTGCTGGCCGCACTGCGCCGGGCGCACGCGAACGGCGCGCGGATCGCCTCGATCTGCACCGGCGCGTTCGTCCTCGCCGAGGCCGGGCTGCTGGACGGCCGCACCGCCACCACCTTCTGGGCCCGGTCGGCGGAGTTCGCCCGCCGCTACCCGGCGGTGACGCTCCGCCCGGACGTGCTGTTCGTCGAGGACGGCACCGTGCTGACCTCGGCCGGGCTGTCCGCCGGCATCGACCTGTGCCTGCACCTGATCCGGCTGGACCACGGCACCGCCGCCGCGAACGCCGCCGCCCGGCTGATCGTCGCCGCACCCGTCCGGCCGGGCGGGCAGGCCCAGTTCATCCGGTCGCCGCTGCCGCCGGACCGGGCCGGCGCCTCGCTCGCCCCGACCCGCGCCTGGGCGCTGGAACGCCTGCACGAGCCGCTCGGCCGCCCCGCCCTCGCGGCGCACGCGAAGGTCAGCGTCCGGACCCTGACCCGCCGCTTCGAGGCCGAGACCGGCCTGACGCCGCTCCAGTGGCTCCTGCACCAGCGGGTCGACCGCGCCCGGGAGCTGCTGGAGACCACCGACCTGCCCGTCCCGCGGGTCGCCGAGCTCAGCGGCCTGGCCACCGCCGACTCGCTGCGCCACCACCTGGCCCGCCGCACCGGCCTCACCCCGACCGCCTACCGCGCCGCGTTCACCCGGCGCGGGTGACCGCGGCGCCACGGTGCGCCGGTGTCAGGAGTGGCGCGCCAGGTCCCCGGTGAAGCCCTGCTGGACGAAGTGCAGCGAGCCGTCCTTGTTCGGGGTGAGGACGCCGTCGCCGGCGAGCGGGGTGCAGCCGGCGCTGACCGTCTCGGGCAGCGAGCGGGCCACCAGGCGGGTCTTGGTCGCGGAGACCAGGGCCGCCTCGTTGGTGCACACGACCTGATTGGTGCCCAGGCCGCCGTCGCTCTCCACGAAGGCGATCGTGTCACCGACCGCACCCTGGTGGACGGTGATCCGGATGACGAGCCGCGGCCCGTTCCCGGACGCGCTGATCGGCCCCTCGAAGATGCCCAGGAACGCGTCCGCGACGGCGTCCCCGTCGTCGGAGGGAGAGGGCGAGGGGGACGCCGACGGGGAGGGCGAGGGCGCGGGCTCGGCCTTCTTGCTGTCGTGCCCGGCCGGGGTGACCGTCCCGGTCGGCCGGGCGCTCCGGCTGCTGGTGACCGCCGGGCTGCCGGACGGGCCGTCCGCGACGTCGTCCGTCCCGCCCGTCCCGCCCGTCGCGGCCCACACGCCCAGGCCCGCCAGCACCGCCGCGACGACACCGGTGGCGACCAGCGGCGCCACCCGGCGCTTGGCCGGCGGCTGCGGGGCGGGGTACGGCGCGGGCGTGTGCGGCTGGGGGTACGGGTACTGGCCGGGCGGGGTGGACGCGGCGGCCGGGTAGCCCGGCGGGGGCGGGCCGAAGCCCGGGGACGCCGGGTACGGGGCGGTGGCCGCCTGGTACGGGGCGGTCGGCGGCGCGGCGGGCGTCGGCGGCGCGGCCAGGACGGTGGGCGGGGGCAGCGGCCGCGACTCCAGGTCGAGCAGGGCGACGGCCATCCGCGCCACCTCCTCGGAGACCGCGCCGGGCAGCCAGCCCCGGTCCCCGAGCCCGGTCTGGCCCGCGGCGCTGCGGACCAGCCGCTCCCGGATGGCGGCCGGGGTCGGCCGGCGCTCCGGGTCCTTGTCCAGGCAGTTGCGCACCAGTTCGAGCAACTCGCCGTCCAGGCCGTCGAGTTCCGGCTCCTCGTGGACGATCCGGTAGAGCAGTCCGGCGGCGCTGTCCTGCTCGCCGAACGGGGCCCGCCCGGTGGCGGCGAAGGCGAGCACCGCGCCGAGCCCGAACACGTCGCCGGCCGGTCCGGACGGTCGGCCCCGGGCCTGCTCGGGCGACATGAACCCGGGCGAGCCGACCACGTAGCCGGACCTGGTCAGGGCGGAGGTCGCGTCCAGCGCCCGGGAGATGCCGAAGTCGATCAGCCGCGGCCCGTCCAGCGCCAGCAGCACGTTCGACGGCTTGACGTCCCGGTGGAGCAGCCCCAGCTCGTGCACGGCCGCCAGGGCGTCGGCCAGGCCGGTGCCCAGCGCCCGCACGGTGACCGGCGGCAGCGGCCCGAACTGCCGCACCGCGTCCGACAGCGAGGGCCCGGCGACGTAGCCGGTGGCCACCCACGGCTGCGGTCCCTCGGTGTCGGCGTCCAGCACCGGCGCGGTCCACCGGCCGCCGACCCGCCGGGCCGCGGCCACCTCCTGCCGGAAGCGCTGCCGGAACTCCCGGTCCCCGGCGAACTCCTGGCGGACCGTCTTCACCGCCACCGTCCGGCCGCCCGCCGTCCGCCCGAGGAACACCTCGCCCATGCCGCCGGCCCCCAGCCGCCCGAGCAGCCGGTACGGGCCGACCGTGTGCGGATCGCCCGCCCCGAGAGTCTCCAACGTTCCGTGCTCCTAGGCTGGTTCCGCGCTGCTGTCAGGAGAAGCCCCCGCGACCGATCACAGGACCTTCACCGGGCACCCTAGAGGTCCGCCCCCTCCCGACGACACCGCCCGGCCCTTTTCCAGACCGGATCGGAACCTGACGGTGACGCACCGCGGACACGGGGGCCGGTCAGCGCCGGTCAGCGCCGGTCGCGTTGCCGCGGACGGCGGCGCGGAAGGCGGTGGGGGTGGTGCCGGTGCGCTGGTGGAAGAACTTGGCGAAGTTGGCGGCGTCGGCGAAGCCCAGGTGGTCGGCGATCCGAGCGGCGGAGCTGTCGCTGTGGGCGAGCAGGCGCTTGGCCTCCAAGACGGCCCGGCGGTCGACGAACTCCTTGGCGCCGACGCCCGCGGCGGCCAGGGTGGCCCGGGAGAGGGTGCGCGGGGAGTAGCCGAGCAGCCGCGCGTAGTCCTCGACCCGGCGGGTGCGGGTGAAGTGGTGCTCGACGGCCTGCCGGAAGCGCCGGTAGGTCTCGCCGGGTTCGTTCGCGGCGCTGCCGCACGGCACGGCGGGGTGGGCCAGCCGCAGCAGCAGCGCGGCCAGCAGGTGGCGCAGCAGGGCGTGGCGGACCTCGGCGGGCAGGTCCGCGCCGGAGGCGTACTCGCGGTGCAGGTGGCGCACCGCGTGGAGCAGGGCCTCCCGGTCGGTGCCGTCGGTGTGCAGGACGGCGGCGGCGAAGGGGTCGTCGAGCCGGGCGGCGGCGACGGTCGCCGGGTCGGGGAAGCCTGGTTCGAAGAGCACCAGGGTGCCGTCCGCGTCGCCGAGTTCGCCCCACTGCTGGACCTGGCCGGGCCGGACCCAGAGCCAGCTGCCGGGTTCGACGGTGTGCGCGGTGAAGTCGACGGTGTGGCGCAGCCGGCCGCGTTCCAGGGTGAGCAGGTGGTGGAAGGCGGGGCGCTGCGGGCGGTGGAAGTCCCCGTCGGTGGCGGTGGCCCGGCGGGCGCGCAGGTCGGCGAGCGTCATGACCTCGACGCCGGCCGGTCCGCCGGGTGGCGCGGTGAACGGGACCTCGGGGATCGCCGTCCCGGACGTCTGGGGTTGGTTCGCTCGCATGGTCACCACATCCGCTGCCAGGCTACCTCCGGTCGATCTTCCACCGGGAGGGCGGAAGGGCCGGGCGCGGGGCCGGGGGCCCGGTGGCGCGGCCCTTGACCACCGCCCGGCGGCCGGTGGAACGTGGGGCCTCCCCCCACCCACCCCGAGGAGCGCGGATGGCCCCCCAGTTCGGCGACTACCAGAACGAGATCTACTTCGAGGCGCTGTTCGGCGTCGCCCCGACGTACCCGATGACGTACGCGGGCCTGTCCGAGCGGGCCCGGGCGGCGCTCGCGCCGGAGCTGTGGTCGTACGTCGCGGGCGGGGCGGGCGACGAGCACACCCAGCGGGCGAACGCCGCGGCGTTCGAGCGGTGGGGGCTGGTGCCGCGGATGCTGGTGGGCGCCAAGGAGCGGGACCTGCGGGTGGACCTGTTCGGGCTGGAGCTGGCCTCGCCGCTGTTCCTGGCGCCGGTGGGGGTGGTGGGGCTGTGCGCGCCGGACGGGCACGGGGACGTGGCGACGGCCCGGGCGGCGGCCCGCACGGGGGTGCCGATGGTGGCCTCGACGCTCTCGGTGGACCCGATGGAGGCGGTGGCGGCGGAGCTGGGCGACACCCCGGGCTTCTTCCAGCTGTACACGCCGACCGACCGGGCGCTGGCCGAGTCGCTGGTGCACCGGGCGGAGGCGGCCGGGTTCAAGGCGCTGGTGGTCACCCTGGACACCTGGGTGACCGGCTGGCGGCCGCGCGACCTGGGCAGCGGGAGCTTCCCGCAGCTGCGCGGGCACTGCCTGGCGAACTACACCTCGGACCCGGTGTTCCGGGCCCGGCTCCAGGACCCGGACGGGGACCCGCGGGGCGCGGTGATGGACTGGGTGCAGGTCTTCGGCAACCCGCTGACCTGGGACGACCTGCCGTGGCTGCGTTCGCTGACCGGGCTGCCGCTCGTGCTGAAGGGCCTGTGCCACCCGGAGGACGTGCGCCGGGCCGTGGACGCGGGCGTGGACGGGGTCTACTGCTCGAACCACGGGGGCCGGCAGGCGAACGGCGGGCTGCCCGCGCTGGAGTCGCTGGCCGAGGTGGTCGAGGCGGCGGACGGCCGGCCGGTGCTGTTCGACTCGGGCGTGCGCAGCGGCGCGGACGTGGTCAAGGCGCTGGCGCTGGGCGCGACGGCGGTGGGCGTGGGGCGGCCGTACGTGTACGGGCTGGCGCTGGGCGGGGAGGCGGGCGCGGTGCACGTGCTGCGCTCGCTGCTGGCGGAGGCGGACCTGCTGATGGCGGTGGACGGCTACCCGTCGCTGGAGAGTCTGCGCGCGCCGGGCGCGCTGCGGCGCTGCTGAGCGCCGGGTCCGGCGCTCCGGCTTATTGCGACTTACTTGCAATAACAGTTGGCATGCAGCAGAGTGGAGCCGCGGGGTCGTCCGACGATCGTCTTCCCAACCGGCGTCCGCCGGGACGCGGCGCCGGCCCCGCGCCAGACCTCTCCCCCGCGCGCCCGCCCGGCTCGGCGCCCGTACCTGCCCGGCTCGGCGCCCGCCCGCCCCCGGCGCGCTCAGGGCTCGACCGGCAGGCGCACCACCATGGTCTTGCCGCCACCGTCCGGATCGGCGACGGTCTCCGTCACCCCGCCGGCCAGCGCGGCCAGCTCGTGCACCAGACCCAGGCCCCAGCCGCCGCTGCCGTCCTGGTGCGGGACTTCGGGGCGCTGCGGGCAGTGCGGGTGCCGGTCGTGCACCCGGATCGCCAGTTCGCCCGCGCCGAAGTCGAGTTGGAGCATGGTGCGGGGCGAGCGCGGGGCGGCGTGGCGGACCGCGTTGGTGACCAGTTCGCTGACCACCAGTAGCACGGTGTCGGTCAGCGGATCGTCCGGGCCGATCCCGCGGGCGGCCAGTTCGGCGCGCGCCCCCCGGCGCGCCTCGGGTACGGACGCGGGCACGGTCGCCAGGCTCAGGCAGTAGCGCACGCTCTGGGGTGGGTCCGCGACGGCCATGGTCGGTCCCTTCGCAACGGGGGCGACCGGGGTGGGAGCGGAAGGGCGCCGTCGTCCGGCCGCGTCGGGGCTCGGCAGCCCTGCCCCGTCCGAGCGAACCGGACAGATCACCGATACTCAGTACGGTAAGGCCGAACGGGCCCGACTGCGGCGGCGGATGCTGGACAGTGGCCACAACTCGCCACCACCCCGCGCATCCCGGGGATCGGGTCCGCCGACCTGCCGGAACCGCTCGGCCCCGGTCCGCCGGGGGGCAACGCCGCACCCGCGGGTGCCGGACGGATGCGGCCGCAGGCGGGGTGACGGGTCGTCAGATCGGCGATCCGGCCCCGGGGATGCGTTCGAAGACCAGGTTGGTGCGGGTCTGCGCGACCGCCGGGTGGGTGGTCAGGTGGTCGACCACGAAGCAGCGCAGCGCCTCCGGGTCGGCCACCGCCACGTGCAGCAGGTAGTCGTCGCTGCCCGCCATGTGGAACACCGCCAGCACGCCCGGCAGCCCGGGCGCGGCGGCCCGGAAGCTGCCGTTCTGCTCCCGGGTGTGCGCCCGCAGCCGCACCGAGATCATCGCCTGGAGCGGCAGCCCGACCGCCGGCAGGTCCACCTCCGCGTGGTACCCGGCGATCACCCCGCGCCCGCGCAGCGCCCGCACCCGCGCCAGGCAGGTGGACGGGGCCACCCCGACCTGCTCGGCCAGCGCGTTGTTGGGCGTGCGGGCGTCGGCCAGCAGCGCCCGCACGATCGCGCGGTCGACCTCGTCGAGCTCCGCCGCGCGGGCCCGTGGAATGTTCGGCACGCCACCAGCGTGGCGGCCCGCGCCGAACATCCGCAAGGGTGCCGCCGTCCCCGCCGAATCATCTGCCGTCACTCTGGCCATTCGACGCCCACCCGTTCACCATCGAGCGCCATGAGCCGACTCGACACCCGAGCCGTGCACGCCGGCCGCGACGACCTCGCCGGACTCGGCACGCACGTCCCCCCGCTCGACCTGTCCACCACCTACCCCGTACCGGACCTCACCACCGGCGGCGACGCCTACCAGGCGCTGGCCACCGGCGGACGCCCGCCCGCCGAGGGCGGCCTGGTCTACCAGCGGCTGTGGAACCCCACCGTCGCCCGCTTCGAACAGGCGCTGGCCGAACTGGAGGGCTGCGCCGAGGCGGTGGCCTTCTCCTCCGGCATGGCCGCGCTCTCCGCCTGCCTGCTCGCCGCCGCCGCGGAGGGCCGCCGGCACGTGGTCGCGCTGCGCCCGCTGTACGGCGGCTCCGACCACCTGCTGGACTCCGGCCTGCTCGGCACCGAGGTGACCTGGGCCGCCCCCGACACGCTGGCCGCCGCGCTGCGCCCCGACACCGGGCTCGTCCTGGTCGAGACCCCCGGCAACCCCACCCTGGACCTGCTCGACCTGGCCGTGACCGCCGAGCGCTGCGGCGGCGTCCCGCTGCTGGTCGACAACACCTTCGCCACCCCGGTCCTGCAGAACCCCGCCGCGTTCGGCGCCACCCTGGTGCTGCACTCGGCGACCAAGTCGATCGGCGGCCACGGCGACGTGCTGGCCGGGGCGGTGGCCTGCACCGCCGCGTGGGCGGAGCGGCTGCGCCGGGTCCGGGCCGTCACCGGCGCCGTCCTGCACCCGCTGGCCGGGTACCTGCTGCACCGCGGCCTGCAGACCCTGCCGCTGCGGGTGCGCGCCGCCTCCGCCTCCGCCGCCCGGATCGCCGACTGGCTGGCCGAACAGCCCGAGGTCGCCGCCGTGCACTACCCCGGCCGCTCCGGCTCGCCGCTGCTCGGACGCCAACTCCGCGGCGGCGGAAGCACCCTGGCCTTCGAGGCGGTCGGCGGCTCGGCGCACGCCGCGGCGATCGCCGAGCGCTGCGAACTGATCACCCACGCGGTCTCGCTCGGCGGCGTCGACACCCTGATCCAGCACCCCGCCTCGCTCACCCACCGCCCGGTGGCCGCCGCGCACAAGCCCGCCGGGGCCGTCCTGCGGCTCTCCGTCGGCCTGGAGGACCCGGACGACCTGATCGCCGACCTGGCCAAGGCACTGCTGCGCTGAGCGGGCCGTCACCGCACCCCGGAGGCCGCCCGCAGGTGGTCGAGCACCAGCGGGTCTATCCGGCCCTCGGCGAGGCGGCCCTCCAGGTTCTCCACCCCGGCCCAGCGGTCCAGCGAGTCGTACCCGAGCCCGCCCAGCAACCGCCGCACCTCCTCGGCCAGTTCACCCTCCAGCGGGAGCAGCTCGGCCGGGTCGGACACCCCGTGCAGCACCTCGTGGACGGCCAGCAGACGCCCCAACTCGCCCACCGGGTCCGGGTGGTCGTCCACCCGCAGGTCGTACGCGAGGTCGCCCCACCCGCCGACGCCCTTCCCCGGGTCCACCACGTACAGCGCGGCGCCCTGCCGCCCGCGGGCGTCCCCGCCCGCCGCGTCCCCGGCCGCGAGGGCGGCCACCAGCCGTCCGGCGAACGGCAGTTCGGCGGAGGCCAGCCAGGCCGACCGCATCTCCCGCACCACCTCGGGCCCGGTCAGGATGTTCCCCTGCACCGCGTACCCGTCCCCGGCCAGGCCCCCCGCCCAGGGCAGGCACTCCTCCCCCGTGTACGTCTCCGCCCGCCCGTCCGCCCCGACCACGCCCAACTGCCGGTGCGCGCGCCGCTCGTCGGCCGCCAGCAGCGCCGCCACCGCCTCCGCCGGCGAGGCCCCGCTGCGCAGCATCGCCATCCCCTGCGGCCGGTACGCCAGATTGGCCCACGCCTGCGTCGCCAACGCCCCGACCCCCGCCTCGGCCGCGGGCACCAACGCCCCCACCGAGAGGAACTTGCTCGCCACTGCCACACCGAGCGCACTGCCCTGCCGGGCCACGATGGAAAAGGTCACGACCGGCGACGATAGCCCTCCCCGGGCGGTTCGTCCACGCCCGGCGACCCCCCGGCAAACCCCGGCACAACGCGCGACAGGGGCGCGGTTCCCCGCACCCCCGGTTCCGCCGTCCGGCGCGGCAGCCCCCCGCGCTCAGAGGTCGAACGTGGCGCGCTTCTCCTCCGGCACCAGCGTCACGTACTCCGGGTGCTTGGCGATCCAGCCGCGGATGAACGGGCAGTACGGCAGGACGTTCGCGCCGCGGTCGCGGACGGTGTCCAGGGCGGCGCGGGCCAGTTTGCCGCCCAGGCCCTGGCCCTCGAAGGCGGGGTCGATGACGGTGTGGACGAAGGCGAACGTCCGCCCCTCGTCGCGGAGTTGGTACTCGGCGAAGCCGGCGGGGCCGGCGTCGGTGCTGATCTCGAAGCGGGACTGCTCGGCGTTGTCGCGGATCTGGGGTTCCATCGGTGTCTGCTCCTCGGGTCAGTGGGCGCGCAGCGCCGCGAGTTGCTGGGCGAAGGGGACGACCTGCTCGGTCGGCCGGGCGTGGGGGGTGGCGGGCCGGCCGGCGAGGCTCTCGGTGAGTTCGCCGGCCGCCCGGGCGATCCGTCCGGCGAGCGAGCCGTCGCCGCCGTCGGTGCCGTCGGCGCCCCAGTCCTCGGAGGCGGCGAAGACCGCGGTGGGGACGACGGCGGCGCGCAGGTAGGAGAACAGCGGGCGCAGGGCGTGTTCGAGGGCGAGGCTGTGCCGGGCGGTGCCGCCGGTGGCGGCGATCAGCACGGGCTTGCCGGTCAGCGCGTCCCGGTCGAGCACGTCCACGAAGGACTTGAACAGCCCGCTGTAGGAGGCGGAGAAGATCGGCGTGACGGCGATCAGCCCGTCCGCCTCCTCGACCGCCCGCACGGCGTCGCGCAGCGCGGGCGGCGGGAAGCCGGTGACCAGGTTGTCGGCGATGTCCCGGGCGAGTCCGCGCAGTTCGACCACCCGGACGTCGACCGCCCGGCCGGCCGCGCGCAGGTCGCGGGCGGTGGCCTCGGCGAGGCGGTCGGCGAGCAGCCGGGTGGAGGACGGGACGCTCAGGCCGGCCGTCACCACGACGAGGTCGAGGGCGTTCACGGGGTGGTCACCTCCTCGCGGGCGGCGACCCGCGCGGCGTGGGTGGGGCCGTCGGGCACCTGCGCGGGGCGGCCGGCCGCGAACTCCTTGCGCAGCACCGGGACGACCTCCTCGCCGAGCAGGTCGAGCTGTTCCAGGACGGTCTTGAGCGGGAGCCCGGCGTGGTCCATCAGGAAGAGCTGGCGCTGGTAGTCGCCGAAGGTCTCGCGGAAGGCGAGCGTCTTCTCGATGACCTCCTGCGGGCTGCCGACGGTGAGCGGGGTCTGCTCGGTGAACTCCTCCAGCGAGGGGCCGTGGCCGTAGACCGGGGCGTTGTCGAAGTAGGGGCGGAACTCGCGGACCGCGTCCTGGGAGTTGGCGCGCATGAAGACCTGCCCGCCGAGGCCGACGATCGCCTGCTCGGGGGTGCCGTGGCCGTAGTGGGCGTAGCGCTCCCGGTAGAGCTCGATCAGGCGCTGGAAGTGCTCCTTGGGCCAGAAGATGTTGTTGGCGAAGAAGCCGTCGCCGTAGTAGGCGGCCTGTTCGGCGATCTCGGGGCTGCGGATGGAGCCGTGCCAGACGAACGGCGGGGTGTCGTCGAGCGGGCGCGGGGTGGAGGTGAAGGACTGCAGCGGGGTGCGGAAGCGGCCCTGCCAGTCGACGTTCTCCTCGCGCCAGAGCTGGTGCAGCAGCGCGTAGTTCTCGACCGCGAGCGGGATGCCCTGGCGGATGTCCTTGCCGAACCACGGGTAGACCGGGCCGGTGTTGCCGCGGCCCATCATCACGTCGACCCGGCCCTCGGCGAGGTGCTGGAGCATCGCGAAGTCCTCGGCGATCTTCACCGGGTCGTTGGTGGTGATCAGCGTGGTGGAGGTGGAGAGGATCAGCTTCTCGGTCCGGGCCGCGACGTAGCCGAGCATGGTGGTCGGCGAGGACGGGACGAACGGCGGGTTGTGGTGCTCGCCGGTGGCGAACACGTCGAGCCCGACCTCCTCGGCCTTGAGCGCGATGGCCACCATGGCCTTGATCCGCTCGTGCTCGGTGGGGGTCCGCCCGGTGGTGGGGTCGGTGGTCACGTCGCCGACGCTGAAGATGCCGAACTGCACCGTTCTCAACTCCTTCGAGGTTGATTCAACATTCAACCACTCGCGACAACGGGACGCCACCCCGACCTATTCCCGCCACGGCGCTCCCGGGGTTGACCGAATCGCCGACACTCTCAGCGATCGTACGGGCACGCAGAGTTGACCGGCCGACGTCCGGTCCGCTTACCTGAGGTGCGGCACCGGAAGCGGACGGTCACCCCGCCGCGCCGGAGCCCTCCCGCGTCCCGCCCGACCGCCCCGGAGTGTCCGTGCGCCTGCGCCAGTTCCTCGCCCCGCTCGTCGCCGCCGTCGCCCTGTTCGCCACCGCCGCGCCCGGCGCGTCCGCCGCCCCCGTCGAGGTGCGGATCGGCCTCGGCCTCGGCACCGAGTGCTCCGCCGCCTTCCGGCACGACGACGCCCGCCTCGGCCCCGACCGGCTGCCCGACGCCGGGCCGGTCGGCCGCCAGCTGTTCGGCTACCTGCGCACCGGGCTGCTCGGCGAGCAGCAGTTCCTGAGCACCTACTACGACAGCGCGGCGGGCAGCTGGAAGTACCCGCCCTCCGACGGCTACCTGCTGCTGCCCGACGGCACCCCGATCGAGGGCGAGACCACCCTGCGGCCCGGCCAGGCCGTCGACCGCTACGGCAGCGAGTACGGCGCGTTCCTCGCCCCCGAGGGCCTGCCGTACGCCAACCGCTCGATCCCGCCGTCCAGCCTGGACGGCAGCCCGGCGGCCGGGTGCAACTACCACGACTACCGGGTGCTCAAGCCGTTCGAGGTGCACTCCGGCCCGATCGCGCCCTGGTTCGGCCAGCCCGGCCTGGGCCTCCAGTACCAGTTGGACGGCGCCCTGGTGCCGGGCGCCCCGAGCCGGCTGAACGTGGCCTGGCTGGTCGCCAACGGCTACCTCGATCGGATCATCTGACGCCGCCCCCGGCCGGGCCGACACCGCCCGGGCCCGCACCGCCGCCCCCGGCCCGCACCGCCCCGCTCCCGCCCGAACCGACACCGCTCCCGCCCGGGCCGACGCCCTCCCCGGACAGGCCCGCACCGCCCCCGGCCCGGCCGGCCAGCGCCTCGTCCAGCCAGGCCAACCAGAACGACTCCAGTTGGATGCCCGCCCGCAGCACCAGGTGCTGCGGGCGGTTCTCCGTCTCGGCCCGCTCCGGCGGGAAGTCCCGCCGCTCGATCTCCAGGTACTCCGCCAACTGCGCCCGGTGCAGCTCGCGGTGCCGGGCCAGCTCCGCCTCCAGCCCGCCCGTCCCGAGCACGGCGGCCGCCCGCAGCCGCAGCAGCAGCGGGTCGCGGACCGGCTTCGGGTCCTGCGCCAGGGCGGTCCACCGGGCCAGTTCCGCCCGCCCCTCCGGCAGCACCTCGTACTCCTTGCGCTGCCCCCGCCCGGCCGCCGGCCCGGACGCCCGCACCAGCCCCTCGCGCTCCAGCCGCCCCAGTTCGCGGTAGATCTGCTGGTGGGTGGCCGACCAGAAGAACCCGATCGACCGGTCGAACCGCCGGGTCAGCTCCAGCCCCGAGGACGGCTTCTCCAGCAGGGCGGTGAGGATCGCGTGCGGCAGTGACATGCGGCGATCGTACGGGTGGGGCCGGTCCGGACCGCCGCGCGGGCCGGGCGGCGCGCGGTGACGGGACGCCAAGTGCGGCCCGCCGCAGGGGCGTTGACGCCGGGTCTCCGGGCGGGAAAACTCTTGCGGGGTCTTGCGCAGCCCCGCCGCCGGTCCGCATACTCCCGGATAGCGCCTGTCAGGAGCACATCAAAAACCGGCCCATGAGGCCGGTCCCGACCGCTCCTGCCCGCGCCTCACGGCCCCTACCCCAGGGCCTCTCCCACTCCCCCAGGAGGAGATCTGTGAGGACCACGCGCACCACCTCCCGCCCGCGCCGCACCGGCGGCCGCCTGCTCGCCGTGGCCGCCGCCCTCGCGGCGGCGACCGCCCTCGCGGTGCCCGCCGCCGGGGCCGCCACCCCGGCGCCGGACGCCGCGACGCTGGCCCGGGTCAGCGACTCGGTCGAGCTCAGCGGCGTCAGCGGCATCGCCTGGCACACCGACACCGCCACCGGACGGATCGTGGTGACCGCCGACAGCACCGTCACCCCGGCCGCGCTGGCCCGGCTCACCGCGGCCGCCGGGGCGGACGCCGCCCGCCTCAAGGTCGAGCGCACCTCCGGCACCTTCAGCCCCAAACTGTCCGCGGGCGCCGCGATCTACGGCGGCGGCTACCGCTGCTCGCTGGGCTTCAACGTGGTCAAGGGCAGCACGTACTACTTCCTCACCGCCGGGCACTGCGGCAACATCGCCAGCACCTGGTACACCAACTCCGGCCAGAGCACGGTGGCCGGCACCACCTCCGGCTCCAGCTTCCCGGGCAACGACTACGCCCTGGTCCGCTACACCAACACCTCGCTCAGCCACCCGGGCGGCTTCACCGCCGCCAACGCCGTCGTCGGGGAGTCCGTCAAGCGCACCGGCTCGACCACCGGCACCCACAGCGGCAAGGTCACCGCCCTGAACGCCACCGTCCGCTACTCCGACGGCGGCACCGTCAGCGGCCTGATCCAGACCACCGTGTGCGCCGAGGGCGGCGACTCCGGCGGCCCGCTGTACGACGGCACCAAGGCGCTGGGCCTGACCTCCGGCGGCAGCGGCGACTGCACCTCCGGCGGCACCACGTTCTTCCAGCCCGTCACCGAGGCGCTGTCGGCGTACGGGGTCTCGCTCTACTGATCCCGGCGCGGGGCCGCCCCACCGGACCCGCCCGACGCCCGCCCGACGCCCACCGGAGCCCCGGCCCCGGTGGGCGTCGGCGCGCGCTCAGAGCGCGGCGGCCAGCCGGGTGCCCTGGTCGATGGCGCGCTTGGCGTCGAGTTCGGCGGCCACGTCGGCGCCGCCGATCAGGTGCGGTTCGACGCCGCGCCCGCGCAGCGCGTCGAGCAGCTCGCGGCGGGGCTCCTGGCCCGCGCACAGCACCACGGTGTCGACCGGCAGGACCTGCTCCTCGCCGCCCACGGTGACGTGCAGGCCCGCGTCGTCGATCCGGCGGTACTCGACGCCGGGGACCATCACCACGCCGCGGTGGCGCAGTTCGGTGCGGTGGATCCAGCCGGTGGTCTTGCCGAGCCCGGCACCGACCTTGCCGCTCTTGCGCTGGAGCAGGAAGACGCTGCGCGGGCTCGCGGCCCGGACGGGGGCGGCCAGGCCGCCGGGGGCGGTGTGCTCGCGGTCGACGCCCCACTGGGCGAGGAAGTCGGCGCCGCTGCCCGGGTCGGTGAGGTACTCGGCGACGTCGAAGCCGATGCCGCCCGCGCCGATCACCGCGACCCGGTCGCCGACCTTCGCGCCGTCGCGCAGCACGTCCAGGTAGCCGAGCACGCTGGGGTGGTCGACGCCGTCGATCTCCGGGACGCGCGGGCTGACGCCGGTGGCCAGCACCACCTCGTCCCAGCCGGTCAGGGTGTCCGCGTCGGCGACCGTCCCGAGGCGCAACTCGACGCCGGTGCGGGCGAGTTCGTGCCGGTAGTAGCGCAGCGTCTCGTCGAACTCCTGCTTGCCGGGCACCCGCCGGGCGACGTTCAGCTGTCCGCCGATCGCGTCGGCGGCGTCGAACAGGGTGACGTGGTGGCCGCGGTCGGCGGCGGAGGTGGCGAAGGCGAGGCCGGCCGGTCCGGCGCCGACCACGGCGATCCGCTTGGCCCGGCGGGTGGGGGCGAGGACGAGTTCGGTCTCGTGGCAGGCGCGCGGGTTGACCAGGCAGGAGGTGATCTTCGCGCTGAAGGTGTGGTCCAGGCACGCCTGGTTGCAGCCGATGCAGGTGTTGATCGCCTCGGGGGCGCCGGCGGCGGCCTTGTTGACGAAGGCGGGGTCGGCGAGCATCGGCCGGGCCAGCGAGACCAGGTCGGCGTGGCCGGTGGCGAGCAGGTGCTCGGCGACCTCGGGGGTGTTGATCCGGTTGGTGGTGACCAGCGGGATGCCGACCTTCCCCATCAGCTTCTTCGTCACCCAGGCGTAGGCGCCGCGCGGCACCGAGGTGGCGATGGTGGGGATGCGGGCCTCGTGCCAGCCGATGCCGGTGTTGATCAGGGTGGCCCCGGCCGCCTCGACCTCCCGGGCCAGCCGGACCACCTCGTCGAAGGTGGACCCGCCGGGGACGAGGTCGAGCATGGAGAGCCGGTAGATCAGGATGAAGTCCGGCCCGACCCGCTCGCGCACCCGGCGGACGATCTCGACCGGGAAGCGCATCCGGTTCTCGTAGGAGCCGCCCCAGTCGTCGGTGCGGTGGTTGGTCTGGGCGGCGACGAACTCGTTGATCAGGTAGCCCTCGGAGCCCATCACCTCCACGCCGTCGTACCCGGCGGAGCGGGCGAGTTCGGCGCAGCGCGCGAAGTCCTCGACGGTCCGCTCGATCTGCTCCGCGGTCAGCTCGTGCGGGACGTACGGGCTGATCGGGGCCTGGAGGGCGGACGGGGCGACCAGGTCCTCGTGGTAGGCGTACCGGCCGAAGTGCAGGATCTGCAGCGCGATCTTCCCGCCCGCGGCGTGCACGGCGTCGGTGATCGCCCGGTGCTCGGCGGCCTCGGCGGCGGTGGTGAGCTTGGCGCCGCCCGACCAGGGCCGGCCGGCCTCGTTGGGGGCGATGCCACCGGTGACGATCAGGCCGACGCCGCCGCGGGCGCGCTCCGCGTAGAAGGCCGCCATCCGCGCGAAGCCGTCCTCGGCCTCCTCCAGCCCGACGTGCATGGAGCCCATCACCACCCGGTTCGGCAGGGTGGTGAAGCCCAGGTCGAGCGGGGCCAGCAGGTGGGGGTACGCAGCAGTCATCGACGCCTCCGGTCAGGATTTGTTACCCAACGGTAGGGCGCGGTGGACCAGCTATGCAACTAGTTGCACAAACGCGGGCGGACCGGCGGCTCCCCCGTCACCGCCGCCGCCCCCGCCGGGTGCCCTCCGCCCACCGGACGGCGGGGACGGCCAGCGCGAGGAAACCCGCCGCGGCGGCCACCACGGCCGCCCAGGCGATCCAGGCCCGCCCGGGGCCGAGCCCCGCGAGCCAGAAGTGGTGGACCGCGGCGAACGCGGCGCAGAACGCCGACATGCCGGCCGTCACGGCCGTGAGCCGGACCTGGTACGAGGCCATCACCCCTCCTCGGGTTCGACGTGCGGCACGGGTCCGCGGGGCGGCGGCCCGGCGGCCGCGCCCCGCGGACGGTGTCGGTGTCGGTGTCACGCGGCTGCCCGGGCGGGTCACCCGTGCCGGGGGTGGCCCGCGTCGCCCCCCACCACGACCCGGTCGGCGCCGGGCTCCTCGGACCGCTCCACTATGGTCACGTCGACCTCCCCGTCCCCGGTGGTGTCGAACTGGTAGAGGTCGGCCTTGCCGTCGCCGGTGGTGTCGGTCAGCCAGACGTCGGGCCTGCCGTCACCGTTGGTGTCGGCGCTGAGCAGGAGGTGGTCCTCGCCGCCCTGGGTCTCGATCGGCTCTTCGGTGCGCTCAGTGGTGTCCATGGCCCCCGGCTGCCCCCGGGCCGCCGGGCGAAACGGCCTGACCCGGCGTCAGCCCGGCGCCCGTCCCCGGGTCCGGACCGCCCGGGCCGGGCCCGGCGTTAGAGTCGTGGCATGAGTGCGGACGAGACGAGCGCGCGGATCGACAGCTGGATCTGGGCGGTCCGGCTGATCAAGACCCGCTCGGCGGCGGGCGCGGCCTGCCGGGCCGGGCACGTCAAGCTGAACGGGGCCACCGCGAAGCCCGCGCAGCACGTCAAGGCGGGTGACGACGTCCGGGTCCGGATCGAGGGCCGGGAGCGGGTCGTCCAGGTGGTGCGCCCGATCGCCAAGCGGGTCGGCGCGCCCGTCGCCGAGACCTGCTACGTCGACCACAGCCCCCCGCCGCCGCCGCGCACCGAGCGCCCGGCCGCCGTCGCCCAGCGCGACCGGGGCGCCGGGCGGCCGACCAAGCGCGAGCGGCGCGACCTCGACCGGCTCAAGGACGGCTACCGGCCGTACTTCTGAGGACGCACCGCGGCCCGCGCGGACTCCTCAGCCCGGGGCGTCGGACCGCAGGGTGCCGGGGAAGCGGGCGAGGTCCGGCAGCAGCGCGGGGTCGAGCGGGGCGGTGAGCTGGAATTCGGTCAGGGTGACCGGGCAGCCCTGCGCCACGAGCTGGACCAGGGCGCTCAGGCGGTGGTTCCCGTCCAGGACGAGGTAGCTGCCGTCCCCGAGCGAGTAGCTGGCGAACACCAGGGAGATGCCCGGGCCGTTCGCCGAGCGCGCGTACTGGTCACGGAGCACCAGGATGCGCTTCCACGTCTCGGGCGGGACGGCCGAGGAGTCCGCCGCGGCCTCGGTGAGGCGCACCGGCACGGCGTCCCGACTGTCGTACGCGGCCGGGCCGTGCGAGTCGCGGTACCAGGGAGCGTAGAAGCGGTCCAGCGCGTCGGTTCCGTAGGGCGGGACGTGGGTGACGGCCTTCCGGACCCGGACCGAGCCGTCGCCGCGGGCCGCGAGTTCCGCCAGGGCCTCCCACCTGAGCCACGTGCGGATGCGGTCCGGCCCCGCGGTGAAGTGCTTCCGGAACAGGTCGAAGGGGACGTGCCCGGAGGTGAATCCGTGCAGCTCGCGGGTTTCGGGATCGATGGCGGACGACCAGTGCGCGGCCAGCACGGGCGAGCGCCGGGCGTTGTGCGCCGTCGTCTCCCTCAGCCGGCGGACCACGTCGGCGAGGTCGGCCCAGTCCTGGTCGGTCCACGCGGCGTAGGAACGCAGCGACGACTCCCAGCCCGCCCGAACGGTCCTGAGCACCACGAGGACCGTCTCCAGGTACTCCTCCTGCATCGCCGGGCTGGCGAGCGGCAGCAGCGCCATGGCAGCCCGGCAGTCGTACAGCGACCGGTACGTCGGGCCCGGCAGGCTGCCCGCGCGCAGCATCGGCACGCTGGCGGTCAGGATCGCGACCTTCTCCGTCAACTGTAGGTCCGCGAGCGCCTCCTGGATCTCCCCCTGCCTGCGCGCGAGCAGCATTCCCACGACCATGGTGGTCACTGCGCCCAACCCGAAGTTGGCGGCCCAGTCCGACAGGCTCCACGCCTGCCCCTCCCACCACAGCGCCCCGTCGAGCAGTCCGGCCGCCAGCGGTAACACGGCCAGCGGCCAGTAGCTTCTCCACAGCACCTTCGCGCCCGAGCCCATCCCGGCCACCCCCTCACGGCAAGGACGCGCGGCGGCCCGGAAAAGTTGCCGCGCGCACGACGGTCGCGGTGGGGGCCGGCTCCCGGCGCGCCGCTCCGCGCGCCCACCGCGGCGGCGGGGCCGGCCCGGTGCGGCCGGGACCGGCCCGCCGCTCGGCCCGGGCCGGTCCGGGGCTCAGCCCCGGTCGGCGTCCGCGGCGTCTTCGGCGTCCTCGGCGAGGTCCTCGTCGGCCTGGTCCTTGGCGGCCTGCACCTGCTCGGCGAACCGTTCGGCGGAGATCCGCTCCACCGTGGCCCCATACTTCGCGGCCAGCGCGTCGGCGGGCCCGGTCTCGTCCTCGACCAGGTCGACCACCAGCAGGGCGCGGCCGTTGTCGACCCGTGAGGAGAGCACGATCAGGCCCGCGCCGCCGTCGGTGATCTCGGCCTGCTCGGCGGCGTTGCCGATCGCCGCGCCCGCGGCGAAGCCCAGCAGCACGCCGATCGGGCCGCCGAGCAGCCCGACCAGGCCGCCGACCAGGCCGGAGCCGACGGTGGGGACGCCCGCGCCGCGGATGTGGCTCTCCGGGACGTCGAGGATGCCCTCCGCGTCGCGCTCCAGCACCGCGACCTGCCGGGCCCCGGGCAGGTGCATCGCGTCCTCGTAGGCCAGGCGGCACCGCGCCCGGTCCTCGAAGCCGAGCAGCAGCACGTTGTGGTGGTGGTCGTGGTGGTCGCTCATCGCGGTTCCCTTCGCCTTGCCGACAGTCGTCCCGCCCCGGCGCGCCGCGCCGGACACAGCACGGGCCCATCCTGCCCGCGCCGCCCGGACCCATGCCCGCGCCGCGCCGCCGGGAGCGGGCCCGGGGCGGCGGCCGGACGGCGGCGGCCGCACCGCCGGGCCCCCGGGCGGAGCGGCGATAATGGACCCCATGGCCCGCCGACGCACCCCCGCCCCCGCCGCTCCCGCCGACTGCCCGTGCGGCCTGCCCGCCCGGTACGCCGACTGCTGCGGCCGGCTGCACCGCGGCGAGGCCGCCGCGGGCAGCGCCGAGCAGCTGATGCGCTCCCGGTTCAGCGCCTTCGCGGTCCACGACGAGCCGTACCTGCTGCGCTCCTGGCACCCGGACACCCGGCCCGCCGCGGTGGACTTCGACCCCGCGCTGCGCTGGGAGCGGCTGGAGATCCTCGGCGCCGGCGAGGGCGGCCCGTTCCACACCGAGGGCACCGTCGAGTTCCGCGCCCACTACCTGGAGGGCGGCCGCCCCGGCGCGCTGCACGAGCGCAGCCGCTTCGTCCGCCACCGGGGCGAGTGGGTCTACCTGGACGGCGACACCACGACCTGACGTCCCGTCAACTTCCGTTTGCCAGGCGGTGCTTGAGGCCGAGCAGCGCCCCGCCCGGGCCGCGCGGGCGCAGCCAGCCGGTGTCCGTGCGGTCGACGGCGCCGAAGCGGTACTTGTACGGTTCGGCGCCGCGCAGGAAGTCGAAGGTGCGCACGCCCTCGGCCGCGCAGTTGCGGATCGCCGCGTCGACCAGCGCGGTGCCCAGCGAGTCGGCGGCGAAGCGCGGGTCCCAGCCGGTCTGGTAGTAGGCGAACCGGTCGGCCCAGCGGAAGCCGTACAGCACGCCCACCACCTCGTCCCCGCGCCGGGCGAGCTGGAAGGCCGGGCCGCACCCGGGGGCGGAGCCCTGCACCAGCAGCCGGTGCAGCGGCAGCCGGTCGGCCCCGAAGCTGCTGGCCCCGCCCGCGGCGGCCGCCCGGCGCAGCCGGTGCAGGCGCAGCAGTTCGTCCAGCAGGTCGGGCCGGGCGGCGGTGGGCGGCAGCCAGTGGAAGTCGACTCCGGCCGCGGCGAGCCGCCGGTGGGCGCGCCGGTTGGCGGCCCGGAAGTCCCGGGAGCCGAGCCGGTCGGGCCCGGCGGCGAGGTCGGCGCGCGGGCAGGCGGTCCGGGCCACCGGGCGGGCACCGGCGGGCGGCAGGCCGGTGTGCGCGGGGTCCAGGTTCGGCAGCCAGAGCGTCTCGCGCCGGGCCCGGTCGGCCAGCCAGGCGGCCACCTCGGCCCGCCGGTGCGGGCGGGCGGTGGGCCCGCAGTGGTCGGCGGCGCCGGGCCCGGCGCCGAGCAGGGTGAGCACCGGCACCTCGACCGGTGCCCGCCGGTGCACCCGCAGCCGGGCGGCGCCGAGCGGCAGCACCGCCTCGGCCCGCCCGTCCGGGCCCCGCCACACCGCGACCTCCCCGGGCTGCCCGGCCCCCAGCGTGCGCCACCAGGCGAGCACCCAGTCCGGCCCGGCGAACCACGAGCCGTCCGGGTCTGCGGCGACCAACTCCCGCCAGTCGTGCACGAGTTCCCCGCCCAGTTCGGGCGTCCGGTGGATCTCCGGCACCGCCCCGCCCCCTCTCCCGCCCGCCACGTCCCGCCCCTTCCGCCCCGCACCGTCCGCCCCGGCCCCGGCCGCTGTCAACCCTCGGTGTCCGAAAGGGAGTTCACCTGCCGCCGCGCAGCCGGTGCACGGCCGGGTGCAGTCCGGACAGGATGGTGTCGAAGCGGTCCCGGCCGGTGTGCGAGTTGACCCGCAGGCGGCTGATCCGCAGCCGGTGGGCCGGGGCGAGTTCGGCGTGCCGGTGGTCGAAGAGGAATCCGGTGCGGTAGCCGAGGGTGCGAAGGACCCGGTCGGCGCGCGGGTCGTAGTTGCCGTTCGGGTAGGCGAAGGTGGTCGGCGGTCGGCCCATCCACCGGGTCAGCCGCTCGTGCGCGCCCAGGAGTTGGGCGTCGACGTCGGCGTCGGCGCAGCGGTCCAGGCAGGGGTGGGAGGCGGTGTGGCTGCCGATCGCCACCCCGGCGTCGGCCAGGGTGTGCAGGTCGGCGCGGCTCAACTGCCGCTGCCGGGGCGCCTGCCGGGTGGCGGTGGCGCGCAACTCGACCAGCGCGCGCCGCCGTTCGGGGTCGGCCAGGTCCTTGAGGCGGCGGACGGCGGCGGTCGGGCCGAGGCCGTGCAGCGGTTCGGCGCGGGCGCCGTGCCGGACCAGGTGGGCGGCCTCGGTCCACCAGTACGGCTGGTCGGTGCCGATCAGGTCGGTGATCACGTAGGCGGCGGCGGGGATGCCGAGCCGGGCCAGCACCGGCAGCGCCTCGGTGAGCACGGTGCGGTCGCCGTCGTCGAAGGTGACCAGCACGCTGCGGGCGGGCAGCGGGCGGCGGTGCTCGGCGGCCCGGGCGACCTCGTCGGGGCCGACCGGGCGGGCGGTGCGGGCCAGGCGTTCCATCTGGGCGCGGAACGCCGCCGGGTCGTCGACGCCGTGGTAGGCGAGCACGGCGAGGCGGCGGGCGGCGCGGGCCCGGAAGACCGGTTGCAGCGGGGAGCGCCGCAGCAGGGCGTCGATGTTCCGCCGCCGCCCGGTGGTACGGTCCGTCGTCGGCATGGCCGTCTCCCCTCACGGTGGTCACGGTGGCGCGTGCGGGTGCCGCGGGCGGTCGGCCCGTCGGTCCGCCGGCCCGCCGGAGTCGAAGGTCATCAGAATCCCATGAACGGGTAATGCCTGTCCCAAGTTCGCCGAAGCCCGCCGGGCGGGCCGGGCGCCACCTGTCCGGATCATCCGCTGAGCGGGACATACCACGCGTTGGCATAGTTCGGGGGGACCGCTGCCCGCCCGCCCAGGGGAGTGCCCGCACGATGACCATGCCCGGCTTCGGCTCCTTCGGTTCCGACGACGCCTTCTCGGAGCTGCTCAACCGCTTCTTCGGCCTCAACCCGGCCGCGTCCCCGCCCGCCGTGCAGCGCGTCCCGATCGGGCGGCTGCTGACCGAATCGTCCCGCGACCTGATCGCCCGCGCCGAGCTGCGCGCCCAGGAGGACGGCAGCACCGACCTGGACACCCCGCACCTGCTGTGGGCCGCCACGCAGGTCGAGCCGTCCCGCGGCCTGCTCGCCCGGTCCGGCGCCGACCCGGACCGGCTGGCCGCCGCGATCGAGCGCACCCTGCCCGCGGGCGCGGCCGACCCCTCGGTCGACCCCGGCCTCACCCCGGCCGCCAAGCGGGTGCTGATCGGTGCGCACGCCCGCTCGCAGGCCGCCGGCGTCTCCTACATCGGCCCCGAGCACATCCTGGCCGCCCTGCTGGACGACCCCGACTCGGCGGCCGGCCGCCTGCTCGGCGCGCAGGGCGCCGACCCCTCCCGGCTCCAGCGCGGCGCCGAGGCCGCCGCCCGGGGCGAGCACTCCCCCGCCAAGCCCGAGAGCAGGACGCCGACCCTGGACGAGTACGGCCGCGACCTCACCGAGGACGCCCGGATGGGCCGGCTCGACCCGGTGGTCGGCCGGGCCGAGGAGATCGAGCAGACCGTCGAGATCCTCTCCCGCCGGTCCAAGAACAACCCGGTGCTGATCGGCGAGCCCGGCGTCGGCAAGACCGCCATCGTCGAGGGACTGGCCCAGCGGATCGTCTCCGGCGACGTCCCCTCCACCCTCAAGGACCGGCGGGTGGTCTCGCTCGACCTGTCCGGGCTGGTCGCGGGCTCCAAGTACCGCGGCGAGTTCGAGGAGCGGCTGAAGAACGTCATCGACGAGGTCCGGGAGGCCGCCGACTCCACCGTGCTGTTCATCGACGAGCTGCACACCGTGGTCGGCGCGGGCGCCGGCGGCGAGGGCGCGATGGACGCGGGCAACATGCTCAAGCCCGCGCTGGCCCGCGGCGAGCTGCACGTCATCGGCGCCACCACCATCGACGAGTACCGCAAGCACATCGAGAAGGACCCGGCGCTGGAGCGGCGCTTCCAGCCGGTGCTGATCCCCGAGCCCTCGGTCGAGGAGACCGTGCAGATCCTGGAGGGCCTGCGCGACTCCTACGAGGCCCACCACCAGGTCCGCTTCACCGACGAGGCGCTGCGCGCCGCCGCCGACCTCTCCGACCGGTACGTCTCGGACCGCTTCCTGCCCGACAAGGCGATCGACCTGATCGACCAGGCCGGCGCCCGGGTCCGGCTGCGCGGCCTGGGCCGCTCCACCGAGGTGGTCGGCCGCGAGGACGAACTGGCCAAGCTCCGCCGCGAGAAGGACGAGGCGGTCGCCGCCGAGGACTTCTCCCGGGCCTCCGAGCTGAAGGGCCGGATCGCCGACCTGGAGGCGCAGACCGCCGAGGTCGAGGAGCGCCGCGAGGGCGTGGTCTCGGTGACCGTCGACGACGTCGCCGACGTGCTCTCCCGGCAGACCGGCATCCCGGTCTCGCAGCTCACCGAGGACGAGAAGACCCGGCTGCTCAAGCTGGAGGACGAGCTGCACGACCGGGTGATCGGCCAGGACCGGGCCGTGGTCGCGGTCTCCGAGGCGGTGCGCCGCAGCCGGGCCGGCATGGCCGACCCGGACCGGCCGGTCGGCTCGTTCCTGTTCCTCGGCCCGACCGGCGTCGGCAAGACCGAACTCGCCAAGGCCCTGGCCGAGTTGATCTTCGGCGACGAGGACCGGCTGGTCCGCTTCGACATGAGCGAGTTCCAGGAGAAGCACACCGTCTCCCGCCTGGTCGGCGCCCCGCCCGGGTACGTCGGCTACGAGGAGGCCGGGCAGCTCACCGAGGCCGTCCGCCGCCGCCCGTACAGCGTGCTGCTGTTCGACGAGGTCGAGAAGGCCCACCCGGACGTCTTCAACGCGCTGCTCCAGGTCCTCGACGACGGGCGCCTCACCGACGCCCAGGGCCGCACCGTCGACTTCCGCAACACCGTGGTCATCATGACCTCCAACATCGGCTCGCAGCTGATCCTCTCCCACAAGGGCGAGACCGAGGAGATCCGCGACCGGCTGATGGAGGAGCTGCGCGGGCGCTTCCTGCCCGAGTTCCTCAACCGGATCGACGACATCATCGTCTTCGACGCGCTGGGCGCCGACGACCTGATGCGGATCGTCGACCTGATGCTGGCCAACTCCGAACGCCGGGTGAGGGCGCAGGGGTTGGAGCTGGAGGTCACCGGGGCCGCCAAGGAGTGGCTGGTCGACAAGGGCCACCAGCCCGAGTTCGGCGCCCGCCCGCTGCGCCGCACCATCCAGACCCAGCTCGACAACCGGCTCGCCACCATGCTGCTCGGCGGCGACCTGCGGCCCGGCGACACCATCGTCGCCGACGCGCGGGACGGCGAACTGGTCTGCTCGATCGGCCGCCCCGAGCCCTCCTGACCCGCGCCCGTCGTCCCGCGCCCCCGTTCCCCGGCCGCCTCGTTCCCCGGCCGCCTCGTTCCCTGCCCGCCTCGTTCCCCGGCCGCCCGCGGCGGTCGAGGTGCGGGGCCGCGGGGCGCTGCCAGCATGGGCGGCATCCCCCTCCCCATCGGCCCGGAGTGTGCCCATGCCCCGCCCCCGGATCCTCGTCATCGGTGCCGGCTTCGCCGGCGTGGAGTGCCTGCACCGGCTGGAGCGGCTGCTCAAGCCCGGGGAGGCGGAGCTGGTGCTGGTCTCCCCGCACGACTACCAGCTCTACCTGCCGCTGCTGCCGCACGTGGCGGCGGGCGTCGTCACCCCGCAGTCGGTGGCGGTCTCGCTGCGGCGGCGGCTGCGCCGCACCCGCTACGTGCCGGGGTTCGCCCTGGGGGTGGACACCGGGCGGCGACAGGTGACCGTGCGCACCAACGAGGGCGCCGAGTGGGAGCTCGGCTACGACCACCTGGTGCTGGCCGCCGGCAGCACCACCCGGCTGTTCGACATCCCGGGCGTCACCGAGCACGCGCTCGGGATGAAGACCCTGGCCCAGGCCGCCTACCTGCGCGACCACGTGATCGGCCAACTGGACGCGGCCGCCGCCACCAACGACCCCGAGGAGCGCGCCGAGCGCCTGTGCTTCGTGGTGGTGGGCGGCGGGTACGCCGGCACCGAGACCGCCGCCTGCCTGGAACTGCTCACCCGGGCGGCCGTCCGGCGCTTCCCGCACGTGGACCCGTCGCTGCTCAGCTGGCACCTGGTGGACATCGCGCCCCGGCTGCTGCCGGAGATCGGCGAGCGGCTCGGCGACGCCGCGATGGCGGTGCTGCGCGGCCGGGGCATCGAGTTCAGCCTGAACACCAGCGTGGCCCGGGTGACCCCCCGGACGGTGGAGCTCACCGACGGCCGGACGCTGCGCACCCGCACCCTGGTGTGGACGGCCGGCGTGGCGGCCAGCCCGCTGGTGCACACCGTCGACACCGACCTGGTGCGCGGGCGGCTGGCGACCACGGCGGAGCTCACGGTGCCCGGCGCGGAGGGCGTGTTCGCGGTCGGGACGCCGCCGCCGTCCCGGACCTGGCCAAGGACGACGGCAGCATCACCCCGCCCACCGCGCAGCACTCGCAGCGCCAGGGCAAGGCGGTGGCCCTCAACGTGGCCGCCCGGCTGCGGGGCACCGCCATGCGGCCCTACTTCCACCGCGACCTGGGTCTGGTGGTGGACCTGGGCGGCGGCTACGCGGTCTCCCGGCCGCTGGGCGTGGAGCTGAGCGGCCTGCCGGGGCAGGCGGTGGCCCGCGGCTACCACCTGATGGCGCTGCCGACCGTCACCGCCCGCACCCGGGTGCTGGTCAACTGGGCGCTGAACGCCACCACCGGCAGCGACTTCGTCAGCACCGGCTTCCAGGACGGCCGCCCGGCCACGATGCCCGACTTCGAGCACACCGACGCGTACCGCCCGGCCTGACCCCGCGGCCCGGGGTCAGCGGCCGTACCTGCGGCGGGCCTCGGCGACGGTCCCGGCCTTGACGTCGCCGCGCCGGGCGAGGGCGGCCAGCGCCGCGACGACCACCGACTCGGGGTCGACGCCGAAGTGGCGGCGGACGTCCTCGCGGGTGCCGGAGAGGCCGAAGCCGTCGGTGCCGAGGGAGTTCCAGTCCTGCGGGACCCACTGGGCGATCTGGTCGGGCACCGCGCGCATCCAGTCGCTGACCGCCAGCACCGGCCCGGGGGCGCCCGCGAGGGCGCGGGTGACGTAAGGGGTGCGCTCCTCGCCGTTCAGCAGCGCGTCGTCGCAGGCCAGCGCGTCGCGCCGGAGCTCGTTCCAGGAGGTGGCCGACCACACGTCGGCGGCCACGCCCCAGTCGTCGGCGAGCAGGCGCTGGGCGTCCAGGGCCCAGTGCACGGCGGTGCCGGAGGCCAGCAGTTGCAGGCGGGGCGGGGCGTCGGGCCCGGGGAGGGGACCGGCCTCCCGGTAGCGGTACAGGCCCTTGACGATCCCCTCCTCGACGCCGGGGCGCTGCGGCATCGGCGGCTGTGCCTTGGTCTCGTTGTAGACCGTCAGGTAGTAGAAGACGTCCTCGGGGGCGGGACCGTACATCCGGCGCAGGCCGTCGCGGACGATCACGGCCAGCTCGTAGGCGAAGGCCGGGTCGTAGGAGCGGGCGGCGGGGTTGGTCGAGGCGATCAGGTGGGAGTGCCCGTCGGCGTGCTGCAGGCCCTCGCCGGTCATGGTGGTGCGGCCGGCGGTGGCGCCGATCAGGAAGCCGCGGCCGAGCTGGTCGGCGAGGGCCCACATCTGGTCGGCGGTGCGCTGCCAGCCGAACATCGAGTAGAAGATGTAGAAGGGGATCATCGGCTCGCCGTGTGTGGCGTAGGCGGTGGCGGCGGCGGTGAAGGCGGCCATCGAACCGGCCTCGGTGATGCCCTCGTTGAGGATCTGGCCGTCGCGGGCCTCGGTGTAGGCGAGCAACTGGCCGCGGTCGACGGGCTCGTAGGTCTGGCCGAGCGGCGAGTAGATCCCGTGCGTGGGGAAGAGCGACTCCATGCCGAAGGTGCGGGCCTCGTCGGGGACGATCGGCACCCAGCGGGCGCCGGTGGCCTGGTCGCGCATCAGGTCCTTGACCAGGCGGACGAAGGCCATGGTGGTGGCGATCTCCTGGCGGCCGGAGCCCTTGGCGAGCGCGTCGAAGGGCGCGGCGGGCGGCTCGGGCAGTGCCGGTGCGGGGTGCAGGCGGCGGGCGGGCGCGGGACCGCCGAGGGCGGCGCGGCGCTCGTGCAGGTAGCGCACCTCGGCGGAGTCGGCTCCGGGGTGGGCGTAGGGGACCGGGCCGTCGTCCAGGGCCCGGTCGGGGATCGGCAGCTCCAGCAGGTCCCGCATGGCGCGGAACTCGGCGGTGGAGAGCTTCTTCATCTGGTGGTTGGCGTTGCGCGAGGCGAAGCCGTCGCCCAGGGTGTGGCCCTTGACGGTCTGGGCGAGGACCACGGTCGGGGCGCCGCGGTGCGCCAGGGCCGCGCGGTAGGCGGCGTGCACCTTGCGGGGCTCGTGGCCGGCCCGGGAGGAGTGGAAGCAGTCGAGGAGGGTGGCGTCGTCCAGCCGGTCCGCGATGCGGGCCAGTTCGGGGTCGGCGCCGAAGAAGTGGGCCCGGATGTAGGCGGCGTCGCGGACGGCGTAGGTCTGTACCTGGGCGTCGGGGACCTCGCGCAGGCGCTGGAGGAGGGCGCCGGTGGTGTCGAGGGCGAACAGGGCGTCCCAGGAGCGGCCCCACAGCGCCTTCACCACGTTCCAGCCGGCGGCGCGGAACTGCGCCTCCAGCTCCTGCACGATCTTGAAGTTGGCCCGGACCGGGCCGTCGAGGCGCTGCAGGTTGCAGTTGACGACGAAGGTCAGGTTGTCCAGGCCGTCCCGGCCGGCCAGGGCGAGGGCCGCGGTGGACTCGGGTTCGTCCATCTCGCCGTCGCCGAGGAAGGCCCACACGTGGGAGGCGGAGGTGTCCTTGATGCCGCGGTGGTGCAGGTAGCGGTTGAAGCGGGCCTGGTGGATGGCGGAGAGCGGGCCGAGGCCCATCGAGACGGTGGGGAACTCCCACAGCCAGGGCAGGCGGCGCGGGTGCGGGTAGGAGGGCAGGCCGCCGGGGCCGGTCTCCTGGCGGAAGCGGTCGAGGTCGGCCTCGCTCAGACGGCCGTCGAGGAACGCCCGGGCGTAGATGCCGGGCGAGGCGTGGCCCTGGACGTAGAGCTGGTCGCCGGAGCCGTCGGCCTTGCCGCGGAAGAAGTACTGGAAGCCGGTCTCGTAGAGCCAGGCGGCGGAGGCGTAGGTGGCGAGGTGGCCGCCGAGGCCGTGGCGGCTGCCCCGGGTGACCATGGCGGCGGCGTTCCAGCGGTTCCAGGCGGTGATGCGCGCGTCGAGCACCTCGTCGCCGGGCAGTGCGGGTTCGGCGGCGGTGGGGATGGTGTTGAGGTGGTCGGTCTCCAGCGGGCGGGGCGCGGGCAGGCCGGTGCGCTCGGCGTGCTCCAGGGTGCGGCGCAGCAGGTAGCCGGCGCGGCGCGGGCCGGCCGCGGCGGCCACGGCGTCGAGCGAGGCGGCCCACTCGGCGGTCTCCTCGGCATCCCGGTCGGGCAGCTGGTCCAGGGCGCTGGGGGCGGGGGGGGGAGGTCGGACATGGCGGTCCCTCTCGGGCATCGTGCGGGGCGGTGGGTCCGGCGGGGCCGGTACGCCGCCGGGTGGCCCCGTGGGGGCTGCCGTCACCCTAACTCTGATCGATGATCGATCAAATACCGGCGGCGGAATAGGCACCCGGTGCCACTCCTCACCCCGCGCGGCCCCGCCGATCAGGCACGCGGTGCACAGCCGAGCACGTGCTCCCGGACCAGCTCCCCCGCCCGCGGGTCCTGCCGCCGCAACGCCTCCAGGACCGCCTCGTGCTCCTCCGCGTAGGAGGGCTGGCGGGTGCCCAGCCAGCGGATCGACAGCGCCGCCCACACCTCGATGCCGAGCGACTCCCAGGTGTGCAGCAGGACGCCGTTGCCCGCGGACCGCACCAGCTCGCGGTGGAAGGCCACCGTGTGGTGCACCTGGGCCCGCACGTCGCCCGCCCGGTCGGCCGCCCGGAGGGCCGCCACCTCCGGCTCCAGGACCGCCTCCAGGGCGGCCCCGGCCGCCGGGTCCGCCGCCAGGCGCCGCGCGAGCGTCTCGGCGGCGAGCTGCTCCAGTCCGGCCCGCACCGGGTAGATCTCCTCCAGGTCGGCGGCGGTGAGCATCCGCACCCGCACGCCCTTGTTGGGGGACGACTCGATCAGCCGCAGCGTCTCCAACTCCCGCAGCGCCTCGCGCACAGGGGTCTGGCTGACGTCCAGCTCGGCGGCGACGCGGCGCTCGACGATCCGCTCCCCCGGCTTCCACCGGCCGCTGACGATGCCCTCGACGATGTGCCCGCGGATCTGCTCCCGCAGGGAGAGGACGACCGGGAGGGACATGGGTTGCTCCTGCTGCTCGCCTCTGCCACCGCCGTGCGGCGTCCGCCGGGGTGCCGGGCGGGTCGACTCCCACGATACGGGGCCGTCCCCGCGCCCCGCCCGCCCCCTCCCGGCGGGACCGGTCCCGCGCCAGGGCCCGCCTCCGCTCCCTGCCCGCTTCCCGCTCCCCGGCACCCGGCACGCGTCCTCCTTGCCCGTCGCGCGCAGGAGGGGCCCGCCCGCCGCACCGGCCGAAAGCCCGGGCACCCCCGGACGGGGGCTTCGGACCGGCACAGCCCGGACGCACGCACCGGACACCGCGGGGCCGCACCGGGGGTCCGAGGACGGACCCCCGGGCCGTCCGGCTCGCGGCAGCACGCACCGGCTCGCACGGCGCGCGTGCGCGCGACCGCACCGGCCGGGACGCCGCACGCCGGTGTGCGAAGGGCCCCCGGACCGGGACAGTGGCCGGGACGTCCGTCGCGTCGTCCCGGTGCGGCCGGGACGAGCGGCCGGGCGGCACGAAAGGGGTGCGGGATGAGGGGTTACGGACCGAGGGGCGACGTGCCGGGGGCGGCCCGCGGACGGTGGCGGGGCCGGGCGGCGACGGCCCTGCTGGGCGTCGCCGCGCTGGCCGCCGGGACGCTGGCCGCGATCGGGCCGGCCGCGGCGAACGCGCCGGGGAACCCCGGCACGCCGAGCGCGCCGGTCACCGTGTTCACCGAGGACTTCGAGAACGGCCAGGGTCCGGCGGTCACCCTGCTGACCGACTACACCGGCGCCGCGCCGGCCGCCGAGCAGTACACCGCCGACCCGGCCTGGCTGACCGCCTGCAACGGGCTGATCGTCTCCGCGCAGGGCCCGGCAGCCCCGCCGCCCGGCGTCTACTGCGGCAGCTACTGGGCCGCCAACAAGCAGATGGCCGCCGCGCTGGGCAGTTGGGCGGGCGGCGACGCCGCCACCAACCACTCGCTGACCGCCTACACCTCGGCCGACCCGGGCGCCGGGCGCACCGAGCTGGAGACCGTACGGCCGGTCCCGCTGAGCGCGCAGAACCGCTTCCTGACCTTCTCGGTGGACGCGGCGGCCCAGAACTGCTTCGCCAGCCACCCGCTGCTCGCCTTCTACCTGCTCGACGGCGGCACCGCGCGGGCCGCGTTCAGCTCCCCCATCGACCCCTGCCAGAACCCCGGCCGGGTGATCGGCGGCACCTCGGTGGGCACCTACGCCAGCAACGGCTCGGTCCTGTTCAGCGGCGACTCGGCCGGCATCCGGCTGGTCAACGAGCAGCCCAGCGGCGGCGGCAACGACGGCGCGATCGACAACATCCGGCTGCTGGACGCCACCCCGCAGCTCGACCAGTCCTTCGCCCCGGCCCAGCTGCCCGTCGGCGCGCCCGCCACGCTGACCTTCACCGTCACCAACACCGCCGAACTGGCCGCCAAGGAGGGCTGGTCGTTCACCGGCCGGCTCCCCGCCGGGCTGGTCCTCGACCCCGGCAGCGCCACCACCGACTGCGGCTCCGGCACGGCCGTCGCGGACCCCGGGCCGGGCACCGTGACCGTGCACGGCGACCTGGCCGCCGGACAGCCGTCCTGCACGGCCACCGTCCGGCTCACCTCGCTCACCGGCGGCACCTACCGGGTGTGCGGGTCGGACGTCACCGCCCGGATCGGCCTCGACCCGCCCGGCTGCACCTCGGTGACCTTCACCGCGCCGGTCTTCGACGCCCGGGCGCACGGCGTGCGGCTCACCTCCCCGGCGGTGAACATCGGCCCGCTGCCCGCCTCCGCCCACTCCTGCACCCCGCTGCCCGGCCAGGACGCGCACGCGGTGCTCAGCGCCGGGCTCGGCACCGTCGGCACCCTCGGCGTGCTCACCACCGACGCCTCCGGCACCGTCGACCCGGACGGCACCCGCACCGCGGCCGCCCACGCCCAGGTCACCGGGGTCAGCCTGCTCGGCGGGCTGGTCACCGCCGACCTGGTCGGCACCTCGGCCCGGGCCCGGCAGCCGCTCACCGCCACCGGCCCGGGAACGGTCGAACCGAGCGGTACCACCACCCTGGTCAACCTCCGGGTCGCCGGTCTCCCCGTCGCCGCCGACGCCGCGCCGAACACCACCATCGGCCTCCCGCTGGTCGGCTCCCTGGTCGTCAACCAGCGGACCCCGCTCGCCGGGGGCCGGGGCGTCACCGTCACCGCGCTCTCGCTGACCCTGCTCACCGGGACCCGCCTGACCGTCGCCCAGAGCACCGCGGCCCTGCTCACCACGGCCGACACCTGCCCCGCCTCCTGACACCCCGTACGCGGAGCGGCCCCCGGCGCGTGCCGGGGGCCGCTCACGTGCAGGGGGCCTAGCGGGGCGCGGAGCTCCTGCGGCCCATCCGGACGCCCGCCACCAGCAGGGCGCCGACGAACAGCACCGCGCCGATCACCAGCAGCCACAGCAGGCCCTTCACCAGCGCGCCGACGAAGCCGCACACCACGGCGATCAGCACGATCAGCAGCAACCACACCATCTCGGCCTCCTTCGCTCGTCCCGCACCCGGCGCGTCCGGCGGGGCTCAGCCCGAGGGCCGGGCCCCGCCGGAGGGCGTCACCGGCGGCGTCCCCGACCCGGGTCGTCCTTACCGGTGTTCGGCGGCAACTTCCCTTCGGCATCCGGCAGTTCGGCCTCGATGCGCTCCTTGCGCACCTCGCCCGTGACGGTCTGCTCCTCGACGTGCTCCTCGGTCACCAGCCGCACCCGCTCCACCGGGACGGCCTCGGTGCGCACGACCGGGCGCTCCCCGTGCAGGACCACGTCGTACTCGGCCTCCGAGATGACCTCGCCGGACAGCGCCTCGCCCCGGTTCGCCTCGGTGATCGGCTCGCGCTCGATCCGGACCTCCTCGTGCCGGACCGGCACGGTCTGCTGCTCCTCCTCGGTGACGACGTACTTGCGCAGCCGGGCGTGCCCGGTCTCGTACCGCTCGATGCCGACGTGCATCCGCTCCTCGGAGCGGGTCATCGCCTCGTCGTCGCGCTCGGTGCGGCCGGTCCCCCGGACGGCGGGGCCGGGCGCGGCGGCAGCGGCGGCGCGGGCGTCCAGGTCGGAACGCGCGTCCATGCCGGAACGGGCATCCATGCCGGAACGGGCGTCCGTCCGGCCGCCCGCCGTCGCACCGGCGGCGGTGGTTCCGGCCGCACCGGCGGTTCCGGCGGCTTTGGCGGTCCCGGCGGTTCCGGTGGTGCCGGTGGCCTTGGCGGTCCCGGCGGTTCCGGCGGTTCCGGCGGCGTCGGTGAGCCGGGTGCGGTCCGTCTTCGACTTGGCCGCCGCGCCTGCCGCACCGGCCGCGCCCGCCGCACCGGCGGCGGTGCCGGTGTCGCCCTCCCGGTGGGCCCAACCGCCCTCGCCGGGCTGGTTGGCGGCCTTCCACGCGTCGTCCCAGGCGATGCCGTAGTGCTGGTACAGCCGGCGCTCCTCCTGCTCGGAGAGGTGGCCGCCGTTGTCCACGTCGACGTTCGGCGCGTCCTTGACCTTGTCCTTGGCGTAGGGGACCTGGAGGTGGCCGTCGACCACGTCGGCGTCCCGGATCGGGACGAACGACTCGCTCGAACCGAACCACCCGGTCTTCACGCTCACCCACTCGGGCTTGCCGGTGGCGTCGTCGAGGAAGAGGTGGTCGGCCTTACCGATCTTGTTGCCCTGAGCGTCGTGCACGGGGTGGTTCAGCATGGAACGGATCTGCTGTTCGGTGATCATGTGCTCACGCCTCCTTCACATTCCAGCACTGGGCGCGTGGCCCGCTCCGCCGGACTGAAACCCGCTTCGGGGACACATTCACGCAAAGTGACCGAAATCGGGCGAATTCGCCACCTTCGCTCACGCTGCGTCCCCGGTGCGGACCGTGCCGCACCGGGGACGCCCGGCGGAGTGCGCCCGGCGGACCGGGCTACACCCCGTCCCCGTCGCCGTCGCCCTCCCCGTCGCCGTCGCCGTCCCCGTCGCCGGGGTCCAGGCCGGCCTCCTCGCGGTCCTCCTCGGTGCGCTCCTCCAGCTCGGTCTCGTCGGGCCGCCGCGGCAGGCCGCCGCCGTGGCCGGTGTCGGGGTCGCCCTCGACCGCCTTGTTCGACTTGTGGTGGGACACGGTTGCCTCCGGCAGTGGTGCGGACGTTGCTTCCCTCCATCACCCCCCGCCGCCGGACGGTCCGCAAACCGGGGGCCGGGCCGCGCGCGCCCGGCCTAGGCGTTCTCGGCCCGCACCTCGCCGGCGGCGATCGCGGCGGTGAGGCGGGCGTGGTCGGCGGCGTTGAGCTCGGCGTAGCGGTGGGCGAAGGCGGTGACGGCGCGGTCGAAGGCGTCGCCGCGGCCGAGGTAGGCGGCGATGGCGATCCGGTCGCCGGAGCGGGCGTGGGCGCGGGCCAGGGCGGTGCCGCAGAGCCGGGCGTAGGCGCGCAGGGCGCGGGTAGTCATGGTGCCGACCTCGGCGGAGCCCTTCATGTCGCGCAGTTGGCGCCAGTAGAAGTGCCGGTCGGCCGGGCCGGTCATCCAGCCGAGGAAGATGTCGCTCGCGGCCTGGATGAGGCGCTGCCCGGCGACCACCCGCCGCCCGTGGTGGGTGTACCGGCTCGGCCCGGCGTAGGGCTCCAGGACGGACGCCCGGGCCTCCTTGACCTGGAGGACCAGCGGGTCGCCGGCGTCCCGGCCCTGGAGCAGGACGACGTGGCAGCGGGTGCCGACGCTGCCGACGCCGACCACCTTGCGGGCGGTGTCGACGTAGCGGTAGCGGTCGAGCAGGCGGGCGCGCTCCTCGGAGAGGGTGGCGCGGTAGTCGGCGAGCATGCCGTGCACCTCGTCGGGGTCGACGCCGACGTGCTCGATCAGCGGGGGCTGGTCCTTGAAGCGGCGGCGGCCGGTGGCGGTGGTCTCGGTGAGCTTGCCCGCCGCCTGGAGGCTGTCGCGGCGGCGGGCGGCGGCCAGGTCGGCCTCGACCCGGCGGCGGGGCTTCCCCGTGAGGCGGGTGAGCAGGTCGTCGGCGTCGATCCGCCGGTACCAGACCGGGAGTTCGCCGAGCCCGGCGAGCTGCCGGACGTGCTCGCGGTAGGCGCGGACGGCCTCGCGCACCACCCGGTGGGCGTCCTCGGGGCGCTCGCCGTTCTCCCGGGCGGCGACGGCGAGGCTGGCGGCCAGCCGCTGGACGTCCCACTCGAACGGGCCGGGCAGCGTCTCGTCGAAGTCGTTCAGGTCGAACAGCAGGGCCCGTTCGGGTGAGGCGAACAGTCCGAAGTTGACCAGGTGGGCGTCGCCGCAGAGCTGGACGGTCAGGCCGCTGTCGGGGGCGGCGGCCAGGTCGCCGGCCATCACGGCGGCGGCGCCGCGCAGGAAGGCGAACGGGGAGGCGGCCATCCGGCCGGTGCGGATCGGGACGAGTTCCGGGAGCCGGTCGGCGGCCTGGGCGCGCAGCACGGCGAGCGGGTCGGGCCGGTCGGCGGCGGGCCGCCAGTGCCCGGCGGTGGAGCGCGGGGCGCGGGCCCGGGCGGCGCGGCCGGCCTCGGTGCGCTCGTCGACCGTCAGGTAGGGGGCGGGGGCGTTCATCGGCGGGGCTCCTCACGGCGTCGGGGCCCGAAGACGTACCGCCCCGGCGCGCCGCCGTACCGTCGGCGGGCACCGGGGCGGCGGTCGCTCACCCGGAGGGCCGCACTACATGTTGATCATGTGCCCGGCCAGGCCGTGGATCGCCTCCTTGACGGCCTCGCCCAGCGTCGGGTGGGCGTGCACGTTGCGGCCGACCTCGTGCACCGTCAGGTCCCACTGCTGGGCCAGCGTCAGTTCGGGCAGCAGCTCGGTGACCTCGGGGCCGATCAGGTGGGCGCCGAGCAGTTCGCCGTGGGTGTCGTCGGCGATGACCTTGACGAAGCCGACCGGCTGGCCGAGGCCGTGCGCCTTGCCGTTGGCGGTGAACGGGAACTTCTGCACCTTGACGGCGTAGCCCTGCTCGCGGGCCTGCGCCTCGGTGTAGCCGAAGCTGGCGACCTGCGGCTGGCAGTAGGTGGCGCGCGGGACCATCACGAAGTCGATCTCCATGGTCTCGGCCCCGGCGATGGTCTCGGCGGCGATCACCGCCATCGCCTCGGCGGCGTGCGCGAGCATCAGCTTCGCGGTGACGTCGCCGATCGCGAAGATGTGCTCGACGCTGGTGCGGCCCCGGCCGTCGACGGCGATCGCGCCGCGCTCGGTGAGCTGCACGCCGGTGGCCTCCAGGCCGTAGCCCTGGACGCGCGGCACGAAGCCGATCGCCTGGAGCACCTTGTCGGCCTCCAGCACCTCCTGCTTGCCGTCCCGGGTGACGGTGACCTTCACCGGGCCCGCCGGGTCGGAGTCGTCGATCGCGTCGACCCGGGTGGAGGTGAGCACCTTGATGCCCAACTTGCGGTACTGCTTGGCGAGTTCGGCGGAGACGTCGGCGTCCTCCAGCGGCACCATCCGGTCCAGGAACTCGACGACGGTGACCTGCACGCCGTAGTTGTGCAGCACGTACGCGAACTCGACGCCGATCGCGCCGGCGCCCGCGATGACGATCGACTCCGGCAGCCGCTCGGTGAGGATCTGCTCCTCGTAGGTGACGACCCGCTCGCTGAGCGAGGTGCCGGGCAGCAGCCGGGTGGTGGCGCCGGTCGCGATGACGCAGTGGTCGAAGGTGACCATCTCGAAGCCGCCGGCGGTGAGCTTGACCTGGAGGGTGTGGTCGTCGACGAAGGTGCCCCAGCCGTCGTACTCGGTGATGCCGTTCTTCTTCATCAGGTAGTGGACGCCCTTGACCCGGCCGTCGGCGACCTGCCGGGAGCGGCTGAACGCCTTGCCGTAATCGAAGGAGACCTTGCCGTCGACCTGGAGGCCGTACAGCTCGGCCTCGTGCAGCACGGTGTGCGCGAGCTCGGCGTTGCGCAGCAGGGCCTTCGAGGGGATGCAGCCGACGTTGAGGCAGACGCCGCCCCAGTACTTGGCCTCGATCACGGCGGTGCGCAGGCCGAGCTGGGCGGAGCGGACGGCGGCGGTGTAGCCGCCGGGGCCGGCGCCCAGGACGACCACGTCGTAGTGCGTGCTCATCGGATTCCTTTCGTGGATACCCCCGGCCTCAACCGGGGGAGGAGACGAGACTCCTGCGGAGCGGGACAGGGGCTGAGATTCGCCGTCAAGGCGGACCGCGGTCCTCCGACCCGCAGATCCGACCTTTAACCTGGAGTCACGCTAGTTTGTGAGCATGACCACCGGCCCTGTGAAGCGGGCGTTCAAGTACCGCTTCCACCCGACGGACGAGCAGGCGGCCGAGCTGTCGCGCACGTTCGGGTGTGTGCGCAAGGTCTACAACCTGGCGTTGCAGGCCCGCACCGAGGCGTGGTTGCTGCGTCAGGAGCGGGTGAACTACAACGCCACGTCGGCGATGCTGACGGCGTGGAAGAAGACCGGGGAGCTGGCCTACCTGGCCGAAGTGTCCTCGGTGCCGTTGCAGCAGACGCTGCGGCACCTGCAGGGGGCGTTCGGAAACTTCTGGGCGAAGCGGGCGAAGTATCCGACCTTCAAGTCCCGCAAGAGGTCCCGGAAGTCCGCCGAGTACACCACCAGCGGGTTCCGCTACCGGGACGGCGGGTTGACCCTGGCCAAGATGGACCGGCCGCTGGCGATCGTGTGGTCCCGGCCGCTCCCGAAGGGCGCGGCACCGTCCACGGTGACCGTCAGCCAGGACGGTGCGGGGCGCTGGTTCGTCTCGCTGCTGTGCGAGGACCGGCCGACCGTACCCGCCCCGGTCAACGCCGCCGTGGGCATCGATGCCGGGATCACCAGCCTGGTGACGCTCTCCACCGGGGAGAGGATCACCAACCCGAGGCACGAGCGCGCCGACCGCGAGCGCCTGGCCAGGGCCCAGCGAGAGCTGGCCCGCAAGGAGAAGGGCTCCGCGAACCGGGAGAAGGCCAGGCTCAGGGCTGCCCGCGTGCACGCCCGGATCACTGACCGGCGGCGTGACTTCCTGCACAAGCTCACCACTCGACTCGTCCGTGAGAACCAAACGGTCGTGATCGAGGACCTGAACGTCCGCGACATGCTCAAGAACCGCAAGCTGTCGCGGGCGATCTCGGGTGCGTCGTGGACCGAGCTGCGGTCGATGCTGGAGTACAAGGCCGACTGGTACGGGCGCGAGGTGATCACCGTCGACCGGTGGTTCCCCAGCTCCAAGCTCTGCTCGGTCTGCGGCACCCTCCGGGCGGGAATGCCGCTGAACGTCCGCGAGTGGACGTGCGACTGCGGTGCGTCCCACGACCGGGACGTGAACGCGGCACGCAACATCCTGGCCGCCGGGCTGGCGGCAGCAGCCTGTGGAGACGGTGTAAGACCTCAACGGAGCACTCCGGGCGGGCAGTCGTCGGTGAAGCAGGAAGAAGTCCCAGCACCCCGCCCACGCAGGGTGTCTCAGCCGCGAGGCTGAGGGGAACCCCCCTCCTTCGGGAAGGGGAGGATGTCAAGTTCCTCGATCCTTCAGGAAGCGACGGACCGCCTCACGGCCCGTGCCTCCCAGTACACCAGGCCGGGGGGCCGGGGACGGCTCCGGCTCCGGGACGGGCAGGTCGGGCAGCGCGCCCCGGTGCAGCCAGGCGTCGAGCAGCGGGCCGAGCGGGCGGTCGGTGTAGCGGGCGGCGTGCGCGGCGAAGTCGGCGGTGGTGGCCACGGCGTGCCGGTAGGCGGTGGCCCAGTCGCGCAGCAGCCGGAAGAAGGCGGGGTCGCCGAGGGCGCAGCGCAGCGCGTGCACGGTCAGGCCGCCGCGCTCGTAGACCCGGTCGTCGAACATGTGCCGCTTGCCGGGGTCGCCGATCGCCAGGTCCTGCGGCAGGCCGCGCAGCTGGAGGTGGGCGTCGGCGGCCTTGCGCTGGGCGGTGGGGCCGCCGGTGCGCTCGGACCAGAGCCACTCGGCGTACTTGGCCAGGCCCTCGTTGAGCCAGATGTGCCGCCAGTCGGCGACGGTGACGCTGTTGCCGAACCACTGGTGGGCGAGCTCGTGGGCGACCAGCCGCTCACAGCCGCGCCGCCCGTCGAGGTGGTTGCGGCCGAAGGTGGCCATGCCCTGCGCCTCGACCGGCACGTCGAGGTCCTCGTCGACCACGGCGACGGTGTACCCGTCGAACGGGTACGGGCCGAACAGCTCCTCGAACAGGCGCATCATCTGCGGCTGCCGGGCGAAGTCGTGCTCGAACCGGGCCGCCAGCGGCTGCGGCACCCAGCCGCTCTGCGGGACGGTGCCGGGGGCCCGCTCGGTCAGCGGGACCTGCCGCAGCGGGGCGATCGCCAGCCCGACCAGGTAGGGGGCGGTGGGCGCGGGCTGCTCGTAGACCCAGGTGGTGGCGGAGGAGCGGGTGGTGCGGCTGAGCAGGCGCCCGCCGGTGACCACGGCGTACGGGGTCGCGGTGGTCACCGTCAGCTGGTAGGCGGCCTTGTCGGCGGGGCGGTCGTTGCAGGGGAACCAGGACGGGGCGCCGACCGGCTGGGAGGCGACCAGCGCGCCGTCGGTGATCTCCTCGAAGCCGATCCCGCCCCAGGGGCTGCGCACCGGGCGCGGGTTGCCGGACCAGTGCACCTCGCAGGTGAACACCGCCCCGGCGGCGGGGGCCTTGGCGGGCCTGATCCGGAGCTTGCCGTCCCGGTGCGCGTAGTGCGCGGCCTTCCCGTCGACCAGCACCCGGCCGATCCGGAAGTCGGCCAGGTCGAGGGTGAACTCGCGCAGCGGCTCGGGCCCGGCGATGGCGGCGATCCGGGCGGAGGCGGCCAGCCGGTTGGGGCCGGGCCGGTAGTCGAGGGCGAGTTCGTAGCGGTGGGCGCGGTAGCGCGGGTCCCCGTGCCGGGGGAAGTACGGGTCGGCGGCGGGGGCCGGCTTGGAGCTCAACGCGGGGGGTCCTCCTGGCGCGGGGGCGGTCACGGCTTTACTGCCAGGCTTCGATCGGGTTGCCGAGCCAGCGGGTGTCGGCGGGCACCGTCTCGGCGCGCATCACCAGCGAGGCCGGGCCGAGGGTGGCGCGCTCGCCGACGGTGCTGCCGGGCAGCACGATCCCGCCCGGGCCCAGGGTGGCGCCCGCGCGGAGCTCCACAGTATCCAGCCGCATGATCCGGTCGTGGAAGAGGTGGGTCTGCAGCACGCAGCCGCGGTTGACGCTGACGCCGTCGCCGAGGGTGACCAGGTCGGCCTCGGGCAGCCAGTAGCTCTCGCACCACACGCCGCGGCCGATCCTCGCGCCGAGCGCGCGCAGCCAGAGGTTCATCAGCGGGGTGCCGGCGGTGCGGCCGACCAGCCAGGGCACCGCGAGCACCTCGGTGAAGGTGTCGGCCAGCTCGTTGCGCCAGACGAAGCCGGACCACAGCGGGTGCTCGACCGCCCGGAACCGGCCGACCAGCAGCCACTTGGCGGCGGCGGAGACCAGGCAGGCGGCCAGGCCGGCGGCCAGCAGCACCAGGCCGGACAGCAGCGGCGCGTCCAGGGCGCAGAGCGCGGCGGCGGTGAGCACGGCCAGCGCGGCGGAGGCGAGCACCGGGACGATACGGGCCAGTTCGGTCAGGCCGCGGGCCCAGCGCAGCCGGGCGGGCGGCTCGTAGGTGAGGGCGAGGTCGGCGGTGTCGGCGGCCCGGGGCAGCTTGACCGGCGGCATGCCCAGGTAGGAGCTGCCGCGCTTGGCCTTCTTGGGCGTCGCGGACAGCACCCCGACCAGGCTACGGTCGGGGACGGCCCGGCCGGGCGCGGTCATCCCGGAGTTGCCGAGGAAGGCCCGCTCGCCGATCTCGGCCCGCCCGATCCGCAGCCAGCCGCCGCCCAGCTCGTACGGGGCGATCAGGGTGTCGTCGGCGAGGAAGGCGCCGTCGCCGACCTTGGTCAGGCTGGGCAGCGCCAGCACGGTGGAGACCTCCGCGCCCTTGCCGACCCGCATGCCCAGCAGCCGCAGCCAGACCGGGGTGATCAGCCCGGCGTACAGCGGGAACAGCGTCTCGCGAGCCAGGTCCATCAGCTGGCTGACCGTCCACGCCTGCCAGCCGACCCGGCCGTGCAGCGGGTGGTAGCCGGTGCGCAGGCCGAGCGAGAGCAGCCGGACGCCCGCCAGGACGAGCGCGGCGTAGGCCAGCCCGTAGGCGAGGGTGGCGGGGACGAGGGCGGTCAGGGCGCCCCGCAGTGCCTGGGCGAGGCCGTCGCCGGGGTGGACGAACCGCCCGGCGACGAGCAGCGCGGGCAGGGCGGCGAGCAGCGGCAGCAGGGAGAGCGCGAAGCCGGTGGCGCCGTAGGCGGCGGCCCAGCGGCGGGTGCGCGGGGGGCGCTGTTCGGGCCAGCCGCGCTGGGCCTTGCCGGTCTTGGCGGCGGGCGCGCCGGCCCAGCGCTGGCCGGTGGGGACGGCGCCGGTGACGCCGGAGCCGGGGGCGATCTCGGCCCGCTTGCCGATCTTGGCGCCGGGCAGCAGGGTCGAGCGGGTGCCGACCACGGCGCCCGCGCCGATCCGCAGCGCGCCGATCTCCAGCCGGTCGCCGTCCAGCCAGTGGCCGGACAGGTCGACCTCGTTCTCGACCGCGCAGCCCTTGCCCAGGCGCAGCAGGCCGGTGACCGGCGGCAGGGCGTGCAGGTCGACGTCGGGGGCGACCCGGCAGCCGAGCGCCCGGGCGTAGCGGATCAGCCAGGAGCCGGAGAGGCCGACCGCGCCGGAGGCTTCGGCGAGCCGTTCGGCGGCCCACAGCCGCAGGTGGACGGAGCCGCCGCGCGGGTAGCTGCCGGGGCCGACACCGCGCAGCAGCAGCCGGGCGCCGCCGGCGGCGATCGCCAGCCGGCCGGGCGCGGAGTACAGCAGCAGGGCGCCAGCGGCCAGCAGCCACCAGGGCGCGCGCGGGGCCCACGGGTAGTCGCCGAGCAGGTGCAGGACGGTGCCGAGCGCGCCGAGGGCGAGCGACCAGCGCAGGCCGGTGAGGGTGGTTAGCGGCAGCGTCAGCAGCAGTTGCAGCGCCTGGGCCCGGCGGGGCACGGGGGCGACGGTGCGGGCCGCTCCCCCGGACTGGGCGGACTTCTCCAGCAGCCGAGCGAGCTTGCGCAGGGTGGGCTGCTGGTAGACGTCGAGGACGGAGGCGGCCGGGTAGCGGGCGCGCAGCAGGGTGGTGAGCTGGGCGGCGGCCAGCGAGCCGCCGCCGATCGCGAAGAAGTCGTCGTCGGCGCCGCGCACCGGGGTGCCGAGGATCTGCGTCCACTGCTCGGCGAGCCACGCCTCGGTGCCGTAGAACTGCTCGGCGGGCCCGGCGGTCTCCAGCTCGGGCAGCGGCCAGGGCAGTGCGTCCCGGTCGACCTTGCCGGAGGTGCGGGTGGGCAGGTGGTCGACGGGGGCGAGCAGCGGGACGAGGGCGGCGGGCAGTTCGGCGCGCAGCCGGGCGACGGCGGTGTCCCGGTCGAAGCCGTCCTGGGTGACCAGGTAGCCGACCAGCAGCTGGTTGCCGCCGCGGGCGGTGCGCACGGCGGCGGCGGCGCCGGAGACGGCGGGCAGCGCCTGGAGGGCCGCGTCGACCTCGCCGAGCTCGATCCGCCGGCCGCCGAGCTTGATCTGCTCGTCGGCGCGGCCGAGGAAGACCAGGCCCTCGGGTTCGGCGCGCACCAGGTCGCCGGAGCGGTAGGCGCGCTCCCAGCCGAGGGACTCCAGCGGGGCGTACTTCTCGGCGTCCTTGGCCGGGTCGAGGTAGCGGGCCAGGCCGACGCCGCCGATCACCAGCTGGCCGCTGCCGCCCATCGGGACGGGCTCGCCGGCCTCGTCGACGACGGCGAGCTCCCAGCCGTCCAGCGGCAGGCCGATCCGGATCGGGGGGCGGCCGGTCAGCAGGGCGCCGCAGGCGACCACGGTGGCCTCGGTGGGGCCGTAGGTGTTCCACACCTCGCGGCCCTCGGTGACCAGGCGCTCGGCGAGTTCGGGCGGGCACGCCTCGCCGCCGAAGATCAGCAGCCGGACCTCGTTGAGCGCCTCGGCGGGCCAGAGCGCGGCCAGGGTCGGGACGGTGGAGATCACGGTGATCTCCTGCTCGGCCAGCCACGGCCCGAGGTCGGCGCCGGAGCGGACCTGGGCGCGCGGGACGGGCACCAGGCAGGCGCCGTGCCGCCAGGCCAGCCACATCTCCTCGCAGGAGGCGTCGAAGGCCACCGACAGGCCGGCCATCACCCGGTCGCCGGGGCCGATCGGCTCCTCCCGGAGGAACATCGCGGCCTCGGCGTCGACGAACGCGGCGGCGCTGCGGTGGGTGACGGCGACGCCCTTGGGCTTGCCGGTGGAGCCGGAGGTGAAGATGATCCAGGCGTCGTGCTCCGGCCCGGGCTCCCGGGCCTCGTGGCCGGACGGCTTGACCTTCTCCAGCCGGTGGTCGGCGCCGATCACCGCGTTCACGTCGGCCTCGCCGAAGACCAGCTCGGCCCGCTCGTCCGGGTCCTCGAAGTCCACCGGCACGTAGGCGGCGCCCGCGGCCAGCACCGCCAGGATCGCCACGTACAGCTGGTTGCCGCCGGAGGGCACCCGGACGCCGACCCGGTCGCCGAGGCCGACGCCCGCCCGGGCCAGGTGCCGGCGGACCCGCTCCACCTCGGTGAGCAGCGCCGCGTAGCTGAGCGTCTCGCGCCCGTCGTCCAGGGCCGGCTCCTGCGGGTGGGCGGCGGCGGTGGCGGCCAGCACGTCGACCAGGGTGCGCGGCGCGGGGGCGGCCTGGGCGCGGAACAGCGCGGTATCGGGAACGGTCATCACGGCCACACGGTCCTCGTCCTGGGTTCCCCGGCGGTCAACCGAAGGCGTCGAAAGCAAGACAACCTGGGCAAGTTTACCGGTCAGGCGGGGTGCGGGGCCGGAGGCGGCGGGCCGGCGGACCGGTGGACGGGGGGGCCGGGACGGTGGGCGGGGACCGGGCGCGGGCGGGCGGGTGGTCGGTCCGCGCCGCTGCGCGGCTGGTTGCGGGGGGGTGGGCGGGCGGCCGGGCCGACGGGGCGTCAACCGGCGGGCGCGCCGGAGTACTCCCGGTGTTCACCCAGTGTTCATGCTCCCGCCTTGTCCGCGTGGTCAGCGACTCCGGGTGGGCTCGCCGCGGCGCACCGCGCCGGGGGCCCGGCCGGTGGGGCGGTCGGCGCGGTGCGCCGAAGTGAGCTGCCAGGGCACCGAGATGACCATCACGCCGGGGGTGAACAGCAGTCGGCTCTTGAGCCACAGGGCGGTCTGGTTGTGCAGCAGGTTCTCCCACCAGCGGCCGACCACGTACTCGGGGACCAGCACGGCCACCGCGTCGCCGGGGTGAGCGGCCGTCAGTTCCCGCACGTGGGCGACGACCGGCTTGGTGATCTCCCGGAACGGCGAGTCGAGCACCCGCAGCGGCACCTCGACCCCGGCGCCGTCCCACTGGGCGCGCAGGTCGGCGGTGGCCTCCGGCTCGACGTCCACGGTGAGCGCCTCCAACGTGTCGGGGCGCATCGCCTGCGCGTAGCCGAGCGCCCGCAGGGTGGGCTTGTGCAGCTTGGCGACCAGCACCACGGCGTGCACCCGCCGGGGCCGGTCGGTGCCGGGCTCCTCGGCCGCGAGCTCGGCGGCGACGGCGTCGTAGTGGCGGCGGACGCCGCGCATGGCCAGCCAGAGCAGCAGGGCGGCGACCACGGCCAGCCAGGCGCCCTGGACGAACTTGGTGATCAGCACGATCACCAGGACCAGCGCGGTGGTGCCGGCGCCCAGCCCGTTGATCACCCGGGAGCGGCGCGCGGCGGCCCGGGCGGCGGGTTCGGCCTCGGTGGCCAGCGCCCGGTTCCAGTGCCGGACCATGCCGATCTGGGAGAGCGTGAAGGAGGTGAACACGCCCAGGATGTACAGGTGGATCAGGCTGGTGACGTCCGCCCGGTAGAACCAGAGCAGCGCCCCGGCCACCACGGCGAGCGCGATGATGCCGTTGGAGAACGCCAGCCGGTCGCCGCGGGTGTGCAGCTGCCGGGGCAGGTAGCGGTGCTGGGCGAGGATCGAGGAGAGCAGCGGGAAGCCGTTGAACGCGGTGTTCGCGGCCAGGATCAGCACCAGCGCGGTCACCGCCTGCACGGCGTAGAACAGCACGCTGTCCGAGCCGCCGAAGACGGTGGCGGCGAGCTGGGCGATCACGGTCTGCTGGGTGTACGTGCGGCAGTCCCCGGCCAGGCCGGTCAGTTGGCAGGCGTCCTCGACGTAGTGGACGTGCGAGGTCAGTGCGAGCAGCGTGACGCCGGCGAACATCACCACCGCGACGACGCCCATCACCGCCATGGTGGCCGCGGCGTTGCGGGACTTCGGGGCCCGGAAGGCGGGCACCCCGTTGGAGATCGCCTCGACGCCGGTCAGCGCGGTGCAGCCGGAGGCGAAGGCGCGCAGGCCCAGCATCAGCAGCCCCAGGCCCTGGAGCGCGTCCTTGCCGTGCTCGGCCGCGACGCCCAGGTGCGCGGTCGGCGCCTGCGGGCTGTCGCCGCACGCGAGCCGGACCAGGCCGGTGGCCACCATCAGCAGGATGGCGCCGATGAACAGGTACGTCGGCGCGGCGAACGCCCGGCCGGACTCGCGCACGCCGCGCAGGTTCACCGCGGTCAGCAGCGCGGTGAAGCCGAGCGCCAGCGCCACCCGGTGGTCGGCCAGCGAGCCGAACGCGGAGATGACGTTGTCCACGCCGGAGGCCACCGAGACGGCCACCGTCATCACGTAGTCGACCAGCAGCGAGGCGGCCACCACCAGCCCCGCGTTCGCCCCGAGGTTGCGCGAGACCACCTCGTACGAGCCGCCGCCGCTCGGGTAGGCGTGCACCACCTGCCGGTAGGAGAGCACCACCACGGCCATCAGGGCGACCACGCCCAGCGCGATCCACGGCGTCAGGTACAGGAACGCGGTGCCGCCGACGGTGAGCACCAGCAGGATCTCGCCGGTCGCGTAGGCCACCGAGGAGAGCGGGTCGGAGGCGAAGATCGGCAGCGCCAGCCGCTTGGGCAGCAGCGTCTCGCCGAGTTCCTCGCTGCGCATGGCGCGGCCGATCACGAGGCGCTTGAGCGCCTGGGGGAGGTTGAGCACAGCACGGGAGCGTATGTGGCCCGTCCACCCGGCAAGCCGCCCGTCCAGCGCGCCCATTTCCCGCATTTCCGCAGGCCAGTGGCGGTTTCGGTGATCGAATCGAAGGTCGGGGGTGGCGGGGGCCACCCGTTAAGGATTCGTCAATATCGAGCGGGGGCGAGGACGAAGCGGTCGGAAACGGTCGGAAAAGGTCAGCCGACCGGGGGCAGTCGGGCCTCGATCACGGCCGGCGCGGCCCGGAGCGCCGCCACGTCGGACGTGTCCGCGACCTGGCCGCGGGGCGCGGGCGGCGGGTGGCTACGGGCGGCGGGGGTCCTACGGGCGGCGGGTGGCCAGCAGCAGGCCGGAGGCGCAGTCCAGGGGCGCGGCGTGCAGGCGGGGGTCGTGCGTCAGCCGCTCGACCAGGGCGTCGACCGCCGCGGCGTGGTCGGCGGGCCAGGTGGGCTGCGGCAGCAGGTCGTCGACCAGGTACAGGCCGCCCGGGGCGAGCAGCTCCAGCGCCTGGTCGAGGTGGTGGAACTTGCCCGGCCAGGTGTCCGCGAACACCAGATCGAAGCCGCCGGGCGGCAGCGCGTCGATCAGCTCCGCCCCGTCCCCCACCACCAGCTCCAGCCGCGGGTCCGCCGCCAGGTGCTCGGCCGCGACCGCCGCGACCGCCGCGTCCAGCTCCACGCTCAGCAGCGTCGCGCCCGGGTCCATCCCGCTCAGCAGCCAGCTCGTGCCCACCCCCGCGCCCGTCCCCAGCTCCAGCAGCCGGCCCCCGGGGCGGGCCGCCGCCAGCGTCCGCAGCAGTCGTCCCGTCACCGGGTCGCAGGACATCTCGAACCCGAGCGCCGCGCACCCCCGTGCGATCGCGGCCAGCACGGCGGGGTGGGAGTCGGTCGTGAGCGCCATGGCGCGGCCTCCGGGGGTGACGGTCCGTCAGTGGTCGCGACACGCTAGCGGCGCCGGCGGGCCCGCGCCGCGAATTCCGCCCCGTGGACGCTCCGCGGACGCACCCTGGACGCGCCGTGGACGCGCCGTGGAGGCCGGAGGGGGCGGGGCAGGTGTTGTTCACCGGGTGGGCGATAAGCAATAAATGTGACGTATGTGACCTTCTTCCCTTCTGGGCGGTACGGGTGTTTGCAAGCCTGGTCCGCATCTGACCTGCCGAAGGAGACCCCCGTGACCGGCACCCCCGGCGCGCTGTCCGGCTGCTGCTCATGGCCGCGGCCTCGCTGTCCGTCCTGCTGCCGCTGCTGCGCGGCGCCACGACGGCGGGAGCGCTCGCCGAGTTCGGGGCGGGGCGCGGGACGGGGGTGGCCGCGCAGCTGGGGTCGGCGCTGGCGCTGCTGACGGCGCTGCTGGTGTCGGGGCGGGCGGTGGACGCCTGGGGGTGGCCGCGGGTGCTGCGGTGGGCGCTGGGGGTGATGGCGGCGGGCGGCGCGGTCGCGGTCACGGCCGGGCACTCCTGGACGTACCTGGCGGGGCGGGCCGTGGCGGACGCCGGGTCGGCCGGGGTGCTGATCGCCGCGCTGGCCTCCGTCCCGCTGCTGAACCTGCCCGGGCGGATCACCCGGGTGGTGGGCGGGGCGGTCGCGGGCGTCGCCGTGGTGCTGGTGCTCGGCGCGAACGTCGCGGTGCGGATCGACACGGCGGCCGGCTGGCGGCTCGGCGAGGCGGTGGTCCCGGCCGCCGCCGCGCTGCTGCTGCTCGTCGCGCTGCGCCTGCTGCCGCGCGACCGGCTGCCCCGCTCGACCGCCCGCTCGGCGCCCGTGGGCGGGCCCGGGGTGGCGGCGGCGGTGCTGCCGGCCGTCGCGGGCCTGGAGCTGGGGCCGCTGCGCGGCTGGTCGGACCCGGTGGTGGGCGGGCTGCTGGCCGCCGCGGCGGCGCTGCTCGCGGCCGGCCGGGTGCGGGCCGTCCGGCGCGCCCGGAGCCGCCCGGGCCCCGCGGTGCCAGGCGTCCCGGCCCGGGCCGCGGCCGGGGCGCTGGCCGCGGGCGCCACGCTGGGCTTCACCCAGCTCGGGCTGACCGCGGCCGTCCCCGTGCTGCTGCTCCAGCGCGGGGTGCCGCCGGCCCACGTGACGCTGTCGATGTCCGGCTACGGGCTCGGCATGCTGGCGGCCGGGCTGACCGCCCGGCACTGGCGGCTGACCCCGCTGACCAGCTCCTCGCTGGGCCTGCCGCTGGCCGCCGTCGGCCTGGCCTCGCTGCACTTCCTGCCCGACGGGGCCGGGCAGGCCGCGCTGGTCGCGGGCGCGGTGGCGGTGCTGGTCGGATTCGGCCTGGTGATCACCCAGATCCCCTACCTGGCCGGGTTCCTGGCCGCGCTGCCCCGCCAGCGGCGGGCCGCCGCCTCGGCGCTGTACCCGGTGGCGATCCTGCTCGGCGGCGTGCTGGCCCAGACCGTGCCGGGCAGCTCGGCGCTGCTGACCGGCACCCACGACCCGGACGCGCTGAGCACCGTGCTCTGGGTGGCCTGCGGCGCGGTCGCGCTGGTGGCGATGGTGCTGGGCCGCCCGGTGGTGTCGCTGACCGTCGCCGCGGCGGCCGGGCTCCAGCACCTGCTGCTGGTCGCGCTGGCCGGCGAACGGGTCGCCGACCGCCCCGGGGCGGCGGTGGCCGCGCTGGCGGTGGGCGCGGCGGCCGGGCTGGTGGCCTGGAGCCGCCGCCAGCAGTCGGAGCGGCTGGCCCGTGTCCGGGCCAGCGAGATCGCCCTGCAACAGGCGGTGCTGCACCCCATCCCCGCCCGGCTGGGCGAGCTGCGCCTGACCGGCCACTACCAGCCCGCGACGGCGGGCACCGGCGTCGGCGGCGACTTCTTCGAGGCGGTGCGCACCCCGCACGGCACCCGGCTGCTGATCGGCGACGTCCGGGGCAAGGGGTTGCAGGCCGTCCAGACCGTCACCGAGCTGCTGGGCTGCTTCCGCTCCCAGGCGCACGAGACCGCCGACCTGGGCGAGCTGGCCGCCCGGCTGGACCGCCAGCTCGCCCGGCTGGCGGCGGCCCGCGGCGACGAGGAGCTGTTCGCCACCGCGCTGCTGCTCCAGCACCGGGACGGCGTCGACCAGGTCGAGGTGGTCAACTGCGGGCACCTCGCCCCGCTCCGGGTCGGGCCGGACGGGGCCGGCGCCGTCCCCGTCCCGGCGCTACTGCCGCTCGGCCTGGGCGCGCTCGGGCACGGCCCGGCCCCCGCCCCGACCCCGCTGGCCCTGCCGGGCGGCTCGGCGCTGCTGCTGCACACGGACGGGCTGAGCGAGGCGCGCAACTCCTCCGGCGAGTTCTACCCCCTGGACGAGCGGCTGTCCGTGCTGGGCGCCGCCGACCCGGGCCACCTGATCGCCGGCCTCGTCTCGGACGTCCGGGACTGGACGCACCAGCTGTCGGACGACATCGCGCTGATCGCCCTCACCCGGGCGCGGGCCGGCTGACGCGCCCGCCCGACGGCTCCGCCGGGCGGACGGACCGCCGGGGCGGGGCGGTGCCGGCCGGGCGGGGGCGGCTCCCCCTGGTGCGGGGGCGACTCCCCCGTTGGGGACGGTCCGCCGGGCTCCGGTGGCGAAACCGGGGCGGCGCCGGGAGGGTGGCTGGCGGGGGACGCACCGGATGTCCCGAACCGGAAAGAGCGAGAGATGCCCGAAGTCACCACCCCGTACGCGACCGGCACCCCGTGCTGGATCGATCTGATGGCGAAGGACCAGCAGGCGGCGCTGGACTTCTACCGCGACCTGCTCGGCTGGCAGGGGCAGCCCGGCCCGGCCGAGTTCGGCGGGTACGCGGTCTGCGAACTGGACGGCAAGGCCGTGGCCGGGATCGGCCCGGCGATGGCACCGGAGGGCATGCCGGAGCCGCCGACCGTCTGGACCAGCTACCTGGCCAGCACCGACGCCCAGGCCACCCAGGACGCGATCGTCGCGGCGGGCGGCACGCTGCTCGTCCCGACCGTGGACGTCGGCGGCCTGGGCCGGATGCTGGTCGCGGCGGACCCGCAGGGCGCGGTGTTCGGCGTCTGGCAGCCCGGCGAGTTCCACGGCGCGCAGGTGGTCAACGAGGCCGGCGCGCTGATCTGGAACGAGCTGCACACCAACGACGTGGCGGGCGCCACCGCGTTCTACGGCGAGGCGTTCGGCATCGAGATCGAGCCGATGGGCGGCATGGACGCGTACTGGGAACTGCGGGTCGGCGGCCGGTCGGTCGGCGGGGTCACCCTGCTGGCCAACGACCCGCCCGGCACCCCGGCGCACTGGCTGACCTACTTCGCCGTCGACGACGTGGACTCCACCGTGGACGCGCTGGTCAGGCGGGGCGGGACGGTGCTCGCGCCGCCGTCCGACATGGCGGCCGGGCGGATGACGGTGGTCGCCGACCCGCAGGGGGCGCCGTTCGCGATGATCAAGCCGCAGCCGATGTCGTAGGGCGCACCGCGCCGTCGTGGGCCGCGCCGCCGCCCGTCCCGGTTCCGTCCGGGGCGGGCGGTGCGTCGTGCCGGGGCGGGCGGTGGGGGCAGTGGATGGGAACGGTGGGGCGGCGGGCGGGGGCGGTGTCGGCTGTGCCAGGATTTTCCGCAGGTCATCGGGACAGCGTCGCTCCCGGCCGGATCGGAGAGAACAGCCGTGCCCACCGCCGTCGCCCCCAAGCCCCTGCTGCTCCGGGACGGGCGTCCCGCCGCCGCCGGGTGGTCGCTCGACCCCGGGATGCGGCACCTCAACCACGGTTCGTTCGGCGCGGTGCCGCTGGTCGCGCAGCGCGAACAGCAGCGGCTGCGCGAGGAGATGGACGCCTCGCCGGTGGTGTGGTTCCCCGGGCTGCCCCGGCGGGTCGCCGCCGCGCGGGCCGCGATCGCCGCATTCCTGCGCGTACCGGCCGAGTTCACCGCGCTGGTGCCGAACGCGAGCGCCGGGGCGAGCGCCGTGTACGGCAGCCTCCCGCACCGGGACGGCGGCGAGGTGCTGGTCACCGACCACGGCTACGGGGCCGTCACCATGGGCGCGGCCCGGCTGGCCCGGCGCTGGGGCGGCTCGGTGCGCACGGCGCACGTGCCGCTGGCGGCCGGTCCGGCGGAGGCCGCGGCGGCGGTGACCGGGGCGGTGACCGAACGGACGGCGCTGATCGTGCTGGACCGGATCACCTCCGCGACCGCCCGCTACCTGCCGGTCGACCTGATCGGCGGGTTCGCCCGCGAGCGCGGCATCCCGCTGCTGGTCGACGCCGCGCACGTGCCCGGCCTGGACGAGGACCCGCTGGCCGGGGCGGACTGCGACGCCTGGGTCGGCAACCTGCACAAGTTCGGCTGCGCGCCGCGCGGCACCGCCGCGCTCGTCGCCCGGGGCGAACTCCGGCACTCCCTCTACCCGTTGATCGACTCCTGGGGCGCGGAGGAGCCGTTCCCGGAGCGCTTCGACACCCAGGGCACCGTGGACGTCACCGGCTACCTGGCCGCGCCGACCGCGCTCGACTTCGTCGCCGAGCAGTGGGGGTGGGCCGACACCCGCCGCTACATGGGCGAACTCGCCGACTACGCCGAGCAGGTGATCGGCGAGACGATCACCGCCGCGACCGGCGAACCGGCCACGGCGGAGGTCGGCATGCCGGTGGGCGCCCTCCGCCTGGTCAGGCTCCCGGCCGGCCTGGGCCGCACCCGTCTGGAGGCCGACGGCCTGCGCGACCGCCTGGCCGCCGAGTTCGGCGTCGAGGCGGCCTTCACCAGCTTCGGCGGGACGGGGTACTTCCGGCTGTCCACGCACGCGTACAACACGGCGGAGGACTACGAGTACTTCGCGGAGCGGTGCGTACCGGTGCTGTGCGCCTGGGCCCGGGAACGCTGACCGCACCGGCCCGCGGGCGCGGTCGGCGGGGCCCGTCGGGACCCGGTCGGCGGGCCCGGTCCGGGTGATCGAAAATTCTTCGGACCGAGGCGCAACCGGCGGGCGCTGCGGACGTCCTACAGGTACGAACCCTCCGATGACGAACGGAGGGCGTCACTACCAGTGGGGGAACGACTCACCATGCGCAGCCGTATCTTCTCCGGCCTCGCCGTGCTCGCGGCGATCGCCCTGACCGGCCCGGTGCTGGCCGTCGGACAGGCGCAGGCGGCCCCGGCCGCCGGCACCGTGGAGGCGAGCGCCCCGGCGGGCTTCGTCGGGATGGCCCCGACCCGGGTGCTCGACACCCGCAACAGCTACTGGAACGCGAGCGGCGTGGACGGCCCGCTGAGCCCCGGGGAGAACTACCGGGCGCAGCTGCTCGACGTCGCCGGCCGCGCGCACGGGCAGGGCGTCCCGGTGGTGCCGTCCGACGCGACGGCGGTGGTGGTCAACGTGACCGTCGCCGACGCCACCGACAACGGCTACCTGACCCTGTCCGCCGACCCGAACGCGCCGGGCGTCACCCCGGCCACCTCCAGCATCAACTTCGCGCCCCGCCAGACGGTCGCCAACCTGGTCACCGTCGCGATCACCCCGGGCACCGTCCCCGCGATCAACGTCTACAACAACGGCAGCTACACCCACGTCGTGCTCGACGTGGTCGGCTACTACCGGCCGGGCGCGACCGACAAGTACGGTGCGGTCACCCCGACCCGGCTGCTCGACAGCCGGGCGGACGGCCACCGGATCGAGCAGGGCGGGGTCCGCTCGGTCCAGGTCGCCAAGCCGGAGCTGGGCACCGCCGACGCCCGGGCGGTGATCCTCAACGTCACCGCCACCGACGGCACCGGCGACACCTTCCTGACGGTCTACCCGAGCGGCGGGCAGCGGCCGGAGTGGGGCTCCAACCTCAACGTCAAGCCGGGCGGGACGGTGCCGAACCAGGTGGTCGTGCCGGTCGGCCAGGACGGGAAGGTCGACGTCTTCAACCACATCGGCTCGCAGAACGTCGTCGTCGACATCGTGGGCTTCTACGGCCCGAGCGGCCAGGGGCTGTTCAGCGCCCTGAAGGTGCCGGTGCGCCTGGCCGACACCCGTCCGAACCTGTACGAGGGCCGCCCCTCGCAGCAGCTCGCACCGTTCTCCACCCTCCAGGTCCCCACCGGCGCCGGGGCCCCGGCCGGCGCCCTCGCCGCGGAGGTCAACGTGACGGCCACCGGGCCCTCGGAGTCCGGCCACTTCACGGTGTTCCCGAGCAACACGACCCGGCCGGACACCTCGAACCTCAACTTCGTGCCGCGGCAGACCGTGTCCAACTCGGTGACCACCGGGCTGAACGGCGACTCGTTCTCCGTCTACAACCACGCCGGTTGGACGCACGCGATCGCCGACCTCACCGGGTACTTCACGGTGGCCAAGTGATCCGCGAGGCGGCCCGCGCGGCGATCCGGGGGGTGACCCGCTAGGTGACCCGCCGGTGGGAACGGCCCGGCGGCCACCCACCGGCGGGACGCGCGGGCGGCCGGCCCGCCGTCGGCGGACGGCGGGCCGGCCGCCGTCCGCCGTCCGCCGCCCGGGTGCTACTCGGCCCGGCCGGTGGGGACGGTCTCGGTGTCGAGCCAGGCGAGGTAGGCGGGGGACCCGGCGGCCACCGGCACGGCGATCACCTCCGGGGTGTCGTAGCTGTGCAGTTCGCCGATCCTGGTGACGAGGCGGTCGGCCAGCGCGGCCGGGGTCTTGAGGTCGACGCGCCACTCGGGGGCGTCCTGGACCTCGCCGTCCCACCAGTACACCGAGCGGACGGGGTGCACCTGCGCGCAGGCGGCGAGGCGTTCGCGGACCAGGGTGGCGGCGAGGGCGCGGGCGGCGGCCTCGTCCTCGTGGGTGGTCGTCACCACCAGGTACCGGTGCGGGGGCTGGGGCTGCTGCTCGGTCATGGGCCGAGCGTACGGGGCCCGGCGGGTTCCGGAGCGGTGGCCCGGCGGGTTCCCGGCGGGGTGCCGTGACGGCCCGGGCACCCCGCACGCGGGCCGTCACGGCGTTCGGCGGGCGCGGCCCCGGTCGCCCGGGGTTCCCCTCCCGGGGAGTGGGCCGCGCCGCCGGTTCGGGTGGCTGTCGCCGCTGACCGCCCCACGTGGGGGTGGGGTCGGTCAGCGGCGGGAACGGGGACGGTCAGCGGCGCTGCCAGAGGGCCGGGACGTTCGGCGGCTCCCAGCCCGCGTACGCGATGTGGCCCTGGAGGCAGACGTAGCCGACGCCGTTGTAGGTGACCAGGTCGCCGGCCTTGTAACTGGCGCCGACCGCCCAGGTGGTGGAGCCGCCGGGGGTGGAGGCGCTCGGGCTGGGGCTCGGCGAGCCCTGGGTCGGGCTGCCGCTGGGGCCGGGCGTGCCGGTGCCGTTGACGTTGAGCACGAAGTCGAAGCTGGCCTCGCGCCCGTTGCCGACCTGGCGGACCGTCATCACCAGGTCCGGGTCGAAGATGGTGTCGGTGGAGTTGCGCGGCTCGTTCGGGAAGTACAGCTGGGTGGTGAGGATCGGCTGCCCGGGGGCCTGCACCTTGACGTGGAGGTGCCGGGTGCGGCCCGGGTAGAGGCCGGGGACGATCGTGGTCAGCGTGTACGCGCCGTTGGCGGCGCTGAACTGGTGGCCGCGGAAGGTGTAGCCGGAGTTGTCGTAGGTGCCGTTGGTGTCGGCCTGCCAGAAGTCCAGCAGGGCGCCGGGGATCGGCAGGCAGTTCCGGCCGAAGACGTAGCCGCTGACGGTCAGCGGGGTGCCGGGGGTGCCGCTGGTGACCAGGTTGGTGCGCAGCGGGGAGCCGGGCTTGAAGTACGGGCCCTCGATCTGCTCCTCGGTGGTGTGCCCGTCGCTGCACTGGGGGGTGAGCGGGGCCGGGACGTCGGCGGCGACCGCGTCGCGGGCCAGGGCGACGCCGCCGCCGATCAGGACCGGCGCGGCGCCGGCCAGGGCGGCCGCCTTGAGCAGGCCCTTGCGGCTGATCCGGCGATCGGCCAGTTCGCTCAGGCCGTCCAGCGGGTTGTGGGGGGTGGGCATGGCTCTCCGTTCGACTGCTGCGGTGGTCGCCGCCCGCCCGGAGCCTCTTGGGCTGGACATGACATGCGACGGGGTCGGGCCTCCCGGCGCGGCGGCGCTGTGGGGTGCCTCCGACGCTAGGCCCTGCCCGGCCGGACCGTCGATGGACGGGGTCGGCGGGACGTGGTGCATTCCTCAACCACCGCCAGTCCGTTGGGCCGCCGGGCCGCCGGGCCGTCAGGCCACCGGGCCGTCAGGCCACCGGGGCACCGGGGCACCGGGACACCGAGCCGTCAGCTCGCCTGCTCGCGGAACTCGCCCGGGGTGTGGCCGACTTCGCGGCGGAAGAAGCGGCAGAAGTAGGCCGGGTCGGAGAATCCGGCCGCCGCCGAGACCTGACGGACCGTCATATCCGTGGTGGTGAGCAGGTGCTTCGCCTCCAGGGTCTGCTGCTCGCGGACCAGCCGGGCCGGGGTGCGACCGGTGGCCTCCTTCACCACCTCGTGCAAGTAGCCGGTGGAGACGCCGAGTTCACGGGCGATGGCGAGCACCGAGCGGTCGGCGCGTTCGGCGCCGGCGATCATCCGGGTGAACCGGGCGACCAGCGGATGACCGGCCGCCCGGGGAACCGCGGCCCCGCCACCGCCGCGGGCCACCCGCAGCGCACGCACCAGCAGGACGTGCAGCAGCGCCTGCAGCACGCCCACCGCACCGTCCAGACCGGCCTCGTGCTCTTCCGTCAACTCCCGCAGCAGACCCAGGATCTCGCGGTGCTCCCGCCCCTCCGGCCGGACCCCCGGGCCACTGGCCAGGGCCCGCAGCAGGGCCAGGTCCTCCGGATGCCGGTGCAGGAAGTCCTCGTTGAACAGCAGCACCCACCCGTCGAGCCGCCCCGCCCCGGACCAGCGGTGCACCTGACCGGGCAGCACCGCGTACAGCGCGGGCGGCTGGACGCGGTGCTCGACCAGGTCGATGACGTGCGTCCCCCCGCCCGCCGTGACGTAGACCAGCTCGTAGAACGAGTGCCGGTGCGGGAAGTCCGCCCGGGAGAGCGGCCCGACGGCGTCGAAGCTGCCCGCCGCGAACGGCAGCAACCCCGGGTCGGGCACGTCCAGGTCGTGCAGTTCCAGGCCGCTGGCCGGTCGGAGCCTCATCGAGCCAGTGTGCGCAAACGCCCCGCGAACCGTCCAGCGGCCCAGCCCAACCGGCACGCACCGGCAAGCGGGGGCGGGGGCGGGGGCTCGATGGAGGGGGCGGTGGGGAAAGGTCGACCACCGGGTCTCCGTCCGGGTGTCGTGACTGCGGGGGGCGGCCGTACTGGAATGGGGGTGTGATCGACCAACGCCTCCGGCCCGGTCGCCGGGTACGGGAACGACGTGTGTGGTGGTGTGCGGGCTGGTTGGGCTGTGCCGGTTGGGCGGGGTTGTTCCCGTTGCTGTCGCCGCTCGGGCCGCACCGGGTGTGGGGGGCGGTGGCCGCCGTGGGGTACCTGCTGGCCGCCGTGGTGGCGCTGCTGCCCGGCGGGGGTACTCGTACGGGTGTTCCTGCGCTGTCCGTGTTGACGGCGTTCGGCGGGGCCGTGCTGCTGCCGCTGGCCCTGCTGGTCGGCAGCGGGGCCGGGCAGAGCGAGGTGGCCGTGCTGGCCCGGGCCGGGGAACTGCTGCTGGCGCACGGTTCGCCGTACCTGGACGCCCCGGCGGGGCCCGCCGAGGTCACTCCCTACCTGCCCGGGATGGCCCTGTTCGGTCTGCCGCACGCGCTGCTCCGCCGGGGCGGCGGGCCGGTGGCCGATCCCCGAGTCTGGTGCGCCGCCGCCTTCCTGGCCGCCGGGTGGGGCGCGTGGCGCAGCCTGTCCCCGGTGCGGGCCGGGGTGCGGCGGGCCGGGCGGCTGCCGGCGCAGGTGTCGGGGCGGGTGCCGGTCGCGGCGGGGCCGGGTGCGGCGCCGCCGCCGGCGCGGGTGGTGGTGGTGCCGTCGGTCGACGCCGGGCCGTCCGGGGCGGTGTGGGGCGCGGTGGCGCTGGTGGCGTCGCCGCCGATGGCGCTGGCGGCGGCGGCCAGCGGGGTCGACCTGCCGCTGACCGGGCTGCTCTGCCTGGCCCTGGCGCTCGGTGCGGCCCGTCGGCCGACCGGCGCGGGGCTGGCGCTGGCCGCCGCGGGGGCGCTCAAGTGGACGGCCTGGCCCGCCGTCGCGGTGGTGGTGGCGCTGCTCGCGGCGACCGCCGGGCGGCGGGCGGCGCTGCGCTGCGCCGGGCTCGCGGCGGGCGGGACGGCGGCGCTGGTGCTGCCGTGGCTGCTGCGCGCGCCGGGGCCGGTGCTGCGTCAGGTCTTCGCGTTCCCGCTCGGCCGGGGCCCGTGGCCCACCCCGGCGGCCAGTCCGCTGCCGGGCCGGCTGCTCGCGGGCCTCGGCCCGGCCGGGTGCGGCGCGGCGGTCGGGCTGCTGCTGCTCGGCGGGGCGGCGGTGGCGCTCTCGCTGCTGCTCCGCCCGCCCCGCTGCGCGGTCGCGGCGGCCGACCGGCTGGCGGCCGGCCTGGCGCTGGCCTTCCTGCTCGCCCCGGCCGGACGCTTCGGCTACCTGGCGCTGCCGCTGTTCCTGCCCGCCTTCACCCGCCTCGCGTCCCGGCACCGTCCCGGCTGAGGCCCGCTCCCCCGTCGTCCCGTTCCGGCCCCGTGCGACGTGTGGCCGCGAGATGGCGTGCCCTGCTGCGTCCGCTGATTCCCGGTGACTCCGAAGGACGCCTCCCCGGGTACCACCCTGATCGTCGCCGACGACTTCCCGCCCCGGCAGGGCGGCATCGAGACCTTCGTGCCCGCGACGGCCGTCCGGCCGTCCGGCCGACCGGGCAGGGGGTGGTGGTGCCGACCTCGCCCGAGCCCGGGGTGGACGGGTCACGGGGCGTCAGGTCACGGAGGGTCAGGTCACGGGGGGTCAGACCAGCAGGAGGGTGCCGCAGGATTCGGTGAGGGCGGTGCGGGCTTCGGCGGGGAGGGCCTGGTCGGTGATGAAGCAGTCGAGGTCGGTGAGGGCGGCGAAGCTGCTGAGGCCGACGATGCCCCACTTGGTGTGGTCGGCGACGGCGACGGTGCGGTGGGCGGAGGCGATCAGGGCGCGGTTGGTCTGGGCCTCGGCGAGGTTGGGGGTGGTGAGGCCGGCGCGTTCGCTGACGCCGTGCGCGCCGATGATCAGGAGGTCGACGTGGAGGGAGCGGATGGCCTGGTCGGCGAGGGGGCCGACCAGGGCCGCGGAGCGGGTGGGGGCGCCGCCGGTGAGCAGGAGGGCGGGGCCGTCGTCGCCGCGGGTGCGGACGAGTTCGGCGACGGGCAGGGAGTTGGTGACCACGGTGAGGCCGGGGACGTCGAGCAGGCGGGTGGCGACGGCGTAGGCGGTGGTGCCGGCCGAGACGGCGACCACGCTGCCGGGCTGGACCTGGGCGGCGGCGGCTTCGGCGAGGGCGGCCTTGGTGTCGGCGGCGAGGCTGGACTTGGCCTCGAAGGCGGGCTCGTCCGCGGTGGTGGTGCGGGCGACCGCGCCGCCGTAGACCTTGCGGACGGCGCCGGTGCGGGCGAGGGCGTCCAGGTCGCGGCGGACGGTCATGTCGGAGACGCCGAGTTGGTCGACCAGTTCGGCGACCTTGACGGCCCCGTCCCGGCGGACCAGGTCGAGGATCAGGGCCCGGCGCTGGTCGGCGAGCAGTCCGCCGTCGGTGGTCACTGTGGTCCTCCACGGATGCTGGGGGTGGGACGGGGTGGGAGAGGATCAGCATAGTTCGCCGGAGCCGCGCCGACCCTGTTCGGGTGTGGGGTTATGTGTTTGAATGTGTTGGATATGCCGCCCGACTGCTCGTGAACGGCCCGTGACCACCCGCGACCACCCGCGACCACCCGTGAACGCCGCTGAACGCCCGCTGGAGTGCCCGATGACCACCGATGCCGCCACCGATGCCGCCGCCGTTTTCGCCTCCGCCTTCGGCGACGCCCCCGACGGCGTGTGGGCCGCCCCCGGCCGGATCAACCTGATCGGCGAGCACACCGACTACAACGAGGGCTTCGTGCTGCCCGCCGCGCTCCCGCACGCCACCCGGGTGGCGGCCCGCCGCCGCTCCGACGGCCTGGTGCGGCTGTTCAGCGCGCAGGGCGACGGCGCGGTGGCGGAGTTCGCGGTGGACGGGCTGGCCCCCGGGTCGGTGTCCGGCTGGGCGGCGTACCCCGCCGGGGTGTTCTGGGCGCTCGCCGAGGCCGGACACCCGGTGGGCGGGGCCGATTTGGCGTTCGACTCGGACGTGCCGTCCGGGGCGGGCCTGTCCTCGTCCGCCGCGCTGGAGTGCGCCACCGCGCTCGCCCTGGACGAGCTGTACGGCCTGGGCCTGGACGCCCCCGGCCGGGCGCTGCTCGCCCAGCGCGCCGAGAACGCGTACGTCGGGGTCCCGTGCGGCGCGCTCGACCAGATGGCGTCCAGCTGCTGCGTCGCGGGCCACGCCTACTTCCTGGACACCCGGACGCTGGCCGGCCGCCAGGTGCCGCTGGACCTGCCCGCGGTCGGCCTCTCCCTGCTGGTGATCGACACCCGGGTCAAGCACGACCTGGGCGACGGCGCGTACGCGGGCCTGCGGGCGGGCTGCGAGCGGGCGGCCGGGCTGCTGGGGGTGCGGGCGCTGCGTGACCTGGGGGTGGCGGAGCTGGCGGCGGCGCAGGAGCGGCTGCCGGCCGAACTGCGCCCGCTGGTGCGGCACGTGGTGACGGAGGACCAGCGGGTGCTGGACGCGATCGCGCTGCTGGACGCGGGCGACCCGCGGGCGCTGGGCCCGGTCCTGACCGCCGGGCACGCCTCGCTGCGCGACGACTACCGGGTCTCCTGCCCGGAGACCGACCTGGCGGTGGCCGCGGCGAACGCGGCGGGCGCGCTGGGCGCCCGGATGATGGGCGGCGGCTTCGGCGGCTCGGTGCTCGCCCTGGTGGACACCGACCGACTGGCGGAGGTCGAGCGGGCCGTGCGCGAGGCGTTCGCGGCGGCCGGGTACGCCGACCCGCACGCGTTCCCGGCGGTGCCCTCGCAGGGCGCCCACCGGGTGCGGTAGCGGGCGGGGAAGGACGGGGGAAGGCCGCGGGGGCGGAAGGCCGCGGGCCCGTCCGGGAGGTTCCCGGGCGGGCCCTTCTCCGTGCGGGGGCGGGGGTTGTGTGCGGGCGGCGGGTCAGAGCTCGCGGAGGGTGCGGGCGGCGGTCTCGGGGTTGATGTCGTTCATGAACGCGCCCATGCCGGACTCCGTGCCGGCCAGGTACTTGAGCTTGTCGGCGGTGCGGCGGAGGGTGAACAGCTCCAGGTGGAGGGCGAGTTCGGTGGACGCGGGGCGGGGGCCTGGTGCCAGGCGGCGATGTAGGGGGCCGGGGCGGGGAACAGGCGGTCGAAGCGGCGCAGCAGGTCGAGGTAGACCCGGGGGAACTCGGCGCGGGCGGCCTCGTCCAGGGCGGTGAGGTCGGCGGCCCGGCGGTTCGGGTAGAGGTGCACCTCGTAGGGCCAGCGGGCGGCGAACGGGACGAAGGCCGTCCAGTGCTCGCCGGCCAGCACGACCCGGGAGTCGGGCTTGCCGGCGGTGGCGCGTTCGGCGGCCAGCACGTCGTCGTACAGGTTGCGGCCGGTGGCGGCGAGGTGGGCGGCGGCGCGGTCGAGGGCGAGGGCGGTGCGCGGGGTGGTGAACGGGAAGGCGTAGACCTGGCCGTGCGGGTGGCCGAGGGTGACGCCGATGTCGGCGCCGCGGTTCTCGAAGCAGTAGACCTGCCGGACGCCGGGGCGGGCGTACAGCTCGGCGGTGCGGTCGGTCCAGGCGTCCAGGACGAGGCGGGCGCGGTCCTCGGTGAGGTCGGCGAAGGAGGCGTCGTGGTCGGCGGTGAAGCAGACCACCTCGCAGCGGCCGGTGCCGGGGGTGAGCGCGTACGGGCCGTCCGACCAGGGGGTGACGTGGGTGGCGGAGGAGTCGGCGAGGGACGGGAAGCGGTTCTCGAACACCGCGACCTGGTAGTCGGCGGCCGGGATCTCGCTGAGCCGGCCGTCCCGGGACGGGCAGAGCGGGCACTCGTCGGCCGGCGGGTGGTAGGTGCGGCCCTGGCGGTGCGCGGCGATGGTGACCGCGTCGCCGCTGAACGGGTCGACCCGGACCTCGGAGGCGCTCGCGGTCCGCTCCAGCGGGCGCCGGTCGACGGCGTCGCGGGGGGTGGGCTCGGTGTCGTAGTAGATCAGCTCGCGGCCGTCGGCCAGCTCGGTCACCGTCTTGTGCACGGCGGCACTCCTCGTGGTTCGCAGCGCGGCTCGGGCAGGGCGGGGCAGGGTGAGCCGACACAACAAACATCTTCGAACAGACAGCATCACAATGCAACACCCCTCCGGCGCGGCGGCCGGAGGGGTGTCGTGGTGGGGACGGCGGCGGGACGGCGGCGGGACGGCGGCGGGCTGCGGGTGGCCCGGGGAACGCCCCGGCGGGGGACGGTCAGACCTTGGCGAGGACGTCGCCGACCAGTTCGCGGGCCTCGGACTGGACCTGGGCGAGGTGCTGCTCGCCCCGGAAGCTCTCGGCGTAGATCTTGTAGACGTCCTCGGTGCCGGAGGGCCGGGCCGCGAACCAGGCGTTCTCGGTGGTCACCTTGAGCCCGCCGATCGCCGCGCCGTTGCCGGGGGCGTGGGTGAGCACGGCGGTGATCGGCTCGCCGGCCAGTGTGTCGGCGGTGACCCGGGAGGCGTCCAGCGCGGCCAGGGCGGCCTTCTGCTCGCGGTCGGCGGGGGCGTCCACCCGGGCGTAGACGGGGTCGCCGTGGCGGGCGACCAGCTCGCGGTGGAGCGCGGAGGGGGTGCTGCCGGTGACGGCGGTGATCTCGGAGGCGAGCAGGGCCAGCAGGATGCCGTCCTTGTCGGTGGTCCACGGGGAGCCGTCCCGGCGCAGGAAGGACGCGCCGGCGGACTCCTCGCCGCCGAACGCCACGCTCCCGTTCAGCAGCCCGTCGACGAACCACTTGAAGCCGACCGGGACTTCGAGCAGCTCGCGGCCCAGCCCGGCGGCCACCCGGTCGATCAGCGAGGAGGACACCAGGGTCTTGCCGACGGCGGCCGCGGCGGGCCAGCCCTCGCGGTGGCGGTACAGGTAGTCGATGGCGACGGCCAGGTAGTGGTTGGGGTTCATCAGCCCGCCGTCGGGGGTGACGATGCCGTGCCGGTCGGCGTCCGCGTCGTTGCCGGTGGCCAGCGCGTACGCGTCGCGCTTGTCGATCAGCGAGGCCATCGCGTATGGGGAGGAGCAGTCCATCCGGATCTTGCCGTCCCAGTCCAGGGTCATGAACCGCCAGGTGGGGTCGGCGAGCGGGTTGACCACGGTGAGGTCGAGCCGGTGGGTCTCGGCGATCCGGCCCCAGTAGGCGACGGACGCGCCGCCCAGCGGGTCGGCGCCGATCCGCAGGCCGGCGTCCCGGACGGCGTCCAGGTTCAGGACGGCGGGCAGGTCGTCGACGTACGTGCCGAGGAAGTCGTAGCGGCCGGTGGTGTCGGCGGCCAGCGCCCGGGCGTAGGGGACCCGGCGGACGCCCTCCAGGCCGGCGGCGAGCAGCGCGTTGGCGCGGCGCTCGATCCAGCCGGTGGCGGTGGAGTCGGCGGGGCCGCCGTGCGGCGGGTTGTACTTGAAGCCGCCGTCGGCGGGCGGGTTGTGCGAGGGCGTCACCACGATGCCGTCGGCGAGCGCGGCGGGGCGGGTGCGGTTGTGGGTGAGGATCGCGTGCGAGACGGCCGGGGTCGGCGTGTAGCCGTCGGCGGTGTCCAGCAGCACGGTGACGCCGTTGGCGGCGAGCACCTCCAGGGTGGTGGCCCGGGCGGGCTCGGACAGCGCGTGGGTGTCGATGCCCAGGAACAGCGGCCCGGTGGTGCCCTGTTCGGCCCGGTAGTCGCAGATCGCCTGCGCGGTGGCCGCGATGTGGTCCTCGTTGAAGGCGGTCCGCAGCGCCGAGCCCCGGTGCCCGGAGGTGCCGAAGGCGACCCGCTGGGCGACGTCCTCCGGGTCCGGGTGCAGCGTGTAATAGTCCGTCACCAGGCGGGCGACGTCGATCAGGTCCTGCGGCTGGGCCGGCTGCCCGGCCCGTGCGTGCACCATCGTGGCTACTCTCCTCGTTCGGTACGGCAACAGTGCCCGCGACCATCATGCGGGCCGCGGCACCCCATCTGCGGGAACGCCGGGGAGCGCGCGGACGGCACCCCGTCGGCGGACGCGTGACGCGACTACCCCGCCGACCAGGCCGTTACCCCCCGTGCACACCACCGACACCGTACGCGGCGGGCGACGCGGAGGCCGCCCGCACCCTCCCCCACGGCCGACCGGCCGCGGTCCGGATCGACGCCGACCTCCGAACGCCCGAGGACCTCGCCCGGGCCGTCGCCCCGGCGATCCGCGCGTTCCTGGCCCGAGCCCCCCGCACACAGCGTGGCGGCCGCCCCGACGGCCCGCAGCCGGGTGCCGCCGGCACCGTGGGCGGGTTTCCCACCCACGACGGGTGTCGGGCCGGACCGACAACCACCTGTCCTGCCCCGGGCCGTCCGACACCCCTGGACGGCTGGCCCGCTCGCGGCCGCCGCCGAGCGGACCGGCGGGAGGCCACCGACCGGGTCCGGCCCGCTGACGTGCGCGAGAGCAGCAGCGGTCCGGGCACCCGTCGAATGCATGCGCAGCGGACTGCGGACAGCCGACACGGATGCAATCCAGAAAACCTCGACCTTCCGGACAAAGCGCGTGTTCCGAACTCCCGAAGTCCATCTCGGCAGCTCAGCACAGACAAGGCAGGTCATCCTTGCGGTCCGATTGACAGGCGAGGTGGGAAACCACCTAGCATGCACTCCACCGGTCGAGCAGCACTCCATCGACGAATGATTCATTGGAGTTTTCATGCGAACTCGCACCACTGTCGGCGCCGCTCTCGCAGCCGCCCTCATCGTTGGCATCACGGCACCGAACGCGATGGCGGGAGGGAACTGGGACTACGGGGTATCGCGCACCGCGCTGACGAACGGGGAGCTCTACACCAGCCTGAGCCCCGAGAACGGTGGGCCCTTCATGCCCGACGGCGGCCTGTACTGGAAGGTGACCGACTCGTACGTGAAGCACTCCGGCGGCACCATCACGGCCCGGTTCGGAGTCAACTGGAACGGACTGAGTTTCGAAAAAGGTCTGTTCACCCAGTCGTCGGGAACCACGAGTTCGGCGACCTGGACGGAGATGGGGTTCACCGACTGCCATGACATCGTCGGATGGATCGCGGTCACCGGACAGAACACCTTCTACAACGCCCCGGTCACCATCTGCTGATTCCCGCTCGCTCACCGATCGCCAGGAAATATGATCAGGTCCGTACTGAACAGCAACCCCGCGCTTCCCCTGACGCTGTTACTGCTGTCGGTGGCGGCTGGAATTCCGTCCTTCCTCCTGGCGCGCCGGAAAGGCGTTTCCGCACTGCTTGCAGTCGGGACGTCGACAGCGACGCTGGGGCTCCTGGTCGCCACGCTGTTCCCGGTGGGGCCGCATGCGGCCGCGCCCATGGTGTGCACGGTCCAGCGGGACGTCATCGGCCCGGTGATGGCGGCTCAGGGGCTCTTGAACATCGGGCTGTTCCTCCCGGCGGGGCTGCTGTGGACGCTTCTGACCAGGCGTCCCCCGCTGGCGTTCGCCGGGCTGGTACTGCTGTCGGGGTGCATCGAGCTGGTCCAGGCGGTGACTCCCGGCATCGGACGGTCCTGCGACTCGGCGGACTGGGAGGCCAACCTGCTGGGGGCGGCCGTGGGCGGTGCGCTCGGGGTGCTTGCCGGCAGGGGGAAGCGCATCGCCGTTCGTCCCGCCAACCTGCGGCTCGGTGCGCTGGCACTGCTCGGCGGCGGAGTGGTGCTCGGGGTGGCGGCGGCCGCTTCGGTGCTGGTCGTGGTGGTGGACAGCGCCGACTACTCGGTGGTGTCGGCCGACCAGCGCGCGGTCGCTGCCCGCACGCTCAAGGAGTTCTTCGGCGACGGTGCCGCAGTGACCGCGGTGAAGTACGTCCCGGGGCCGGCGGGCGGGCGCGGAGTACTCAACGTGGCGTCGTCCGCCGGCATGCTGAACGTCTCGTGGCCGTCCGGCGAGGCTGTTTCAGGCCAGCTCGGGCCGGTGGAGGCTCCGACCGGTCCGGCCCGTACGGACGAGGAGCTGATCGCGGCGAGTCGCCGGTTCGCCACCGCGCACTTCCCCTGGGCGCTGTCGGGCAGCACTCCGACCGCCGTCCCGGCCGGCCCTGACGGTGCCAGGGACGTCGAGTGGCGGGCCACCCTCGACGGAGTACTGATGCCGATGCGGTTCAGCACCGTGGTGTCGGCCGACGGGGACGTGCTGGCCTTCAGCGCGCGGCACGTCGAACCCGGCCCCCTGCCGAAGGCCACGGTGGCGGAGGACCGGGCCCGGGCCCGGGCGGCCTCGGCCTACCCGGGGCTGGAGGTCACGGGTGCGACGCTGCTCGCCCAGTCCGACCCGGAAGGGCGGTGGCACGTGCGCTGGCTGTTGTCGCTGAAGTCCCCTCCGTCGGCGGACCGGTCCGTACTCGGCTCCGTCACGGTGGACGCCACGGACGGAAGTCTGGTGCCCCGGGATCAGATCGTGGCGGACGGCGGCGACTGACCTGACCGGTCGTGCCGCCGGTCTCCCCGGCGGCCACGCCCCGCTCGGGCAGCGCGAACGCTGCCCGAGCGGGGCACTAACGGTTGCGGCCACCGCCGCTGCCGCCGCGCTTGGGCTGGGCGGTGCGGGTGCCGCCGGCGCGGCGGGGCTGGCCCGGCTTGGGCTTGGCGCCCTGGCCGGTGCGGTGCTGGGACTGGGCGGGCTGCGGGCGGGCGGGCTTCTTCGCGGACGGGCGGCGCTGCTCCTCGGCGGCGGCGGTGCGGCCGCGCGAGCTGTTGGCGGTCCGGCCGCGGACGATGCCGATGAACTCCTCGACCAGGTCGGTGGTGGCGTCCTCCGGCCAGGCCAGTGCGACCTGCGACTGCGGGACGTCGACCAGCGGGCGGTAGGTGAGGTCGCGGCGGTGGTGCAGCCGGGCCAGCGACTGCGGGACGGCCAGCACGCCGACGTTGGCGGCGACCAGTTCGATCGCGTCGGCGGTGGTGGCAGGGCGCTCGAAGGCCGGGCGGCCGGGCAGCTCGGGCCAGTCGAGGGCGTCGTCCTGCGGGTGGAAGACGATCTCCTCGGCGAGGTCGGCGGCGGTGACCTCCTCGGCGGCGGCCAGCCAGTGGTCCTTGGGGAACACCACCACGGTGGTCTCGGTGTACAGCGGGATCGCGCTCAGCACCGTCCGGTCCACCGGCAGCCGGACCAGCCCGGCGTCCGCCCCGCCGGAGAGCAGCAGGGCGTGGCCGTCGGCGGGCGCCGACTGCAGCAGTTCGACCGGGACGTCCGGCAGCCGCTCCTCCCACACCCGCAGCCACTTGGTGGGCGTCACCCCCGGCACGTACACCAGGCGGAAGGGGGCGGGGGGCTGCTCGATCTCGGTCACGCGTTCCAGGCTAGCGGGCCGCGGCGCCCGGGCCCGTCCCGTCCGGGCCGGCGGGGACGGCGGCGGGGACGGCGGTGGGGACGGCACGAGAGCGGGCGGCGGGCCCGGGCGGCGGGGGACGGCGGGGGCGGGGGCCGTGACCTGGGCGGGGGCGTTCGCCGCACCCCCGGGGCGATACCCTTGGGCTCATGACTACGCCCAAGCCCAAGACCTCCCAGACCATGAAGCCCGCGACCGCGGCCAAGAAGCTGGGGATCTACCTGGCGGCGACCCCCGCCGAGTTCCAGGCGGGCGTCGTCACCCGCGACGAGCTCAACGCGATGCAGGCCGAGCCCCCGCAGTGGCTCGTCGACCTGCGGCGCAACGGTCCGCACCCGCGCCAGGTGGTGGCCGCCCGGCTCGGCATCTCGGTCACCGGCCTCGGCCGCGCCGGGATCACCGAGGCGCTGACCACCGAGCAGATCGACGCGCTGCGCGACGAGGACCCGGAGTGGCTGCGCCGCGAGCGCGCCACCCAGGCCGACGTGCGCAAGGAGGCGCAGCGCGCGAAGGAGGCGGAGACGAAGGCCGCGGCGGTGAAGGCCGCCCGGACCGCGGGCCGGGCCACCGCCGCCAAGTCCGGCCGGAAGTAACACGATCTGATCGTTCCAGCGGCGTCCGCACGCGTCGGCACCCTTTCGGATGATGCGGGTACGACATGAACGGCGGTGCACAGTACGTGAGCTGACGGTCCGTCAGCATGGCGGCCATGACGTCGCTACGCCGTACCAGCACCGCAGCTCTCGTCGCCTGCGCGGCCCTGCTGCTGCCGCTCGCTCCCACCGCCCACGCCGCCGACCGGGCCGGCTCCCGTCCCACCGAAGCGGCCGTCGCCGGCCTGCTGGACGGCATCCGGCAGGACCCGGCCCGGCTGGACGCCTTCCTGCGGGCGATGCCCAAGGGCGGGGACCTGCACAACCATCTGTCCGGCGCGGTCTCCACCGAGCTGCTGATCCGGCTGGCCGCGCAGGACGGCCTGTGCATCGACTCGGTGACCTCCACCGCGGCCACCGGCCCCTGCCAGGGCACCCTGCGCCCGGCCGGGGACGCGCTGGCCGAGGGCGAGTTCCGCACCCAGGTGATCCGGGCCTGGTCGATGCAGGACTTCACCCCGGGCGAGGAGTCCGGCCACGACCACTTCTTCGCCACCTTCGGCAAGTTCGGCGAGGCCAGCTGGCGCCACCCCGGCACGATGATCGCCGAGGTCACCGACACCCTGGCGGCCCAGCACCAGAGCTACCTGGAGACCATGCTGACCCCGGCCTCCGGCGGGGTCGCGGCGCTGGCCGCCGAGGTCGGCTTCGACCCGGACTTCGCGGCGCTGCGGCAGAAGCTGCTGGCCGGCGGTCGGATGCAGGCCCTGGTGGACTCGGCCCGCGCGGACCTGGACTCCGCGATGGCCGAGTACCAGGCCACCGAGCACTGCGGCACCGCGCAGGCTCGGCCGGGCTGTTCGGTGACGGTCCGTATCCAGTCCCAGGCCAGCCGGGCGTCCACCCCGGCGCGGGTGTTCGCCCAGCTGCTGATCGGCCTGGAACTCGCCTCCCAGGACGAGCGGTTCGTCGCGGTGAACCTGGTGCAGCCGGAGGACTACCAGCCCTCGCTGGACAACTACCAGCTCCAGATGGAGATGCTGGACTTCCTGCACCCGCTCTACCCGAACGCCCACATCACCCTGCACGCGGGCGAGTTGGTGCCCGGCCTGGTGAAGCCGGAGGACCTGACCTTCCACATCCGGCAGGCCGTGCTGACCGGCCACGCCGAGCGGATCGGCCACGGCGTGGACGTCACCCACGAGGACGACGCGGCGGACCTGCTGCGCACCCTGGCCGAGCGCAAGGTGCTGGTCGAGGTGCCGCTGACCTCCAACGCGCAGATCCTCCAGGTGGAGGGCCGGGAGCACCCGTTCCCGCTGTACCGCAAGTACGGGGTGCCGACGGCGCTGGCCACCGACGACCCGGGCGTGGAGCGGATCGACATCACCCACGAGTACGTCCGCGCGGCGCGGACCTACCACCTGGGCTACCCGGACCTGAAGGACCTGGCGCGCAACTCGCTGGAGTACGGCTTCGTGGCCGGCCGCAGCCTGTGGCGGGACCGCGACGGGTTCAAGCCGGTGCCGGAGTGCCAGGGCCGCGCCCTCGGGTCGGAGAACCCGGCGCCGAAGTGCGCGGCGCTGCTGGCGGCCAGCCCGAAGGCGGCGCTGGAGTGGAAGCAGGAGGGGGCGTTCCGGGCCTTCGAGGCTTCCGTGCTGCACCTGCGGAAGTAGCCCGCGCGGGAAGCGGGTTCGGCGGCCCGCCGGGGGTGTCCCCGGCGGGCCGTCGGTCGGTTCAGCGGCGGGCCGCCGGTGGGTTCAGTGGCGGGCCGTCGGTCGGTTCAGCGGCGGGTGAGGTGGGCGCGGAGTTCGGTGAGCGGTTCGGCGGCGTCGGCCGCGTCGGCGGCGTGGAACATGGCGATCGCGGCGTCGAGGCGGGCCAGGGCGGCGGGGCGGCGGTCGAGCCGGTTGGCCTCCAGCACGGCGGCGACCCGGATCGACTCGGCCCGGCCGTGGTGGGCGCCGGGGCCGTGGGCGGCGAACGCGGCGATGGCGCGTTCCATCTCGGCGAGGGCCTCCTCGTCGCGGCGCAGGGTGCTCAGGGTGCGGGCGCGGGTGTCGTGCAGGGTGCCGTCGGGGCAGCCGCTGCCGAAGTCCTGCTGTTCGCGTTCGGCGGTGCGGGCCACCTCGGCGGCCTCGTCGAGCCGGGCCAGGGCCTGGTCGGCGGCCTCGGGACGGTCGGGGCCGTACCGCTCGGCGGTGTGGCGGGCCTGGCGCAGCAGCATGTCGAAGACCGCGTCGGGGTGCGGGGCGGTGCGGTGGCTGTCGAGGGCGCGCTGCCGGGCGAGGTCGGCGGCGGGCCACTGCTCGGCGGCGGCCAGAGCGGCGGCGGCCTCGGCGGCGACCATGGTGAGGATGTGCCGGTCCTCGAACCCGGCGACCTGGTCGGCGAGCAGCAGGTACTCCTCGGCGGCGGCCCGGGGTTCGTCGATCTCGCGCAGGCCGCGGGCCAGGTTGAGCCGGGTCTGGGCCTGTTCGCGGACGTCGAGCCCGGTGAACGCCGGTTCCAGCAGCACGGATTCGAGGACGGCGACGCCGTCGTCGGCGCGGCCGGAGCAGCACAGGACCTGGCCCAGCATGATGCGCGCGGAGACGGCCTCGGCGGCGTCGCCGTTGCGGTCGTAGCGGGCGGCGGACTCGGTGAACGCGCGGGCCGCCTCGGCGGGGCGGTCCAGGCCGAGGTAGGCGCGGCCGAGACCGTCGTGCACCCGGGCGACGCTGGAGGAGCGGTCGCCGTACCGGGCGGCGCTGTCGGCGGCCTTGCGCAGGAAGCGTTCGGCGGTCACCAGGTCGCCGGTGTACAGGGCGAGTTCGCCGCGCTGGCCGTGCACCTGGGTGAGCCGCCAGGGGGCGCCGGCCCGTTCGACCAGCTGCTCGGCCTCGGTGATCAGCCGGTCGGCCTCGGCGAAGGCGTCGCCCCCCTCCTGGTGGCGGCCGGCCAGGAAGCGGGCCCGGGCGCCGAGCAGGCGGGCGTTGGCCTGGCGGTGCGGGAAGCCGTGCCGGGCCGCCTCGGCGTACAGCAGGTCGAGGGTGGCCTCGGCCTCGGCGAGGGCGGCCGGGTCCGGTCCGGGTCCGTCCGGGCCGCCCGCCTGGGCGGCGGCCTCGAAGACCGCCCGCAGTTCGGTGTTGGCCTGGAGTTGCAGCACGGCGACCAGTTCGCGCCCGCCGAACGGGGCGTCGTCCTCGGCCAACTCGGCGATCTTTCCGCGCAGTTCGCGGATCACCGCGAGGTCGCCCGGGCGGTCGTCGGTGGGGCCGGCCAGCCGGGCCCGGCAGCCGAGGGCGCGGGCGGTCAGCCCGGCCTGCTCGAACAGTTCGGCGGCGCCGGCGTACAGGGCGGCGGCCTCCTCGTCGGAGGTGCGCTCCTCGAAGGCGCGTTCCAGGGCGAGTTCGGCCCGGAGCTGGGCGAGCGAGCCGAGGCCGGAGCGCTCGGCGTCCTCGGGGTGCCGGTGGTCGGGGGCCTCGATCAGGGTACCGATCCGGTTCCAGTGCAGGATCGCGTCGGGATGGTTGGTGACGCTCAACTCGCGTGCTTTGGCGACGAGTTCGGCCAGGTCGGCGGGCCCGTCCGGGTGGCGTCGGCGGCCGGGGCGGTGTCGGCCCGGTCGGCGGCGGTGGCCCGGTCGGCGGCGGCCGGGGCGGGTCGCGGGGCGGCGGGCGCGGGGCCGGTGGCGCGCAGGCCGAGCGGCATCGGCTCGGCGAACAGCGGGGTGCGGGCCAGCCGGGCGCGGCGGGCCGCGCCGACCGCGTCGGTGCCGTTGCGGGCGTCGTAGCGGGCGGCCAGCGCGTCGCCCTCGGTGCGCAGTTCGGCGTGCAGGGCGGCGGCGGTGCGGTGCGCGCCGGGCGGGCCGGCCACCGGGACGTCGCCGTGGCCGTCCTCGACCAGCCGGGACAGCAGGAGTTGGGCGCCGGTGAGGAAGTGCAGCCGGGAGAGCGGGTCGCCGTGCCGGTCGAACAGGTCGCGGTTCTCGGCCAGGATCTCCAGGCCGCGCGGCTCGTTGCGGGTGAGTGCGCAGAACTCCAGGTGCAGGCCGATCGGTTCGGCGGCGGCGGAGCGGCCGCGGGCCCAGCGGTAGCCGGTCAGGTGCGCGGAGCGGGCCTGGTCGAGGCGGCCGGTGCGCAGCAGCGGCAGCAGGGCGAGGGCCCGGCTGACGTGCGGCTCCTCGGAGCAGGAGCGCTCGCCGGAGAACACCGGCTGCCAGATCTCCAGGGCCCGCTCGTCCTCGCCGAGGGCGACGAAGTGCCCTGCCTGCTCGCGCAGTTCGCAGGCGTGGCAGTCGCTGTAGCGGGAGCGCCAGCGGCCGGCCCAGAGTTCGAAGGCGTCCTGGACGCCCTGGCCGGTGTGGGCGGCCAGCCGGTACTGCCGGGCGTAGTAGGGCTGGAGGTCGTGGCCCCGGGCGAGGTAGTGGGCGCGCAGTTCGCCGTGCCAGCGGCGGACCGCCTCCAGCGGGACGTCGGGGACGCTCAGCAGGGCGGCGGCGACCCACTTGTAGCGCCAGTCGGTGGCGTGGTTCTCCCAGTCGCCGAAGCTGTCGGGGTGCTCCTTGCGGAGCTGGGCGATCCGGGCGAACACCACGGGCAGTTTGCGCTGCTCGGCGTCGTACTCGTACGCCTCGGTGAGTTCCAGCAGGGCGAAGGCGAGCAGCTGCGGGTCGTCGAACTGCTCGGCGGCGTCGACGAGTTCCTCGGCGGTGACGGTGCGCGGCCGGCCGTGCGGCAGCTCGTCGTTGGCGCGCAGGGCGGCGCGGACGGCGTCGGTGGTGTCGAGCATCACGGCTCCTGGTGCGGCGTGGTCGGGCCGGGGTGGCCGGTGGCGGGACCGCCGGGGGCGGCGGGCCCGTCGGGGGCGGGCCCGGTGGGGGCGGGCTCGGTGGGGGCGTGGCCGAGCATGGCGTGGTCGAGCAGGGCCAGGAAGGAGCGGTTCAGCAGGGCGGACTCGCTCGCCTTGAGCGGGCGCCGGGTGAGCAGCAGGGCCTGGCCGTAGAGCGCTTCGACGGTGGTGGTGGCGAGTTCGCGGTGCCGGATCGCGGCGGCTCGGCGCACCAGCGGGTTGAGGTGGTTGAGGACGAGCTGGGCGCGGGGCGCGGAGCTGCCCAGCGAGCCGAGGATGTCGGCCCACAGCCCGTCGGCCTGGTCGGCGAGTTGGGTGCGGGTGCGCTCGTGCCGGGCCTCCCGGTCGTCGAGCAGCAGGGCGGGGGCGCTGCTGGGGTGGAAGGTGCGCAGCGCGACGTCGCAGTCGAACCGGCCGAGCACCTCGCGGGCGGTGGCGAGGAACGCGGCGGCGGCGAGTTCGGTGGCAGGGTCGACGTTGTCGAGGTGGGCGGTGACGGTGGCCGGGTCGAGGTCGGCGACGGTGGTGCCGGTGCGGATCTCGGGCAGCCGGTGCACCAGGTCCCGGTCGTAGGTGTAGCCGCCGTTGATGACGCCGAGGCCGGCCGCGCCGGCGATCGGGGCGACCTGGCGGAACTCCTCGACGGTGCGGGTGACCAGCACCACCGGGTGGGCGCGGGCGAACTCGTCCAGCGTGACGTTGCCGTCGGTGGTCTCGAACGGCAGCCAGGGCAGCAGCATCCGCAGCAGCTGGTCGTCGTGCCGGGCCAGCGACTTGACGGCCAGGTGGTGCACGGACAGGAAGCGGTGCAGCAGGCCGGGGTCGCTGGCGGACAGGTCGGTCAGCCAGTCGCGGATTCGCAGGCCGAGGGCGTCGCGGACGGCGGCCAGCGTCTCGTCGGCGTACAGCGCCTCGCGGGAGGCGGTGGGGCGCAGGCGTTCGGCGTCGACCACGCAGCGCACGAAGAACGCCCACTCGGGGAGCAGTTCGTCGGCCTGGTCGGAGAGCAGCATGCCCTTGAGGTGCACCCGGTGCCCGGCCCGGCGGGAGGGCGGGACGGCCTCGGGCAGCACGTAGGCGACGCCACTGAGGCCGACCAGCGGCAGGTCGAGGTCGATGGTGTCGAGCGGGGTGAAGTCGAAGGTGTCGCGGCAGTGCGCGGTGAGCGCCTCGCGCCGGGCGGCGGGGGTGTCGTGGCGGCGGGCCCAGGGCGCGGGGGTCTGGTTGATCTGCGTGGCGCGCCCGGCACCGTCGACCACGGTGACCCGGTGGCGCAGCAGGCTGCCGTAGTGGCGGGCGAGTTCGAGGACCCGGCGGGGTGCGGTCCACTCCTCGGCGTCGGCGCGCGGGGTGAGGGTGACGGTGGTGCCGGGCTGGGGGCGGGCGTCGGCGGGCAGGGTGGTGATGGTGTAGCGGCCGTCGGAGCGTCCGCGCCACTCGACCACCGGGGCGTCGGGGGTGCGGGCCGAACGGGTGGTGACGGTGATCTCGTCGGCGACCACGAAGCAGGCGAGCAGGCCGATGCCGAACTGTCCGATGAACTCGCTTCGAGCATCGGCGAGTTGACCGGCGTCCAGGTCGCCGTCGGCGGTCCGCTTGGAGCTGCGGCCGATGGTGGCGAGGAAGGTGTGCACGTCGGCCTCGGTGAGGCCGACGCCGGTGTCGGAGACCGAGAAGCCGTCGCCGGTGGTGACGGTGATCTCGGCGGGCGCGGCCGGGTCGAGGGCCTGCCGGGCGGTGATCGCGTCGACCGCGTTCTGCAGCAGTTCGCGCAGGTAGACGCGGGGGCTGGAGTACAGGTGGTGGGAGAGCAGGTCGACCAGGCCGCGCAGGTCCACCTGGAAGGTGTGCGCACTGGGGTCGTTCGGGGTCACCGGGCTGGTCCTTCGGCTGGTTCGGTCGGGACGTCGGGGGGTGCGGGCGGCGCGGTCCGCAGCGGTGGGGCGGTCCATGGTGGCGGGGCGGTCCGCGGTGGCGCGGCGGTGGGGCGGGTGGTCAGTACCCGGCGCACTGCCGGCGGGTACGCCGGTACACCTCCACCGGGTCGCCCCAGTACGCCCAGGGCAGTTCGGTGACCCGGTCGCCGAGTTCGCCGAGCAGCAGGTGGGCGGCGGCGGGCTGCCCGGAGAGCGCGAACGCCATCGCGAACTCGTTGTGCGCGACCGGCCAGTCCCGGCCGCGGACGTAGGCGGGGTGCCGGACGGAGCGGTCGGCGGCCTCGTGCAGCTGCTCGCGGACGTGCTCCTGGCCGATGTACGCGGCGTCCTCCTCGACCGGCAGCGACAGCCAGTGCTCGATGTGGGCGCGGGCGACCAGCTGGCCGAGCGGGCTGCCCTCGGGGCGGCGAGCATCGCCTCGCGGGCGAAGGCGTGCATCCGCTCGTGCGAGCCCTGCCACTTCTCGCACAGCTGCTGGAGGCGCTGGCGGTGCGAGGCGACGTGGCCGGGGCTGCGGCGCAGCGCGGCCTCGAAGCGGTGGCGGGCGGCGTTCCGCTCCAGGGAGGCGCCGCGACCGCTGATCTGCAGGAAGTACCAGGGGCCGAGCAGGTCGGGGTCGAGTTCGGCGGCCCGGAAGAGGTGCTCCTCGGCGATCTCCAGGCGCTCGTGGAAGAGCTTCCACTGCTCCTCGCCGACGTGCTGGGCGCGGGCGCCGGTGCGGGCCTCCCAGGCCCAGCTGACGTGCCGGGCGCCCTGGGCGAGCCGCAGCAGCGGGTCGTCGGGGGCGGCGTCCAGGGCCTCGGCGAGCGGCACCTCGGCGCCGGTGACGTCGGCCACGGCCTCGACCATCAGGGTCAGGTCGTCCTGGTCGGCGGCGGTGTCGAGGATGCTCCGGGCGCCCTCCCAGGAGCCGGCCCCGACGGCGGCGCGCAGCCCGGTCAGCTCGGCGTCGCCGAACGCCGGGTCGATGGCGGGGAGCCCCGGGGCCCCCGTGCCGGCCGACCGGTCGTCGCCGGTGTCCCGGCGGCCGAGCAGCCGTGCGAACAGTCCCATTCCCGGGTCCCCTCCGATGTGCGATGCGTTCCCGCGGGGCCGCGTGTGCGGCGGTCCCCGGACGGAGATTCCTATCACGTCCGTAGGACAGCTGTGCGAAGGGTTTTCCGGGGGGCGCCGAGCCGGACGCCGGGCCGGGCTCCGGCGGGTTCGCCCGGCGCGGTCCGGAGGGGAGGGTCTAACCGCGGCCGGAGATCCGGTCGGCGAGGGTGGCCAGCGGGGAGGTGGTGGCGCGTTCGCGGCGGTCGGCGTGGCGGTAGACGGCGTACAGGGCGTGGACGCCGAGCCAGCGCAGGGGTTCGGGTTCCCAGCGGCGGACGCGGTGGCCGACCCAGGGCAGGGCGGTGAGTGCGGTGGGGCCGCCGCGGCCGAGGTGGCGCAGGGTCAGGTCGCGCAGGGTGCGGCCGGCCAGGTTGGCGGTGGCGACGCCGCTGCCGACGTAGCCGCCGGCGGCGCCGAGTCCGGTGGCGGGGTCGAGGTCCACGGTGGCGCACCAGTCGCGCGGGACGCCGAGCACGCCGGACCAGGCGTGGTCGATCCGGGCGTCGGCGGCGGCGGGGAACATCCGGGCCAGGATCTCGCGGAGTTGGGCGACGGTGCCGGCGGGGGTGGCGCCGTCCTGGTCGATCCGGGAGCCGTAGCGGTAGGGGCGGCCCCGGCCGCCGAGGGCGATCCGGTCGTCGGCGGTGCGCTGGGCGTACATGTAGGCGTGCGCCTCGTCGCCGAGCACCTCGCGGTGCTGCCAGCCGATCGCCTCCCAGACGTCGGCGGGCAGCGGTTCGGTGACGATCATCGAGGAGTTCATCGGGAGCCAACTGCGCTTGTTGCCCGAGGTGTTGGCGGTGAAGCCCTCCGTGCAGCGGAGGATCGCGCGGGCCCGGACGGTGCCGTGCGGGGTGGTGGCGCGGCCGGGGGCGAGCGCGGTGGCGGGGGTGGACTCGTACACCCGGACACCGAGCCGGCGGACCGCGGCGGCCAGGCCGAGGACGAGCTTGGCGGGGTGCACCCGGGCTCCGTGGGGCGTCCAGGTCGCGCCCAACGCGCCCGGAACACGCAGGCGTTCGGCGGTGCGGTCGGCGTCCAGCAGCTGCACCCGGTCCGCGCCGAACGCCTGCTCGTGGGCGAACCTGGCCTTCAGGCGATCGAGTTGGGCGGGGGTGGTGGCGACCTCCAGGACGCCGCCGCGGTACGCGTCGCAGTCGATGCCCTCCGCATCGGCGGCCCGCAGGGTCTCGGAGACCGTGTCGTTCATGGCGAGTTGGAGCCGACGGGCGGCGTCCTCGCCGTGCAGCCGGGCGTACCGGCCGCGACCGGCGATGCCGTTGTACAGCCAGCCGCCGTTGCGGCCGGAGGCCCCGTAGCCGCAGAACTCGGCTTCCAGCAGGACGACTTCGAGGTCGGGGGCGGCCTGCTTGAGGTAGTAGGCGGTCCACAGCCCGGTGTAGCCGCCGCCGACCACGCAGACGTCGGCGGTGGTGTCGCCGTCCAGCGGGGCGCCGCGCTCGGGCAGACCGGTGGCCGCGTACCAGAAGGAGACGCCGCCGTTGACGGTGGTCATGGTGCCTGTCCTGGGTCCGGGGGGAAGGGAACGGGGGGCGAGACGGGGGTGGAGTGCGTGCTGGGACGCTAGCCGGGCGGTCCCGGGCCGGGCAACGGACACCCTGGCAGGCCGTCCCCGCCCGGCCTGACAGGGTGTCCGGGCCCACTCGGCGGTGCGCACGGCCCGCCCGCCGACGCGGGTGCGCGGCACCCGGGTCTCGGCGGTCTCCGCGACGGGCCCGGCGAACGGGGCGCGGTCCAGGACGACCGGGTCGGCGAGGCCCCCGGGGCGCAGCACGCCGACGCCGTGGAGGCGGTTGCGGTGCGCGGTGCCGACGGTGCAGGCGGCGAGCGCGGTGGCCAGGCGTTCACGGTCCGTCGCCCGGGCCTCGCGCTCGGCGCCGACCCCGGCGCGGCCTACCGCTACTTCCGCAGCACCGACGACCTGCTGCTCGCCGTCGCCGACGGACTCATCAGCCTCGGCCTGAGCGGCTGGCAGCCCACCGGCGACCGGCGCGCCGATCTGCGCGAGACGCCCGGGCAGCGTCGGTGCGGACGGTCCCGTTGCGCGGGAGATTTCCTGACGACAAGTGAAGTAATCGCCGGGATCGGCTCGGCCGACGCGGCGGGCGTCGCCCGCCGACCGGCGTGCGGTGGGCGGGCGGCGGGTTGGTATGTTCTCGGACCGTCACTGCTGCCACAGCTGTTCCATGGGGGAATCCACCAGCATGCGTACCCGTCGACTCGTCGCCTCCGCAGCCCTGCTGACCGTCGCGCTGGCCACCGCCGGCTGCGGCCCGGACGACTCCTCCGGCACCGGCTCGACCACTGCCGCCGCCCCGCCCGCCGCGTCCGGTAGCCCGTCGGCCACCGCGTCCGCCGACCCGGTCGGCGGCTCCTCCCCCGCCGCGTCCGGGGCCGCCTCGGCCGGCGCGTCCGGGGCCACGTCGGCTGCCGCGTCCGCCGACGGGCAGGGGGTGAGCTCCGCCGAGGAGGGGGCGTTCGAGAAGGCCAGCATGGACGTCAACGGCTGCGCCGCGTACTACAAGTCCCACCAGGTGCTGCTGGTCGAGTCGGCGAGTGCCGGGCAGCTCAAGGGCGTCAAGGTGAAGACCGAATGCGGCCCGTACGGGCTCCGGTTGGACACCGGCAGCAACCCGAGCGGTACCTTCAAGCTCGCCACCGGTGCCACGGTCGTCATGTTCGTCAGGCCCACGGCGGGCTCCTCCAACTCCAAGGGGTACCCGCGCTACGAGGTGCAGAAGGTCTCCTTCGCCGACTACGCGAAGAGCCACAAGCCGTGCTTCGACACCCCCGAGCCGGACAACCGGCCGGCCGGGCTCCAGTGCGGCGGCCTCTTCCTCTACACCACCGACGGCAGCGGCGCCGTCACCTCGATGCACGAGACCTGGGAGGTCAACGACTGATCCGCGCCGGAGGGGCGGACCAGGGGGCCGGAATCCGGAATCCGGAACCCGCAACTCGGATTCCTGGCAAGGGCTTTCGGGCCGGGAACGGTACCGGCGGCGGTAGGGTCGGGGGCATGACGTCGAACACCCGGGACACCTCGCGCATCCTGCTGCTCGACCACCAGGACCGCCTGCTGCTGCTCTGCGCCCGCGACCCGCGCCCGGCGGGCGGGCGGTGGTGGTTCACCGTCGGCGGCGGCGTGGACGAGGGCGAGGACGCCCTGGCCGCCGCCGTCCGGGAGCTGCGCGAGGAGACCGGGCTCGACCTGCCCGCCGAACGGCTCGGCCCGGTGGTCTGGACGCGCCGCTCCTCCTTCACCTTCGACGGCCGGTTCTCCCACCAGTGGGAGGAGTACCGCCTGGTGCGGCTCACCCCCGCCGAGACCGCCGCCGTCCGGGTCGACCCCGTCGAAGCCGCGTACGGCCACCACTGGTGGAGCATCGAGGAGTTGGCCGCCACCGACCTCACCATCCGCCCCCGCGACCTGGCCCCGCTGCTCACCGACCTGCTCCGGGACGGCCCCGGGCCGTCCCCGCTGCACCTCGGCGACGTCAACGACGACGAGGAGGAGCCGTAGGAGGAGGGGACGTGGGGCCGTTGCGGCGGAGGTCGGTGAGGGCCAACAGCAGGGCGGCGGTGGCGGGGAGGGCGACCATGGCGCGCAGCAGGGCGTTCTCGGGGTGGGTGTCGTGCCGCAGGTGCAGGGCGAGGTGGGCGGCGGCGAGGCCGGCGGCGCAGGTGAGGGCGAGCGGGCGGGCGGCCGGGCGGAGGCGGGGGTGGCGAGGGCGGCGAGAGCGACGGTCAGGGCCGCGGCGGCGGAGAGCGGGGGGTGCGCGAAGCCGAGGCCGTAGCGGATCGCCAGGGCGGGGAGCAGGAACAGGACGAGCGTCCGCTGCAGCAGCAGGTCGAGGGCGGCGGTGCCGGGGCCGGTGGTGGCGGGCCCGGGGCGGCGGTCGCGGGCGGTGGCGGCGAGGAGCGCCAGGGCGAGCGCGGTCTCGGGCCAACGGTCGGGCAGGTGGCGGAGGTTGTAGAGCAGCGCGGTGTCGTAGACCACCATCACCAGGGTGCCGACGGCCCACAGTTCGGCGGCGAAGCGCAGCAGGCCGAGGGTGTCCGAGCGCCGTTCGGGGCCGGGTGCGCGGCGGGCGGCACGGAGCAGCAGCGGGGCGGTGAGCAGCGCGGACAGCACCCGGATCACCACGTCCTGGACGGTCCACGGGTTGCGCAGCGCCCCTTCGACCACCCCGAACACCAGCGTGTACGAGGCGGCGGTCGCCCACACCAGGGCGGGCGAGCCCAGGACGGCCCGCAGCAGCGCGGGGCTGAGGCGGTGCAGCACCGTGGCGTAGGCGGACAGCACGAACGGCAGCTCCAGGAACGCCTGCACCCGCAGCACCGTCGGCGCGAACAGCCCGGGCGCCGGCAGGTGCGCGGCCAGCGCCCGGACCACCGGGTGCCCCGTCGGCTCGGCGAACCACCCGGGCGGCAGGTAGCGGGCGACGTACCCGGCGTCCCCGCCGTGCACCCGCAGCAGGTAGGCGGAGCAGAGCAGTTGGTTCAGGTAGATCAGCCCGGTCACCGCCGCCAGCAGCACCTCCGGCCGCCCGCCCCGCCTGCCCCGCCCGGGGCGGGCGGGGGTACCGTCGGCGGTCGGTGCGCGCAGGGCCCGGGGGCCGAGCAGCAGGGCGGCTCCGGTCGAACCGAGGACGGCGGCGTCGACCAGCAGCGCGGTGATCGTCATCCGGGAGATGCTACTGCGGGCTGCCGGACTGCCCGCCGGGTGCTCCGGGGCCGCGGCGGGCCCGCAATGGATTTGACGGGCGGCTTCCGCTGCCGGTAATCGTCGGGGTGGGCAGCGCCGGGCCGCCGTACGGTCCGGGCGCCGACCGCCTCAGGGGGAGGGCATCGTCATGCAGGCTTGGGGCTGGACGCTCCTGCTCGTGCTGGTCGCCGTGGGCGCGCTCGTGCTCCGGCAGCTGCGCCGCTACCCGGGCGGTTGGCGGTTCGCCTTCGGCGCCGAGTACGGCGCCGCGCGCAGTGACCTCGACCGGGCCCGCGGTGAGCTGTCGGGCCTGGAGCGGTCCGCGCGACAGGAGTTGTCCGGCGCGCAGGGCGCGGTCAAGGCCGCCGTCGCGGCCCACCAGCGGCGGGTGCGCGACGCCGAGGAGCAGGTGGCGTACCTGCGCGACCCCGGCCGCGGGGGCTACCGCGCCGAACTCGGCGACCTGCGCCTGTACGAGCACGTCCTGGTGGTCTCGACGGACGAGTACAGCGGGGACCTGCCGCTGCACGAGACGGCCGTCCGGTCGGAGCACACCCCCCGGGCCGGCCACCTCTACGTGATCGGTCCGGACGGGCGCCAGCACCTGGTGACCTACCCGGCGGCGCAGACCCCGGAGGAGCACGTCCGCCAGTTCGTCGTGGACGTCCACAACGCGATCGCCGAGGCCAAGTCGTTCCGGCGGGACCGGCCCGCCCGGCTCCGGGAGGCGCGGGCCGAGCTGCGCCGGGCCACGAACGACACCACCGAGCAGGAGGCGGCCCGGCGGCACCTGGAGGAGGTCACCGCCCGGCAGGGCGGCGACCTCCGCATCCCGGCGGCGCGGCAGGGCCGCGACGCCGCGTACGACCGCTGGCAGCAGCTCACCGGGCACCGCCCCCACTGACCGTGCGGCGGGGGAACCGTTGCCCCGGCCCTCCACCGGGCGTCGGCGCCCGGTGGGGGTCGCGGCCGTGACCGTCACGGCGCGTCACCGGGGTCGGGGGTGTCCGGGCGGCGGGCGGACGGTTGCCGGGGTGGTTTCGGGGTGCCGCTCCCCGTTCGGGGAATTCGGCGCTCCGACTCCCGGCGGGAAAAGTACGTTCGGGCACCAAGCGTGCTTGTTCGGTCGGGGTGGTTATCGTGCGGGCGCGCCCTTTCCGTGAATTCCGGCCGGGAGGCGGAAAGGCGGATCGATTCGCTGACGCACCGTCAGCCGCACTGTGCGGGCGGGTTCGTGGCCGCACCGGCCGGGCGGTCGCCGGTCCGTACCGGCCCGGTCGGAGCGATCACGGAACGTGGCCGGAAGGCGGGCACGGGGCGTTCACGGCGCGGTCACGGATTCTTCGGACCGCCCGCCCAACAACCATTGTGGGGCCGGATCGCGGGAGGTAGAGTCCGGGTTCGCCGAAGCACGGACGGGCACCTCTGGGCATTTTCTTGGAGCGCGCATGTCAAAGAACGGCGGCGTCAACAGACCGGGCTCCGATCTGCTCGACGCGTTCGAGGAAACCGCTCTCAGGTGGCCCGGACTAACCGCGATCGAGTCTCCCGCTTGTACGCTCAGCTACCACCAACTCGCTTTTCACGTCGGCCAGTTGGCGGACGCGCTGGGCGACCGGCCGGGCCCCGTGGCGGTCTCGGCCGGGCACGCCCCGGAGACCGTGGTCGCCCTGCTGGGCATCCTCGCGGCGGGTGGCGCGTACGTCCCGCTGGATGCGGCCTTCCCGGTGGAGCGGCAGCGCGCGATGGCGGCGGCGGCCGGCTGCACCGCGCTGGTGGGGTCGGCCGAACAGGCCGCGCTGCTCGGGCTGCCGCACGTCGGGGCGGGGCTCGCGGCGGCGGACGGCGCGACTGACGACGGTGCGGACGGCCGTGCGGACGGGACGGCTGACGGCGGTGCGGACGGCGGTGCGCCGTGGCGTCCGGCCGTCGCGGTCGGGCCGGAGGAGCCCGCGTACCTGCTGTTCACCTCCGGGTCGACGGGTCGGCCGAAGCCGGTGCTGACGCCGCGCCGGGCGATCTCGGCGGTGGTGGGTTCGCTGCGCGGGCTGTTCGGGGTGACGCCGCAGGACCGGGTGCTGCAGTTCGCCTCGCTGAACTGGGACACCTGCTTCGAGGAGATCCTGCCGACCCTGGTCTCCGGCGCCCGGCTGGTGTTCGAGCCGGAGGCGCACTCGGGGTCCTTCCCCCGGCTGCTGCGGGCGGTGGAGCGGCGCGGGATCACCGTGCTGGACCTGCCCACCGCGTTCTGGCACGAGCTGGTGCTGCACCTCGCCGAGGACGGCCCGGACGCCGAACTGCCCGCCTGCCTGCGGCTGGTGGTGATCGGCGGCGAGGCCGCCGACCCGGCCCGGCTGGCGGACTGGAGCCGGTTGGCGGACAGCGGCCGGATCAGGCTGCTGAACACCTACGGCTGCACCGAGACCACCCTGATCACCCACGCGGTGGACCTGCTCGGCCCCGACACCCCGGAGCCCGGCCGCCGGTGGGACCAGGCGGAGCGCGCGCCGATCGGCCGCACCCTGCCGCACGTCGAGGAACTGCTCACCGAAGAGGGCGAGTTGCTGATCGGCGGCCCCGCCCTGGCGGCCGGCTACCCCGGGCTGCCGGAGGTCACCGCGGAGCGGTTCACCGAGCGGGCCGGACGGCGCTGGTTCCGGACCGGCGACCGGGTCTCCCGGGCGGCGGACGGGGTGCTGACCCACCGGGGACGGATCGACCACGAGGTGAAGATCCGCGGCATCCGGGTCGACCCGGCCGAGGTGGAGGCCGCCCTGGGCACCCACCCCCGGGTGGGGCTGGCGGCCGTCACCGCGACCACCCTGGCCGGCCGCACCGCGCTGGTCGCCTACGTCGTCCCGCGCCCCGGAGCGGACCGGGCGGCGGCGCCGACCTCCGAGGAACTGCTGCGCCACCTACGGGAGTTGCTGCCCGCCCACCTCGTCCCGAGCCGACTCGCCGTCGTCCCCGAGCTGGCCCGCACCCCCGGCGGGAAGATCGACCGCGCGGGCTCGCACCTGCTGCACGGCGGCGCCGCCGCGACTGCCGCCACCGCCGCCACCGCCGCCGCCACCGCCGTTGGCTGAACCACCGCGCACCGCCGCACCGCGCACCGCGCACCACCCGTCCGGGCGCACCACCGACCGGACGCGGCACCACCGTTCAGGCACAGCACCGCGCACCACGCACCGCTGGCACCACCGGACCACGCGCACCCCGCACCGGTCGAAGGAGACCCGCTGATGAGCCTCGACACGCCCGCCGTCACGCCCGCCGCCCCACCCTCCCCCGCCGGCGCCCCCGGCACCGACCTGCTCGACGCGCTGACGGCGGTGTTCCGCCGCGTCCTGGAGCTGGCGGAGGTGCCGCCGGACGGCAACTTCTTCCTGCTGGGCGGGGATTCGCTGGTCGCCACCCGGGTACTGAGCGCGGTGGCGCGCACCTACGGGGTCGAACTGACCTTCGAGGACTTCCTCGCCGATCCGACCCCGGCGGGCCTCGCCGACCGCGTCGCCACGGCCACCACCGCTGCCACCGCCACCGCCACCGCCGTCGCCACGGCCGTCCGGTGAGCGCCGCCACGCCCTCCCCCGCCGCCCCGCGTCCGGCCGCCGTCCCGCGTCCGACCGCCGCCCCGCGTTCGGCCGTCGTGGTCGGTGCGGGCGCGGCCGGGCTGACCGCCGCCGTGGAGCTGGCCGAGCGGGGCGTGCGGGTGACGGTGCTGGAGGCCCGGGAGCGGGTCGGCGGGCGGGCCCGGGGCATCGAGGTGGCGCCCGGGCGCTGGGTGGACGCGGGCGCCGCGTACCTGGGCGACCGGCACACCGAGCTGCACGCCCTGCTGTCCGCCTGCGACCTGAAGACCGCGCCGACCGAGATGGTCGGGGCCAGCCGGTTCGCGCTGGGCGCGGACGGCGGCGACGGCGCGGGCGGCCCCGCGGCGACCACCGACGGGCGGTTCCCGCCGTTGAACGCGGTCGCCCTGGGCGACCTGTTCGAGCAGTTGGAGGAGCTGGCGGCGGCCGTCCGCCCGGACGCGCCCTGGCTGACGCCGGACGCCGGGCGGCTCGACGCGCTGACCGCCGCCGACTGGGCGGACCGGCAACTGGCCCACCCGGACGCCCGGTTGTTCTTCCCGCTGTTCCTGGGCGAGATGATGGCCGCCGACCCGGCGAAGGTCTCCGTCCTGCACATGGCCTTCTACCTGCGCTCGGGCGGCGGCCTGCGCTACCTGAACGCCTTCGCGGGCGGCGCCCAGCAGGACCGGGTGGCGGGCGGCGCGCACCGGCTGTGCGAGCGGCTGGCCCGGCGGCTGCTGGACGCCGGCGGGGTGCTGCGCACCGCCGAGCCGGTGCTGGCCGTCGAGCAGTCCGACGCCGAGGTCACCGTCCGCACGCCGGACGGGAGTTACCGGGCGGAGGCGGCCGTGGTGGCGGTGCCGCCGCTGCTCGCGGACGCGATCGAGTACCGGCCGGGGCTGCCGGTGCGGCGGGCCGCCTCGCGGACCGGGCGGGGCTGCGCGGTGAAGCTGCACCTGGTGTTCCCGGAGCCGGTGTGGCGGGCGCACGGGCTGTCCGGCTGGTCGGTGAACGCGGCCGGTCCGCTGCTGTCCACGGTGGACGACACCCCGCCGGAGGGCTCCCCCGGCGTGCTGACCGGCTTCGTCACCGGCGCGGAGGCGCACCGCTACGCCGCCCTGCCGCCCGCCGAGCAGCGGGCGTCGGCGCTCGACCAGGCCCGGCGGCTGTTCCCGATGCTGCCCGAGCCGGTCGGTTTCCACCTCACCGACTGGGTCAACGAGCCGTGGAGCAGGGGCTGTTACGCCGCGCTGTTCGGCCCCGGCGACTGGTCGGCGCTCGGGCCGACGCTGACCGCCCCGCACGGCCGGGTGCGGTTCGCGGGCACCGAGACCAGTACCGAGTTCTTCGGCCTGCTGGAGGGCGCGATCCGCTCCGGCCGCCGGGCGGCCGCCGACCTGCTCACAACCTGACGTTCCATCAGTTCCCCATCCCGGCAAGCCTTCTGACCACTTTCCCCCGGACCGGTGCACGCCCCACGAGGGCCGCCCCGGCGACCCGTCCTGCTTGGAGACCCCCATGAGCGACCAGACGCCCCTCGCCCCGCTGTCCGTCCGGGAGCGGTTCATGACCGATCCGGACCTCGGCGCGGGGAACTTCCTCGACCGGGCGGTCGAGGCGAACCCGAACCGGGCGGTGCCGTACGCGTTCTCCCACCGGCTCGACCACCGCGGCGAGGTGGTGCTGGTCGGGCACAGCCTGCTGGACCTGGTGGCGCTGCGCGACCGGTACGCGGCCTGGTACCACGCGATGGGGGTGCGGCCGGGCGAGCCGGTGGCCGTGGTGGTCGCGGAGGGCCTGGAGCCGCTGCTGCACTTCTTCGCGCTGACCGCCCTGGGGGCCGTCCCGGCGCTGGTGAACGACGCGATGCGGCCGGACGTGATGGTGCGGTACCTGAACCACGTCGGCGTGGTCGGGGTGGTGGCGGACGACACCACCCGGCTGGCGTCCGCGTACCGGCAGGACCCGCAGCGCCGGCCCCGGTTCCTGGCGCTGACCGCCGAGGTGCAGGCGTTCGACGCGGCCGCCGCGCCGCTGCCGGCGGAGTACCCGTACCGGCACGCGGCCGAGGACGTGGTGGCGCTGATCCACTCCTCGGGGACGACGGGCACCCCGAAGTCGACGATCCTGGCGCACCGGCAGTTCTGGGAGGGCAAGCAGCCGCGGATGGTCCGCTTCCCGGCCGAGCCGTCCGACCGGCTGATGTCGCTGATGCCGCACACCCACGCGGGCGGTCTGAGCTACTTCCTGACCGCGACGCTGCTGGGCCTGCCGACGGTGGTGATGGCGGGCTGGCGGCGGTCGGTGGTGGAGCCGGTGATGGAGGCGTTCCAGCCGACCATGGTGGCCTCCTTCCCGCGCACCTTCGTGGAGTTGGCGACCGGCGAGCTGCCGGTGAAGGGCGCCGCCAGGGTGCACTCCTGGTTCAACACCGGCGACAGCGCGCACTACGGGCACGTCCGGCGGCTGGTCCGACTGGGCGAGCGCCCGGCCGGGTTGATCCGGCCGTGGCTGCTGCCGCAGGAGAAGGCCGAGCAACCCGCGCTGCCCGGTTCGCAGTTCGTGGACGGGCTGGGCTCCTCCGAGATGGGCATGGCGCTGTTCGGGCAGGTCACCTCGCCGGAGACGGAGCGCGCCGACCGCTGCGTGGGCAAGCCGTCCGAGGTGGTGGAGCACGCCACCGTGCTGGACGAGGACGGGGCCGAGCTGCCGGTCGGGGCGGTCGGCCTGCTGGCGGTGCGGGCGCCCTCGATCACGCCCGGGTACTGGAACAACGCGCGGCTGACCGAGAGCTTCCACCTGTCCGGGTACTGGCTGACCGGCGACGTCGCCTACCGGGACGCCGAGGGCCGGTTCTTCCACCTGGACCGGACGGTCGACGTGATCGACACCCTGGACGGGCCGGTGTACAGCCTGCCGCTGGAGGAGGTGCTGCTGGCCGACTGCGCCGAACTGGTGCAGGACTGCTCGGTGGTGGGCGTCCCGCACCCGGACGGCGGGCAGCGGCCGATCGCCGTGGTGCGGCTCCAGCCGGGGGCCGGTTCCGCCGACGAGGCCGGGCTGTTGAAGGCGGCCAACGCCGAACTCGGCCGGGCCGGGCTGGCGGAGCTGGCCGCGCTGCGGGTGGCCCGCGCGGACGGCGAGTTCCCGCTCGGCCCGACCGGCAAGGTGCTCAAGCGGGAGCTGCGCACCCGGCACGCCGGCCTGCTCACGTCGAGAGTCTCCTGATGGAGCAGCACAGCGGCTCCGGTCAGCCGCCGCCGCAGCCCTACCCGTACGTGCGGCAGCCGCTGGCGGAGCCGGACTGGCGGCGGCTGCCGGGCTGGCGGGAGGTGACGGCCGCGCAGTGGCGGGACGCGCAGTGGCAGCGGGCGCACTGCGTGCAGGGCGAGCGGCAGTTGCGGCAGGTGTTCGGGCCGCTGCTGACCGACCGATTCTACGACGAACTGGCGGCCGACCAGCGGGAGTTCGCCACCATGTCGGTGCTGGTGCCGCCGCACATGCTGAACACCATGGCGGTCGGGGCGCCGCTGGTGCCGGGCGCGTTCACCGAGGCGTTCCTGGCCGATCCGGTGCGCCGCTACATGCTGCCGGTGCGCGCGGACCGGCTGGCGTCCTGGCCGAGCCACCCGCTGGCGGCCCGGGACTCGCTGCACGAGGCGCAGATGTGGGTGGTGGAGGGGCTGACCCACCGCTACCCGACCAAGGTGCTGGCCGAGCTGGTGTCCACCTGCCCGCAGTACTGCGGGCACTGCACCCGGATGGACCTGGTCGGCCGCTCCACCCCGCAGGTCGCCAAGACCCGGCTGGTGCTGCGTCCGGCGGACCGCGAGGAGCAGATGCTCGACTACCTCAAGCGCACCCCGTCGGTGCGGGACGTGGTGGTGTCGGGCGGCGACCTGGCGAACGTGCCGTGGCCCCGGCTGGAGTCGTTCCTGCTGCGGCTGCTGGAGCTGGGCTCGGTGCGGGACGTCCGGCTGGCCAGCAAGGCGGTCGTCGGCCTGCCCCAGCACTGGCTCCAGCCCCGGGTGCTGGCGGGGGTGGAGCGGGTGGCGCGGCTGGCCGCGCGGCGCTCGGTCAACCTGGCGGTGCACACCCACGCCAACCACGCGGCGTCCGTCACCCCGCTGGTCGCGGAGGCGGCCCGGGCGCTGCTGGACGCGGGCGTGCGGGACGTGCGCAACCAGGGCGTGCTGATGCGCGGCGTGAACGACACCCCGGCGGCGCTGCTCGACCTGTGCTTCGCGCTGCAGGGCGAGGCCAACGTGCTGCCCTACTACTTCTACCTGTGCGACGTGATCCCGAACGCCGAGCACTGGCGGCTGCCGCTGGCCGCGGCGCAGCGCCTCCAGGAGGCGATCCTCGGCTACCTGCCGGGCTACGCCACGCCCCGGCTGGTCGCGGACGTGCCGCACGTCGGCAAGCGCTGGGTGCACCAGGCGGTGGGCTACGACCGGGTCCGCGGCATCTCGTACTGGACCAAGAACTACCGCACCGGGCTGGAGCTGCGCGGGGCCGGGGGGCCGGGCGGCGGGGGCGGGCTGGACCGGCGCTACCCGTACGTGGACCCGGTGGACACGCTGCCGCCCGAGGGCCGCGCCTGGTGGGCCGAACGGGCCGGCGCCGAGCGGGAATTCGACCTGAGCGAACTGGAGGAGAGCGAGTGAGCGAGCCGCAGGCGCCGCTGCGCCGGATGTGCTGGATCTTCCCGGACCGGGAGTCGAGCCGGTCCGGGGCGATGTGGAAGCACTACTTCTGGGACATGTACGCGGAGATCGCCGCCGAGCTGGGCCTGGCGTGGACGATGCACGCGCCGGAGGCGGTGACGGTGGACGGCACCGACCCGGGCCGGCCGCGGGTGTACGTGGACGGCGAGCCGGTGACGCCCGGGGACACGCTGTTCATCACGGCGCTGTACTCGCTGCCGTACCAGTCGATGGACGTGTTCAACCAGTTGACGCTGTGCGCGGTGCTGGAGCAGGCCGGGTTCTACCTGCCGTTCCCGGCGCAGGTGTCGCTGCTGGGCAACGACAAGCTGGCGACGGTGCTGTTCCTGGCGGACTCGCCGGTGCCGCCCGTCCCGTCGGTGCGGATCGGCTCCGGCCGGGACGTCTCCAAGCACCAGTACGAGGCAGCGCTGGACGGCCTGACCTTCCCGGCGATCGTGAAGCCGTCCGGCTGGTGCGGCGGCGGCGGGATCTGCCTGGCCCGCTCCCGGGAGGACGTGCGCGGCCTGGCCAGCCTGGCCCAGGGCGGCGACACCGTGCTGGTGGCGCAGCCGTACCTGGGGGACGGCACGGTGGACTACCGGGTGTACGTGATCGACGGGCGGCCGTACGCGGCGCTGCGGCGCACCCCGGAGGCGGGCTCGCCGGTGGCCAACGCGAGCCGGGGCGGTTCGATGGAGTTCTGCGAGGTCCCGCCCGAACTGGTCGACGCCACCGGCTACTTCGCGAAGAAGCTGCCGATCCCGTTCTTCTGCGTGGACTTCCTGCACGACGGCGAGCGGTTCTGGTTCTCCGAGCTGGAGCCGGACGGGGTGATCGCCCCGGACCTGGACGATCCCGGCCGGCCGGTGCAGCGGGACGTCACCCGGGCCCGGTTCGCCGCCTACCGGGACGCGCACGCGGCCTTCCTGGCGGGCGGGGGCGGCCCGGCACACGGCCTCGCGAACGGCTCCGCGCACGGCCTCGCGCACGGCTTCTCGAACGGCGGTGTGCGGCGATGACCTTCTCCCTCACCGAAGCGGAAGCGGCGGACGGCCTGGCGGTGGCCCGGCGGACGCTGGAACTGCTGCGCGGCGTACCGGAGTTCGGCGAGCGGTACGCGGACGCGGCGGCGCCGTCCTCGCTGGCGGAGCTGGCCGCGCTGCCGCCGCTGGCCAAGGACGACCTGAACACGGCGCTGGCGCACCTGGAGCCGGCCGCCGAGAGCGGCGCGACCTGGCTGTTCCAGAGCGGCGGTTCGACCGGCGCGCCGAAGGTCGGCTACGCGCCGACCGGGTTCTACATGGCGAAGGTGCACCAGCACTGGCAGCCGCTGGAGCGGGACGACGTGTTCGTCAACGCCTGGGGCGCGGGCCGGATGTGGGGCGCGCACTTCCTGGCGGCGGGCCTGGCCGACCTGTCCGGCTGCCGGGTGATCGCGCTCGGGTCGGTGACGGCCGAGGAGTACCCGGAGTGGCTGGGCTTCCTGGCCGACCGGGGGGTCACCGCGATCGGCGGCACCCCGAGCGTGCTGCGGCTGTGGTTCGCGCACGCCCGCGCCGCCGGGATCGAACTGCCCTCGCTGCGCAAGGTGCTGTGGCTGGGCGAGGCGTGGCAGCCGCAGCTGGAGGAGGACCTGGCGGCCGTCGCGCCCAAGGCCCGCCGGCACGGCATGTTCGGTTCCACCGAGACCTGGGTGGTGGCTCCAACTCCCCCGACTGCCCGGCCGACACCTTCCACCCGTTCCCGCACCAGCTGGTGCACGTCGGCGCGGACGGGCTGCTGGACTTCACCTCGCTGGACCCGGCGATGCTCAACCCGGTGCTGCGCTACCGCACCGGCGACGCAGGCGAGTTGGTGCCCTGCCCGTGCGGGCGGCCGGGCCCGGCGATGCGGGTGCTGGGGCGCCGCGACAACGTGGTGCAGGTCCGCGGCCTGGGCCTGCACGTGGACGAGCTGCTGGCCCGGGTCGAGCGCGAGCCGGGCGTCACCCGGGCCCAGGTGCTGGTCACCGAACAGGGCGGCCGGGCCAGCGGGGTGGACGTCCTGGTGCTCGGCGAGCTGCCGGACCCGGACGCGCTGCGGCGCGAACTGCTGTCCGCCACCTTCACCTTGAGCACCGCCTTCGTGCACGACCCGGAGAACGTGCGGGTCCGGGTGGTGGACGCGCTGATCAGCAACGACCGCACCGGGAAGACCGCCGGGTTCGCCGTCCGGGAGGAACTGTGAAACTGCGCAGCCCCGAGCAGCTGGGCCGGGCGTTCAACCTGTTCTGGTTCGGCAAGTCGGTCTCCAACGTCGGCGACCGGGTGACGGTGTTCGTCGTCCCGACCCTGATGATCTTCGTGCTGCACGCCTCGGCGTTCCAGGTCGGCGTCGTCGCGATGGCCCAGTACCTGGGCATCCCGCTGCTCGGGCCGGTGGCGGGCGTCCTGGTGGACCGCTGGGACAAGCGGCGCACCCTGATCGCCTGCGACCTGGTCCGGCTGGCGGCCGTCGCGGTGATCCCGGTCGCGTACTGGCTGGACGTCCTCTCCACGCCGCTGCTGTTCTGCTGCGTGGCGGCGGTCTCCGGCGCCACGATCTTCTTCAACGTCGGCTACCTGGTGGCCGTCCCGGCCGTGGTCGAGCAGCCGCACCTGGTGCGCGCCTACTCCCGGCTGGAGGGCAGCGGCTCGGTCGCCGAGGTCTCCGGGCCGTCGATCGCCGCCGCCCTGTACGCGGCGCTCGGCGCGGCCTCGCTGCTGGTCGACGCCGCCAGCTACCTGGTCTCGGCGGTCTGCTTCCGCTGGATGCGGCCGTGGGGACAGCCGACCGTCGCCCAGGGCTCGGTGTGGCAGCGGCTCACCCTCGGCTTCCGGCTGAACTGGCAGGACCCGGTGCTGCGCCGGGTGGTGCTGGCCGCCGTCACGCTCAACTCCGGCGGCCCGGTGTTCGTCACCGTCATGCCGGTGCTCGCCTACCGCGGCCTGGGCGTCACCGTCGGCGTCTACGGCGCCGCGATGTCCACGGCCGCGGTCGGCGCGCTGCTGGGCGCGCTGGTCGCCCCGAAGATCGGCGAACGGCTCGGCATCGGCCGGACCCTGGCCTGGGCGCTGCTGCTGCACTGCCTGGTCGGCCTGGGCGTGCTGGCCGCGCCCGCGCTGCCCTCCGGGCTGGTCATCGCGGCCACCATGGGCTGCTACGGCTTCTTCATGTCCTGCATCAACGTGTGCTCCGCGCCCGCCCGGCAGTCCCGGATGTCCGCGCAGCACCAGGGCGTCATGCACGCCGCCTTCCGCACCGCCACCTGGGGCGTCATCCCGCTGGCCGCGCTGGCCGGCGGCCTCGCCGTCTCCCTGCTCACCGGCCCGCTCGGCGTCCTGGACGCGGCCCGCTGGACCATGGTCGGCGGCACCCTGCTGGCGGCCTGCTCCTTCCTGCCCGCGCTCGGCATCCAGTCCCGGATGGACGCCGACCTGCCCAAGGCCGTGGACCGGATCGCCGGGCCGGCGGAGGACGGCGGTTCGGCGCAGGCCGACGGTGCCGCGGAGGCGGACGGTCCGGCGGGGGCCGGCGGCCCGGCGGAGGGTGCGGGCCCGGCGGGGGCCGGCGGCCCGGTCGAGCCCGCGGAGGTGGTGAAGTGACGGGCCGCCAGGTGCTGTTGGTCACCGGCTGCTCCTCCGGCATCGGGCTGGCCACCGCCGCGGCGGCCGACCGGGCGGGCTGGGCGGTGGTCGCCACCGTCCGCGACCCCGGGCGGGCCGACGCCCTGCGGGCCGCCGCGCCCGGCGCGCGGGTGCGGCGGCTGGACGTCACCGACGAGGAGTCGGTGGCCGACTGCTTCGCCGGGCTGGAGCGGCTCGACGCGCTGGTCAACAACGCCGGGATCTCCAACTTCGACCCGACGCTGGAGATGTCCACCGCGAAGGCGCTGCGCGCCAACCTGGAGGTGAACTTCTTCGGCACGGTGGCCGTCTCGCGGGCCGCGATGCCGCTGCTACGCGCCTCCGGCGGGCGGCTGCTGACCATCGGCAGCGTGCACGGCGTGGTCGGCCAGCCCTTCAACGAGGCGTACTGCGCGGCCAAGTTCGCCGTCGAGGGCTTCATGGAGGCGCTCGCCCCGGTCGCCGCCGCGCACGGCGTACGGGTGTCGGTGCTGGTGCCCGGCTACGTCCCGGACACCCGCTTCGGGATCTTCCCGGACGTCAACCGCCGTACCGTGCAGGCCGCTTCGGGCCCGTACGCGGAGACCTTCGCCGCGTACGGCGCCCGGATCGGCGCGCACTGGGCGGGTGCCGGGCAGCCCGCCGCGGAGGTCGCCGAGGCGGTGCTGCGGGCGCTGGCCGAGGAGCGGCCGCCGTTCCGCATCCCCACCGGGCCGTGGGCGGCGGCCTACCTGGACGCCAAGCTCGCCGACCGCGACGGCAGCGCCGTCCAGCGGCTCGCCCACGACTGGATCGGCCTGAACCCCCTGCCCTGAGGAGCAACCGCCATGCCCGCACTGCCACTTCACGCGCTCGTCGACCACGCCCGGCGGCACTCGCCGTTCTACGCCGAGCTGTACCGCGACGTGCCCGCCGTCGTCACCTCGCTCGCCCAGCTGCCCCTGATCGACCACGTCGCGTTCTGGTCGGCCAACCGCTGGCCCGACAACCGGCTGCTGACCGGCCCGCTCACCGACGCCGCCGTCTACAAGTCCGGCGGCACCACCGGCGCGCCCAAGTTCTCGCCGTGGACGCGCTCCGAGCACGTCGACTCGGTCAGCGCGTTCGGCGCCGGGCTGGTCGACGCCGGGCTCAAGCCCGGGCAGAAGGTCGCCAACCTGTTCCGGGCGGGCGAGTTCTACAGCGGCTTCCTGTTCATCGAGGGGGCCCTGCACCACGCGCCGATCGACAACGTCCGGCTGCCGGTGGCCACCGCGCCGGACGAGTACGTGGCCGACCTGATCCACTCGTTCGGCGTCGACGTGCTGGCGGGCGAGCCGATGAAGCTGTCCGCCGTCGCCGAGACGCTGCTCAAGCAGGACCGGCCCGCCCCGCAGGTCGAACTGATCCTGTTCGGCGGCGACATCCTCTTCAACGACCTGCGCCCGCTGCTGCGTTCGGCCTTCCCGAAGGCCGCGCTCTCCTCGATCGGCTACGCCTCGGTGGACGCCGGACTGGTGGCCGGGCCGGTGCCCGCCGGGGACGACCTGCGGGTCCACCGGGCCTTCCCGAACCGGACGGTGGTCGAACTCGTCGACGACACCACCGGGGAGCCGATCACCGAACCCGGCGTCCCCGGGCGGGTGGTGGTCACCAACCTGTTCCGCACCCTGGTGCCGATCCTGCGCTACCCGGCGGGCGACCGCGCCGAGTGGACCGACGCCGACTGCCGCACCTTCCGGCTGCTCGGCCGCTCCACCGAGGGCGCCCGGATCGGCATCGTCACCATGCCCACCGAGGACGTCCGCGACGTGCTGCTCGCCCACGACCCCGACCACCGCATCACCGGCCTCCAGTTCGTCCAACGGCGCTGGGAGGGCCGCGACGGCCTGGTCATCCGGCTCGGCCACACCACCGACGCCCCGCCCTCCGCCGCCTTCACCGAGACCCTGCGGCAGGCCGTCCTCGACGCCCGGCCCGCGTACGTCTCCGAGACCGCGATCGGCGCGATCCACCCGCTCCGGCTCGAATGGGTGCCGCGCGGCGAGCTCGTCACCAACCCCCGCACCGGCAAGCTCCGCCAGGTCATCGACGAGCGCCCCGCGCACTGACCGCGACGCGCCGACGGGTGGCCGCCCTACTCGGTGAGCGGGTCCGCCGCGACCCGCCCGGGGCGGGCGGTCATCCGGGCGCCGACCGACCAGGCGTGCCGGGTGACCGCGAGCAGGAAGCGGGTGCGGGAGGCCCGGACGGCGTGCAGGGCGGGGCCGTGGTCGACGGCGACGAAGAGGGCGCCGGCCAGCGCCAGCAGCAGCCAGACCAGGTTCATGAACGGCCGGGCGGCGGGCGGAAGTTCGGTGGCGGACTGGTGCAGCCGGCGGACGTGGAACGGGATGTGGCGGCGCTCGTCGCGCAGAATCCGGTCGGTGACCTCGCGGGCCAGCGGGTCGGCGAGGCCGTCCCGCACGCTGCGGTAGTACTCGACGGCGACCAGCTCGGCGACCATCAGCACCATCAACTCGGTGCGCAGGCCCAGCAATCGGCGCACCCGGACGAAGATCCCGTCGCTCCAGTGCCCGTCCAGCAGCGGGACGCCGGCCGCCCCCAGCAACTCGGCCAGCAGCCGCGCGTGGTTGTGCTCCTCGGCGATGAACAGCCGCACCGCCGCCGAGTACTCCGCGTCCCCCGCCAGGTCGGCCTTGGCCCGCAGGTTGGCCCCGTCCCCGTTCTCCCCCACCTGGAACTTCTGCAGGCTGCGCGCCACCACCGGGGGCAGCCGCACCCCGTGCCCCCACTCCGGATCGGCGATCCACTCCCGGCGCGCCTTCTCCGCCTCGAACTCCGCCACCCACTCACCGAAACCGCTTCCGGGCATGGCTGCGCCCCCGCTCTCGTGCCTGTGCTGCGCCCGCCGCGCCGACGGCACGCGGGCATACCGGGACGAACACCACGGTTCGGCGGCGCCCGACCCGTACGCTACCGCACTCCTGAACGCGTTCAAATAGCTGGCGCGGGCTCCGCTCAGTACACGTCGCGGACGTAGCGCTTCTCGGCGGCGAGGGACTTGACGTAGGCGGCGGCGTCGGCCGGGGTGAGGCCGCCGTGGGTGGTGGCGAGGTCGTGCAGGGCGCGGTCGACGTCCTTGGCCATCCGGGAGGCGTCGCCGCAGACGTAGAAGTGGGCGCCGTCCTGGAGCCAGGACCAGAGGTGGTGGCCGTGTTCGCGCATCCGGTCCTGGACGTAGACCTTGGCGCGCTGGTCGCGGGAGAAGGCGGTGTCGAGGCGGGTGAGGGTGCCGTCGGCGAGGTGGGCGGCGAGTTCCTCGCGGTAGTAGAAGTCGGTGGCTTCGTGCTGTTCGCCGAAGAACAGCCAGTTGGGGGCCCGGTGGCCGCGGGCGCGGCGGTCGTCCAGGAAGCCGAGGAAGGGGGCGACGCCGGTGCCGGGGCCGACCATGACCATGGGGGTGGCGGGGTCGGCGGGCGGGCGGAAGTGCGGGGAGCGCTGGAGGTGGACGGGGATGGTGGCGCCTGGTTCGGCGTCGGCCAGGTGGGTGGAGCAGACGCCGCCGCGCGACCGGCCCTTGAGGCTGTCCCAGCGGACCACCGAGACGGTGAGCGAGACCTGGTGGGGGTCGGTGAGCGGGCTGGAGCAGATCGAGTACTGCCGGGGCTGGAGCCTGCCGAACACCTCGGCCCACTCCTGGGCCGAGGCCCGGACGGCGAACTCGGCGGCCACGTCCACGGCTTGGCGGCCCCACGTCCAGCGGGCCAGCGCGTCGGTGTTGTCGGCGCGCAGCAGGGCGCGCAACTCGCGCCCGTCGCGGGTGCGTTCGGCGGTGAGGCGGAGCAGCGCGGGGCTGACCCTGGTGATGTCGAGGTGCCGGGCGAGCGCTTCGCGCAGCGGCAGCTCGCCGGGGCCGGGGAGGGTGACGGCGCTGTCGCCGGAGAGGCCGGTGACGGAGAGCCACTCGTCCACCAGGGCGGTCGAGTTGACCGGGTGGACGGCGAGCGCGTCGCCGGCCGCGTAGTCGAGCGGGAGGCCGAGGTCGCCGGTGTCGAAGGTGAAGCGGCGGACCTCCTTGCCCGAACCGGCCCCGGAGAGCAGGCGGTTGCCGACCAGCCGGGCCGGGACGGTGCTGCGGCGCGGGGCTGCGGGGGCTGCGGGGGTGGTGGTCGGGGGCGAAGCCGGGGCGGCGGCGGGTGCGGCGGCCTGGCCGAGGGCGGTCAGGACGCTGTCGAGCCAGCTGTCGGCGGTGTTCTCGTCGTCGGGTTCGCAGTCGGCGCGCGGGGCGAGGCGGTGGGCGCCGAGTTCGGCGAGCCGGGTGTCGAGGCGGCGGCCGTGGCCGCAGAAGTCCTGGTAGCTGGAGTCGCCGAAGGCGAGGACGGCGTAGCGGCGGCCGTCGAGGCGGGCGGGGCGGTCGGCGGTGAGGGCGTCCCAGAAGCCGGCGCCGTTGTCGGGGGCGTCGCCGTCGCCGTAGGTGGAGGTGATCAGCAGCAGGTCGGCGTCGCCCGGCAGGGCGGCCGGGTCGGTGTCGGCCATCGCGTGCAGCGCGGCGGGGTGGCCGCCGGCGGTGAGGCGGGCGACGGCGGTGACGGCGAACTCCTCGGCGGTGCCGGTCTGCGAGGCCCACAGCACGAGGAGCTGCCGGGTCGGCGCGGCGGGCGCGGCCGGGGCGGGTTCGGCGGCCCGCGAGTACAGGCCGGCCAGGGCGCCGTTGACCCACTGGGCGTGCCCGGGGTCGAACGGGGCGTCGGCGGGGAGCACCGGCACGCCGGGCCGTCCGGTCGGGATGGCGGCCAGGAACCCGGCCAGGTAGCGGCGTTCGCCCTCGGCGAGGACCGGCGGGGACGCGGCGTCCAGCCCGAACACCGAGGCGGCGGACGCGGGGACGGCCATCGGGACGGCTGGCGGGACGGCTGGCGGGACGGCGACCGGGACGGCGGGCGCGGGCGCGGCGGTGGGCGTCGGGACCCTGGTCAACGCCACCGCGCAGTACTTGAGTTCGGGCTGGAAGGAGAGCGGGTCGACGGCGTCGGAGGTGACGGCGTTGACCGACAGGTACTCGCCGAACAGGTCGTTCCAGTGGAACGGGGCGAAGCAACTCCCCCGCTGCACGCGGTCGGTGACCTTCGCGGGCAGCACGGCCCGGCCGCGCCGGGAGGAGACCTCGACGCCGTCGCCCTCGCCGATGCCGAGCGCGGCGGCGTCCTCGGGGTGGATCTCGACGAACGGCGACGGGTTCAGCTTGGCGAGTTTGGCGACCTTGGCGGTCTTGGTGAGGGTGTGCCACTGGTGCGGGAGGCGGCCGGTGTTCAGGACGAACGGGTAGTCGTCGTCCGGGAGTTCGGCCGGATCGAGGTGCGGGCGAGGGTGGAAGGCGGCCCGGCCGGAGGGGGTGGGGAAGCGCGGGGTGCCGTCGGGTCGCAGGTAGCGGATCGGGTTGCGGTCGGGCCCCTCGGGGTCGGCGGCGGGCCACTGGACGGGGGTGTCGCGCAGCCGGGGGTAGGAGGCGCCGCGCAGGTCCCAGCCGGTGGCGGGGTTGTGGGCCCGTTTGAGCTCCTCGAAGACCTGCTCGGCGTCGGTGAAGTCGAAGCCCTCGGAGTAGCCCATGGCGCGGGCGACCTCGGCGATGATCCGCCAGTCCGGGAGTGCCTCGCCGGGCGGGTCGGCGGCGGGGCGGGCCAGGGTGAGGTTGCGCTCGCTGTTGATCAGCACGCCCTCGGTCTCGGTCCACAGCGCGGCCGGGAGCACCACGTCGGCGTAGGCGTTGGTCTCGGTGTCGGTGAACACGTCCTGGGTGACGACGAGTTCGGCCCGCTCCAGGCCCTCGATGACGGTGCGCCGGTTGCCGACCGAGGCGACCGGGTTGGTGCAGATGATCCAGCACGCCTTGATCTCGCCGTCGGCCATCCTCCGGAACATCTCGACGGTGCCTCTGCCGACGCCGTCGGCGCGCAGCGTGCCCGGCGGCAGGTTCCACAGCCGCTCGGTGAACTCCCGGTCCGCGGCGGCGAGGACGGAGCGCTGGCCGGGCAGCCCGGGGCCCATGTAGCCCATCTCGCGGCCGCCCATGGCGTTGGGCTGGCCGGTCAGCGAGAACGGGCCGCTGCCGGGGCGGCAGATGGTGCCGGTGGCCAGGTGCAGGTTGACCAGCGCGTTGGTGTTCCAGGTGCCGTGCGTGGACTGGTTCAGCCCCATCGTCCACAGGCTGGTGAACTCCCCGGCCTCGCCTATGAGTTCGGCGGCCCGGCGGATGTCGGACTCGGCCAGGCCGGTGAGTTCGGCGACCCGGTGCGGCGGGTAGTCGGCGAGGAATTCCGGCATCGCCTCCCAGCCCTCGGCGTGCCGGGCGATGAACTCCTGGTCGGTGTGCCCGTTCGCGTGCAGCAGGTGCAGCAGGCCGTTCAGCAGGGCCAGGTCGGTGCCGGGGCGCAGTTGCAGGAACAGGTCGGCCTTGGCGGCGGTGGCGGTGCGCCGGGGGTCGACCACGATCAGCTTGGCGCCCGCCTTGACCCGGTCCATCATCCGCAGGAACAGGATCGGGTGGCAGTCGGCCGTGTTGGAGCCGATCACCAGGAACACGTCCGCCAGGTCGAGGTCCCGGTACGAGCCGGGCGGGCCGTCCGCGCCCAGCGACAGCTTGTAGCCGGTGCCCGCGCTGGCCATGCACAGACGGGAGTTGGACTCGATCTGGTTGGTCCGGACGTACCCCTTGGCGAGCTTGTTGGCCAGGTACTGGGCCTCCAGGCTCAGCTGGCCCGACACGTACAGCGCGAACGCGTCCGGCCCGTGCTCGTCCACGATCGCCCGCAGCCGCCGCCCGGTGGCGGCGATCGCGTCGGCGGCCGGCGTCGGCACCGGGTCCTCGCCGCGGACGGTGCGCACCAGGGCGGTGGTCAGGCGTCCGGGCGCGGCCAGCAGGTCCGCGGTGGTCGCGCCCTTGGTGCACAGTCGGCCCCGGTTCGCCGGGTGGTCCGGGTCGCCGGAGACCTTCCGGACGGTGCGGCGGCCGTCCGGGCCGGTGCCGACGTCCAGGAGCAGGCCGCAGCCCACCCCGCAGTAGGAGCAGACCGACCTGACCTGTCCGGTCCCCGGTCGCTGCGGCTTCGCTGCGTCCTGCGCCACCTGTCCGGCCACGGGAGCCCTTCCGTTCGACCTGCACCTGCCTGCGGCGACTGTAGGAAGGGCGCGTTTCGCGGCTGTCTCCGCGGCGCACGGCCCGCGGTTACACCGGCCGCACAGCGGAGCGGGCCGCCCGGTGAGGGCCGCGACGCCCCGCCGGGGGGCCGCCCGCACCCGCGGGCCCGGCGGCTCAGCTGCTGTGCGGCACCCCGGCGACCAGCACGCTCTGGCCCCGGAACTCGGCGACCACCGCGCCCGCGGCGGTCCGCACCGTGACGTCGTAGACGCCCTGCCGGCCCGCCAGGGTCCGCTCCACGGCCTCCGCCACCAGCTCGTCGCCGAGCTGCGCCGGGGCCAGGAAGCTGATCTGCGCGCCCTGGGCGAGCGCGACCGGCCCGTAGCTGTTGCAGGCGTACGAGAAGGCGGCGTCGGCGAGCAGGAACACGTACCCGCCGTGCCCGATGCCGTGCGCGTTGGCCATCTCCTCGGTGACCTTCATCCGCGCCACCGCGCGCCCTCCGGACACCTCCTCCAGCACGATGCCCGCCCCGACGGCGGCCCGGTCGCGCTCGAACATTGCGTCGATCCTGGAACGTCCCACGACGGCTCCCCCGGTGAGCTGGTCATTCGGCGAAGCAGCATTAGACCGACCGCGCTGACGGCCTGTCAATGACGTCCCCGTCCCGTCCGAGGACGGGACGGGGACAGGACGAGAACAGGACGGGCGGCCCCGGGCTACTGGACCGGCTCCAGGGCCAGGAACGGGTCCGGGGCCGCCAGCCCGTTCGGGCCGGGGCGGAAACGGACTCCGGGGATGCCCAGGGTGTCCGCGATGCCGGGGGCCGGCGGCCTGCCGGGCGGTGCCGGATGGGTGCCGACGTGGTGCGCGCCGACCACGACCAGGTACCGACCCGCGGTTCCCGGCTCCGCCCGGTGGGTGTTGATCACCTCGTGCGCGTAGGCGTTCATCCGGCGGGCCCGCTGGTACAGGTTGGGGTCCACCGGGAGCCCCGGCGGGACGGGGTCCTTCGGCTTGCGGGCCGGGTAGCCGTCGATCAGCCGGACGTCGACGCCGTTGACCCTGGCCTGCTCCAGGACGTCCAGGACGGCGTCGGCGTTGCGGCCGCTCTGGCGCCGGACGATCTGTTCGAACAGCGCGCTCCTGGTGCCGTCCCCCGCCAGGTAGTCGTCCAGCTCGCGCTGGAAGGCGTCGTCCCGGAACTGCTCCAGGTACACCGTCCTGACCTCGTTGGCGTGCAGGGCCGCCATGTTGTCGCGGAGGAAGGTCCAGGTCGCGGGGTCGCCGTGCTTCTCGCCGAGCACGAAACCCTGGTGCTGCCCGAGCAGGTCCTGCGCGTGCCGGACGGCGTCCGCCTGGGGGGTCAGCAACTGGCCCACGGCGTCCGGGGCGGGCCGACCGGAGTGCCGGCGGACCGCCAGGTCCGCGGCCAGGGCGTCCAGTTCCTCCAGGCGGGCGTCCTGCTCGTGCCAGTACCCCTGGGTGGCCGGGTCCTGCGCCCCGTACGCGGCCAGGAACTCGGAGTCGCCGAGGAGGTGCCCGTTCGTGACGGTCCCGCCGCTGCGCCGCAGACCGTTCTCCAGCAGTCTGCGGGCCGGACCGGCGACCCCCGGATAGCGGTCGCTGAGCGTGGTCGGGTCGAGCTTGGAGGAGAACTCCCGGGTGCGCACGTCGAAGGTGACGTCGGGGTGGTCCGCGGGGCCGAGCTCGATCACGTCGCCGATGCGCCGGCCGCGGCGGTGGTCGACGTGGTCCCGCGTCATCAGGTCCCGCAGGTCGGCGGCGGCGCGGTCCAGGTCCTGGTCGGCGTTCTTCCGGCTCCGCACCTCCTGGTCGTACTGGCCCCGGAACTTCAGCGTCAAGGGCGGCTTCGGCAGCTTGGGCAGCGGCGAGAACGTCCCCGCGGTGGCGGCCCCCGCGGGCGCGGTGTGGCTGACGCCGATGCCGTCGGACGGGTCGGCGCCGTGGGCGTTCAGGGTGCCGAAGCGGTCCATGAAGGCCGGGTCGTGCGGGCCGGAGAGGTTCTGCTCGTGCGGGCCCGCGACGGAGGCCCAGAGCGTCCAGCCCTCGCCGAAGCCCCCGGGGAGCCGTCCGTCGGCGGTGCTGACCCGGCGGTCGGTGAGGTCGGCCCAGCGCAGGGTGCCGTCGCGGTCGTGGACCAGCGCGACGGCGTGGCCGTCACCGTGCGGGCCGGCACCGATCACGGTGGCGAAGCTGCCCGGGCCGCCGGCCTCCACCCGCTCCATCAACTCCTTGACGGCGCCAGGCCCTTCACCGAAGCGGGCCGGGGCGTCGTGCCGCTTCCACAGCGCGTCGCCGCCCGCGTGCTCGACCTCGCCGTGCAGGGTCTGCCCGGAGACCCGGGGCCGCCCGAAGTGGGTGTCCCGGTACGCCTCGACGTTCTCCAGGCAGGCGTTCAGGTCGCGGCCCGGCCGGGGCGCGTCCGGGTCGTGGTGGACCGGCGTCTCGTGCGGATTCACCTTCTGCAGCAGCTTGTTGCTCATCGGCGGGTGCAGCTTCGGCTCGCCGCCCAGGTAGTCGACCAGCTCGTGCGCGAGCGGGTGGTCGGGCCCGACCGCCCGGAAGCCGCGCCCTTCCAGCACCGCCGGGTCGTTCTCATACGCGGGGGTGCGGCGGCGCTTCGCCGGGGGTTCGACGGGCGGGGTGGGCTCGGTGGGCGGCGTGGGCTCGGTGCGCGGGGTGGGCTCGGTGCGGGGCGCGGATTCGGTGGGCGGGGTGGGATCGTAGGGCGGCGCTGAGTCGTCGGGCAGCGCGCGCTTGGCCGACCGCGCGGGGCCGGTCGGCGGAGGCGGCGGCGGGGACGGGTGCGACGCCGAGGGGGGCGGCGGGGGCGGTGCGGCGGCCAGGTCCGCGGGCTGGGTGGTGTGCTGGTCGGGCGCGGGCTGGTCGGCGGCGGGCTGGTGTCCGGTCGCCGGTGTCGGTGTCGGTGTCGGGTTGAGCGGGCTCAGCCGGAGTTCGCCGGGCGGTGTCCGGTAGACGGCCAGTTCCCCGACGGGTCGGTCAGCTTCACCCGGGGCACGCCCAGCATGTCGGCCACGCCGTGGATCGGGGCGCCGCTGCCGACCGGGTGGTCGTAGGCGTGGGCGAGACCGGTGACCAGCAGGTACTTGTTCGGGCGCTCGTGGGTGTCGATGGTGTGCCGCATGTACGAGTTGAGCGTCCGGGCGCGGTTCTCCTTCGCCGCGTCGGAGCTCTGGGTGTCCGCCGACGCCGGGTACCCGTCCACCGCCCGGACGTCGACGCCGTGCGCCTTCGCGGCCTCCAGCGTCCGGCGGAGCTTGCCGCCGTTCTGGTTCGCCCCGACGGAGCCGTCGCCGCTGTTCCACCTGTCGTCGTAGGCGGCGACCATCCGGTCGAGGTTGTGGGGCATCGGGGCGTCGGCCGGGCCGTGCAGGTAGGCGTCCAGCAGGTGCTGCGCGGACTCGTCGCGCAGCGCCTCCAGGTAGAGGGTCTCGACGCCCGCCGCCTTCAGCGCCGCCATGTTGTCGCGGAGGAAGCCCCAGCTGGCCGTGTCGCCGTGCTTCTCGCCCAGCACGATGCCGCCGTGGTCCTGGAGCAGCCGCTGCACGCCGTCCAGCGCGGAGGGCGACCCCGAGAGCCGGTCGGCGACCTGCGCCTCGGGCACCGGCTGCCACGTGGTCCGCGCGTCCTGGTACGCCTGCCGTTCCAGGATGTTGCGGCGGACGTCCTGCTGCGCGTGGTGGCTCTCGGTGCGGTAGTCGAGCCGGCTGCCCTCCGCGAGGACCTGGTTGCCCGGCATCACCATGGAGTTCGGCACGTGCTCCCGGAGGACGGGGACCGTCGAGGGGTTGAACTCCTTGTACACGGTCGTGAAGGTCAGCGGGTCCTGCTGCACCTTCAGCGCGTGGTCCTTGCGGCTGTACCGGACGTCCGGCTTGCCGTTCGCCCCCGGCGTCGCCGAGCCGTTCCCGCCCGGGGACGGCACCGGGAGGTGCGAGTTGACGAGCTCCAGCCGCGGGTCGTCCGGGGTCCGGCGGAACTTGTCGGCCAGCCGGTTCACGCCGAGGTCGAACGCGCTCCTGGTCGGCGGGATCACCAGCGCCACGCCGCTCGGGTGGGCGTGCAGGAACGCCAACTCGGCGGCGGTGGGAGCCTCGTGCAGCGGCTTGACCGTCGGCTTCGGCCTCGACTGCTCGGGCGGCGGCGCGGGCAGCTCGCCGTCGACGGCCCGGGGGCGCGGGGCTTCGTCCGGGTGCGGGTGCGACCGCGCCGGTGCTTCCGGGTGCGGGTGCGGCTCGGGGTCCGGGTGCGGCTCGGGGTCCGGGTGCGGCTCGGAGTACGGATGCGGCTCGGGGTCCGGGTGCGGCTGCGGCTGCGGTTCGGCGGTGCCGGCGCCGTTGCCCTCGACGTGGTCCGTGAACTCGCGCAGGCCCGCGTACATGTCGTTCTCGGCGGCGGTGGCGTGCACCGGGTTGGCCCCGCCCTGCCGGTCCGGGGCCGGGCCGTACAGCTTCTCCAGCAGCGGCAGCATCTCCGGCTCGTTGCGCCGCACCCAGTCCGCGCCGTTGTTGCGCGGCGCGCCGGTGTACGGGTCGGTGCCGTGGTTGGTGCCCAGGTAGGCGTTGGTGAGTTGGGCGAAGTACTCCTGCTCGTCCCGGGCGGAGTAGTTCTTCTCCCCGTTCGCGCCGTGGCGCGGGCCGTCCGGCCAGACCGCGTCCGGGTCCGCGTCCTTCCTGCGGAAGGTCTCGGTGATCAGCCGCTGCCCGGCCTCGTCGAGGCCGTGCCGGTGCAGGGTGTGGCTGAACTCGTGGGTGGTGGTGGAGTACCCGTCCTCGTAGTGGCCGCCGTGCCCGATCGAGGTGTCCTCGCCGAGCAGGTTCTCCTCGGTGACGGCCGCGTGCCGCCCGCCCGAACCGCGCATGTCGTCGTACGCCCGGCCGGCCGCCGCGTCGGAGTCGTTCCGCACCGTGCGCAGCTCGTGCAGGCTCGGCACGTCGGTCATCCGGACGTCCTTCGGCACGATCACCACGTCCGCGCCGTTCTTGAGCAACCGCGCGGCGGTGTCCGGGTCCCGGAGCATCCGGGCGACCTGCTGCTGCGCCTCCAGCCGCGCGGACGCGGCCCGCTCGGCCCGCGGATCGACGTGCACGATCAGCTCGGACGCCGTCCGGGCGAACTCGTGCGGCGGCAGCCCGTCGCGCAGCACGTCCACGGTCCGCGGGTCACGCGCCAGCCAACGCCGGTTCTCCGGGCTGAGGTTGGCGATCTCCTGGGCCCGCTCGCGCGGCGACATGCCCGGCAGCTCCCGCCGCAGCCGGTCCGCGTCTCCCGGGCGGACGGCCTCCGGCTTCGGGGCGTGGTCGGCGTGGTCGGCGTGCGAGTGGTCGGGAGTGCGGGCTTCCGGGCGGTCGGGGCGTCCCGCGTCCGGGCGGATCGAACCGCCGACCGGGCGTTCCGTGGCACCGGACGGGCCGGACGGGCGGGCGGACGGCTCCGGACGGACGGGGCCGGGTGCGGTCGGGCGCGACGGCTGGTGGCCGCCACCGGCACCGGTGTGACCGCCACCCGTCGGGACGGTTCCGAGGCCGCCCGTCATCGGCACCTGCGCCGGACCGGACTGCGCACCGGCCCCCGTCGGAGGCACCGCGTCGGGGCCCTGGTACCCCGCCCCCGTCGCCGCGTCCGGCTGCGCCGGCCGGACCGCCGTCGCTCCGGCACCCGCCAACCGGGACCCGGTATCGATGTGCGCGGCCCCCGCGAGGTTGGGCACCGCGCCCACGCCGCCGCCCGAGGTGGCAGCGGAGGCGGCGGCGTGCGCGGAGGCGGGCCGGGGCGCGTCCGGCTCCCGCGAGAGGACGCCCTCCTGCCGACCGCCCGACGGGGACGCGTGCTCCGGCGAGCCGCCCTGCGCGGTGTCCGCCCCGTGGACGGGCTGGACATCCGGACGGACGCTCGGCTGGGACGGGGACGAGGACGGGGCCGCTCCGTGCGAACCCCCCGACTCGTGGCCGGACGGGCTGTCGTGCCCACCCGTCGCCCCGCCGTGGGACGGCGGGGGCACGTCACCGGCACGGCCGGAACCACTGGTCGCGTCGTGGCCGCCCGGGCCGCCCGCCGTGTCGGCGTGCGACAGCGGCGGCGCGTCATGACGACCCGCACCACCCGTCGCCTCGACGTACGACGGCGGCGGGGAGACGTCGTGACGACCCGGGCCGCCGGGCGTGTCGGCGTGCGACGGCGGCGGCGCGTCATGACGACCCGCACCACCCGTCGCCTCGACGTACGACGGCGGCGGGGAGACGTCATGGCGGCCCGAGCCGCCGGGCGTGTCGTGGCTGCCCGTGCTGCCGGTGCTGCCCGTGCCGGCCGTCGCCTCGTGGTGGGACGGCGGCGGGGCGGTGTGGCTGCCGGTCGCCTCGGCGTACGACGGCGGGGGTGTGTCGGTGCGGCCGGAGCCGAACGGGGCGAGGCCGCCGGGCTTTCCGCTGCCGGTGCCCGTGCTGCTGCCGGTACCGACGTTGCTGCCGCTGCCGGAACCCGTCTCGGTGGAAGCGGTGCTCCCGTTGCCCTCCGGGCCGTGGTAGCTGTTCTCGCCGCCACCGGCGGAGTCGGGCTTGACGAAGGACGGCGGCGGGCCGTCCTGGCGTCCGCCGGTGCCGGGGGCGGCGGGGCCGGGGAGGTCGAGGTGCGGGCCCTCGCCCGGCTTGGGGGCGTTGCCGTGGGCCCTGGCGGCGGCGCCGGCCGCGTGCAGGCCGGCGCCCGCGCCGCCGGACAGGCCGGAGCCGAGCAGGGAGGAACCGTCGACCTCGCCGGTGGTGATCAGCTGGGTGAGGGCGTCCGCGCCGACGCCGACCGCCGCGCCGGTGCCCATCTTGCCGACGGTGGAGCCCAACGCGGCCTCCATGCCGAGCTTCTTGCCGATGCCGCCGATGCCCGCGCCGAGCAGGTGCCCGGTGGCGCCGCCGATCGCGCCGCCAAGGGCGTTCTGGCCGACCTCCTTCATGTCGATGCTCTTGCGGTGGCCCTCGGCGAGTTCGATGCCCTGGGCGAGCAGGTTGATGGCGGCCATCTGGGCGGCCTGCTTGGCCGCCATCTTGACCATCTCGACGGCGAGCTTCTTCAGGATGCCCATGACGATCTGCCGCTGGGTCTGGATCATCACCGGCACCTGGAGCATCGAGGCTCCGGCGGTGACCACGGACTCCGCCTCGGCGGTGGCGATCTCGAAGGCCAGGATGCCGAGTTGGACGACGATCTGGATCTTCGCGGTCTCCGCCGAGTTGGCCATCTGCTCCAGCATGTCGCCCATGCCGTTCAGCGCGTTGACCGTGCCGCCGAGCCGGCCGGGATCGTCCTCGGTGCCCTTGCCGACCGAGAAGTTGACCCAGTACGTGCCCAGCGACCGGGCGGCGTTGCCCTGTTGGCCGTCCAGGGAGTGTTTGATCGCGGTGTCCGCGCCCCGCGCGGCGTCCTTGAGCCCCTCGGCGGTCTTGCGGCAGTGCTCGGCCATGTCGCGGAGCTGGTCCTCGTCGGCTTCCGGCCAGCGGCAGCCCGCGAGCAGCAGGAGCACCCACTGGAGGGGCTCCGGGAGTTCGACAGCCATCGTGGGTCAGTGCCTTCCGCTCTGGGTGAGGTGCGGCGTCATCGGGACGTGCACGGGGTTGCTCGGCGCGGACGGCGGCGGGGGGAGCGGCGCGCCGCCCTGGTCCTGGCCGCCGAAACCGGAGGTGATGGCCGCGTCGGCGTCCTGGTAGTTCTCGCCCATCGACTTCAGGCCGTCCGCGATGTTCCTGAGGTCGCCGGAGAGCTCCTTGAGGACGGCCAGGGTGTCGTGGCTGTACTTCAGGTAGCCCTTCTCGCCCTCCGCGAACTTCTTGCCCGAGTCGTCCTTCCCCCACGGGTCCTGCGCCTCCAGCGACGGCAGGTACCCGCCCAGCGCGCTGCTCAGCGCGGCCACCTGCTCGGACGCCGCGAGCAGCGGCGAGACCGCCGCCAGGTACTGCCCGGGGTCCACCCGGAAGCCCGCCCCGGCATTCCCGGTGCCCCCGGCCCGCGCCGCCGGGACGGCCGTCTGCTGACGGGGCGTCAGCACCGCACCGGCCGGCACTCCGGCCCCCTGCTTCAGCACCGCGTCCACCGTCCCGGCACCCTCCGCCGGCACCCCGGCCGTGGCGAGACCCCCGACCCGGTAGGCGGGCGTCGTGCCGTCGCCGAACTCTTCCGGTATCCCCGCCTTCGGCACCATCCGCGCCGTGTACGCCGGGATCACGCCCTCGGGCAGGACCGTTCCGATCCGGGCGTGCTCCACTCCCTCGGGCAGCACCGTTGCGATCCGGGCGTGCTCCACGCCCTCGGGCAGGCCGAACTGGGCGGGGGCGGTGTCGTCGGGGTGGCGGCGGAGGGTGTGGGCCGGGGTGGTGAACCAGGCGGGCTCGTCGGTGGTCATGGGTTCCTCTCCCGGTTCAGTCGGCGGTCGGGACGGCGAGGCGGGTGAGCGCGGCGCGCAGGAAGGGGCTGGGGACCTGGTAGCCGCCTTCCTCCCGGATGGGTGCGGGCTTGGCCGCCGCGGTGGTCGGGCTCGTGGCGGCCGGGGTCGTTATGGCCGGTGCGTCCGGCACCGCCGGTGCGTCCGGTGCGTCCGGTGCGTCGGAGTGGCCGCGGCGGGCGGCGGCGGAGCGGGCGCGGTCGAGGTAGGCGTCGTCGCGGTCGGCGGCCGGGGTGGTGGCGTCCCGGCGCTTGGTGGCGTCGGCGTCGGCGGTCGTCGTGGTGCCGTCCGCGAGGTCGTCCGGGTCGTCGCCCGCGGCGTCGTCGGTGCCGCGCAGGACGCCGGTGAGCAGGGCGAGTGCGTCGCTCTCGCTGGCGGGGGTGACGGGGGTCTCGGCCGGGGCGGCCTCGGTCTCGGGGGCGGCGAAAGCGCCTTCGGCGCGGGCGTCGTCGAGCCAACGGCGGCGGGCCAGTTGCCACCTGCGGTCGCGGGGGTCGGTCTCGGCGGCCTGGCCGAGGATGCCGCTGTCGCCCTGGGGCCGTTCCCCGTCCTCGGAGTCGGCGCCGAAGCGGGTCGGGCTGAGGAACCGGTTGCCCTTCTTGCCGTCCTTGCCCGCGCCGCCGCGTCCGCCGCCGCCCGTGCCGCCGGGGCCGTGCGCGCCGCCCGCGGTGCCGCCGGGTCCGGCCCCACGTCCGGACCCGGCGGCGGAGAGGAGTCCGGCCCCGGCGCGGCCGACGGCGGAGGCGGCTCCGCCGAGGCCGTTGGCGGCTGCGCCGACGGTCCCACCCGCCAGGGCGCCACCGCCACCGCCGAGGCCGAACGCCCCGGCCCCCGCCCCGGACCCGGTCCCGCCGAACGGGGACAGCGCGCCGGAGCCGGAGCCCCCGCCGAGCGCGCCGCCCGGGTCCGGCCCGGACAGTCCGGCCAGGCTCAGGCCCCCACCGGGACTGAGCGGACGGGAGGAGTAGACCGGCAGGCCGTCGCTGCCGGACGTGAGGTCGGGGATGTCGGGGGTGAGCGGCGTGAACGGCTGGATCTTGGACGTCTTCCCCCCGCCGAGTCCCCGAGCCCCCGAGACCGCCGGGGCCGCTGCCCGTCCCGCCCGCGCCGCCCAGGCCGCCGCCCGCGCCGCCGCCGGCCCCGGAGCCGAAGCCTCCGCCGTCCGGGCCGCTGCCCGAGCCGCCCGCCCCGCCCGCGCCGTCGCCGCCGGGCGGCGGGGTGATCCCGTCCAGCCCGGTGCCGGGGCCGCCGCTCCCGCCGGGGCCGCCCGTCCCGGGGCCGCCGCCGCTGCCGTTCAGGGCGCAGGTCTTGGCCATGCCGGTCATCTCGGCGATGTGGCCGGCGCTCTGGCGGAGCATGGTGTCGACGCCGTTGCCGACCTGCCCGATGTACTGGTGGTAGACGGCGGCGGCCTGCTTGACGCCCTCGGACTGGGCGATGTCGCTCTTCTTGCCCGCCGGATGGGCCGCCATGTACTCCTTGGCGTACTGGAGTTCGCGGATCATCTCGTTCTTGGTGCCGGTCACCGCCTGGGCCGCGCCGTGCAGGGTCTGGGCGATCGCCTGCCCGGCCTGGAGGGTGGTGGCGACGTGCGAACCGGCTCCGGAGGCGAACTTCCGCAGGTACTGCGCGAAGCTGTCGGCGGCCGGCCCGGACATGCTGGCCATCGCCCGCTGGGCGGCCTGGACGATCGCCTGCACGTGGCCGTCGGCGGCCTCGTTCCACCGGTCCCAGGAGGCGGCGAGGTCCGCGAGCAGGTCCTCGTTGCCGTCGGGGAAGAAGACGTCCTTGCCGTTCTCGTTGCTCTGGACGGTCTTGAGCACGTCGGCGAGTTCGGCGGGCAGCTGGATCATGGCGGGCGGCTCTCTCGGGGACGGTCGGGGACGGTCGGGGAGGCGGCGGGCGCGGAGCGGGGCGCGGCAGGGCCGGATGACAGAGACGGAGACGGGGTGTCAGATGTAGTTGCGCTGGCCGCCTCCGCCGCCCGAGTGGACCTCGGGGTGCGGGACGGGCTTGTTGTAGTCGAGGTCGGGCGCGGTCGGGTCGTGGTACCCGATGCCGGTCTCGGGCGCGGGGGCGGGCGCGGGCTCGGGTACGGCGGCAGGCACCGGTGCGGACGGCGGCACGGACACCGGCGCGGACAGCGGCGCGGTGACGGGGAGCGTCACCGTCCCGCCCGCGCCCCCGCCGCTCCCCGTACCGCCGCTCCCCGTACCGCCGTCGCCGCCGGTGGTGGTGATCCGGCGCAGGTCGGCGGCGTGCTCCTCGTCGATGCTCTGGTGCCGGGCGGCCATGGTCCGGAGGTTGGCGGCGACGGCGGCGGCGTTCTGCAGGAACGCCTTGATGCCCTCCAGGACCTGGGTCTGGTGGGTGCCGAGGCCGCCGACGGCGGAGCTGTCGCCGACCAGGGCCTTGCCGAGCAGGTCGGTGCCGTACACCGCGTCCTGGACCTGCTTGACCTTGGCCTCCAGCTGGTTCACCGGCCCGTTCAGTTCGTCGAGCAGTCCGGCGATGGCCGTGGCCGCCGCCTGCACCTCGTCGAGGTCGATCTGCACCGTCTCGCCCGCCACCGCGCCCCTCCAGGGTCTCCAGGTCTCCCGTGTCCGCGGACCGCGCGCCGCTGCGGGTCGGCGCGGTCCGTTCCGGCGGGCGAAGGGTGCCGGGGCCGGTCCGGGGGCGGGGCGGGGTGGGTCCGGAGCCGTGCGCGCGCCTGGGGCCGGCCGGGCGGGTCCGCACTGCCGTGCCGCCATCCTGCCGGGGGGCGTTTGCCTTTCGGCTGCGCCTGGTTAACGTTCCGCTGCCACGGCCGGACGTGACGCGGAACACGCCCCGGAGCACGCCCCGGAACGCGTCCCGGAACACACCGCGGACGGCGGTGGCTGACGGCCGGTCAGACGGGCGACAGCAGGTCGGCCCGGCGGCGGTGGGCGGTGGCGGCGTGGGCGTGTCCGGCGGCGTCCTCGGCGCGGGCGAGGGCGCGCAGGACCTCGGCGGTGGCCTCGTCGTGGCCGACCTGTTCGGCCTCGGTGAGGGCGGCGCCGAGCCGGGCCCGGGCCTCGGGGTGGCGGCCGAGGGCGGAGAGTGCCTCGCCGGCGGCGGTGTGCAGCAGGACGCGGCGCGGGCCGGGCCGTTCGCCGGTGCTCAGCGAGATGCCGTGCAGGGCGTGGTCGAGGGCGGGGCGGGGGCGTCCGGCGTCCAGGTGGTGGCGGGCGAGGTGCTGGAGGGCGAGGGCGACGGTGTGCGGGTGGTCGACGGCCAGCGCGATCTCCAGGGCCTGGGCGAGTCCGGCTCCGGCGGCGGCGTGGTCGGCGAGTTCGGAGTGGACGGCGGCCAGGTTGATCAGCGCGATCGCCCGGCCGACCTGGTTGCCGGCCCGGGCGGCGAGTTCGGCGGCGGGGGTGAGGCAGGCGGCGGCCTCGTGCAGGCGGCGGTTGGAGACCAGGACCCAGCCGAGCAGCGCCCGGACCTGGCTCTCGCCGTCCAGGTGGCCGGTCTCCACGGTGGCCTCCAGGGCGAGTTGGAGCTGCGGCACCCAGCCGTCGCGGACCCGGCGCAGGATCAGCGGCCACTGGGTGAGCACCAGCCGCCAGGCGCGTTCGGGGCCGGCGGTGGCGATCACCTCGGCGAGCGTCTCGCGGTGCGCGCCGAGCCAGTGCAGGGCGTCCTCGACGGCGGTGAACTCGGGTACGGCGCGCGGGCGGTGGCTGGCGGCGGGCGGTTCGCAGCAGGGCTTGCTGCCGGGTTCGGCGCACTGCGCGGCGGCCAGGCCGGTGTACAGGTACTGGTCGGCGAGCCGGGCCCGGGCGGTGCGCTGCTCGGCGCGGTCGGTCTCGGCGGCGAGTTGGCGGGCGTACAGCCAGACCAGGTCGTGCAGGGTGTACTGCTCGGCGCCGGTCTCGGTGATCAGGTGGGTGGCCGCGAGCTGTTCCAACGCCTGGGCGGCGTCCGGGTGTTCGAGGTCGGCGAGGGCGGCGGCGGCGTAGGGGTCGACCATCGGGCCGGGGTGCAGGCCCAGGGTGCGGAACAGCCGGGCGGCGGTGGGCGGGAGCTGTTCGCAGGAGATCCGCAGGGCGCTGGTGACGCTGATCTCCTCGGCCGCCAGGTGGCTCAACCGGCGCTGCTCGTGGCGCAGTTGCTCGGTGACGGCGGCCAGGCCCCGGCGCGGGTCGGCGGCGGCCTTGGCGGCGGCGATCCGCAGCGCGAGCGGCAACCCGTCGCACAGGTCGGCGAGTTCGCGGGCGGCCTCGGGTTCGGCGGCGATCCGGGACGGGCCGAGCACCCGGGCCAGCAGGGCCGCGGACTCCTCGGGGCGCAGCACGGACAGCGGGACGGGGCGGGCGAGTTCGGAGGCGACCAGGCCGAGCATCCGGTGCCGGCTGGTGACCAGGGCGGCGGAGTCGGTGCCGGCCGGGAGCAGCGGGCGGACCTGCTCGGACTCGCGGGCGTTGTCGACCACCACCAGCAGCCGGCGGTCGGCGGTGGCGCGCCGGTAGAGGGCGGCGCGGCCGGCCAGGGTGGGCGGCAGGTCCTCGTGGGCGGTGCCGAGGGCGGCGAGGAACTCGGCCAGCACGTCGCCGAGTTCGCGGTCGGGACGGTCGCTGAACCCGCCGAGGTCGGCGAACAGCACCCCGTCGGGGAAGCGGTGGCCGTGCCGGTGCGCCCAGTCCAGCGCGAGCGCGGTCTTGCCGACCCCGGCGGGGCCGGTGACCAGGGCGATCGCGCCGTCCGGCCCGGGGCGCAGCGCGTCACCGAGGGCGGCGAGTTCGGCGGAGCGGCCGTAGAAGCCGCGCGGCGGGCGGGGCAGCAGGTCGACGGCGGGCAGCGCGGCGGCCCGGTCGGCGGCCCCGACGGGCGCGGCGAGCGTGAGCACGGGGGCGGCCGACCGCGCCGGGGTGCGCGACCCGGGGACGCCCGGCGCACCGGCGGGGGCGGTCCCGGACGCGGAGGCAGACCCGGTGTCCACAGCGGCGGCGCCCGACCCGGTGTCCACAGCGGCGGCGCCCGACCCGGCGTTCGACCCGGTGCCCGGACCGGTGCCCGACCCGGCGTCCGGGTCGCCGGGCGCGCCCTCGCCGCGCAGGATGCGCTCGTACGCGGCGTTCAGGGCCCGGCCGGGGTCGACGCCGAGGCGGTCGGCGAGGGAGTCCCGGGTGCGGTGGTACCAGGTGATGGCGTCGGACTGCCGGCCGGCCCGGAACAGGGCGAGCATCAGCGCGGAGACCAGGGACTCGCGCAGCGGGTGGGCGACCGTCTCGGCGCGCAGCAGTTCGGCGGCGCGGGCGGGCTCGCCGAGCCGCTGGAGGTGGTCGGCGAGGCTCTCGACGGCGGCGAGCCGGTTCTCCTCCAGGGTCTGCCGCCAGGCTTCCAGCGGGGTGCTGGGGACGGTGCCGGTGAGGGCGGGGCCGCGCCACAGGCCGAGGGCGTGTTCGAGGGCGCCGACCACCTCGGTGGAGCGCCGCTCGGTGCGGGCGGCGGCCACCAGGGCGTCGAACTGCTCGACGTCGAGCAGCCCTTCGGGCAGGCGCAGGGTGTAGGCGTCGCCCGCGGTGGTGAGCCGGACGCCGTGCCGGTCGGCTCCGGCCTCGGCGAGCAGGGCGCGCAGCCGGGAGACGTGGCTCTGCACGACGGTGCGGGCGTTGGCGGGCGGTTCGTCGACCCAGAGTGCCTCGGTGAGCTGGGCGACGGACACCGCGCGGTTGCGGCGCAGCAGCAGGAGCGCGAGCAGGCTGCGCCGCTTCTCCGGTCCGAGCCGCAGCTCGCCCTCGGCGCCGTCTGCGGCAACCGCCCCGAGCAGCCGGAATTTCACCGTGTACCCCCACCGTGGTGCCTTGTCCGGTCAGGGAGGCTATCCGGTCGTTATCCGGTGCATGCCACCGGGCCTGCCGAAACGGCGGCCCGGCGGGCCGGAACGGCCGCCGGACCCGGGCCGGGGCTCGGGTCCGGGTCCGGCGGCCGTCTCCTCGCGGTGCGGTCAGGCGGACACCTCCGGCGGCGTCCCCAGGCCCCCGACGAACGCGCGCAGCGCCGCGACGCGGGCCGCGACGGCGTCGGCCCGGGAGCTGCCGCCGCCGCCCTGCCCGTCCGCCTGCTCCGACGCCTTCACCGGCACGTCCGCCTTCACCGGCACGTCCGCCTGCTCCTGCTGCGGCGCCTGCTCCTGCTGCGGGGCCTCCGACTGCTCCACCACCGGCTCCTCCTCGGGCCTGCGGTGGCGCAGCATCAGCTCGCGGCTGCGGTCGGAGCGGGTGGTGACCCGGTAGTCCCAGTCCTGGCCGTTCTCGGACGGGCCGGACAGTCGGACGGTGACCTCCCGGGGCGAGGTGCCCGGCTTGAGGTAGGTGGACGCCTCCAGGTCCCGGATCTGCTCCGCCGGGTCGCTGCCGTCCCGGAGCGGGAACTGCCGGTGCATCGGCAGTTCGGCGCCCTCGCCGCTGACGGTGAGGTGCAGCACCCCGCCGCCGCCCGGCGCCGCGCCGTTCGCCGCCGCGCCGTTCGCCGTCCGTTGCCGAGCAGCGGGACGAACGCGTCGGCGGCCGTCGCCATCGCGGCGGTGAGCAGCCCGTTGGCCGGGCCGTGGTCGGTCCACGTCTCGCGGTGGACGTCGTACGGCTGTTCGGCGGACCAGCCCTGCTCGGCGCCGGTGACCAGGTCGTCGAGGGTGAACGGCCCTTCGGTGCTGCGCCGTTCGACGTGGTCGAGCACCTTGCGCACCTCGGTGACCGGCAGCGGTTCCCCGGCGGGGGTGCCGAGCAGGGTGCCGAGCAGGCGGGCGGCGGACTCGGAGCTGCCGCCGGAGAGTTCGACCAGCCGGTGGGTGGCTCGGACGTGGGGCAGGCCCTTCGCGGTGCCCGCGGTGAACTCCCGCCCGTAGACGGCCCGTCCGAGCCGGGCGGTGCCGGCCAGCTGCTCGCGCTGGGCGTGCGTGCTGGTGGCGTGGTCGTACGGCCGGCCGCCGCCGTCCACCGCTCCGTGCACCTCGCCGAGCACCTCGTCGAACGGGCGGCCGCCCGCGGTGAAGCGCGGTTCGCCGCCGCGCCGGTCGCCGGTGAACGCGAGGTACTGGTCGCCGGGGACGTCGGAGTTACCGGTCTCGGAGAGCGGGATGTCCACGGTGAAGGGCACCACGCCCTTCTCGGTGACCGGCTTGCGGTCGTTGTCGAAGAACGTCACCTCGACCTCGGCGTACCCCTGGTACCGGGCCGCCGGGGAGCCGAACTTGCCGTTCGAGACGGTCTGGCCGGAGTCACCCTGGCTGCCGCCCTCGCGCCACAGCCGCTGGGCCCCGCCGGTGAGCGCCGGGTTGTGCGTGACGTCGCCGGTGATCTTGGCGCCGACCTGGCCCTGGACGCCCGCGTACTTCGAGGACAGCTCGGAGTGGACGGTGCCGGACGCGGTCGTGTTGGCGGGGCTGAGCTCCACCGCGTTGTCGTTGTCGCGGTGTTCGAGCGAGACCACCTTGACGCCGACCTCGACGCCCTTGCCGCCGCCGAGCGCGACCCGCTTGGTCGGGACGGTCGCGGCGATCTCCCCGCCCTGGCTGGCGGTGCCGAACAGCGCGGACAGGTGGCTGTGCGTGGTGACGGTGCCGACCACGGGCGCCATGTCCTGCCAGGCCGACTTCCCGAAGTACTCCGGGCCGCGCAGCCGCACCAGGTCCTGGACGCCGCCGACGTCGCCGAGCCAGCGCAGCACGTCGGTGTCGCGCAGCCCGGTGTCCCAGACCCGCTCCGGCGGGACGGGGACCTTGACCGCCTCCGGCGCCTTCGCCGGGACGGCGGCCGGCGGCGCCTCGGCGGCCTTCGCGGCGGCCTCGGCCTTCGGGTCCGCGACCGGCTTCACGGGCACGGTCTCGCCGCTCTCCACGATGGTCTCGAAGCCGACCGTCGCGGTGCGCCGCTGGTGGACCGAGGGGCCCACCCACGGCTTGCGGGTGATGGTGAACTGGAGCTCCGCCTCGCCCCGGTAGGCGCTGCCGGGCAGCTTGGCCTTGGTGGCCATGCCCGCCGAGGTCGAGCCGGTCCGGACGTCGCCGTGGTCGTGGCCGCGCCCGCCGCTGCCGGTCAGGCCGGCCGTCACCGAGACCACCCCGTGGCCCACCGGGGCCGCGCCGGTCAGCCCGACGGTGCCGTTGTGGGCGGTGCCGGTGCCGTCGGTGTGCGCGAAGGTGCGCTGCACGTCGGTGCCGGCGTTGAACTCGGTGGTGCCGGAGTCGCCGAGGTGCTCCATCCGGTCGCGCAGCACGGCGCCGACCCGGACGGTGGTCCGGCCGTGCCGCACCACGATCTCGTCACCGGCGGTCATGCCCTTCAGCCGGGACTGCAGCCGGTCCGGGGTGAGTTCCTCGTCCAGCTTCCGGCTGATGCCCGTCCAGTCGCTGCCGAACGGGTTGCGCTCCGTCGCGCCCGGCCCGGACGGCCGCGCGCCGCCCCGCCCGGGCTTCCAGCCGGACTCCACCTGGGCCCGGATCGACTCGCCCAGGCTCGGCCGCTGCTCCTCCTTGCCGTCCTTGCCCTTCCGGGGGGCCCGCTCCGACAGGGCGTGCACGTCGGTGACGATGGCCGAGGAGTCCAGCCGGCGGCCCTCCACGAAGCCCCTGGGCTGCTTCGCGGTGGTCCGCTCGACCGCCCCGGACACCGGGACGGCGTCGCGCTCCGGCACCGCCACCCGGGCCACCGTGTCGACCCGGTGGGTGACCGAGCCGTCGGAGACGCCCAGCCGCTTGAACTCGACCTTGACGTCGTACGCGGCGTTCACGTCGAACAGCACGGCGGGCTCGACGTGCTTGCCGCGGTTCGAGGTCGAGCCGACGGTCTCCGTGTTGCGGCCGTACGTGCGGTCCACCCGGTAGGTGTAGCCGCCCGCGACGTCCAGCACCGGGGTCTTCGCCTTGAACATGCCGCCGCCGTCCAGGCGGTTGCGGCGGTCCCGCAGGTTGCCCTGCCCGCTGGAGGTGCGGGTGCCGGACTCGAACTCGTACTTGGACGTCGAGGAGTGGTAACTCGAGTCCCCCGTACGGGCAGTGACGGTGACCTCGGCCTTCCAGGTGGTGCCGGAGACCGTCTCGGTGAGCTTCCCGCCACGGGTCAGCTGGGACAGCTGGGTCTTGAGCGCGACCCGGTCGAAGGCCGCCCCGAGCTGCTGGCGCACCTCCTCCGACGGCTCGCCGTACTTCGAGCGGACGGCGTCCTCCACCGTGGCGCGCACCTTGTCCGCGCCGCTCAGGCTGTGCACCACGTACGAGGCGTTCAGCTCGCCCTGCGCGCGGATGCGGGGCGGCGCGGTGTGCGTCGCGTCCGGCTTGGGCGTCTTCGGGCGGACGCCGCGGTGGTCCGGGCCGGGTTCTTCGGCCGCTGGAAGGAGACCGTGCCGTCCTCGGTGCGCGGCACCTGCACCTTGACGGTGTCTCCGGCCTCCAGGCCGACCTCGACCCGGACCGGCGCCGAGGTCTCGGAGCGCCCGCCCGGCAGCGACTCGCCGGGACGCCCGAAGTGCACGTCCACGGTCAGCTCCGCACCGTAGATCACCTGCGCCGCGCTGTACTTGCCGTTGGCGTACACCCGGTCGGCCTGCCGGCCCTGCCCGCCCGCGCGCTCGCGCTGCTGGCCGGAACCGGTGGCCAGCAGGTCCGCGCCGGGCGTGCCCTTGGGGACGGTGCCGCCGAGCTGGCCGTTGCCCGCCACGGTGCGCGCCAGCAGCTGCCGCTCCACGCTGAACGCGCTGGACTCGTTCACCGTGTTCAGCTCGGCCTTGCCGTCCTCCCGCCGGTAGGTCATCTCCCGCACCCGGGCGGTGGCCGTGACCACCAGGTCCTCCTTGCCGGGGACCTTCACCACCAGGGGCTCGCCCCGGGTCATCCCGGTCAGCCGGGCGGCCAGGTTCGGCTGGCTGAAGCCCTGGAGCACCTGCTCGCGGACGGCGTCCCAGTCCTTGCCGAACCGCTCCCGCCCCTTGGCGTCCACCTCCCGGCGCAGCGCGGCCGTCGACTCCAGGTCACGGACCACGACGCTCTCGCCGAGACCGCCCCGGTCACCGCCGCGCCACACCGAGTCCGGCGGGCTGGTGACCTCGTGCAGCACCGGCGCCGTCTCGGCCTCCGACTTGGCCGCCTCGGTCGTGGTGGCCTCCGTCTTGGCCGCCTCGGTCTTCGCGGACTCGCCCTTGCTGGACTCGCCCTTGGTGGACTCGCCCTTGCTGGAACTGGGCTCCACCGCATCGGACTTGACGTTCTCGGCGGCGGGCTTGGTGTCCGCACGGTCGACCAGCAGCCGGACGTCGGCCGTGCCCGCGTCGTGCGCCGTGCCCTTGCCGTTGAAGGTCAACTCGTAGTGCACGGAGCCGTCGTAGAGCACTCCGGGCACCTTCGACTTGCTGGTCAGCTGGGAGACCCGGCTGTCACCGGTGATCTCCACCCGGTCCCGGCCCAGCCGCCCGGCGCCGCCGACGGTGGCCAGGGCCGCGCCCGGCTTCAGCACGTTCGACAGCCCGAGCTGGCTCGCGTTGCCCCGGGTGGTCGCCGTGCTGCGGACCTGCTGGACGGTGGTGCCGATGTTGAACTCGGTCTCCTTGGTCGTGCCGACCTGGTGCAACTCGCCGACCCGGGCCCGGATCTCGACCGTGCCGAGGGTCCGGCCGCGCCGGTCGCTCAGCGTGACGGCGACCGGCTCGTCCGCCGTCATGGACTTCAGGTCCCGCTGGAGGCGCGCGAAGTCGACCTCGTTGAGGACCTTCTCCCGCATCGCGGGCCAGTCCTTGCCGAACTCCTGCTTGCCCGCCTGGTCGACGTGGTCGAGCAGCGCCTCCACCGGACGGCGCCCGCCCCGGCCGCCGCCGCCCTGCGGCGACAGGTCGAGCACGATCTCCTGCCCACCGACCCGGCCGTCCAACAGCCGCTGCGGGGGCACCCGTTGCTCGCCGCCCGCGTCGACCGCCGGTCGCACCGGAACGGCCACGGTCATCCCGAGGTCCACCTGCGCGGTGCGCCCGCCGGACGCGGTCCGCACCGGAACGTCCTCGTGGCGCAGGTCGCCGAAGTCCAGCTCCAGCCGCATCGTCGACCTGAACACGTCGGCGGGCTCGGAGGTCTTCGACCGCGCCACCATCCCGCCCAGGTCCATGTTGACCTCGGCCTGGCCCCGGTCGTGGAAGTACCCCACCAGCTCGGCCGGTTCGGTGATCCCCGCCGTCTGCTTGGCCTGGAGGCCCACGTTGTACTGCCACTGCGAGTCGCGGTTGCCGCCGGTCGCCACCGTGCGGTCGGCGCCGTTCTCGAACTCGATCTTCTCCGTCCGCAGGTGCGTCGACTCGGTGACCCGGCCGCGCAACGTCACGCTGCCGCTCCACCCGTCCCCCTCGAACGGGGCCGTCCACACCTCGCCCCGGGACAGCGCCCCGAGCACCGGACGCAGCGTCGCCGGCCCGAAGTACGCCTCCGCGAAGGCCCGCGCGGCCGCCCGGTCCCCCGGCACCGCGTGCTCGATCGCCGCGATCACCTGGTCCCGGACCGCGGCCTCGTTCTCGCTCAGCCCGACCACCAGGTCCGTCCCGGCGATCGGCCGGGGCGCCCCGTCCACCGCGGTCGTCTTCGCCCCCTCGGGGGCGGGCGGCTTCTGCTGCTCCTGCTGCTGCTCCGGAGCCGACTTCTGCTCCTGCTGCTGCTCCGGCGCGGGCTTCTGCTCCTGCTCCTGCTCCTGCTTCGGTTCCTGCTCCGAGGCGGGCTTCTGCTCCTGCTGCTGCTCCGGCGCGGGCTGCTGCTCCTGCTTGGGCTGCTGCTCCGGCGCGGGCGTGGTCGTGGTCGTCGACTTCTCGACCGGGGGTATGGGGGTGTCCCCCGGGGACGACGGCGGGACGCTGCCGTCGTAGTGGTCGCCCTGCCGGTACACCGTCACCTGCCGGCCGTCCTGGGGGCCGAAGACCGCCAGGGTGGCGCCGTCGTGGTCGAGGACGCGCAGCCGGAGGTCGAGGGCGTGGGCGGCCGCGGCGGGCAGCATCTCGCCCGGGTTGGTCCGCCAGCGGGACTCCCAGCCCCGGACGGTGTCGAGCAGCGCCTGCCGCTCGTGCGGGAACGGGGGCGGGGCGTTCTCGGTGAGGTGGGCGCCGACGATCTCCCGCAGCTCGTTGATCGGCAGCCCCCGGTACCCGCCGCGGTCGGCGACCGGGAGGTACTCGAGCAGCTGCCGCTCGGTCGCGTTGCCCCGGGCGACGAAGTCGTTGCGGTAGTTGGTGACGACCTCGGTCGGCCAGTGCTCGGGGGACAGTGCGGCGAAGTGCTCCTCGACCACGGCCTGGAGCCGCCGGGCCGCACTCCCGTTGCCCGCCAGTTCGGGCAGGCCGACGGCGAGCGAGTGGAGCAGGCAGAGACCGTCCGCCGAGACCTTCACCAGCGGCCCGGCTGGCGGGAACTCCGCTGCCTCGAACGGAGGTTCGGTCTTCTGCGCGGGCGGCTCGATGACGTCCTCGGCCGTCTCCTTGACCGCGTCCTTGACCGTGTCCTTGGCCGCGTCCTTGGGCTCGCCCTCGGACTTGACCGTGCCCTCGGGCTCGGTCTCAGGCTTGACCACGGCTTCGGGCTCGACCTCGGTCTTGACCTCCGAGGTGTCCTTGGTCGCGTCCTTGGCGGTCTCCTCGTCGCCCTTGCCGCTCTTGCCGTCCTTGACCTGCGCCGTCTCGGGGGACGGCGGTCGCTGCTCGCGGACGGGTCCGGGCTGGGAGCGGAGTTCCGGCGGGGCCGAGGCCGCCCGGGGGCGGGTCGTCGTGCCGTTGCCGGGGTGGCTGCCGCCGTTGGTGGTGGGGTCGCCGACGTGGCTGCCGCCGTTGCCGTCGAGCGGGCCGCCGCCGACGGGCTTGACGGGCTGCGGGCCGGAGCCGTCGTCCTCCGGTCCGTCCGGCCGGTTCTCGCGCGGGAGTTGCTGCTCCGGCGTCTTGACGGCGGTGTCGGTCTGCTCCGAGCCGGCGGGGCGGGGCGCGCCGAACCCGTCGATGTCCATCGGGTCTGCGGTGTCGTCGCCGTGCGGGCGCTCGCCGCCGAAGGTGCTGTAGCGCTCCATGAAGGCGGGGTCGTGCGGCCCGGAGATGTTGTTCTCGCGCGGGTCGGCGACGGAGGCCCAGACCGTCCAGTCCTGGGCGAAGTGCTCCGGCATCGACCCGTTGGCGGTGGTGACCCTGCGGTCGGTCAGGTCGGCCCAGCGCAGCGTGCCGTCGCGGTCGTGGACCAGCGCGACGGCGTGACCGTCCCCCTGCTTGCCCGCACCCAGCACCGTGGCGAAGGTGCCGGGACCACCCTCCTTGACCTGCTCCATCAGCTTCTGGACCGCCGGACCGCCCTCACCGAACAGCGCGGGGCCGTCGTGCCGCTTCCACAGCGTGTTGCCGGGAATCGGCTCCACCGTGCCGTGCAGCGTCTGCCCGGACACCCGCGGACGCCCGAAGTGGGTGTCCCGGTACGCCTCCACGTTCTCCAGGCACGCGTTCAGGTCGTTGCCGCGCCGGAAGCCCGCCTCGGCGTTGACCGGCTCCTGGTGCGGATTGACCTTCTGGAGCAGCGAGTTGCTCATCGCCGGGTGCACCTTCGGCTCGCCGCCGAGGTAGCCGACCAGCTCCTGGCTCAGCGGGTGCTCCGGGCCGAACGAGCGGTAGCCGCGGTCGTTCATCACCCCGTCGGTGTTCTCGTACGCCGGGGTGCGGCGCCGCTTGGCGTCCCGCTCGGCGGTCGACCCGTCCTGCTCGTCCCGCGCGCTCCGCTCGTTCTGCGGGTCCTGCTCGTTCTCCTCGTCCTCACGTCCGCGCTTGCGCGGGTTCGGCAGGTCCTGCGCCGTGTCGCCGTCCCGGTCCAGGACCATCGGGTCCGGGTCGGGCTCCGTCCGGTGCTCGACCGGCGGGGTCGGCGCCGTCGTCACGGTCGGGCTGTCCAGCTGCATCGGGTCCGGCGTGTGCCCGCGCGGCGTGTCGCCGCCGGGCGCCGGGGTGTGGTCGGTGGTCGGAACGTGGTCGGTGGTCGGGGTGGGCACCGAGCCGAACCCGGACTGGTGCGCGGTCGCGGGGGCGGGGGCGGACGCGGACTGGAGGTAGGCGTCGGTCTCGCGGTGCAGGCCGCCGATCCAGGCCGCGTTCTGGCCGGGCTGGAACTCCTCGACCAGCGCCTCGACGTGCGACTTGAAGGAGAACGGCTTGTTGGCGGGCTCGTTGAAGGCCATCCGCAGGGCGCTCTCCAGCATGATCGCGCTGTTGTTCGCCGCCTGCTCGTTCAGCACCGCGTTGTTCTGCAGGGTGTCCGCGGCCGTCCGCAGTTGCTGGGGCGTCGTGCCGGGCTGCCGGAGGCCGGCGAGGGTCTGCTCCTGGGCCGCCAGCCGGTCGTGGAGGCCGTCGATCTCGTTGCGCACGGTGTTGCGCATCCAGCCCTCCGGGACCTCCCGGAGCAGCCGGGCGGCCTTCCCGTCGAAGCGCTGGACCTGCTCGGTGGCCACCGGGTGGTAGAGGCCCACGGTGCGTCCGGTGAACTCCGCCCCGGTGGGCGGGGTCAGGTTCAGCGGTCGGCTGCTCTGCCGTCCGATGCGGTGGTCGCCCGGGGTCTTGACGACTTCCTGGCTGATCACCTCCCAGCCGTCCGGGCCGTGCCGCAGCACGTTGGTGGCCTCGAACAGCTCGCCCTGGCCGGGCGTCACGTACTCGTCGACGCCGAACCAGTCCGTAGCGGGGTGGCGCAGCCGGAAGTCGGAGGCCGGGCCCAGGTTGGAGGTCGCCGAGTACGACTGGACGTGCCAGACCTTGAAGGAGTGCGGGCCCACGTCGGTGACCGCCAGCGCGCAGCCGTTCATGCCGCCGGTGAACACCAGCCCGTCGCCCGGCCGCGCCGGGTCGGGGTGGCGGACCACGTCCACGCTGCCGATCGCGGCGTCGCTGGCCGGCCGGCCCTGCTTGTACGGGATGTAGCCGGCCCGGACGTACTCGTGGTCGGGCTTCGGCGCGGGCAGCGCGACCCCGTTCGACGGCCGCGGGAATGACGGGTCGTGCTCCGCGTACTTCTCCCACGCCGGAGTGAGGACGTACGCGTCGCGCCCGGCCGGGACGTTCGGGTCCCGCTCCAGGGTGAACCAGTGCTCGCTGCTGCGCTCGAACGCGTCGACGAAGGTGAACGCGTCGTGCTGCTGGAGGCCCGGGGTGCGGCTCATGACGCCGTCGGCGAAGGAGACCGAGACCGGGGTGTGGGACAGGAACTCCACCGGGTCGTGCACCAGCCCGTGCTCGGCGGTGCCGACCGGGGGCAGCAGCGGTTCGTGGCCCGGCGCGGGGTCCTGGACGTGCTGCTGCTGGTCGGCGTCCTGGTGGTCGGTCTGCTGCTGGACCTGGTCGTGCTGTGCGGGGTCGTGCTGGACCTGGTCGTGCTGGTTCGTGCTGTGGACGGACGGGCCGCTGTGGTCCGTGCCCTGCTGGCCGGTGGGCGCCGTGGTGCGGGGGGCCGATCCGAAGCCGCGGGAGGGGCCGGGGGTGCCGTCGTTGCCCTGGTGCGCGGGGGTGCTGGTGCTGCTGCCCGTCGGCGGGGTGACCGGCGGGGTGTCGGCGTTCGGCTGTTCCAGGCGGAGTTCGCGTCCCGGGCCGCCCTCCTCCGTACCGGGGTAGCGGTTCAGCTCGTTCCCGTCGTGGGTGAGCACCACGTCGCGGCCGAGGTTCTTCGCCAGTGCGGTGAAGTAGGCGTCGCGGAACGGGCCGGGCGTGTCCAGGCCGGTGCTGCCGGGCCTCACCAGGTTCTTGATCACGCCGTCGAGGGTCTGCTTCTCGATGCCGGCGAGCGGGCCCTGCCGGTTCCCGTCGATCCAGGTGGCGAAGTGCTTGCCGAAGTCCTTGGCGTCCTCGGGCGTGCGGAGGTCGTGCAGTTCCAGCACGCTGCGGCGGATGCTCGCCTCGTCGTGTCCGGTCAGCGGGACGGAGAGGGTGTCCGAGTCGGTGCTGCGGAAGCGGCCCATGTACTGCTCGGCCTGCTGGCCCTTGGACGCCTTCGGCGCGTGCTCGCCGGTGCTCAGCGAAGCGGTGTTCTCGTCGCCCTTGGCCTGGACCACGCCCTGCCGGCGGGCGGCCTTCTCCTGCCTCCGCTGCTGCTTCTCCTCGGCCTTGCGCTGCCGCTCCTCCCGCTCGGCCCGCTGCCGCTCCTCCTGCGCCGCCTGCTCCTGCCGGTGCTGCTCGTCCAACTCGGCCTTGCGCTGCTGGAGTGCGGCGGTGCGCTCGGTGACTTCCCGCTCCTTGGTGCGGCGCTCCTCCAGCATCGTCCGGGCCTGCTCGGCGCGCTGCTCGGCGGCGTCCAGCCGGTTGCGGTGGTCGGGGCCGGGGTCGGGCTCCTGCCGGAGGTTCCGGACCTCCTCCTCGGTCTGCCGGACGAACTCCTCGGTGCGGGCGACGGACTTCCGGGCGGCGGAGACGGCGGGCTCGTACTGGCGCAGCGCGTCGCCGAGGTTCGACCTGGTCTCGCCCTTGGCGTAGTTCTTCTCGCCCTCGCGCTGCCGGTCGTCGACCCGGTCGGACATCCGGGCGGCGGTGAACGCGAGCGGGTCGAGGGTGCCGTCGCCGCGGTAGCGGCCGTCGCCGTCCGCGTTGTGGACCAGCAGCGGCCGGAACGGCGGGCGGGCCTCGCCGTTCGGGCTCGGCTCGTGGCCGGGGCGCGGGTCGATCGGGAGTCCGGAGCCGAACTTCGCCTCCGGGCGGTAGAGCCGGGAGACCAGGTCGCCGAGGTCCTTCTCGGCCCTGCTGACCCGCGCCTGGGCGTCAGCCTCGCCGTCGGTGCCCCGAGCCGTCTCCAACTCGCCCTTGGCGGCGGTCAGTTCCTGGTTGAGCTTGACCGCGTGCTCCTTGAGCGCCGGTCCGGCCCGGTGCACCTCCTGGACGACCGACAGCGCCAGGCCCTCGACCACGTCCTTGCCGTGGAAGACCTCCCGGTCGAAGGTGGTCGGCTGCTTGGTGCCGCCGCTGCCCGGGTAGGTGTGCTCCCACTTGCTCTTCTGGCCCGTGGTGGTGGCGCCGTTGGCGTACTCGGTGGTGCGCACGACCTCGCCGTTGGGCAGCTTGAACTCCTGCATGGCCTTGCGGTCCAGCGGTTCGAGCTGGTCGTGCAGGGAGACCCAGCCGTCGTAGTGCGAGAGGATCTCGGGGCCGAACACCATGGTGGTGGGGCCGTAGCGGGTGACCATCCTCTCGTTGCCGACCTCCATCCGGAAGAAGGCGAAGTCGTCGTTGCCGAGGCTGCTGGTGTTGGTGCCGCTGCTCTTCCCGGACGCCATGAACTTGAAGTCGCGCCGCTTCAGGTCGCCCTGCGAGGAGAGCATGCCGGAGTTGGCGATGGCGTGGTAGGCCGGGGTGGAGTGCTTGAGCCGGTAGGGCAGGTCCTGGAGGGAGTCGTAGAGTCCCTTCAGCTCGGGGTCGGCCCTGAGGTGCGGGTCGACCTGGGCGTGCAGGTCGCCGAGGTTGCGCTCGGACAGGGCGCGGACGAAGTCGGCCCGCTTCTCCGGCGGGAGGGTGGCCAGGTCCTCGGGGAGGTTCGCCAGGTCCTCGGGGGTGAGCGTCTTCAGGTCCTCGGGCTTCGGGGCGTTCGCGTCCTCCGGCTTCGGGGCGTTCGGGTCCTCGGACCTGGGCGCGTTCGGGTCGTCGGTCCTGGGCGTCCCGGACCCGGGCGGGCGCTCGTTGCCGGCGCCGTTCCTGATCTCGCCCTGGACGGTCTTCCACTGCGTGCCGGTGGGCACGTCGGCGTACGCCTGGTCGCGGCGGAACTCGCGCAGCTTGTTCCGCACCATGTCCATCTTCTGCGGGTCGAGCGCCAGCGGGGTGCGCTGCCCCCCACCGGTCGGGTGCGCATCGAACAGGGTCTCGGAGAGGCCGCTCAGCGGACCGTACTCGTTGCGCAGGTGGTAGAGGCCGCCGTGGTCCGCGGCACCCGTCACGTGCCCCTTGAGCAGGCGGTCCAGTTCCTGGCCCTGCCGCACCGTCTCCCGCGCGTACTGCAGCCGCTCCTGCGGCGACGGGTACTCCGCCTCGAAGCGCTGGTGGTCCGTCAGGAGTTCGAGCCGGTCCCGCAGTTGGCCGCCCTTGCCGACGATCTCGTCGCCGGTCGCCAACAGGTGCTTGCGGGGGTCGGCGACCTCGCCGTTCCCCTGTCGGGCCTGCTCGTCCAGCCAGTGCGCCCGCTCCAGCACCTTGGTGGCGGTCTGCGGGTAGTCGCTGCGGATCAGCATGTCGGCGAACTGGTGGAGTTCGGGCTGCGACAGGCGGTCGACGTCGACCTCGACCGGGGTCTTCTTGCGGGTGCCGAAGTCCTCGTCCATCCACTTCGAGAACGCGTTCGGGTCGGCCGGGCCGTCCTCGGACCTGGTCCACTTGTTCTCGTCCGCGTTCCACTTCAGCTTGACCGGGCCGTCGCCGGAGGCCGCGGCCTCGCTGTCGTGCTGCTGGATGATGTCCGTTTCGTCCTGGCGCTGACCGGAGTTCGTCACCGTGCCGAAGCCGTCGTCCGGACGGGGCTGCTCGACGTGCGGCTGGTCGGTGCGCGGCTGGTCGGTGCGCGACTGCTCGACGTGCGGCTGCTCGACGTGCGACTGCTCCGGGACGGGCCGCTCCTCGGGGCGGGTGAAGCTGGAGTAGGCGTCCATGAAGTTCTGGTCGTGCGGACCCGAGATGTTGTTCTCGTGCGGGTCCGCGACGGAGGCCCAGACCGTCCAGTCCTTGCCGAAGTTCTCCGGCAGGTTGCCGTCCGCCGGGGTGACCTTGCGGTCGGTCAGGTCGGCCCAGCGCAGCGTGCCGTCCTGGTCGTGGACCAGCGCGACGGCGTGGCCGTCCCCCTGCTTGCCCGCGCCGAGGACGGTGGCGAAGGTGCCGGGACCGCCCTCCTTGACCTGCTCCATCAGCTTCTGGACCGCCGGGCCGCCCTCACCGAACAGCGCCGGCCCGTCGTGCCGCTTCCACAGCGTGTTGCCGGGAATCGGCTCCACCGTGCCGTGCAGCGTCTGCCCCGAGACCCGGGGGCGCCCGAAGTGGGTGTCCCGGTACGCCTCCACGTTCTCCAGGCACGCGTTCAGGTCGTTGCCGCGCCGGAAGTCCGGCCCGGCGTTGACCGGCTCCTGGTGCGGGTTGACCTTCTGGAGCAGGCCGTCGCTCATCTCCGGGTGCGGCTTGCCCGTGCCGCCGAGGTGCTCCACCAGGTCCTGGGTCAGCGGGTGCTCCGGGCCGAACGAGCGGTAACCGCGGTCGTTCATCACCCCGTCGGTGTTCTCGTACGCCGGGGTACGGCGGCGCTTGGCGTCCCGCTCGGCGCCGCCCTCGTCGTCCCGGTCCTCCCGGCCGCGCTTGCGGTCGTTCGTCCCGGGCGTGCCGGTGTCCTGGTGGGGCCGCTGCTCGACGGGGCCGGTCGAACGGTTGCCGGTGGTCGACGCGGGCTCGTGCTGCGAAGGCTCGTGCCGCGCGGGGTCGGTCGCCTGGTGGTCGGTGCGGACCGGCGGCTGCTCGGGGTCGCCCCGGCGGGCCGGCGGCGCGGGTTCGCGATCCTGCGGCCCAGCGTGTTGGTGTTCCCGCCGGCGTGCTCGCTGCCGAACGCCTCCTGGTGCGAACGCTTGGTCCCGCCCGAGACGGTCCCCGTGCCCCCGCCTTGGGGGTGCCCGTCCCCACCGGGCCGCGGGACGACCCGCCGCCCGGGTGTCCGCCGCCGCCCATCGCTCCCGGGGCGAAGCCCGCACCGGTCATCGGGGCGCCCGTCGGCGCCTGGTTCTGCGGCACGCCCGTGGGGACGGTGCCGTCGGCCAGGCCGTTCGGGACGGTCTGGTCGGGGGTGTTCTGCGTACCCGGCCGGGACTGCGCGTGGGCCTGACCACCCGCGATCCGGGTCCCGCCGTCGAGGTGGGTGGCGCCGTCCCCGACACTGCCCAGGTGGGCGGCACCGGACAGACCGGGCACCGACCCCAGCCCACCGACACCCTGCGAACCGGGCTGGACACTCTCGTGCACCGCACCGGACCCGGCGGCCACGGACGCGGCCACCGGCTCGGGACGCGGCGCGGCGGACTGCTCCTGGTGCGCCGGCACGTTCTCGTGCGTCGGGACCGACTCCTGGCGCGGGACGGACGTCTCGTGCGACTGCGGCGCGGCCTGCTCGTGCGCGACGGGCGTGGAGTCGTGCTCCACCCGCGGCGCGGCGGACTGCTCGGGACGCGGCGCGGACTGCTCCTGGTGCGGCACCACGTTCTCGTGCGCCGGCGCCGACTCCTGACGCGGAACCGCCCCCTCGTGCGTGGTCGGCGCGGCCTGCTCGGCACGCGGCGCCACCGACTCGTGTGCGACGGGCGTGGAGTCGTGCTCCACCCGCGGCGCGGCGGACTGCTCGGGACGCGGCGCGGACTGCTCCTGGTGCGGCACCACGTTCTCGTGCGCCGGCGCCGACTCCTGGCGCGGGACAGGCGTCTCGTGCGACTGCGGCGGGGCCTGCTCGTGCGCGACCGGCGTGGAGTCGTGCCCCAGCTGCGGCGCGGCCTGCTCGTGCGCGACCGGCGGCGCCTGCTCGTGCGCGGTCGGCGGCGCCGACTCCTGACGCGGCACCACGTTCTCGTGCGCCGGGGCCGACTCCTGGCGCGGTGCCGGGGTCTCGTGCGACTGCGGCGCGGCCTGCTCGGCACGCGGCGTCACCGACTCGTGCGACTGCGGGGCCGCCTGCTCCTGGTGCGGTGCCGGAGTCTCGTGCGACGGCGGCGGCGCGGAGGCCAGCGCGGACTCCACGCGCGGCATCGCCGATTCGACCTTCGGCGTCGCCGCCTGGGTCTCGGCGCGCGGCGCGGGGTTGTCCTGGGCCCGGACGCCCGACTGCTCGTGGGTCACGGGCGCGGACGTCTCGTGCGTGGCGGGCGCGGACGTCTGGTGCGGGGCCGAAGAGGCGGGCGCGGACGTCTGGTGCGCGGTCGAAGAGGCGGGCGGAGCCGTCTCGTGCGGGGTGGAGGAGGTGGGTGCGTTGGTCGGGTGGGTGTCCGCGCCGTCCCCGGCGCTGCGGGCCGAGCCGAACGGCGTCAGGCCGTTGACCTTCGAGTCGCCCGCGCCCGTCGTCCCGGAGCTGTGCCCACCGGACGAGCCGGAACCGGAACCGGCGGCCATCGCCGCACCCGCTCCCGCTCCCGCGCCCGCACCGGCACCCGCGCCGAGCAGCGAGCCGGTGTCGGCACTGCTGCTGCTGTGCGTGCCCGCCCCCGATCCGCCACCACTGCCGCCGCTGCCACTGCCACTGCCACTGCCACCACCGGACGAGGACGTCCCGGACGGGCCGTGGTAGGCGCTGTCGCCGGAGGAGGTGGCGGGCTTGGTGAAGGTGGGCGGGCCGTCGTGGCCCGCGCCGCCGGTGCTGCCGGTGCTGCCGGGGAGGTCGAGCTTGGGGGCCTCGGCGGGGGTGGGGGCGTTGGCGTGGCCCTTGATCGCGGAGGCGCCCGCGTGCAGGCCGGCGCCCGCGCCGCCGGACAGACCGGAGCCGAGCAGGGACTCGCTGTCGACCTTGCCGGTGGTGATCAGCTGGGTGGAGACGTCCGCGCCGACGCCGACCGCCGCGCCGCTGGCCATCTTGCCGGCGGTGGAGTTGAGCGCGCTCTCCGCGCCGATCTTCTTGCCGGCCGCGCCGATGCCCTTGCCGATCAGGTGGGCGGACGCGCCGCCGACCGCGCCGCCGAGGGCGTTCTGGCCGACCTCCTTCATGTCGATGCTCTTGCGGTGGCCCTCGGCCAGCTCGATGCCCTGGGCGAGGAAGTTGATCGCGGCCATCTGGGCGGCCTGCTTGGCCGCCATTTCGAGCATCTCCTTGAGCAGCTTCTTCAGCAGCTGCGAGACGACCACCCGGCTGGCCGCGATCATCACCGGCACCTCGAGCAGCGAGGCGCCCGCGGTGAACGGGGCCTCCGCCTCTGCGGTGGCCAACTCGAAGGCTAGGATGCCGAGTTGCGCGATAATCTGGATCTTGGCGGTCTCCGCGGAGTTGGCCACCTGCTCCAGCATGTCGCCCATGCCGTTGAGCGCGTTGATCGCGCCGGGCAGGTAGCCGGGGTCCTGCTCGGTGCCCTTGCCGACCGAGTACTTGTCCCAGTACGTGCCCAGGGCGTCGGCGGCGGCGCCCTTCTGGCCGTCCAGGGCGCGCTTGATGGTCGAATCAGCGCTCTGCGCCGCGTCCTTGAGGGAGTCGGCCGCCTTGCGGCAGTGCTCGGCCATGTCGCGGAGCTGGTCCTCGTCGGCCTCGGGCCAACGCGTTCCGGCGAGCAGCAACAGGACCCACTGGAGCGGCTCCGGGAGTTCGACAGCCATGGGTTCAGTGCCTTCCGCTCTGGATGGGCCGCGTGCTGATGATCGGCTGGACGGGGGCGGACGGGAGCGAGGGCGCGGTGGGCATCTGCACGGTGCTGTCGATGCCGTCGAGTTCGGAGATGACGTTCTCGTCCGCGTTCTGGTAGCTCTCGGCCATCGCCTTCAGCCCGTCGGCGATGCCCTTGAGCGCGTCGGGCAGGCCCTTGACGACGTCCATGGTGTCGTGGCTGTACTTCAGGTAGCCCTTCTCCCCCTCGGCGAACTTCTTGCCCGACTCGTCGTTGCCCCAGGGGTTCTGGGCCTCCATCGAGGGCAGGAATGCGCTCAGCGAGCGGTAGACGTTGGCCACCTGCTCGGAGGCCGCGAGCATCGGCGAGACGGCCGCCCGGTACTGCGCCGGGTCGACCTGGAAGCCCGACCCGGCACCCCCGATCCTCCGCCGTTCGCGGAGGACGCGCTCCGCTTGGCGGCGCCCTGCTCGGAGGACGCCGGAGCCGCCGCGTCACGGGCGACGGCGCTGGCCCGCTGGAGGGGCTGCGCGGGCTCGCTCCGCTCCGTCGGACGCAGCGGCTCGGTCCCGTCCTGCATCGGAACGCCCCGCTCCGTCGGGCGCAGCGCCTCGGTCGCCTCCCGCGCCGGGACGCCCTGCTCCATCGGCTGGAGCCGCGCCGTCCCCTCCTGCATCGGGACACCCCGCTCCATCGGGCGCAGCGCCTCGGTCGCCTCCCGCGCCGGGACGCCCTGCTCCATCGGCTGGAGCCGCGCCGTCCCCTCCTGCATCGGAACGCCCTGCTCCATCGGCTGGAGCCGCGCCGTCGCCTCCTGCATCGGAACGCCCTGCTCCGTCGGCTGCAACGGCACGCTCTCCGCCCGCTGGAACGGCTGCAGGGGGCTGTCGGGGATGACCGTGCCGACCCGCATCCGGGTGGGCTCGATCGCTTCCTCGGGCAGCAGGCGGGCGGTGCGGGTGGGCTCGGTCAGCGCGTCGGCGGTGTACCAGGCCGACTCGTCGTTGCTCATGGGAGGGTTCCTTCGTCAGGGCGGGCGCGGCGGGCGGCGGGCGCGGGTCAGTCCGCGGCGGGTGCGGCCAGCCGGGAGAGGGCGGCGCGCAGGAACGGACTGGGCACCTGGTAGCCGCCCTCCTCGCGGAGCGGGGCCCGCTGCCCGGTGGCCGCCGCCCCCTCCGCAGAGGCGGAGGCGGAGCCCGAACCGGACCCCGAGCCCGAACCGCCCCCCGCACCGGCGCCGGCGCTCGCGGCGGACGCCACGGTGGCCTCGGGCGCGTCGGGGTGGCCGCGGCGGGCGGCGGCGCTGCGCGAACGCTCCAGGTAGGCGTCGTCCGTGCCGCCGGAGCTCTCCGCCGGAGCGGTGGTGCCGACGGTGCCGACAGTGCCGACCGGGGTGTCCGTCGAGGCGTCCGACCCGCCCGCGGCCCGGTCGGGGTCCGCCGCGCCGTCGGTCCCGGTGCCGTCGGGGGTGCCCGCGCCGCCGCCGAGCAGGACGCCGGCCAGCTGGTTGATCATCTCGCTCTCGCTGGTGGGCCCGGCCGGGGCGGTGGTGGTCGGCTCGTGCTCGGGGCGGCGAAGGTGCCCTCGGCGCGGGCGTCGTCGAGCCAGCGGCGGCGGGCCCGGTGCCAGTGGCGGTCGCGCGGGTCGACGTCGGCGGCCTGGCCGAGGATGCCGGCGTCGCCGAACAGCTCCTCGTCCTCCTCGCCCTCCTCGCCGAACCGGGTGGGGCTGACGAAGCGGTTGCCGCCCTTGTGGTCCTTGCCGCCACCGCGCCCGCCGCCGCCGGTGCCGGGCATGTGGCCGCCGGCGCCGGCCGCGCCGGTGGCTCCGGTGCGGCCACCGGTACCGCTGGTGCCGCCCGCGCCCAGGACGCCCGCGCCGGCCCGGCCGACCGCGGAACCGGCTCCGGCCGTGCCCTTCGCGGAGGCCCCGCCGGCCGCGCCGAGGCTGCCGGCGCCGACGCCGCCGCGTCCGGCCAGCGCGCTGGTGCCCGCGCCGATGCCGCCGCCCGAGCCGCGCAGGGTCGATCCGCCGAGGCTCCCGGCCCCGCCGGCGCCGGGGCGCAGCGCGGAGCCGCCCGCGCCGCCGACGCGTCCGGCCGTGCCGCCGGCGCCACCGAGACCGCGGCCGGCCGTGCCGCCCGCGCCGCCGACGCCGCGTCCGGACGCCCCGCCCGCGCCGCCCGCACCGCTGGCGCCGCCGAGGCCGAACGGGCTGCTGCCCGTCCCGCCGAAGGGGGTGAGGCCGCGGCCGGTGGTCGAGCCGCCGACGCCGCCCGCGCCGCCGAGCGAGCCCAGGGTGCCGCCGAGGGCGCCGCCGAGGTTGAAGCTGCTGCCGGTGCCGCCGCCGGTGTTGGTGCCGCCGATGCCGAGGCTGCCGGGGTTGCCGGGGCTGTAGCCGCCGAGCGGGCTGTAGCCGCTGCCGCCGGTGCCGCCGCCCGCGCCGCCGCCGAGGTCGCCGAGTCCGGCCAGGCCGAGGGAGCCGGCGCCGCCGGTGGAGAGCGGGGTGAACACCGGGGCGGAGCCGCCGCCGCCGGAGCTCGAACCGCCGCCGAAGCTGGGCAGGTTGGGGGTGAGCGGGGTGAAGGGGGCCAGTCCGGAGCCCGAGCCGCCGCCGGCCCCGCCGCCGCTGCCGCCGCCGAAGCCGCCCGCGCCGCCGACTCCGGCCATGCCGCTGTACGAGCCCGCACCGCCGACCCCGCCGCCCGCGCCCCCGCCGGTGCCGCCGAGTCCGTCGAAGCCGCCCGTGCCGCCCGCTCCGGCCGCGCCGCCCAGGCCGCCCGGGTTTCCGACGCCGCCCAGCGCGCCCGCGCCGCCGAAGCCGTCCGTGCTGCCCGGCGCGCCCGGGGTGCCGGTGCCGCCGAGCCCGTCGAGGCCGGTCGTGCTCGGGGCGTACGGGTCGCCGGGCAGGGTGCCGGCCCGTCCGCTCATCGCGGTCATGCCGCCGTCGGCGCCCGTTCCGCCGGCCCCGCCCGGGCCCGAACCGCCGCCCGCGGACGTCCCGTTGAGGGCGCAGGTCTGGCCCATACCGGTCATGTCGGTGATGTGGCCGGCGCTCTGCCGGAGCATGCCGTCGACGTTGTTGCCGACCTGCCCGATGTACTGGTGGTAGACGGCGGCGGCCTGCTTGACGCCCTCGGACTGGGCGATGTCGTCGTGCTTGCCGGCCGGGTGGGCCTCCATGTACTCCTTGGCGTACTGGAGTTCGCGCACCATCTCGGACTTGGTGCCGCTCACCGCCTGTGCGGCGCCCTGGAGCGAGTCGGCCATCGCCAGGCCGGACTGGAGGGTGGTGGCGACGTGCGAGCCGTCCCCGGCGGCGAACTTCTGGAGGTACTGCGCGAAGCTGTCGGCCGCGGGGCCGGACATGCTGGACATGGCCCGCTGGGCGGCCTCGGTGATCGCCCGGACGTGGGTGTCGGCCACCTCGTTCCAGGCTTTCCAGGCGTCGGCGAGGGTGGCGAGCAGGTCCTCGTCCCCGTCGGGGAAGGCGATGTCCGCGCCGTTCTCGTTGCTCTGGACGGTCTTGAGGACTTCGGCGAGGTCGGCGGGCAGCTCGATCATGGCGGCAGGTCTCCGGAGAGGGGAGGTCGGGTGCGGAGCGGGTGGCCGGTGGCCCGGGGCCGGTGCGGCGCGGTCGGCGGCAGCGGCGGACGGTGCGCGGTGGTTGGTGCGCGGTGCGCGGTGCGCGCCGCCCTGCGGCGGCGGGACGGCGCGGACGGCGCGGACGGCGCGGACGGGCGGTGCCGGGCGGTGGCCCGGTGCCGCCGCCCGGCGGTCCGTCAGATGACTCTCGGTCCGGCGCCGCCGGCGTAGCCCGGCCGCATCAGCGGGTTGGGGTGGTTGTAGTCGAGCTCGGGCGCGTCCGGGTCGTGGTAGCCGACGCCGGGGTTGGTGTCGCCGATCGGGGTGATCGGGGTCGGCGGCGGGGGCGGCGTCGGGTGCTGCACGCCGTCCGGTTCGAGCAGCGGCCGCAGGGGCGCGTCGGGCAGCGAGGCGGGTACCGCCTGGACGCCGTCCGGTTCGAGCAGCGGCAGCCGGGGGCCGTCGGGCAGCGAGGCCGGAACGGTGCCGACCGGTGTGGTGCCGACGGTCGAGGAGAGCGCGCCGGGCAGCTGCGGGTCGGTCGGCATGGCGCCGGTGTCGGTGATCCGGCCGATCACGGCGGCCTGTTCGTCGTCGTTGGCGCGGTGCCGGGCGACCATGCTCTGCAGGTTCTCGCCCACCGCGGTGGCGTTCTGCATCAGGGTGCGGATGCCCGCGAGGACCTGTTCCTGGTGCTGGGCGAGGCCGCCCACCGAGGAACTGCCCCCCAGCAGCGCCTTGCCGAGCAGGTCGGTTCCGTAGACGGACTCCTGCACCTGCTTGACCGCGGCCTCCAACTTGTTGGCCGGTCCGTTCAGTTCGTCCAGCAGCCCCATGATCTTCTTGGATGCCGCCTCGACCTCGTCGAGGTCGATCCACACCGTCTTCTCGTCCGCCACCGCACACCTTCCCGAACTCCGCCCGCCCCCGGTCGGTACGCGTCCGCACCGGTGGCCCGGTCGGGCATGCAAGAACACCGGAGCCGGGTACGGCTCCGGACGTGCCCGTGCCATGCCCGCACCGGCCCTTTGATCCCAGGCAACCCTAACCTGCTGCAATGAGCGCGCACAGCCAAGCCAGCGTGCCGGGATGACGTCACGTCACCCCGACACGAGCTTCGCAGAGCTTTCCGGCTCCGCAAGGGGCCGGAAAGCATGCATCAGGTAAATTCACGGCGTGAAACCGTCAGGGAAGTAAAGAGCGGAAGTGCGCACTCCGGGTGTTTCGTGGAGATCCTGGGGAGATCGGGCGCTAGAGGGTGACGGCCCCGCTCGGGGTGACGATCCGCAGGCCCGCCTCGTCCAGCTCGATGGCCAGTGGAGTGCCGTCCAGCGCCGCCTCGTTGAGCAGCGTCGCGCTGGAGAGGTGCCACAGCCGCAGCGTCCCGGCGGCGTCCCCCGCCGCGAGCAGCGCCTCGCCGTCGAACTCCCGGCCCACCACCGCCCGCACCGCCGCGCCGCCGCCGGTCAGTTCGGCGGTCCGGCTGCCGTCCTGGACGTCCCAGACCAGCACCGTGCCGTCGCCCGCGCCCGCGATCACCACCGGACGGCCGCCGATCTCGGCGAACGCCACCGCCTCGGCGGGGCGCGGCAGTCCGGCGCAGACCGGCCCGGCCGTGCCGCTGCCCGCGTGCCACAGCCGCACCGTCAGGTCCTCCCCGGCGGTGGCCAGGATCGGCTGCCCGCCGGCCACCGTGGCGGCCAGCGCGGTGAACGGGCCGCGCCCGGTGGCGAAGCGGCGGCTGTCGGCACCGGTGGCGGCGTCCCGGACCGAGAGCGCGCCGTCCCGCCCGGCGGAGGCCAGCAGCGGCTGCTCGCCGGGGGTGAAGGCGATCCCGGCGACCGGCCCGGCGTGCGGGACGGGCAGCGGCAGCGCGCCGCCGTCGGCCAGCCGGTGGCTGCGGACGGCGCCCGCGACGGTGCCGCACAGCAGCAGGTCGGCGGTGAGGTCGAGGGTGTGCACCGGCCCGCCCTCGCCCGGCAGGTCGAGGAGTTGGCCGCCGGTGGGGGCGTCCCAGACCGCGACCGAGCCGTCGCCGAACCCGGCGGCCAGCACCGGGCGGCCGTGCAGGGTGCCGGCGGCCAGCGCGGCCAGCGGGCTGCCGGGGCGTCCGGCGGGCACCGCGGCCGCGGCGGCGGGGCGGCCGGTGGCGGCCTCCCAGACGGTGATCCGGCCGGTCTCGTCGCCGGTGTAGAGCAGGTCCTCGACGGCGGCCAGGCCGGTGAGCCACTCGCCGGCCGGCCAGCCGTGCAGCGGGCGGCCGTCGTACACGTCCCAGGTGCGGACGGTGCCGTCCAGCGCGCAGGAGGCCAGCACCGGGCGGTCGTCGAGGGTGGTGAAGGCGAGGCCGGTCACGGTGCCGGTGTGGCCGTCGAGTTCGGCCACCGACTGGCCGGTGGCCAGGTCCCACAGCCGGATTCGGCGGTCCTGCCCGGCGGAGGCCAGCACGGCCTGGTTCCCGACGGTGAGCACGGCCAGCGCCGCCACCTCGCCGCGGTGGCCGACCAGCAGGTGCATCAGCTCGCCGGTGCCCGCGTCCCAGACCCGGACGGTGCCGTCGGGGGAGGCCGCGGCCAGCAGGTCGACCCCGGCGCAGTGCGCGGCGCGCAGCGCGGTCGCGCCCTGGCCGCCGGTGGGCAGGGTGCCCAGCACCCGGCCGTCGTCGGCCCGGACGGCCCGCAGGTCGCCGGACTGCCCGGCCGAGAAGGCCACCGGGATGTCGCGGCAGACCAGCGCGGCGACGGCCTGCGCGCCCTCACCGCCGGTGGTGCCGTGCGCGACCCGGCCGGTGGCGGCGTCCCACACCTGGACCGAGCCGTCGGTGCTGCCGACCGCGAACAGCGAGCGCCCGCCGGCCTCGCCGAGCGCGACGGCGGTGGGGGCCAGCCCGGCGTCGGCGTCGGAGCCGCCGAGCGGGGCGGCGTCGTCCAGCGCGGTGAGGCCGAACGCGCCGCCCTCCTCGACCAGGGCGTACGCGGCGCGGCCGGCCACGGTGCCGACGGCGGCGGCGCTGCGGGCGGCGCCGACGGCGGGCTCGGTGCGGGCCAGCACGGGGGGCAGCGCGGCCGGGGCGGCGGGCTCGCCGAGGGCCTGGTCGAGCAGCGCGACGAGGGTGGCGGCGGCGGCCGGGAGGGCCGCGTCGGTGCCGTCGGTCCACTGCCGGTCGGGCTGGCCGGGCTGGCCCTGGATGGTGAGCCGCCGGGCGGCGGCCGGGGTGCCGTCCGGGGCGGGGGCGGGGGCCTGGCCGGCTCCGGCGAGCACCCGGCGGATCAGCGCGGGGTCGATCCGGCCGGTGCGCTCGTGGTCGGCGCGGGTGGCCCGGAAGGCGCCGTCGGCGGTGATCACCAGTTCGCCGAGGCTGCCGTCTTCCAGCCGTACGCTTCCTGACATGTCGTCACTCCTGGTTCGGTGCGGGGAGTTTGGGAGCCCCGTGGGTCAGCAGAGGTCTTCCGGTACGAGTGTCGCGTGCACCGCGTCGTGCAGCCGGTGGGTGCGGGAGCTGCGGAACAGCGCGGGGCGGTAGCCGGCCCGGCGGAAGCCGATGGCGGCGCCGGTGAGCTGGCTGGGCATGTTGTCGGCGGCGGCGAAGGCGTCGATCCGGCGAAGGCCGATCCGCTCGAAGCCGAAGCGGCACACCAGCCGGAGCGCGGCCTTGGCGGTGCGCAGCCGGCGGTGCTCGGGCAGCAGCCAGACGGCGACCTCGGCGCGCTCCAGCTCCGGGTCGAGGTTGACCAGTTCGGCCCAGCCGAGGGCCTCGCCGGTGTCCGCCGACTCGACGGCGAAGTAGGCGGCCCGGCCGGTCTCCCAGAGCATCGGCGGGATGTCGGTCAGCCACTGTTCGGCGGCGGCGGTGTCCCGGTGCGGGACGACGGCCTGCAGGAACTCCCGCACCAGCGGGTCGTGGGTGCCGCGGTGCACCAGGGCGGCGTCGGTGGGGCGCGGTCTGCGCAGCACCAACCCGTCGGCCGCCATCGGTTCGTCCCGCACTTCGGCGAGCGCCAGCATCGCTCCCCCCGTCCCGCCGTCCCCGACCACCTCTGCGGACCGCCCGCCGGGGCCGCCCGGCGTACCCTCCCCCGCCGTTCGACCCGCCGTCAAGTCAACCACAGCCGCCGGGTGTTTCCGCACGTCAGCGGGACGTTAGCGGAACGTGAGCGGAGTCGCGGAGACTCGGTGGCGGGGTTCGTCACTCCACGTCCCGCCGCCCACCCGGCCCACTCCGCTCTCCCGGGCCGGGCGCCCCCGCACGGGCGGCGGGACCCATCGCCCCTCCGGCTTCACCCCTCCAGCGCGCTCGCCCCGGCGGGCAGCGGCGCCTCGCGCAGCGCCCGGACCAGGGCGCGGACGGCGGCGGTGCGGGCGAGTTCGGGGGTGGTGACGTAGCCCACCCGGCGCGCGGGGCGGTCCGGGCCGAGGTCGGTGACGGCCAGTCCGGCGGGCGGGCGGTCCAGGCTGAGCCGGGGCATGACGGCCATGCCGAGCCCCTGGGCGGCGAGCGAGAGCACCACGGTGTCGTCGGAGACGTTGATGGTGGCGGTCGGCAGCCAGTCCTGACGCCGCCACCAGTCCGCCGTGTACGAGCCGCAGTTCTCGTCCCAGTCGACCAGCGGCAGGCCGCGCGGGTCGGGGTGGCCCCGGCGGTGGACGAGCGCGTACTCCTCGCGGTAGAGCGGCGCGGCGAGCAGCCCGGGCAGGGTGGCGGTGGTGCCGCGCGCGTCGAGGGTGGCCAGGGCGAGGTCGGCCCGGCCGTCGGCGACCTCGCCCGCGGTGCCGCGGCCGAGGTCGCGCACGATCCGCACCTCGGGCACCAACTCGGGGCAGCGGGCCGCGAGCACCGCCAGCACCGGCGGCAGCACCTGGACGGCGGCGCTGCGGAACGCGGCGATCCGCAGCGGCCCGCTCGGCCCGGCCCCGGCCCCGGCGGCGGCCTGCCGGACCTCGCCGGGGAGCGCGGCCAGCAGCCGCAGCACCCGCCGGGCGTGCCCGGCCGCCCGCTCCCCGGCCGGGGTGGGCCGGGCGCCGCGCCGCCCGCGCTCGAACAGCACCGCGCCGAGTTTGCGCTCGCAGCCCCGGACGGCGTGCGACACCGCGGACTGGGTCAGCCCGAGCCGTTCGGCGGCGGCCGTGAAGCCGCCGCTGTCGGCGACCGCGACCAGAATCCGCAGTTCCTGCGGGAGGAGATCGTCTGCCACCCGCGCAGCCTAGTTGCCCGGTCGGGCGGCGACCTGGCGGCCCGGTACGGGCCGGGCGGCGGATGGCGGACGTCCGGGCTCGGCCGGACCGGGCAGGCGGGCCGGCGGGCCGGCGGGCGGGCGGGCAGGGGCCAACTCGGCTCGTCGGTAAGGTGGCTGGGGCCCGGTCGGCCGTCTCCGGTGGGTGTACGTTCGGGTCCGTCCGGCCGGCCGGTCAGTCGTCCGACCGTCCCCTCACCTCACCTCACCTGCCCGAAGGAGAGCCATGACCGTCGAAGCCCCCGGCCGCCGGCCGGTCGATTTCACCGCCCCGGTCGAAGGGCGCTCGCTCGACGTCCGGTGGATTCACGGCTCGGTCTCGGCGAAGCACGACACCGATCCCGAGATCCAGGTCCACCACTACGACGCCCACACCGTGCTCCTGCGCCAGAACATGGCGGTCAACTACGAGGCGCCGTTCCTGTTCCTGCTCTTCGGGAGCGACCGGGCGGTGCTCCTCGACACCGGCGCCACCGCCGAACCCGCGTACTTCCCGCTGCGCCGGGTGGTGGACGAACTGGTCGCGGCGTGGTGCGCGCGGCACGGCCGGACGGCCGGGCCGGGGCGGGAACCGTACGAGCTGGTGGTGCTGCACACCCACGGGCACGGCGACCACGTCGCGGGCGACCCGCAGTTCGCCGACCGGCCGGACACCGTGCTGGTCGACGCCGGGCTGGAGAGCGTCACCCGGTACCTGGGGCTCGGGCCGGACCCGGACCGGCCGGTGCCGCTGGACCTGGGCGGGCGGGTGCTGGAGTGCCTGGCCAGTCCCGGGCACCACCCGGCCGCGGTCACCTACTACGACCCGTACACGGGGTTCCTGCTCACCGGCGACACAGTCTACCCGGGGCGGCTGTACATCCAGGACTGGGACGCCTACACCGCGACGGTGGACCGGCTGATCGACTTCGCCCGGACCCGTCCGGTCAGCCACCTGCTGGGCTGCCACGTCGAGATGACCGACGAGCCGGGGGTGGACTACCCGATCCGCACCGTCCACCAGCCGTCCGAACTCCCGCTCCAGCTGCCGGTCGAGCGGCTCCTGGACATCAGGAAGGCGCTGACCGAGGTGGCCGGGCGGCACGGCCGGTTCCCGTTCGCCGACTTCGTCCTCTGCCACGGCACGAGCTGACCGCGGCACGAGCCGACCACGGGCCGGTGCCCCGGGCCCGAGCACCCGAGCACCCGAGCACCCGAGCACCCGAGCACCCGAGCACCCAGGCATGAACACCGCTCATGGATCGGGGGCGGCCATCGACGCCGCCCCCTGCCGGGGGGAGTCGTGCGCGCCGTAGCGTCCTGGCACGTCAACTCCCCCTCCCCCTCCGGAGCGTTCCGCCATGTCCGTGCCCTTCCGCGCCGTCCACCAGATCGCCCGCCCGAGCGGCCGGCCGACCGCCGACCTGTTCGCCTTCGTCGACGGCACGCTGCCCGCGCCCGCCGCGGGACAGGTGCTGGTGGAGAACGCCTACCTGTCCGTCGACCCGTACATGCTCGGCCTGATGGGCGGCGGCGAGGGCGGCTACCCGCTGCACGCCCCGCTGGAGGGGCGGGCGGTGGGGCGGGTGGTGGAGTCCCGTTCGGCGGCGCTGCCGGTGGGCACGCCGGTGCTGCACCGGCAGGGCTGGCGCACCCACGCGGTGCTGGCGCCCGAGCAGGTGCGGGTGCTGCCCGAGCTGCCGGGCGTGGCGCTGAGCGCGCACCTGGGCGTGCTGGGCGGCACCGGTCTGTCCGCGTACGTGGGGCTGACCCGGATCGCGCGGCTGAAGCCGGGCGAGGACCTGTTCGTATCGGCGGCGGCCGGCGGGGTGGGCACGGCGGCCGGGCAGCTGGCCCGGCTGCTGGGGGCCCGGCGGGTGGTCGGCTCGGCCGGGAGCCCGGCCAAGACCGCTTTCCTGACCGGGGAGTTGGGCTTCGACGCGGCCTTCGACCACCACGCCGGCCCGGTAGCCGAGCTGCTGGCCGGGGCCGCCCCGGACGGCATCGACGTGTACCTGGACAACGTCGGCGGCGAGCACCTGGCGGCGGCGATCGGCGCGCTGCGCGAGTTCGGCCGGATCGCCTGGTGCGGGGCGATCGCCCAGTACGGGGCGGCCGCCGCGCCCGCCGCCCCGCACAACCTGTTCGACCTGGTGGCCCGTAGCATCCGGCTGGAGGGCTTCCTGGTCCGCCACCACCTGGACGCCCAGGAGGAGTTGTACGCCCTGCTGGGCCCGCAGCTGCGCTCCGGCCGGGTGCTCGCCGCGGAGACGGTGCTGGACGGCTTCGACCGCACCGTCGAGGCGTTCCTCGGCGTGCTGGCGGGCACGAACACCGGCAAGATGCTGGTGCGGATCTGACGGCCCGTCAGTTAACCGACCCGCCAGTTCGTCGGCCCGCCAGTTCGCCGACCCGCCAGTTCGCCGGCCCGTCAGTTCGCCGGGCCGGCCAGCCGCAGCTGCTCGTCCTCGACGATCCGCACCGCGAGCGCCCGGTCGGAGATGTCGACCGCCTCGGGGGCGGCCTCGGCGAGGTCGCTGCGGCGGGCGTAGCGGTCGAACAACTCGGCCTTGCCCCTGAGCAGTTCGACCAGCCGCCGGTCCAGGCTGTCGGTGGCGAGCAGCCGGTGCACCCGGACCCGGCGGATCTGGCCCATCCGCTGGGCGCGGGCCACCGCCTGGTCCTCCAGGGTGGGCTTGAGCTGCGGCTCGCAGAGGATCACCACGTTGGCGGCCTGGAGGTTGAGGCCGAGCCCGCCGGCCTGGATCTGGCAGAGCAGCACGGCGTGCCCGTCCGCGGCGGTGAACGCGTCGACCAGCTCCTGCCGCGCCTCGGCGGGCAGCGATCCGGCGACGGTGCCGGCGACGGCCGCGCCGAGCGCCCCGTGGACGGCGGCGAGCACCTCCCGGAAGTACGAGAACACCACCACCTTGTGCCCCGACTCGGCGGCCTCGGCGACGAGTTCGCGCAGCCGCCGGAGTTTCGCCGAGTGCGCGGGCGCGGCGTACGCGGCCCGGCGCATCGCCATGAAGTTGCCCTCGGCGACGGCGGCGGCGTACGCGGCCCGGTCCGGCCCGGAGAGCTCGTCCCACTCGTCGACCCGCACCACGTCCGGGAGTTCGGTGAGCACGTCCTGCTGGTTGCGGCGCAGGTAGGCGGGGGCGACGGCGCGCCGGAAGGCCAGCGGGCCGAGCGCGCCGAGACCGGCCGGGAGGTCGGCGAGCAGGTCGGGCTGGAGGTGGCCGATCAGGGTGCGGAACTCCTCGACCCGGTTCTCCATCGGGGTGCCGGTCAGGAACAGCACGCGCTCGGTGCGGGCGGCCCACTCGGCGACCAGTCGGGTGCGGCGGGCGGCCGGGTTCTTCACGAAGTGCGCCTCGTCGACGACCAGCGCGTCCACCGGGTCGGCGGCCAGGGTGCGCAGTGACTCGTAGGTGGCCACCAGCACGCCGCCGCCCGCCAGCCAGCGCTCCCGGGCGGCCTCCCGGCCGGGGCCGTGGTAGCGGTGCGGGGTGAGCACCGTCCGCTCGGCGGTCTCCCGCTGCCAGTTGACCAGCACCGAGGCGGGGCAGACCACCAGGAAGCGGCGCGGCGCCCCGTCGGCGGCCAGGTGGGCGAGCACCGCCAGCGCCTGCACGGTCTTGCCCAGGCCCATCTCGTCGCCGATCACCACCTTCCGGCGGGCCAGCGCGAACCGGGCGCCGAACGCCTGGTAGCCGCGGAGCGAGACGGTGCAGCCCCGGTCGTCGAAGGGCTGGGCGCGGACCTGCTCGGCCAGGCCGTCGGGCAGGTGGCCCTCGGCGGCGGCCCGGCCGTCGGTGGCGGTCGGACCGGCCAGTCGGCCCTCCTCGGCGAGCAGCGCCAGCTCGGCGTAGAACTCGGCGGCCCGGTGCTCGAACTCGACCCAGACCTCGACCTCCCCCGCGGGCGGGCGCAGCAGGTCCGCGGACGCCTGGGCGAACCGCAGCGCCACCCCGTCCGCCTCCGCCCGCTCCCCCTCCCCCGCCAGCGACTCGACGGCCCGCCAGGCCCGTTCGCGCTTCTCCGCGCCGACCAGCAGCCCGCGCAGCCGCCCCCGGGCGTAGGTGGCCTCGGCCAGCGGGGCCCGGTAGCGGTCGTCCAGGTCGGCGGCCTCCGCGGCGGCCCGCCGGGCGGCGGGCCCGGCCAGCACCAGCCGGTGCAGGGCGGTGACCAGCGCGGTGGCCGCCGCGTCGGGGTGCGCCGGGTCGAGGCGGACGGCGGTGCCCTCCTGGACGGCGGCGGCGATCTGCCCGGCGGCGCCCAGCAGGTGGGCGGCGGTGGGGCCGCCGATGCCGGGGACGCGCAGCAGGTCCTGCCGGGTGGCGTCGTGCACCGCCGCGACCGTGGGGTAGCCGGCGGCGCGCAGGGCGCCGGTCTGCAACCGGCCCTCGGTGACGTCCTTGAGCCGCTCGACCGGGATCGCCGCCAGCTCGGCCCGCACCAGCCGCTCGAAGATCAGCCCGTGGGCCCGCGCCACCTCCGCGACCGCCGCCGCGTGGTCCGCGACCAGCGCCCGCGCCGCCGCCCGCTGCCGTCCGGCCACCGCGAGGACCTCCCTGGCCCACCGCCCGTTCCGTCCCGCCACCCGTCCCTCCTCCGTGCTCACCGCTCGCCCGGCCGCCCATCCTGGCACCCGCCACCGTCGCCCGGAGCGGCGGCGGGGGTCCCGGGGCCGGGCGGGGGTCACGGGCGGCCGGGCGCGGGGGCCGGGGCGGGGCCCGGGGCGCGGCGGCGGCGGGGCAGCAGGAACGGGGTCCCGAGCATGAGCAGACCCGCCGTGGCGAGGGCGGTGCGCGGGCCGGTGGCGTGCGCGAGCAGGCCGCCGAGGGCGGTGAGCGCGGCGGTGGCGGCCTGCTGGCCGACCGACCAGGCGGTCAGGGTGCGGGCCAGCAGGTGGGCGGGGGTCCGTTCCAGGCGGTGGGTGGCGAGCACGGGGGTGTAGAGGCTCATGTGGACGATGATCGCCAGCTCGACGGCGATCACGGTGAGCAGTCCGGGCAGGCCCGGGCGGACGAGGACCAGGCCGATCAGCCAGACGGCGCGCAGGGTGCCGACGGTCCGGAAGACCGCCGGGCGGCCGTAGCGGGCCACCACCCGGTGGGCCAGCCGGGAGCCGAGCAGGCCGCCGAGGCAGGGAGCGGCGAAGGCGAGGGCGTACTGCCAAGGGGGAAGGCGAGTTGGCGCAGCAGCAGGACGGCGAGCAGCGGCTCGGTGGCCATGATCAGGCCGGAGACCAGCAGGTTGTTGAGGTACAGCGCCCGCAGTTCGGGGTCGCCCAGCAGGTGCCGCCAGCCGTCGAGCACCCCGCCCGTCCTGGCCGGTCCGGGGCCGCCGGGCCGGGGCGGCGGCGGCTCCTCCCGGCCGCCGATCGCGGCGATGCCGAGCGCGGAGAGCAGGTAGCTGACCGCGTCGGCCAGCACGGTGACGACCGGCCCGAACACCCCGATCGCGGCCCCGCCGAGCGGCGGACCGATCGCGATCGAGCTCCAGTTGGTCGACTCCAGGCGGGAGTTGGCCACCAGCAGGTCCTCCGGCCGGACCAGCGCCTTGAGATGGGCGCCACTGGCCGCGTTGAACGCGATCTTCGCGGCGGCGACCACCACCGAGACCAGCAGCAACTGGCCGAACCCGAGCAGGCCGAGCGCGTACGCCACCGGAACGCTCGCCATCGCCGCGCACCGCGCCAGGTCCGCCGCCACCATGACCGGCCGCTTGCGCCGGAACTCCACCCGGGGCGCCAACGGCACCGCGACCAGCGCCCCCACCGCCGGCCCCACCGCCGACAGCACCGACACCTCGGCGGGCCCGGCGCGCAGCACCAGCACCGCGATCAACGGCAGCGCCCCGAACCCCAGCCCGGACCCGTACGCACTGACCGCGTACGCCGCCCACAGCCGGCCGAACCGCCGCCCCAGCGCTCTCCTGCCCACCCGGCCGCTCCCCGTCGCACACACCACCGTTGACCGGGGAGAGCCAAGCAAGCGGGACAACCGCAGGTCAAACAACCACCACGCGCCCGCTCCACAACCAGCCGTTGTCCCCCGGGGCAGCCGAGGGCCACCTCCCGCACGCACCTCCCCGATGACGGCTGGTGACGTTCGGGTGCCGGGCCGGGGCCGTGTGCGGGCTGTTCGTGGGGGCGGGCGGGGTCAGGGCAGTTCGAGGACGTCGGCGAGCCCGGCCGCGGTGAAGGCGGCGAGCAGCGGCTCGCGGCCCTCGGTGAAGTGGGCCCAGCTGTCGTAGTGGACGGGGACGACGCGGCGGGTGCCGAGGATGCGGGCGGCCCGGGCGGCGCGGGCGCTGTCGAGGGTGAGCAGGGCGTTGTCGAGGATGCCGACGCGGGCGGCGCCCGCGAACAGGACGGCGGTGTCGACGGGGCCGACCCGGTCGGCGATCCGCTGGACGACGTCGAGCGAGGCGTTGTCGCCGCTGACGTAGACGACGGGCAGGCCGTCGCCGGTGAGGACGAAGCCGATCACCTCGCCGACCAGTGGTTCGCTGCCGTCGGGGCCGTGCTGGGCGGGCACGGCCGTGATGGTGACGGGCCCCGACTCGACGCGCTCCCAAGGGGCGAGGCCGCGGGCGGTGCCGCCGAGGCGTTCGGCTCCGCCGCGGGTGGTGAGGGTGAGCGGGACGTCGGCGAGTAGGGCGCGCCCGCCGTGGTCGAGGTTGTCGGGGTGCTCGTCGTGCGAGAGCAGGACGGCGTCGACCGGCCCGAGGGCGGCGGGGTCGACGGTGCCCGGGAGGGTCTTGGTGAGGAACCGGCCGTCGCCGCGCGGGTAGTCGCCGGGGGCGTCGAAGGTCGGGTCGGTGAGCAGGCGCAGGCCGCCGTACTCGATCAGGGCGGTGGGGCCGCCGAGGACCCGGACGGGAACAGGGGGCAGAGCGGGGACAGCGGTCATGGCGCACCTCACGCGACGTCAGTTCCCTCACGGGAAAACTGGCTTTTCTCCGTGAGGAGAATCTAGCGACACCTCACGGCGAACGGCAAGATTTCCCGTGAGATTGAGAGAGGGAGCGGCCACCTTCCCCGTGAATCGATCAGTCGATATATCAACCTCCACCCCCTCCTCACGGCCAATACCGGCCTTTACCATGAGGGACATGAGCCCGACCGCCCCCGCCACCCCCGCAGCGCCGCCGCCCGCGCCCGGGGCCGAGCAGTACCCGGCGCTGGACTTCGCCAACTCGCTGCTGGTCCTCCCGGCCGGGCCGCTGGACCTGCTGGCGGCGCCCGGACCGGCCTCCGCGTGGCTGGTGGAGCACGGGCTGGCGCCGGAGGGCGGGCGGGTGCTGGAACCGTGCACCGTCCGGCTGCGGACGTTCCGGGACGCGGTGCGCGCGCTGCTGGACGCCGCGGTCGCCGGGCGGCCCGCCCCGCCCGGGGCGCTGGCGGCGGTGAACGGGGCGCTGACCGCGGCCCCGGCGGTGCCGCTGCTGCGCTGGGACGCCGAGCGGGGCCTGCACCGCAGCCCGCCGCACCCGGCCGACCGGATCGCCGACGGGGCGATGGCCCGGCTCGCCGCCGACGCCGCCGAGCTGCTCACCGGCCCGGACGCGGCCCGGCTGGCCCGCTGCGGCGGCGCCCCGTGCACCCGGTTCTACGTCCGCACCCACGCCGCCCGGCACTGGTGCTCGACCCGCTGCGGCGACCGCGTCCGGGCGGCCCGCGCCTACGCCAGGAAGCGCGCGGCGGAACGGAACTGACGAGTCGTCAGGGAAATGCGGGGACCCCGGCCGGCCCGCAGGCCGACCGGGGTCCGCTCCCGCCGTCCGCCGTCGCGTCAGTGCGCGACCGGGAAGGTCGGGTACTCGACGCCGGAGACGTGCTGGACGACCCGGACGACCTGGCAGGAGTAGCCGAACTCGTTGTCGTACCACAGGTACAGGATCGCGTTGTCGCCCTCGACCTTGGTCGCGCCCGCGTCCACGATCGAGGCGTGCCGGGAGCCGATGAAGTCGCTGGAGACCGCGTCGGGCGAGTCGATGAAGTCGATCTGCCGCTTGAGCGGGGAGGTCAGCGAGACGTCCCGCAGGTGGTCGAGGACCTCCTCGCGGGTGGTCTCGCGGGCCAGTTGGAGGTTGAGGATGGCGATCGAGACGTCCGGCACGGGGACGCGGATCGAGCTGCCGGTGATCTTCGCCTTGAGGTCCGGGAGCGCCTTGGCGACGGCGGAGGCGGCGCCGGTCTCGGTGATCACCATGTTGAGCGGCGCGGAGCGGCCCCGGCGGTCGGCCTTGTGGTAGTTGTCCAGCAGGTTCTGGTCGTTGGTGAACGAGTGGACGGTCTCCACGTGGCCGCGCAGCACGCCGTACGCCTCGTCCATCGCCTTGAGCGGCGGCACGATCGCGTTGGTGGTGCAGGACGCGCAGGAGATGATCCGCTCGTCCGGCTTGACGGTGTCGTGGTTGACGCCGTGCACGACGTTCGGGACGTCGCCCTTGCCCGGGGCGGTCAGCACGACCTTGGCGATGCCGGGGCGCAGGTGCTTGGACAGGCCCTCGCGGTCGCGCCAGCGGCCGGTGTTGTCGATCAGGATGGCGTCGTCGATCCCGTACGCGGTGTAGTCCACCTCGCTCGGGTCGTTCGAGTAGATCACCTGGATCGCGTTGCCGTTGGCGACGATGGTGTTGGTCGCCTCGTCCACGGTGATGGTGCCCTGGAACTGGCCGTGGATGGAGTCGCGGCGCAGCAGCGAGGCGCGCTTGACCAGGTCGTCGCCGCCGCCGTCGCGCACCACGATGGCGCGCAGCCGCAGGCCGCCGGCCTTCTCGACCAGCAGGCGGGCCAGCAGGCGGCCGATCCGGCCGAAGCCGTACAGCACCACGTCGCGCGGGGCCTGCCGCTCGATCTTGTGGGCGCCGGTCGCACCCGACACCGCCTCGGCGGTGAACTCCGCCACGGACAGGCCGCGGTCGTCGGCGCGGTGGGCGGCGACGAGCAGGCCGAGGTCGATCTGGGACGGGCCGAGGTCGAGCGAGGAGAGGGCCCGGAGGAAGGGGAAGGTCTCGGTGATCGAGAGTTCCTCGCCGGATATCTGGCGGGCGAAGCGGTGCGTCTTCAGGATGCTGACCACCGACTTGTTCACCAGGGAGCGGCTGTGCAGCAGGACGGTGACGTCCCACTCGCGGTGGAGCCGTCCGATGATCGGGATCATCGTCTCCGCGAGCTCCTCGCGGTTCTTCCAGTCCGTGAACACGTCGTCGTTGACAGTCACAATTCAACTTTCGGGGGTGGGCCGAGCTGAGGGTCGGCCGGTTCTGAGGGTTGGCCGAGCTAAGGCGGCCCCCATGCTAGCTTCGGCCTCCGCGCCCGCCCGGTGCCGGTTCCCCCGGCCGCCCGTGCCCGTCCGCCCCCGGGCGGCCCACCGGGCGTGACGACCGCCACAGCACTCTCCGGCGGCGGCCGGTCGGGCCGGACGGACCACCGGACATGACGGTCCGTCAGGTGCCGCCCGGACGGTCACAGGACGTGACAATAATCACTTGGGTAACATTAGTCACTCCCGTGAGTGACGAGCGGTCAGTTCTCGGGACAACGGGCCCGGTTTACCGGCAGAGTAGGAGTTCCCGGCCGAGGCCAGGCCGCGCAGGTCGGGCCCGCCGCGAGCGACGGGACGACTACCCATGGGACATGAGGCCTTCCAGCGGGCCGCACTGGTGTTCACCCTGTTCGACACCAACGGGAACGGAGTGCTCGACGTCGAGGACTTCGACCTGATGACGGAACGGCTGCTGACCGTGGCCGACGACTCGCCGGCCGCCGACCGGCAGGCGCTCGCCGACAGCCTCAGCCGCTACTGGCAGGTGCTGGCGGAGACGCTGGACACCAACCGGGACGGACTGATCAGCCCGGAGGAGTTCCGGGGCTTCGTGCTCAACACCGAGCTGTTCGGCGCCACCGCCGCGGCCTTCGCCGACGCGCTGGCCGTCCTCGGCGACCCGGACGGGGACGGCCTGATCGAACGGCCCCGGTTCCTCTCCCTGATGACCGCGATCGGCTTCGAGAAGCCCAACATCGAGTCGCTGTTCGACGCCTTCGGACCGGACGCCGAGGACCGGATCACCGTCGGCGTGTGGGCCGAGGGCATCCGCGACTACTACTCGCCCGAGAAGATCGGCATCCCGGGCGACCAGCTGGTCCCGGAGACCTTCTGACCCGACCCGCCGCCCCGGCACCGGCGTCCCCTCCGACCCCGGAACGTCCGCACCGACGCCGGCCCCGCCGACGCCGGCCCCAGCCACGCCGCCGTCCAGCCGGGTACTCGGCACCCCCGAGTGCCCGGCCGGACGGCGGCCGGAACCACCCGGCCGCCGACGCCTCCCGCACCACCTCCCAAGGAGCCCCGCAGTGACCGCACCCCTCATCGCCCTCGCCGTCGGCCGCGGCACCGGCCCGGACCTCGCCCCCGTCTTCGAGCGGGTGCTCGACCGGATCACCCGGCTGCACGGCCGACAGGTCCGGGTGGAGCGGTCACCGCGCACCTACCACTCGTACGTGTCCCTGCGCGCCGAGGCCGCCGGCACCGCGGAGATCGCCGCGCTCACCGAGCAGGACGCCGCGCACTACGAGCGGTTCTGCCGCGACCAGGCCGCCGCCGGGGCCCGGGCGGTCTTCCGCACCGCGATCAACGCCCAGTCGCTGTACCTGGTCCGGCAGCGGCTGGCCGCCGTCAAGGTCGAACCGCTCACCGCCGGGACGGCCCGGCTGCTGCTGGTCCGCGACCAGGCCCAGGGCTTCTACACCGGCGAGAACCTGCACACCCCCGGCAAGGTGGTACGCACCATGGAGTTCAGCCGCGACGTCACCGAACAGGTGGTGCGCTACGCGGTGCGCCGCGCCCGCGAACTGTGGGCCGAGGGCCCCGCCCGGGTGCAACTCGCCTACAAGTACCACCTGCTGGACGGGGCGCTGGACGACTGGGCGGAGGGCCTGTCCGCCGAACTCGGCCTGGACGTCGCCCTGTTCCAGCCCGACACGGTGAACCGCAACCTGATCGCGCACGGCCCCGAGGACCGCACCCTGCTGGTCGCCGGCAACGAGTGGGCCGACATCATGCACGTCGTCCTGCTCGACCGCTACGGCTCCGAACGGCAGGAGAACCGCTGCACCGAGAACGTCCACCTGCACCCGGAGCTGGCCGGACTCACCGAGTACCAGACCGTGCACGGCTCCGCCGACGACCTCGCGGGCCGCGACCTGGTCAACCCCGTCGCCACCGTCCGGGCCGCCGCCCGGATCGCCGAACGGCACGCCGACTGCCCGGGCGCGGAGGCCGCCGTCGAAGCCGCGATCACCGCCGCCCAGGCCGCCGGAGCCCGCACCCCCGACCTCGGCGGGACGGCCGGCACCACCGCGGTCGTGGACGCGGTCCTCTCCGCCCTTGCAGGAACGTTCGTGCCGAGCCCGGCCGGAACCGCCGACGGTGCCACGGCCGACACCGCTGCCGCGCCGGCGGGCTCCCGATGAGCGCGGAGAGCGCCGGGAACGCGGCGGGCGCCGAGGACGCGGCGGGTACCGAGGGCGCGGCGGGTACCGAGGGCGTGGCCGCCGCGGTGCCCGGGGCCCGGGACGACCGGGCCGACCGGGCCGACCGGGCCGACCGGAGCCCGGACGCCTCCGCCGGGACGGCGCTGGTGGTGGTCGACCTCCAGAACGACTTCTGCGCGGGCGAGGTCGCCGCCGCCCGCTTCCCCGGCGACCCCGCGCTGCTGGCCCGGGCCGTCGAGGGCAGCGTCCGCGCGGTGCGGCTGGCCCGGGAGGCGGGCGTCGAAGTGCTGTTCGTCCGCTTCCTCGGCGACCCCGCCTACCAGGGCTCGGCCTGGCAGCGCCGGGACGCCCGGCTCGGCAAGCGGCCCAAGTGCCTGGAGGGCAGCTGGGGCGCCGAGTTCCACGGCGTGCGGCCCCGCCCCGAGGAGGCGGTGTTCACCAAGCGCGCCTGCTTCGACACCTTCCAGGACCCGGACTTCGAACCCCACCTGCGCCGCCGCGGCCTGCGCCACCTCGTCCTGGCGGGCCTGTTCACCGACGTCTGCGTGGACTCCACCGCCCGCACCGCCTTCCAGCGCGGCTTCCACCTCACCGTACTGCGCGACTGCACCACCGCCCTGCACCTGGCGGACGCCGACATCCTGCGCTTCATGAGCCGGGTCTACGGCGCGCGGATCACCGACCTGGACCGCCGACCCTTCACCGAACTCACCGAGTTCCCCGCCTTCCCCGATCCCACCGAGCCCGCCGGGCCCACCCCTCCCGCCGGGCCCGCCCATCCCGCCGGTGCCACCGGCGCCGAGTCGGAGCAGACCGGGGCCGAGTCGGAGCAGACCGGGGCCGCAGCGGCCCGGCGGTGACCACCCCCGCCCGACCGCACCCCGCACCACCCGCACACCCTCACCCCTACCCTCTGCGAGAGAGCCATGCCCGGAACCCACGGGACCCACGAGACCCACCGCACCACGGCGGCCCGGCAGTGACCGCACTCGGCATCACCAGCCCCGGCACCACCGGCCCCGCCCGCCCCGATTCCGCCCGCCCCGACCCCGGGGTCGAAGCCGGGGTCGGCCGGACCGCTCTGCTGGTCGCCAACGCCCGCGCGCTGGAGGCGCGCCGGAGCGAGGCGCTGGCCGTCGACCCGTTCGCCGCCCACTTCGTCCGCGCCTCGCCCGGCTGCGCCGACTGGCCGGACGACCCGGCCCGGGTGGTCCCGGGCGACCCGGTCTGGGAACGGCTGGCCACCTACTTCGCCCTGCGCACCCGGGTGTTGGACGACCACCTGCTCGCCGCGACCGCCGCCGGCACCCGGCAGGTCGTCCTGCTCGGCGCCGGGCTGGACAGCCGGGCCCACCGACTGCCCTGGCCGGCCGGCACCACCGTGTGGGAGCTGGACCGCCCCGAGGTGCTCCGCTTCAAGCAGCGCGTCCTGGACCGCCTGGACGCGGCCCCCACCGCCCACCGCCGCACCGTCCCGGTCGACCTGCGCGACGACTGGACGGGCGCCCTGACCGCCGCCGGACTCGACCCGTCCCGGCCGGTCGCCTGGCTGGCCGAGGGCCTGTTCCTGTACCTCCCCGCCGAGAGCGAACTCGCCGTCGCCACCGCCCTGGACGGCCTCAGCGCCCCCGGCAGCACCCTCGCCTACGAGATCAAGACCGGCCTGGAGTCCCCCACCGTCCGGGCCGCCCCCGTCTACGCGGACGCCCGCGAACGGCTCGGCGTCGACCTGCTGGCCCTGTTCGCCCCCGGCCCCCGCCCGAACACCGCCGCCACCCTGACCGCCCACGGCTGGACCACCACCGTCCGCACCCCCTTCGACCACGCCCCCGCCTCCCGCCTGCGCCCCGAACCCCACGACGCCCTCGCCGCCAACCGCTGGGTGACCTGCGTCAAGCACACCGGCGCCAGGACGGTGGTCCGGCTCCCCTAGCGTTCTCCCGGCACCGGCCCCCACCGACCCCTGGTGTGACGCGGCTCACGGGAACCCGGGCGGACGGACGGACAGGGAGGGGTGTGGAACTGTCGCAACGGGCCCGGCTGCGGGCGGGGGAGCAGACGGCGCTGGGGGAGCTCTTCGACGAGCACGCCCAGGCCCTGTACGGGTACGCGCTGCGGGCGCTGGGTGACTGGGCGGCGGCGGAGGACGTGGTGTCGCTGACCTTCCTGGAGGCGTGGCGGCTGCGCGGGAAACTCCGGGAGGACGGGGAGTCGGTCCGGCCGTGGCTGTTCGGCATCGCCACCAACGTGCTGCGGAACACGGCGCGGGCCGGGCGGCGGCACCGGGCGGCGATGGCCCGGCTACCGGAGCGCGAACCGGTGCCGGACTTCGCCGAGGATCTGGTGACCCGGCTCGACGACCACGCCCGACTCGCGGCGGTGCAGCGGGCGTTGGCCGGGCTGCGGCGCGGCGAACGGGAGGTCTTCCGGCTGTGCGTGTGGGTCGGACTGGACTACGCGGCCGCCGCCGAGGCGGTCGGGCGGGTCGGGCCGGGTGCGGTGGGCGGACTTCGACGGCGACGGCCGCGCCGACTACGTGACCGTGAACGACGACGGCTCGGTGCGGGTATTCCTGAACAAGGGCGGCGACGGGCACGGGGGTTGGAGTGACCTGGGTCAGGTGGCGTCGGGGATGACCAGTGATCGTGCGCGGGTGCGGTTCGCCGACTTCGACGGCGACGGCCGCACCGACTACCTGGTGATCAACCAGGACGGCTCGGTGCGCGTGTTCCTCAACAAGGGCGGCGACGGGCACGGCGGCTGGAACGACCTCGGCCAGATCGCCTCCGGACTGACCACCGACCCCTCCCAGGTGACGTTCGCGGACTTCGACGGCGACGGCCATACCGACTACACCACCATCGCCGACGGCGGCGCCGTGAACGTCTTCCTCAACCGCGGCGGCGACGGCCACGGCGGCTGGAACGACCTGGGCCAGGTGGCCGGCGGCCTCACCACCGATCGCACCCGCCTGCGCCTGGCAGACTTCGACGGCGACGGCCGCACCGACTACAACGTGATCAACCCCGACGGCTCCCTCACCACCTTCCTTAACAAGGGCGGCGACGGCCACGGCGGCTGAGCCGACCACGGCCGGACGGCGGTCGGCCAGACCACGGACAAGAACGCGGTGGCACTGGCGGACATCAACAGCGACGCCCACGCCGACTACCTGGTCACCACCGGCACCGTCACCGCGTTCCTGAACAACGGCGGCGACGGCTGGAACAGTCCCGGCTGGATCGACTACGGCCAGATCGCCACCGGCGCCCGGTAAAGCCTCGCGGGCCACCCGCAGCCTGCGCTGCACCGTCCGCACCGACCGGTCCGCCGGTGACGCCGGTGACGCCGCAAGACGCACATGACCGGGGGCCGGACTGTTTTCCGTGCAGGAGGACTGGGTTGGTGAGCCGGTCGGGCCGGATGTCCGGCCGGGACGGCTCGGTGCGCCCGGACGGCCTGCTGTTCTACGGCGTCAGCGAGCCGGACAGCGACGTGGTGCGGCTGCGGGCGTTCGTGGAGGTCGACCGCGGCACGATGGGTGCCGGGCGGCTGGCGTCGAAGCTGAACACCTATGCCCGCTACTGGTCGACGAAGACGCTCCCGGCCGGAATCCGCGCGGGCACCATCGCGGCCGAGCAAAGGCGGCCGGGTGCCGCTGTGGGAGCGCCGGTACGTGCGCTTCCCACGGCTGCTGTTGGTCCTCACCGGCACCGGCCGGGTCGGCTTCGACAACCGGGTCGACCAACTCCAGCTGCACGCCCAGGACCGGCACGTCGCCAAGATGCTCCAGGCTGTTCCGGCCGCCGCGGCCAGCCTGGAGGACCTCCAGCAGTCGGCTCAGATCGAGGCAACGGAAACCGGCCCGGCCCGCCCGGAGCGGGCCGGGCAACGTGCAGGGGGTGCCGCTGCCGACGGTGGAGCAGGGCGCGGCGATGGAGTTGATGGCTGCCGGGGCCGAGGTCGCCGAGCGGTGGAGGGACGACCCCGCAAAGGTCGCCGCCCTGGTACTGGAGCTCGCGGCCGGGCAGGAATCCTTGCAGCTCAACCGTGCCACTTCACATCAGTCCACGAAGTCCGACTGCCGTACTAGGCCTCAGGCAACGGCCGTCTACGGGCGCGCCGTGGTCGTGGGGGGGGGTGTCTGGTTGCGGTGCTCGCGGGGGAGAGGCCGTGGGCTGCTTTGAAGGCACGGGCGAATTCGGGGGCGCGGGGGATGCCGCAGCGGGCCGCGATGGCGTGGATCGGCAGGTGCATGAGGGTGGGGTCGGTGAGGTCGCGGTGGGCCTTGGCGAGGCGCTGTCGGCGGATGAAGGAGGCGAGCGTCTCGCCGTCCATGTGCTCGGTGAACACGCGGTGCAGGTGGCTGAGGGAGACGTGGTGAGCCGCCGCGACCACCGGGGGTGCCAGTCGGGGTCGTGGAGGTTGTGCCGGACGAACGAGCGGATGCTCTCCATCAGGGCCCGGTGGCGGGATTCGGGCGACTGGGTGTTTCCCATGTCCAGTTCGTGGGTGATCCATGCCGCGACCAGGTCGGCCGCCACCGTTCCGAGGCGGGAGGCCTCGCCGGGCTGGAGGGCGGGGGCCTGTCGGTCCATGCCGAGCACGAACTCCGTCAGCAGCGCTCCGGTGCCCGCCCGCCCGGACAGCTGCCGCCCGAGCAGGTCGCGCACCCTGTGCGCGGGCACGGGCAGCAGCGAGGCGGGCAGGTCGATGCCCAGGCCCTCCACCGGCGACTGCCCCCGGCCGCGCGCGGGGTACCGAACAACCGCGTGTCGTAGGGTGGGAGCTGTGTGCCAACTGGAGGTCGCCGACCTCGATCGGCTCGATCCGGCCCGTGCGGGAAGCGGTGGACAGGCCCCGACCGGCCGTCAACACCGTCAGGTGGAACAGCTCCTCGTCGGAGCGCCTGATCATCTGTCCGGTCCGTCTGACCCGGATCGAGGGGAAGGACGTCCCCATGAGCGACACCGGCCCCAGTTCGAACCGCCTCATCTGCGCGGTGAAGGTGCTGACGTGGTCACTGGTCATCTCCGCGGCCCGGGTCCGCCCCATCGCCTCGCGCCAGTACTCGAAGCATTCCGGCCCCCAAGGCCCCGAGTCCCCTGGCTCGTTGTTCTGATCCACCGGCATCCTTCCGATCGATTCCTGCGCTTCGCGCCCTGGCCGGGGCGCGGCCCGCCGTCGGGCGCGACCCGCCTCTGTGAACGGGCCTGCAAGATCATCCATGATCGGGTCCGCCCACTGGTATGCACCCCCCCGGAAGCAGTCAAAGACATGCCAGTGACGGCTGTCCATGTCCTTTCGCGCAGCGGTACCGACTTCGGCCGCGGTGCGGATGGGTCTATCCGGCAGGCGTATCGGCCTAGCTGTGGCGCATTGGTACTCCTGGTCGATGGCGAATCGTCGTGGAACCGTACGGCATTTCGACCGGGAGCGGAAAAGCGAACTCGTCGATTCGACTTTCATTTTTCCGGCTGACGCGCAGGCGGTGTTTCCGGCACGGTCGCGCCTTGCACGTGATCGTCCAGGCGTCGGGAGTTGGCAATGCGTCCATGCTTCTTGGCATGGAGTCCGCAGGTTCCCTTCAGAGGGCTGGGCCGGGTCTGCAAGTATTCTTTGACGGATTCGGGAGGCGGCACAACGCCGGAGGCCACCGCCCACAGGGCGGTGGCCTCCGGTCGATCAGGCGCTGGTCGGTCAGGCGTGGGTGTTGGTGGCCCAGATGGCGTTGCCGATGCCTTCGCCGCCGTCGGCCTTGTAGACGACGAGGTTGCCGTCGTCCTGGGCCTTCAGGTAGGCGCCGCCGGACCAGAACGTGCCGGTGGACCAGAGGCTGGTGGTGCCGTCGGCCTTGTAGACGAGGACGTTGCCGTCGTTCTGGATCTTCAGGAACGCGTTGGGGTTGCCCGCGGTGTTGCTGTGCCACAGGACGGTGTTGTCGCTGAGGCGGTACAGGACCAGGTCGCCGTCCCACTGCATGGCCAGGCGGGTGGTCTTGGTGTAGACCTGCTGGCCGGGGCTGAGCCGGCTCTCGGGGCGGAAGGTGGTCGCGCTCCAGAGGGAGTTGGCGGCGGTCTCGGCGGCGTCCTTCTTGTACAGCACGAGGCTGCCGTCGTCCTGGAGCTTGAGGAACGCGCCGCCCTGGCCCCAGGTGTTGGAACCCCACAGGGCGCCCGTGCCGTTCGAGGCGTTGCCGTCGACCCGGTAGAGGACGAAGTTGCCGTCCGTCTGCACCTGCGCCCACGCGCCCTTGTTCCCGGCGGTGTTGGTGGTCCAGGTGGGTGCGGCGTCGCTGCGGCGGTAGCGCACCAGGTTGCCGTCGGCCTGCATCTCCACCACGGCGCTCTGCGACTGGAACCACCGGCCGGAGCTGATCCGGGTGCCGCTGTTCAGCTTCGCGTCCAGGCGCAGGGTGCCGGAGTTCCACAGCGGCTCGGTGCCGTTGGCCTTGTACAGCACCAGGTTGCCGTCGACCTGCAGGTCGAGGAACGCGCCGCCCTGGCCCCAGGTGTTGGTCCCCCAGATCGCGCCGGTGCCGGCCGCCGGGTTCCCGTCGGCTTTGTAGACGACGAAGTTGCCGTCGGTCTGCATCTGCGCCCAGGCGCCGTTGTTGCCGGCGGTGTCGGTCGACCACAGCACGCCGCCGTCGGCCTGCTTGTGGGTGAGCACCAGGTTGCCGTCGGTGCGCATGGTCAGCTTCAGGTCCCGGCCGGTGACCGACTGGCCGGAGGCCAGCTTGGTGCCCGGCTTGATCAGCTGGTCGCCGACAGCCTGGGCGGAGGTAACCCAGCTTGTGAGGTTGTCGGTGCGTTCGGCGTGGGCGCCTGTGCGGGTCTCGGTGGCGGGGGCGTCGAGGCAGCCTGCTTGCCAGGCGCGGGTGATGATGCCGGCGAGGGCGGGCTTGCCGTTCTCGGTGCGCCACAGGGGTGCGCCGGCGTCGCCCTTGCAGATCAGGCCGGGGGCGGTGGGGGTGAGGTCGAATCCGGTGGTGGTGACCGTGTTGGTGGTGGTGGCGGGGGTGTGGAGGGTGCCGGGGTCCAGGCGGTGTTGGTGCGTCCGTAGCCCGCGGTGCTCAGCGCGCCGTCGCTGGTGGGTGTGGCGGTGGACAGGCCGGTGGGGGTGATGTCGTAGACCGGGGTCTCCAGCAGGGCCATGACCAGGTCGCGGTCGGCGTGCGGGACGAGGTCGATGACCTTGGTCTGGTGGCCGCCGGTGGTGTGGGTGTCGGCGCGGCCGAGGGTGGCGGTGGTGGCGTTCTTGGGGGCGCCGGCGGTGACGGTGCCCGGGTTGGCGGGGTCGTCGGCGAAGCAGGATTTGGCGGTCATGACCCACTGCGGGGCGATGAGCGCGCCGGTGCAGGAGCGGTTGTCGCCGATGGCGAGGTGGGTGGTGAAGGCGGTGGCGGGGTCGGCGGTCTGGCCGGTGGGCGGGGTGGCGGTGGAGCCGGTGACGCGCAGTTCGAGCAGGACGGCGTGGGCGTTGGGGTCGAGGGTTTCGCCGATGCCCTTGGTGCCGTTGGCGGGGACGTCGGTGGTCTCGGTGGGTTTCTGGTCGGTGGAGAGGCTGGCGCGCACGGAGCGGTTGTAGGTGGTGATGCGGTAGGCGTCGGGGATGGTGAAGGCGAGGTAGCCGGTGGCGCCGGGGGCGGCGAAGCAGATGGTGTCGCCGTCGTCCTCGTCCGTGGTGCGGGCGAGGACCTTGATCTGGTAGCTGCCGGGCTGGGTGCAGTCGGCGAGGGTGATGCCGCCGTCGCCGCGGGTGAGGGTGATGCCCCGCTCGGCCAGGATCTGGGCGGCGCCGGGGTAGGCGCCGTCCTCGACCGCGGACGGGACGGCGGTTGCGGTGGTGTCGGCCAGTGCGGGTGGGGCGGATGCCAGCCCGGTGAAGAAGGTGGCGGCGAGAGCGGCTGACGCCGCTATCGCACCCGAAGCGCGATGCCTCACGAAAAACCTCTGCTTTGCGTAGGGGTGAATATTTCTTTTCGTATCTTCCGGGGCAAATCGGGCATCTCGTTGATTGATGCGTGCTGGCGCCCCGTCAGCCGCTGACCTTAATGTATGCCCACCAACTGCGTCGAGACGGTCAACCGGGGGTTTCTGAGGGTTTTTCCGAATACTGAAACAAACCCGGGGCTGCGGGCGGAAATGTGCACGCAGCCGGGCTGATTTCGCACTGCCAAAATCCAGAATTTCCGGTTTTTCGAAGAGGGGTTTTCGTGAGTTCACGCAGGCGTAGAGAGATATTCAGGGGAAGGGGGTCCGTGGTGCGGTGGCTGTGCCGTGGGGTGCTCCCGCTCGCGCTGATGGTGTCGCTGGTGTCCGCGACACCCGTGGCGGCGGACACCGCCCCCACGGGTCCGGCAGTGACTGACCGGGGCCGGGTGCTGCAGGCGTGGAAGGACGGCGGCACCTCGGTGCAGGCCGCCGCCGAGGAGGCACTGGCGGGGGGCGACGACAAGATCGCCGCGTTCCTCGGCTCCGGCGGCTCCGGCCAGGGCGGTACATGGGCTGATGCCGAAGCCAAGGACAACGAGCAGGCGCTCCTGCAGATCGCCGTGACCGGCGGTCCGGCCCTGCGCAAGGCGGCCGCGGCCGCGCTCGACAGCCACGACAAGACGGCCGTCGCCGCGTTCCTGGACCACGGCTGGAGCGCGCCGCTGGCGCAGGACCAACGGGTACGGGTCTCGCAGATCGTCGAGACCGGCGGCCCGGCGACCAAGGCCGCCGGCCTCAAGGCGCTGGACGGCTCGGTCGACGACGTCGGCGAGTTCCTGACCCACACCCAGGACGTCACCCGCGAGAGCGACGCGCGGGTGCGGGTCTCGCAGATCGTCGAGACGGGCGGCCCGGCCACCAAGCAGGCCGGCATGCTGGCCCTGGAGGGCTCGCTCGACGGCATCACCGAGTTCCTGGCGGTCGGTCAGCACATCGCCGCCGCCCGGGACCGCGAGTACGCCGACATCGCGCAGCTGGCCCAGCAGGCCAAGGAGACCAGCGACCAGGCCGAGCGGGAGAAGGACGCCGCACTCGAAGCCGCCGACCAGGCCGTCACCGGAGCGCGACTGGCCCGCGAAGCAGCGGAGAAGGCCCGAAACGAGGCCGAGGCCGCCAAGGGCGACTCGGTCAAGGCCGCCGCCGCGGCCAAGCGCGCGGCCGAAGCAGGGCGCCAGGCCGCAGTGGCGGCGAAGGCCGCCATCACCGCAGCCCAGGCCGCCAACACCGCCTCACGCCTGGCCGCCGCCGCCGCGCAGCAAGCGGCCTCCGCCGCGGCCGGCGCCGATGAGGCGGCCGGCCGCGCGCTGACCTGGGCCGCGCAGGGCAAGGTCGACGAACAGGCCGCCAAAGCCGCCGAGCAGGCCGCCGGCCGCGCCCAGTACGCCGCCGACGCGGCCGACCGCGCCGCCGGCGCCGCTATCGGGGCCCGCGACGCGGCCCGGGCCGCCTTCGGTGCGCTGAACGACCTCGCCTTCACCACCCTGGCCGCGAACCAGGCCAACGACTACGCCAACGCCGCGGGCGCCTACTCGGAGGAGGCCAAGCAGGCCGCCGCCTCCTCCCAGCGCCACGCCGCCGAGGCCCAGCGCTCGGCCAACAAAGCCGCCGACCTCGCCGACCAGTCCGCCGCCGCGGCCCGCGAGGCCGGGCCGCGGCCCGCTCCGCCGCCACCCACGCCGCCAACGCCGCCGAGGCCGCCCGCAACTCCACCCTGCACGCCGGCAACGCCTCCACCGCCGCTCAGCGCGCCACCGCGCACGCCGCCAGTGCGACGGAGGCCGCCAACAGCGCGACAGCGGCGGTGAACAAGGCCACCGCCGTTCACCAGCTGGCCCTGGACAGTGAGAAGGAGGAGCGCGAGGCGCGCAAGGCCACCGGCATCAACCAGGCCCGCGACCTCAAGGCCGCCTTCGACCTCAGCGTCACCGAAGCCGACAAGGCCAGGACCCAGGCCCTGGCCCTCGACCAGACCGCCGTCCAACTCGCCGCCCAGGCCGCCCAGGCCGGCGCCGACACCAACACCATCGTCGCCAACGGCCGCAAGATGGCCCTCGCGGCCCTCAAGACCCGCGGCCCCTGGAGCAAGGCGGCCGCCGAATACGCCCTCACCGGCTCCGACCAGGCCGTCATCGACTACGTCCGCTCCGGCTGGACCGCCTCCCTGCACCAGGACGAGATCCTCCAGGCCCAACAACTCGCCGAGGACAGCGAGTTCACCGCGGTACGCACCGCCGCCACCAACGCCCTGGCCACGAACGACCCGGCCCAGGTCCACACCTTCTTGACCACCGGCCGCCACCAGGTCGCCCTCAACGAATACCGCGTCAAGACCTCCCAGATCCTGGAGACCGGCGGACCCGCCCTCAAGGCCGCAGCCCAGGCCGCCCTGGAGGCCAACACCGCCGACGCGCTGACCACCTTCCTCACCCGCGGCCAGTACACCGCCAAGGCCGCCGACGACCAGGTCAAAATCTCCCAACTCCTGGAAACCGGCGGCGACGGCGGTGGCGAGGAGGTCAAACTCGCCGCGGCCATCGCCATCGAAAGCCCCGGCCCGGCCAAAACCGACTTCCTCACCAGCGGCCGCTACCGCGCCAAGCAGCAGGACGACCTCACCCGGGCCCACGAAGCCACCATCACCAACACCATCGCCACCGCGGCCCAGAGTGCCGCCCTTGCCCAGCAGAACGCCGCCCTCGCCGCCAAGGCCGCCGCCGACGCCAACAACGCCAGCGCCCAAGCCGACCAAGCCGCCGCCGACGCCAACCGCTACGCCGACGCCGCCGCCGGCTACGCCAACGACGCGCAGAAGTCCGCCACCGCGGCCGACACCTCCGCCACCCAGGCCCGCACCAGCGCCGCCAACGCCCAGCAAGCCGCCACCCAGGCCCGGGCCAGCGCTGCAAACGCCCAGGACTCCGCTCGGCGCGCCAGCGCCAGCGCCAGCGCCGCTCGGATCTCCGCCGACACCGCCTACGCGGCCGTCGCCGCAGCCCGCCAATCGGCTGAGAACGCACAGGAATCCGCTGCGAACGCCGCCGCGATCAGCGACGCCGCACAAGCGCAGGCCATCGCCCAGGCTCAAGCGGAGGCAGCGCGCGAAGCACAGGAGGAGGAAGCCCTCTTCGCCTACATGAAGGCTCTCGCTTCCGGGGAGGCCAGCGGTCTCACCTGGACCGACGTGCTCAACGGCTATCTGACCTATCAGAAGTACTTCGGCGTCAGCCTCAATCCAGACGACTACGCCAGCTACGACGCCTTCGCGTCCATGATTCACACCAAGCTCGACATCATCGGGCTGGTGCCAGGCGTCGGAGAAGCCGCCGACCTCGTCAACTGCCTGTGGACCGGCGGCGAATACCTCGCCGACTACGCCAGCGGCGTCGACTTCGGCCTGTCTTGCTTCAGCATGATCCCCATCGCCGGCTGGGCCAGCGCCGGCGCCAAGCTCGTCAAGAAGTTCGGCAAAAAGGCATTGGACGGGGTCGAAGCCGCTTGGAAGTGGGCCACCGGAACCAAGGTCGCCGCCAAAATCGCAAAAATCTGCAACAACAGCTTTCCGACAGGCACCCGGGTTCTGATGGGCGATGGTACGACGAGGCCCATCGAACAGATCAGAACCGGCGACACAGTCCAGGCGACTGATCCCCAGACAGGCGCGAGCGGACCGCGCCATGTCGAATCAATCATCTATACCCCGGACGACACCGGATTCACTGAGCTGACAGTCGTCGACCCCGACAAGGGGCGGCAGGGATCCGTCACCTCCACAGATCACCATCCCTTCTGGCGGTTGGACACTGCCGAGTGGATTGACGCGGCCGACATCCGCCCAGGTGAAACCCTTCGCACCGAAAACGGAACCGCTGCTCAGGTGGCATCCGTCAGGCATTGGACCGGACTGCAGCCCGCCTACAACCTGACTGTCGCGGACCTCCACACGTATTTCGTGCTGGCGGGCCAGACTCCCCTCCTCGTCCATAACGTCATCTGCATCGACCTGGACGCCGTCTTCAATAAGCTCCCCTCTTGGAAAAAGGGAGACAAGACGGTCGGGCAGCCGATATTCATTGACAAGGACGGCTTCGTAGATTTGCCGGTCATCACCAGCGGCGAGACTGAATACCAGGCCGAGATCAGTGAATATCTTTCCAAGAAGTACGGGAAAGATGCCGGGTACCCAACAGACACTCACGTGGAGACTATGTATGCCTGGATAATGCGAAAGGCGATCAAGGAAAAGGGGATAGAGAAGCTTGACATTTCTATAGTGATCAACAATACTGATGGAATTTGCAACAAGGTGTATAATTGCACCGATGCGGTGGCGCTCATTCTTCCCGCCGGTCACACGCTCACGGTGTGGGTGAAAGACCTTGCCACCGGCAAGCTGGTTGCGAAGAAAATCGTAGGCAAGGGATCGTTGGAGGACTAAATGGTCATGAAGGTCATGCTCGGTGACGAGCAGCTTCGCGGGGGGACCGACAGTCAGGTCGACCGCATAATCTCGAAGGTGGTGACGGAGCTTGAATATGGAGATCAGGCCTGGATCTCCCTCGATGATGAAATGATCAAAGAGGGCGACCGCTCCACCAACTTTCTCATAGTCTCCTTGAATAGGTCGACAGGGTATGGCGGCTTTGTGTGGTTTGTTGACGCGAGGTTTCCAAGGAAAGGGGGGATTTACGACTCGGTTTGGGTCTCTGATGCCCCAGAGCCGCCCGGGGGAGACCCCGACGTAATTACGGATATCCACTGCCCGGTTTTTCTCGACCGCAAGAGTGCAATTCCGCTGGCAGTCGTTCGCGAAGTGATCGAAGAGTACTGGCGAACAGGGACGGGCGACAGGCCGAACCGAATCAACTGGACTCCGGGGCACATGAACGGTAGCCGTAACGACACTGAAACCCCTCCTGGACGAATCTCCACCGATGCAAAGTCTGCATTCGAAGGTCTCGTAGCGGCGATTAGCTCAGGAGAAATTTCCAGCCGACAGCCGTAATTCTGTCCCGCTGCATAACGACAGCACCCGAGAGGCTGGGTGGCCGCTACTGAGCTTCTTTCATCCTGTCCTAAGAGGGTGAAATGGCTGGTCAGCGGGGGCGGGGTGACAGGCGAGGCTCCTGGTCGTTGCGTTGGTGTTCTCTACGCACCGCGCTCTGACCGAGGAGCCTCGCTTGGTCCCGTATCCTGCCATGCTCGATGTCCCGTACGAGCTGGTCGAGCATGTCTCCTGGCTGATCTACACCCGAAGGCGTGAACTGAACTCACGCTGGCGCAGGCTCACTGGGCGTTTCAGCCGTAGTTGGGATGGTTGATCCCGTTTTCCGGGGAGCTCGGGCTGCTGGCGTTCGGTGACGGTTGGGGTTCTGGTGGCAGGAGTGCCGCTGTTGCGCCTATGCCTGTCGGAACTGCGCGGTTCCTCCTGTCTCGTCCCAAGAAGTCGAGCCCACGGGCTTTTGTCTCTCGGGTGCCGCGAGTCCTGGGCAGCGGGGCAATCCCGCAGTATGCCGTTGTCATGACGGAACGTCGACCGTATCCGAGCGACCTGTCCGACGCCCGCTGGGCCCTGGTCGAACCCACCCTCACCGCCTGGCGCCGGGCCCGCACCGAGCAGGCCCTCGCGTTCGGCCGGCCCCCCGAGCACGAGCTGCGCGACCTCCTGGACGCGATCCTCTACGTCGACCGCACCGGCATCCCCTGGCGCTACCTCCCGCACGACTACCCGCCCTGGGAAACCGTCTACGCCTACTTCGCCCGATGGCAGAAGGAGGGGGTGTTCGAGCAGCTCAACGGACTGCTGCGGCATCTGGTCCGCACCGCCGAGGGCCGCGGCCCGGACCCGACGGCCTGCATCGTCGACTCCCAGAGCGTGAAGACCTCCACGAACGTCCCCGCCTCCTCGCAGGGCATCGATGCCGGCAAGAAGATCGTGGGCAGGAAGCGCAGCATCGTCACCGACACGATCGGTCTGCTGCTGATGGTCCTGGTCACCGCCGCGAGCGTGCCCGACGGCACCGCCGGCCGGCAACTGCTGACCGCCGTCGCCACCGAGCACCCCGCCGTCCGCAAGGCCTGGACCGACATGGGCTACAAGAACGCCGTCGTCGAACACGGCGCCATCCTCGGCATCGACGTCGAGATCGTCCGCCGCGACCCCGCGACCAGGGGATTCGTCATCCAGCCTCGCCGCTGGGTCGTCGAGCGGACCTTCGGCTGGCTCATGCACCACCGCCGTCTCGCCCGCGACTACGAAGCCGTCCCCGCCCGTTGGTCCGCCGGTCCACCCGGCCGTTCACCCGCCGGTCCACCCGGCCCGGTCCGGCCTGCCTGCCTGCCGGTCCGTCCGGTTCGTTCATCGGCTGTCCACCCGTCCCGGCCGCTCGTTCGTCCCGGCCGGTCCGCCCGGCCCGCTCCGCTGGTCGGCTGGTCGGCTGGTCCGTTCACCCGGCCGCCGGTCCGCCGGTCCACCTGGCAGCCGGTCCGTCCGCCGTCCCGGTCCGGTCCGCCTGCCGGTCCGACCCGCGCGGCTCCGCCTGCCGGCCCGTCCGTTGTCCCGTCCGTCCCGGCCCCGGCCGTCCGGCCGCCTGCCGCCGTCCCGGTTCACCCGGCCGTCCACCCGCCGGTCCACCCGGCCCGCTCCGCCGCCCGTCCCGGCCGTTCGGTCACGGTCGCCGCCTGCCGGTCCGTTCACCTGCCGGTCCGTCCTGTCCGTCCCGGTCCGCCTGCCGTCCGGTCCCGGCCTGCCCGCCGTCCCGGCTGTCCGTCCGGCCTGCTCGCCGGGCACAGTGGGTTGTTGATCGTGGGAAGGGATGGAACGCACGCTCGAAGTACCATCCCTGCAAGGTTCTCCGGCCGATACTTCCCAACCTTCGCAGTGGCGTAGTCGGACGGAGACATACCCGTAGAGGACAGAGGGCAGAGGGCGATGAGTGTGACTGAGAGTTGGTCGCGTGTGATGAGTCTTCTTCGGGAGCACGCGCCGGCCGATCACGCAGATCTGCCAGGGCCCGCTACGGAGCAGATGCTCGCGGCAGCCGAGGAACGGATGGGGATCTCTCTGCATGGGGATCTGCGGACGTGGCTGTTGCAGAACAATCTGGATCTGCCAGAGGGAGACGTCGACTACGACGTGGCATGCTGCGGCTTCGACGGGTTCCCCGACGAGGGGAGCTTCTTTCTGGGCATCCGGGCGATGGAGAGGCTCTACGCGAACCGCTCCATGCCCGGTGGATTCGACCCTCCGGACCAGCCCGACTACCCGTTCTGGCGTAACGAGTGGATCCCGTTCCTGTCGGACCAGGACGGCTGGATGGGAAAGTTCATCGATGTGCGGGACGGCCGCGTCGGCCGCTGGTTCGTGGGTGAGCCCACGGTTACGGGCGAGTACGAATCGATGGCCCAGTATTTCGACTCCGTGGCGGAGACGCTGACGAGGATCGCCGGTGGAAGTTACCCGGTCTGTCGGTTCACCGAAGGTCGGCTTGTCTGGTCGTAAGGCGGTTCCCGACCGGATGACGGACATTGCCAATCCGTCTTCATCCTGGAACGGCAATGAGAATCATCAGCGTTGACGTTCCAGGGTGAGGATGGCTGCGGCGATGACGGTCATGCGGTTGGGGCTGCAGCGGGCCCGGCGGAGGACCTGCCAGGACTTCAGCCTTGCGATGCTTCGTTCGACCGGTGCCCGTGCTGCCGACAGGGCCCGGTTGATCGTTCGCTGGGTCGTGGTGAGGTCCCTGTTCGGGAGCCGTCTGATCGGTGTGGTCACCCAGGGGCCGGCTCCGATGTAGGCGCGGTCGGCGAGGATGGGGACGCCCTGGCGTTCGCAGATCCGGATGATTCGGTGGGTTCGGGCCGCGGTCAGGTCGTGGGTGCGGCCGGGCAGCGCGGGTGAGATCCACAGCAGCTTGCCAGTGGGATCGGCCACGACCTGCACGTTCACGCCGTGGCGACGGTGCTTCTGCGAGAAGTCGCTCCGGCTGTCGCCGACCCGGTCGCACTCGGCGAGCGTCCCGTCGAGCAGGACGTGATCAGGATCCGTCTCGCGCAGAACCCGCAGCAGACCGGGCGCCCGTCGGGACAGGTGATCGACGACGGCCGTGACGTAGGCGTGGGCGGTGCCGATGGATATACCGAAGCCAGCGGCGATCTGCGCGAGCGTGTCGTGGCGGCGCAGGTAGACCAAGCCGACGAGGGCGCGCTGGTGGGGCGGTAGCTTGCAGCGTCGGTCACCCTCACGAGTGACGATGAGCACGGATACCCACTCGACCAGGGCGTGCGGCAGGTCGAGTGCGGCAGGACGGGGAACCAATGAGCCTCCTGTGTTGATGAGTTGAGATGTCTAACACCTCTCTCAACGGCACGGGAGCCTCGTGCGTTGCGGAACGCTGGCCCGTCACCCGATCAGTGGCCACTCTGAAAGAGCTCAGTGACTGGCTCTTCCAAGATTTTCGTAGGCGTTGATCGTTGCCTCGTCAGTTGAGCAGGATGAGCTGGCGCAGGAGGAGGTGGCCGGCGCGGCCGTACCGTTGGCGCTTGAGTAGTTTGATCTTGCAGTTGACGCCCTCGGTGCGGCCGTTGTGGTGAGGCAGCGTGAGCGCGGCGTCGACGGCGGCGCGGTCGCGTTCCAGGCCGGTGGCGAAGGAGCGCAGGAAGGGAAGATCGGCGGCGCGGGTCCGGATGATCCAGGCGGTCAACTTTTCGTTGTTGCCCGGGCAGGGGGTAAGGAGGCCGGCGAAGGTACGGATCTGCTCGGTCAGTGCGATCATCTCGGGTCAGGCGGCAGCGAGTTGGTCGCGCAGTGCGTGCTGAGTGCCACCAAGGCGGTCGGGGTGGCAGGTGAGCAGGCCGGTGACCTTGCGGGGCGACAGCGCGGCGTGGTCGGCCTCGACGCGGCCTTGGTTGATGTAGCAGACCAGGAGGTTGGCGCTGCCGCTGTAGCCCTGCTCGCGGATCTCCGCGAGCAGGTGGGCAACCAGGACGGCCAGGTCCTGCGCGCGACGTTCTCGCAGGTGGCCACGGTAGGGGTCGACGAGACTGGAGCGGTAGACGGGGGCGCGGACCATCCGGTCGGGCTCGGCGGCACGGGCGTACCGTTTGACGGTGTTGAGCGAGATGCCCAGGCGTCGGGCGCAGGCGAGGAGTCCGACGCCCTGGTCGAGGAGGTCGTGGGCCTGCTGCCAGCGTTGACGGGTGGTGGTCGTGCGTTGGCCCTCAGTCAGGGGTGGACCGAGACTTGCCCCAGCATGAGGCGTGCGCGCCAACCTCTTTCAGGACCGCCTGGGCCAGGCCGTGCCAAAGGTGCCAGCGGTCGCTGACCTGGACGATTTCTGGGTCGGCGGTGGCGGTGGCCTGGGCGAAGCCGCCGGAACCGTCCCGGCACATGATGCGGATGCCGGGGTGTTCACGCAACCAGCGGGTGACCGTGTCCGTCTTGCGGTCGGGCAGTACCTCGATGCGCTGCCCACTGTCGGCGTCAATGATGATCGTGGCGTAGTTGTGTCCCTTGAGCAGGGCGAACTCGTCGATCCCGACCGCCACAGGCGTGGGCCGGTCGGGCAGCGGGATGCGCATCAGGTGGTTCAGCATCGTTGCCGAAGAAAGGGGCTGATGCAGCACCGCCAGCAGCCTCGCGGCGGCGGTGCCCGCCAGCGCCACCGCGAGGGACTCGACGATCCGTCGCAGCGCCGGGGTTCTGCGCTGGTAACGCTCGGTCAGTCCGGCGACCTGCTCAACGAACGTGGTCTTTGCGAAGGCCGGAGCTTGACGCCGGCGGTCAACCTCCCGGGTGACGATCAGCATGGTGACCCACTCGACGAGCGCGTGCGGCAGGTCCGGTGCGGCAGGATAGGTAACCGCCAGGGCTCCCCGGCAACAGAGTTGAGACGTCAGATACCTCACTGAACCTCTTTCATCCTGTCCCTGCAGGGTGAACTGCCTCGTCAGCAGGCGACAGTGACGCAACAGGGCCCCTCGTCGTTGCCGTGGTGATCTCACTCATCACGTCGCCGCCGAGGGGCCCTGTTGGTCTTGTATCCTGCCATGCTTGACGTCCCGCACGAGCTGGTCGAGCACGTCTCGTGGTTGATCCATACCCGAAGGTGTGAACTGGGATCGCGTTGGCGGAAGTTGAGCTGCTTCAAGCAGGCCCTGCCGGTCTGGCCCATCTGCGGAAGAACGAGACGTTCGCCCGGGTCGCCGCAGGGTTCGGGGTGTCGGAGGCGGCGGCCTGGCGGTACGTCGACGAGACCTTGGAGGTCCTGGCCGCGTGGACACCGGGCCTGCGCAAGGCCCTGCTGGGACTGGGCGAGGGCGACTTCGTGATCGTCGACGGCACGCTGATCCCGACCGACCGGATCGCCGCCGACGAGCCGTACTACTCGCAAAAGCACCGCAAGCACGGGATGAACGTGCAGGCCGTCGCCGCACCTAACGGCACACCCCTGTGGTTCTCCCGCGCCCTGCCGGGCCGCACCCACGACCTGACCGCCGCCCGCGCCCACGGAATCGTCCAGGCCTGCCTGACCCGCGAGGTCCTCGTCCTGGCGGACCGGGCCTACCGAGGTGCCGGCGCAACCTCCCGCACCCCCTACTACAACCACCACGAACTCCCGGACCACTACCAGCAGCACAACCGCGACTACGCCCGACTCCGAGCACCAGGCGAACGCGCCTTCGCCCGGCTGAAGGCATGGAAGGTCTTCAGCAGAGCCCGCTGCTCGACCAACCGCATCAGCCGCCTGATCGCCGCCGTCCACACCCTCATGATCCACAGCCCCGCGAACAGCGAAAACTCAGGATGAAAGAGGCTCACTGGCCGAGTTGGGCGCGGGTGCGCCGCGGCTGCTGGGGTACGCGGACGCGAAGGTGCCGGAGTCGGCCCCGGGCGCGGACCGGCTGGTGGACGTGCCGGTGGAACCGGCGGTGCGGCAACTGGTCGCGCAGCTGCGCGAGTTCCGGCCGGGCTGGGTGGTGACGCACGACGCGTACGGGGGGATGACCGGGCACCCGGACCACCGGCAGACCCACCGGCTGACGCTGCTCGCCGTCCAGGCCGCCGCGCTGCCCGCCCTGTACCCGGAGCTCGGCGACCCCTGGCGGGTGGAGCGCCTGCTGCTCGCCACCCACCCGGACGGCGCGGCCCGCGAGTTGGCCCCGCTGCTGCTGCGCCCCGGCCGGACGGCGTACACCGTGCCGGACGCGGAGGTGACGGCGCTGGACGTCTCCCCCTGGCTGGACCGCAAGCTCGCGGCGGTGTTCGCGCACCGTTCGGAGGTGGAGCGCGGCGCCCTCCCGGGGCGGCTGGCCGCCGCGACCCCGGCGGACCGGGCCCGGATGGCGGGCACCGAGTGGTACCAGCACCAGCCGCTGCCGGGCGCGCCCCCGGCGTCCGGGGGCTTCACGGGCCAGTTCCGGGAGGCGAAGGTGAGCGAAATCAACTGACATGTTGCGTGTCACCTTGCATGGAGTGCCCGATCTCACCGCCGAGGCGGGGCCGCCCGCGCGCGAGGAGGGTCGGCCGTGGATCTGGAACTGCGACACCTGCGAGTGCTCTGCGCGATCGCCGACAGCGGCAGCGTGGGCCGGGCGGCGGCGGCGATCGGCGCGTCCCAGCCCGCCACCAGCACCCAACTGCGGCGGATCGAACGGCACTTGGGCGCTGCGGTGTTCGACCGGACGGCCGCCGGGGTGGTGCCCACCACCTTCGGGGCCGAGGTGCCGGCCGCCGCCCGCGAGCCGCTCGCCCGGGTCGACCGGCTCGGGCGGGCCGCCACCCCGGACGGCGGGCGCCCGCACCGCGAACTGCGGCTGACCGCCGACTGCCCCGCCCTGCTGCCCGGCACCCTGGCCCGGGCCCGACACCTGCGGCCCGAACTGCGCTTCGCACTGACCCCGCCCGGGGACGCCGAACCGCCCGACTGGCACCCGGGCCACGAGGGGCCCGGCACCGCCGTGGTCGCACCCTCAGCGCGGGGCTCGTTCCTGGTCTTCCGGCAGGCCGACGGCTACCGCCCCCCGACCGGGCCCCGGAGGAGGGCCGGCAGCGCCCGGTGATGCACTTCGGCTTCCAGGTCGCCGACTTGGAAGCCGCCGTCGCGGAGGCACTCGCCCTGGGCGCCGCCCTCACCGACCACCAGCCGCAGCCCCGCGGCCGCGTCCTGTTCGACCCGGCCGGGCACCCGTTCCGCCTCTGCCACGACCCGTCCTGAGCCGCCCGCGAGGTGTCGGCGGAGTACGGCAGACTGACCCGCCGTGAACACCTCCGCATCCGCGCTCCCGGCCGCCTGGGCCCCGATCCGCGCCTGGTTGGACGACCGCACCCGCCCGGGCCCGCTCCGGCCGGCCGCCGGTCCCGACGCGCTGGACGCCGCCGGGGCGGCGCTCGGGCTGTCGCTGCCCGCCGAGCTGCGGTGCTGGTGGCTGCTGCCGGACGTGGCCGGGGGCCACTGGCTCCCCGGCGCCTTCGCGCCGCTCGCGCTCCCGGCGGCCCTGGAGCACCGCGAGATCCAGCTCCAGGTGGCCGCGGCCGAGGGCGAATCCGTCGGCCCGGACGGCCGTCCCGCGCCCCGCTACCGGCCGGAGTTCCTGCCGATCGCGGAGAGCCCGGGCGGCGACACCCTGATCGTGGACCTGGGCCCGGGGGACGCCCGCGGCGCCGTCCGGCTCTGGGACCACGAGACCTGGCGGCCGGACGCCCCGCTGTGGCCCTCCGTCACTGCGATGCTGCACGACACCGCGCGCGCCCTGGCGACCGGCGCTCCCGCCCTGCTCGGCCACCGCGCCCTCGGCGGCTCCACCCCGCCGGTCACCGCCGTCGTCGGCGCGGACGGGGACCTCGACTGGTCGGTGGCGGGGTGAGCCTGCCCACGGGCAGGCGTGGCCGGAGGCCGGGCGGGGGTGGGCGATCATTCTCGGTATGACCCCCGTTCTGGTGTTCGGCCTCGCCGCGATGATCATGCTGTGGACGCGGCGGCGGACCGGCGCCCCCCGGCCGGGCCGGGCGGCGGAGCGGGCGGGGGCCGTCCCGGCGGGGTTCGATCCGGCCGTGCACGGGCTGGTGCCCTCGGCGGAGTTGGACCCGGGGCGGGCCGGGCCGCCGATGCGGCTGCTGCGCCGCAAGGAACTGGGGGCGCTGGCGGACTCCTGCCTGGCGGGCGGCTGGCGGGCCGCCGAGGCGTACGTGGCGGCGGCGGGGGCGGACTGGGACGAGCGCTGGTCCCGGCTGGACTTCCTGACCCGGGTGGCGGCCGAGCGCGACGCCTGGCTGACCGCCTGGGAGGAGGCGGGGACGGCGCCGTGCGCCGCCGCGACGGTCCGGGCCCGGCTGCTGGTGCAGCGGGCCTGGGAGGCGCGCGGCAGCGGCCTCCCGGCGCAGGTCGCGCCGGAGCGGCTGGCCGCGTTCCGGACGCAGCTGCCCGCGGCGTACGAACTGGCGCGGCGGGCGGCCGAGTCGGACGGGCGCGACCCTGGCCCCTGGGTGGTCATGATCGCGGCGGCGCGCGGGTTGCGGCTGCCGCGGCGGGAGTTCCGGGAGCTGTGGGGGGAGGTGGTCGCGCGGGCCCCGCACCACGTCGGCGGGCACTGGCAGGCGATGCAGTACTGGTGCGCCAAGTGGCACGGCAGCGACGCGCTGATGCTGCGGTTCGCGGTGCGCGCGGTGCACTCCGCCCCGGCCGGTTCGCCGCTGCCCGGGCTGTACCTCCAGGCGCTCACCGAGCTGGAGTCGCGGCACGGCCCGCGCGGGCTGCCCGGCGGCCGCCGGTACCGGGAGCTGCTGCCCCGGGTGGCGGCGGCGCTGGACGGCACCCCCGCGTCGAACGACCAGGTGCCGCTGCTGCGGCACCTGCTGGCGCACTTCGCCCTGACGTCCCGGCAGCCCGCGCTGGCGTTGGAGCAGTTCCGGCGGATCGGCCCGTGGTGCGGCGCCCACCCGTGGTCGGCCGGGCCGGACCCGGTCCGGGCCTTCGACCGGGCCCGCGCGCTGGCCGCGTCCCTGGCCGCCGCGGACGGGACGGGCGGCGACCGGACAGCCGCGCACGCCTGATCCGGCCCCGCGTCCCGTCCCCCTCCGCTCCCCCTCCACTCCCCCCTCTCGGCGCCCGTCGTCGGGACGAGTCGGACGGGCGTCCGGGACGGCCGGTTCACCACTACGGGGGCACCGCGGCGGGGCCGTGGCGGCGGGACGGCACCCGTCCGGTGCGAGGGGTGACGAGTGCCGTGACCGCCCCCGGGTTCGGTCGTTATCCCCGAACGTGAGTGCCGACCCATGGGCCCCTATGGGCGTCCGAGACGAAACGATTCAGCAAGCTCCCATCTACGCACGGTTGGTGACCCTCTGGCACCAGTCCGGCCGCACCGTGCCCGGCGGCCGGGACCACGAGTGGTCCCGGCTGGTCACCCCGCCCCGGTTCTCCGCCCACCCGGCCCCCGAACGGGAACGCCTCTCCCCGCACCCCCCGCCCGATCCGGCCCCCGCCGCCCCGCGCACCGCCCCGCCCGTCGCGGCCCCCACTGCTCCACCCACCGCCCCGCCCACCGCACCGCCCGGCACGTCCCCCGCCACCCCGTCCGTCGTCCGTCCGAGGGAGGACCGGTGACCCACCAGAACACCCCGCGCGCGTGGCTCCGGCGCAACGGCGGGCCGGACTGCGTGCTGCTGCTGGACGTGACGGTGTCGCCGTGCCCGGGGCTGCGGGTCTCGGTGCCCGCCCGGCTGCGCTACCACCGGGCCGACCCGTACGCCGTGCACCTGGACTGCCACGTGGACCTGGAGGAGCCGATCACCTGGCTGTTCGCCCGCGAGCTGCTGGTGGAGGGCCTGGAGGGGTGGGCCGGGATCGGCGACGTGACGATCCGGCGGTCGAGCGCGGACGGGGACCTGCTGGCGATCGCGCTGAGCACGCCCGGGCAGACCGCGGTGCTGCACACCCCGGCCGGGCCGGTCGGCGAGTTCCTGGAGCTGACCCACCGGGTGGTGCCGGCCGGCACCGAGCACCTGCTGCTGGACGCCGGGGGGCTGCTGCGCCGGATTCTGGCGGAGGCCGTGGGCCCGGAGAAATACGAATAGCGCCGGGCCGATCATATTCCTGTCGGGTCATCACATTCCCCGGGTCCGAGAACTCGGTCACCACACCGCCCACAACTCCTTCGCCAGCGAACGGAGACGGCCGCCTGGTATCGATTTCCGCCTCCGTCCGTGGAACGTTCGGCATCTGTCGGAAATCGGTATTCGCGGTCGGCGCCGCCCGTTATTCTGAGGCCAGCCCCCGAGGTGGTCCGCACGAGGAGTCGTCGATGTCACACGCCCGCGGTCCGAACGTCGCGCTGCGCGGCTGCATGGCGGAGGCCGGGTGGAACGGCCCCGCGCTGGCGGCCGCGTTGCAGAAGGTCGCCCGGGAGAGCGGCTTCAGCGTGGGCTACGACCGGACGACGGTGGCGCACTGGCTGTCCGGCACCCAGCCCCGCCCGCCCGGGCCGCAACTGCTGGAGGAGGCGTTCGCCCGGCGGCTGGGCCGCCCGGTCTCCCGGAGCGAGCTCGGCCTCCAGCCGACCGAGCAGAGCGCCGCCGAGGAGCCGGAGACCGATCCGACGGACGCCCTGACGGGGCTGCGCCTGCTGCATTCCTGGCCGAATTCCGGCGAACCGCAGGACGAGGCGTCCCAGCCCCCGCTGTTCCAGATCCGGATGCTGCCCTCCCCCCGCTCCCCGGTGAGATCCGCCCCGGCCGCGGAATCCGCGCCCCGGCCGCCGCTGGTCCCGGCCGGCCGCCGCCCCGGCCCGGAGCGGATCGGGGCCCGGCAGGTGGAGGCGGTGCGGGAGATGACGGCGTTCGGCGCCCGGCACTACGACGGGTACGGCGGGGCGATCGCCCGGAGCCTGCTGCTGGGCTACCTGCGGGACCACGTGCTGCCCTGGGCGAAGTCCCCTCCGGGGGCGCGCGGCACCGCGAACTGCTGGTCGCCGCGTCCCAGCTGGTCCGCCTGGTCGGGCGGACGTACACCGACGACAACCGGCACGGCGAGGCCCAGCGGCACTACCGGCTGGCGTACCAGCTGGCCGCCGAGGCGCAGGACGGGCAGGCCCAGGCGATGGCGCTGCGCGACCAGAGCACCCAGGCCGGGGCGCTCGGGCACCAGGCGTACGCGGCCCGGCTGGCGGACGCGGCGGCCGAGCACCTGCCGCCGGACGCGGCACCGGGCGTGCGGGCCTTCGTGCTGGCCCAGCGGGCGGTGGCGGCGGCCCGGCTGCGCCAGGCGGCGGAGGCGCTCCGGCACCTGGAGGGGGCGCAGCAGTGGGCCGGGCGGGCGACCGCGGAGGGCGGCCCGCACCGGTACCCGGAGCCCGCCCTGCTGTACCAGGCCGCGCAGGTGCACCGCTCGCTGCGGTCCACCGACCTGTCGCTGTCGTACCTGCGGGCCTCGCTGCGGGCCCGGCCGGCCGGCGAGCACCGGACGATCGGGGTGTCGCTGCTGCAACTGGCGCACCTGGAGCTGGACGCGGGCAACATCCACCAGGCCCGGCGGGCGTACACGAGCTTCCGGGAGCGGCAGGACGCGCTGCGCTCCCCGGCGACGACGCTGCAACTGTCGCGCCTGGAGAACCGGTTCGCCCGGCTGGGCGGGTGGCCGGGCTCTCCGGAAGGGGGCAGGCGGAGGTCCGGCCCGGCCGCGGGGTGAGCCGGGCGGGCCGGTTGCTTGGCGGGCCGGGGCGGCGGGTGGTCAATGGGGGCATGAACGATCCCTCGTACTACCCGCTGGTCTCACCCGTCCCCCCGTGGCCGCCGTCCCCGGAGGCGCCGGAGGCACCGTCCCCGGAGCCCGCACCGGCCCCCGGAGTCCCCGGGGCGCCCGGGGCGCCGGCGGTGGACGGCGGCGTACCGGCGGAACGGGGCCGGCCCCGGGGCCGGGGTGGGGTGCCCGGGCCGGGGCCGGCGGTGCTCCTCCCGGGGGCGGGGAGGGTGCTCCCGTGCCGTGCTCAGGAGGCCCGTTCGCCGAGGACGGGGACCCTGATCCGGCCGGGGAGCGCACGGGGACGCGGCCGACGGGGGCGACGGGGGCGACCGGTCCGGCCGGGCGGACCCGGTAGCGGTTGAGGTGGTGGCGCTCGGCCTCGCGCAGCGGTCGGCTGCGCCGGGTCGCGGCGTCGGTCGGCACGGTGACCGTCCGGGCCTGGAACACCAGCTGTCCGCGTCGGCGGGCCTCGCAGGTGGTGCTGATCGAGGACCGGCCGAGGCGCTCCACCCAGATCTGCACGGGCAGCGGGGTGGGGCAGTGGTAGAGCGGGGAGCGGTAGTCGATCTCGTGACGGGCGATCATGAACCCGTCCTCGAACAGGTCCTGGCCCTCGGTGTCGTCGTACAGCAGGCAGTAGACGGCCTCCTGGACGTACTGGAGCACCTTGAGGTTGTTGACGTGGCCGAAGGCGTCCATGTCGCCCCAGCGGGTGCGGCACATGTAGGTGTACAACGGTCAGCCGTCCGTTCGGTGTTCGCCGCGGAAGCCCAGGCTGCGGCGCAGGTAGCCGTAGGCGTACGGGGAGCGGTGCAGGGCGGTGTCGTGGCCCTGCTCGTAGACCTCGGCGGCGGTGTCCAGGACGGCCCGGCCGAGGGCCCGTTCGGTGCGGCGGCAGAGCTTCTCCAGTTCGGCCAGCCGCTGGGCGGCGGGCAACCCGGCGAGGGCGGCGCACTCCCTCTCCACGTGGTCGGCCCCGTCTCGGTGGTCAGACATCGATTCCTCGTTTCCGGTCGGGCTCGGTCCGCGACGCGCGGTGCGTGTTCTCTGGGGGTCCAGCAGGGGATTCATCCGTTGAGGGGGAAGGAGCAGCGGCCTCGTTGACGCTGAATGCCCTTCCGGTGATCAAACTCGATCAGGAACCACCCGGAAACGGCGAATTACGCGGTCTTCGGTTGAAGATCGCGTTGATTTAGACGTCTTTCAACATCGGCCGCCGGTCACCGCTCGGACGGCGGCGCCCGGACAGCGGAGATCGGACCGCGACGCTCGGACGGCGGCGCTCGGACCGCGACGCTCGGACCGCGACGCTCAGCCGACCAGGGTGAGCGCGAGCACCGAGCCGGGCAGCGCGGCGACCACCAGCCCGTCGGGGGTGACCGCGAGGGTGCGGACGGCCGCGCCGAGCCGGAGGTCGGCGCCGCGGTGGCGCTCGCCCCAGCGGCGCAGCCGCAGCAGGCCGTCGGACCAGGCCGCGGCCAGCAGCAGCCCGCCGGGGGTGGCGGCGAGGCCGACGGCGGTGACCGGCCACGGGCGCCGGTCGACGGGGGCGGGCAGCGGCGGGCGGCCGGGCATCCAGGTCCAGACCCGGCCGTCCTCGCCGCCGCTGGCGACCAGGGTGCCACCGTCGGCCGCGGCCGCGGCCAGGGCGGTGACCGGGCCCTCGTGCAGCGGGTGTTCGGGCCGGTGGGCGGCGCCGGTGGCGGTCCCGGTGCAGGTGACCAGCCCGTCCGGGCCGCCGAACACCAGCACGCCCTCGTGCCCGGCGACGGCGGTGCACGCCGTGGGGACGGCCACCGGGGCGGCCGGGGCACCGGCCGGCGGGAGGGCCGGTGCGCCGCGGACGGTGAGCGGGCGCAGCGCGCCGGAGGCGTTCAGCAGCAGGGCGCCGCCGAACGGGGTGGCGGCCAGGGCGCGCGGGTGGGGTTCGACCAGCGGTTCGGGCGGGCCCAGCGGCCGGCCGGTGGCGGGGTCGGCCAGGTGCAGTCCGGCGCCGTCGGCGAGCAGCAGGTGTCCGGCGAGCGGGCCGGTGCCGAGGGCGGCGGCGCACGGGCCGGCGGCGGTGGCGCACGGGCCGGCGGCGGGGGCGTGCTGCCAGACGGCGCGCCAGCGGGTGTCGGCCTGCCGGGCGAGGTCGGCGCAGTGCGCGGCGGCGGCGTCGTGGCGGCCGGTGAGGTGGGCGTGCAGGACGGCGGCGCGGTCGGCGGGGCGGGCGGTGGCGGCCCGGTCGGGGGCGGCCCGGCGCCAGGCTTCGGCGAGCGGGGTGGGCGGCAGTCCGGCGTCCTCGGCGTATTGGAACGCGGCCGTGACGGCGGCGGGTTCGGCGTGCAGCAGCAGGTCGATCTCGGCGAGCATCGGGCTGCCGGGGTCGCCCGCGGAGGCGTGCCGGACCAGCAGGGCGAGGCGTTCGGGGTCGCTGGCGGCGAGGTCGGGGCCGCCGTCGGCGCGGACCGGGATGCCGCCGGCCACCGCCCACATCATCGCGGCGTGGTCGACCGGCGGGCCGTCGGCGGCGACTAGGTCGGCGAGGGCGGCGGGGCGCAGCCGCCAGCGGTCGGCGATCGGGGGCGGCGGCAGCAGGTCCGCGGCGGCGGCGACGGCGGCCGGGTCGGTGCCGGGGAGGGTGGCCCACAGGGCGGTGCCGAGCGGGCCGTCGGCGGCGGCCAGGGCGGTGAGGGCGGCGCGTTCGGGGGCGGGGACGGCCCGCCACCAGGCGGCGGCGAGCGCGGCGGCCCGGTCGGCGGGCGGCAGCGCGGGGTCGGGGGTGGCGCCGGGGGTGCGGGCGGCGAGTTGGGCGAGGCCGGGGCTGGGGTGGGTGGCGGCCGGGTCGACGGGGTGGCCGGTCAGGCCCGCGCACCAGGCGGCGTACGGGGCGGGGTCGGTCCACTGCGGCTGGTCGAGGTCGAGGACGGCGCCGGTGGGGGCGGCGGCGGCGAGCGCGTCGATGGCGGGGCCGTGGGCGGCCTCGACGATCAGCAGCAGCCAGGGGACGGACAGCAGCGGGACGAGGAGTTCGCGGGCCAGCCGTTCGGGCGTGCCGGGCAGCCGGGGGCCGCCGGCCCGGTCGAGGTCGGTGACCACGACGGTGCGCGGGACGCCGTCCTGGAGCGCTTCGAGCAGGTCGGCGGGTTCGCCGGCGGTGAGGCCGAGCAGGTCGGCGAGCCGGGCGGTGGCCGAACGGACCGTCAGCCCCTCGACGTCCAGCAGGGCGTGGACCCGGCGGCCAGGGCGCGGGTGGTCGGGCGGGCAGGCGGCGGCGAGCCAGGTCAGCAGGTGGGTGCGGCCGCTGCCGGAGGAACCGGCGATGCGGCACAGCCGGGGCGCGCGGCCGTCCTCCAGCCAGGACAGCAGGGCGCGCCCGGCGGGGCGGCGCCCGGCCCCGAGCGGGGGCAGGCCGGGCGCGGGGGCGTCGGCGGGCGCGGCCGGGGACGGGGGCAGCGGGCGGCCGTGGCGCGGGTTGGGGCGGTAGGTGCTGCCGCTGTCACCGGGGCCGCTGTCACCGGGGCCGCTGCCGGGCGGGGTGCTGCCGCGGACGGCGTGCACGGGTATCCGTCCGGCGGGGTCGAGGCCGTCGTCCAGCAGGTACTGCCAGACCGTCGACGCGCCCCGCCCCGGGGCGCCGTCCTCCGCCCGGTCCGCGAGTCGGACGCCGGTGCGGTTGTCGCTGTCCACTGGTGCCGGTCCCCCGTGCTCGTTCCCCGTCGGCCGTCCCCCTCGGCGGGTGCCCGGGCGGAGCCGGGTGTTCCCCGGTCCGTCGCGGCACCGTCACTTCCGGCCGCGCTCAGCGTACTTGAGCCGCGCGCACGGCCGTTCGAACCCGGGACGCCGCTGTGATCCGGGCCACATTCGCGGGTTTCGCGTGACATCCGGCGGGCCGGTCGGGCTCGCTGTTCCGGACACGAGCGAGAGGAAGGCCGACCGGGATGAGCGGGAGCGACGGGGGCGGGCCGGGCGGAACGGGCCCGGCGGCGACAGCGGCGACAGCGACGGAACGGGCGACGCACCAGTACGCGGAGCACCGGGAGTTGCTGTTCTCCCTGGTCTACGACCTGCTCGGCAGCATCGCCGACACCGAGGACGTCCTCCAGGACACCTGGCTGGCCTGGGCCGCCCGGACGACCCGGACCACCGGGGCCACCGGGGCCACCGGCCCGGCCGCCGAGCCGATCGAGCACCCGAAGGCGTACCTGGTGCGGATCGCGGTGAACCGGGCGCTGGCCCAGCAGGCCGCGGTCAGCCGGCGGCGCGAGACGTACGTCGGCCCGTGGCTGCCGGAACCGCTCATCGGCCCGCCGACCGGATCACCGTCGGAGTCACCGACCGAGTCGCTGACCGGATCACCGCTCGGATCACCGCTCGGATCACTGGCCGGGGCGGACGGCGCGGCCGGGGACGCGGCGCTGGCCGCCGAACGGGCCGAGGCGGTGTCGCTGGCCCTGCTGGTGGTGCTGGAGACGCTCTCCCCGCTGGAACGCGCGGCGTTCGTCCTGCACGAGGTGTTCGGGTACAGCGGCCCGGAGGTCGCCGCGATCCTGGGCCGCAGCCCGGCCGCGGTACGCCAGTTGGTGAAGCGGGCCCGCGCACACGTCCGCTCCCGCCGCCCCCGCTACGAGCCCGAACCCGGCCTGCGCCGCCAGGTCACCGAACGCTTCCTGGCCGCGGCCCTCGGCGGCGACCTGGCCGCCCTCCTCCGGCTCCTCGCCCCCGACGTCACCCTCGTCGGCGACGGCGGCGGCAAGGCCCCCGGCGGCCGTCGCCCCCTCACCGGCCGCACCAAGGTCGCCCGCCTGCTCACCGCCCTGGCCCCCAAGTCCGGCCCCGCCCTCTCCCTCACCTGGCGCGACGTCAACGGCGCCCCCGCCGCCCTCTTCTCCGCCTCCGACCGCCCGTTCGCCGTCCTGGTCCTGGACCTGCTCCCGGACAGCGACCTGATCTCCGGCATCCACGCGATCTCCAACCCCGACAAACTCCGCCTCCTCCCCTGACCCGCCCCGACCCCACCCGGCAGTTCCTTCCCCGAAGGTCAACGCCACCGGTAGCTCAGGTCGTCCATCCGGGGAAGCCTGACCGGTGGAGCGTCACCCCGCGGCAACGGACCGGCGAGCACCGGCCCGACCGCGGGGTACAGGTGGAGCCCGGCGGCCTCGGCCAGCGGAACCCAGACCACCTGGTTGGCGTCCTCGGCATCCCGCTCGGTGGCGGCGACCAGGGCACGGACCCGATCGGACACGCCCAGGACGTGGACGAGGTGGCGACGACGGAAGAGCCCGCCACCACCGGGCCTGCTGGTCTCCTGCTCCTGCACCCACCGCAACCGCGGCGCGGCGGACAGACCGGCGATGTCGGGCCCCAGCTCCTCCCCCAACTCACGGGCCAGGCCCGCCGCGACGCCCTCCCCCGGGTCGAGGAGCCCGCCGGGCAGCGAGTACTGCTCACCCTCCGCACGCCGACGGCGGATCAGACAGAGTTCGCCGCGGTTGAGGAGAACGACACAGACCCGGACGGGAACGACCGGATCGGCGCTGCCGGCCATCGGGCTCCTTCCGGGCAGTGGAGCGCGGGCCTCCCCGTCCGGCCGAGCGAGCGCGGACGGCCGCGTGCCGGGAAGGAGAATGAGGGTGTGAACGATACCCAGTCCGCCACACCTACGGTGTTCCTGCTGGTGGGGCTCACCGGCGCGGGAAAGACGACGTACGCCCAGCGCGTACTGGCCCCCACGGGTGCGGTGCGACTGTCGGTGGACGAGCTGCTGCACGCCCGGCACGGCCGGTACGGCGTGGACTACCCGAGCACCGGTACTTCGAGCTGGAGGCACCGGTGGTCGCGGAAGTCCGTGCGCGCCTGGCCGAGTTGGTCGCCGCCGGTCGGAACGTGGTGCTCGACCACGGGCTGTGGCTGCGGAAGGACCGGGAGGAGTGGAAGCGGCTGGTCGTCGCGGCGGGCGGGCGGTGGCGGCTGCTGTACTTCCCGGTGCCCGAGGACGAGTTGCTGCGACGGTTGGAGGAGCGCAACCGCCGTGAGGACGCCAACGCGCTGACCGTGACGGTCGGTGCGTTGGCCGACTTCCACGAGCGGTTCGACGTCCCCGAGGGCGAGGACGAGGAGACCGTCGAGCATCGGCCTCCGCCCGGACGACGCCAGCGGTGATGCCCAACGGGGGTAGGTCCGGAGTTCGTCGGAGTCGGCGAGCAGGTGCCGGCCGTCCCCGGCCCGGCGGGGGCATCGCCACGAGATCGACCACCTCGACGGCCTGCTCCACACCGACCGCATGCGCTCCGGCGTCCGCCCCGTCCCGCCGAGGAGTACCGGGGTACCGGTTCCGCCTGGACGTACTGACCGCTCGCGTTCGGTGGGGCCCGGCGGGCTGGCGGAGGTGGTCAGCGGGCGGCCGGGCCGAGGCGGGCGAGGGTGTCGAGGAAGTGGGGGTGGTGGGCGGGTGTCTCGGGGGGCGGGGAGACGTAGAGCTGGATGGCGGTGACGCCGGGCTGTCGGTAGCGGAGGATCTGTTCGTGGCACTGTTCCGGGGAGCCGTGCAGGAAGAGGGCGTCGACCAGTTCGTCGGGCAGGGCGCGTTGGGCGCCCGCGTGGTCGCCGTCGGCCCAGCGGCGGTGCGTCTCGGCGAGCAGGTCGCCGTTGCCGAGCCACTGGTGGAACTTGCGGTAGGGCTCGCGGTTGAGAATCCAGGCGAGGAAGGGCCGGGCGGCGCGGCGCGCGTACGCGGTGTCCTCGGTGGGGCAGACGAACACCTTGACCACGAGTTCCTTGCCGGGCGGCTGCGGGCCGACGGCGTCCAGCACCCTGGGCAGGTCGCGGGCGCGCAGCAGGTTGGTGATGGCGCCGTCGCCCTCGGCGAAGGCCAGCCGGAGCATGCCGGGGCGCAGCGCGCCGAGGATGACCTTGACGGGGGCGGCGGGCGGGTGGGGCAGGCGGTAGCCGGCGATGGAGAAGGTGTCGAAGTCGCCGGCGACGTGTTCGCCGCGCAGGGCGGCGGTGAGGAAGCGCAGCACGTCGCGGGTGCGCTTGAAGGGCTCGTCGAACGGGATGCCGTTGATGTCGGTGACGTGCGCGGGCACCGACGCCCCGATGCCCAGCAGGACGCGTCCGGGGGCGAGTTGGGCGAGGGTGGCGGCGGTCTGGGCGAGAACGGCGGGCCCGCGGGTGTGGACCGGGACGACGCCGGTGGCGATCCGCAGGCGCGGGGACCAGGCGGCGGTGGCGGCCAGCGGGGTGAAGGCGTCGGTGCCGCCGCCCTCGGCGCTCCAGACGTCGCCGTAGCCGAGGTCGGGGAGCCGTTCGACCAGGAAGCGGTGCCGGTCGATGGTCAGGCCGGGCAGCGGCAGGGTGATGCCCCAGGCGGGCTGGTGGGCGGTGGCGGTGGTCGCGGTGGCGGTCACGGGGCGGGTCCTCCGGTTCGGACGGCGGCGCCGTCGGGCGGTGAGGGCGGCCGGGGCGGCCGGGGCGGTCGGGGCCACCGGGCGCGGTGAGGGCCGTCGGGGCTGTTCGGACGAGGTTCGCGGACGGTGGGCGGGGCAGCCAGGCAGGCGTTCGTACTGGTACCGGTGGTCATAGGACCGGCGGGAGGTGAGGAGTCCGTTGCGGGGAGCGGAACCGGCCCCCGGCCCGGCCCGGCCTAGCCTGGGAGCGGCGTACCGGCATACCGGCGTACTGACATGCCGATGTACTGACGTACCGGCATGTCGACGTACCCGCCCGCCGACGCACCGGGCGGGCCGCCGCACCGGAGAACCGTCCGCGACGAGGAGCGAGCACCGTGTCCACCCCCGCCACCGGCCAGGAACTCGGCGCGTTCCTGCGCGCCCACCGCGCCCTGCTACAGCCCGCCGACGTCGGACTCGCCGCCACCGGCAGGCGGCGCACCCCGGGGCTGCGCCGCGAGGAGGTCGCCTCGCTGTCCGGCGTCGGCCTCGCCTGGTACACCTGGCTCGAACAGGGCCGGGTCAGCGCCTCCCGGCAGGTGCTGGAGGCGGTGGGGCGGGCGCTGCGCCTGGACGCGGCGGGTCTGCGGCACGCGATGCGGCTGGCCGGCCACCACGAGCCCGTCCCCGTCGACACCGACCGCGCCGCCGCCGGGCGGCTCGCCGGGACGGTCCGCCCGGTGCTCGACTCCTGGCCCGCCAGCCCCGCCGTCCTGGTCGACCGGCACTTCGACCTGCTGGCCTGGAACGCGGCCTGGGCCGCGCTCTGGGGCGCCCCCGAGGCCGTCCCGGCCGACCGCCGCAACCTGATGTGGCTGATGGCCGTCGACCGGCGGCTGCGCGGCGTCCTGCCCGATTGGGAGCCGCTCGCCATGAACGTCTTCCAGCACTTCCGGGCCCAGGCCGGCCCGGCCCTCGCCGACCCGCGCACCGACCAGGTCTACCGCCGCCTGGAGGCCGACGCCCCCGAGCTGCGCCACTGGTGGGGCTGCCACTCGGTCGCCGAACTCACCGCCCGCACCGTCCTGGTGGAGCCCCCGGCGTCGGCCCCGTCCGCCTCACCCTCAGCTCCTTCCACCCCGTCGACGACCCGTCCGCGCTGGTCCTGCTGTTCACCCCGGCCACCGCCGCCGACACCGCCCGGATGGGCGACCTGGCCGCCCGCCCGCCGCGCCCGCCGGCCTGAGTACCAGCAGCCCCACCGGCCCCACTGTCCCCATCAGCCCCTTTTGTGCGGGTCGCGGCGGTGTGCACGGCCACCAGGGGGATAGAAGGGACTCCATGCGCTTTGTTCCGGAGTCGGTGGCCGCGGTGGTGCGCCGCGGTGCCAGGGATGCGTTCGTCGTGCAGACGGTGCGGGCCACCGTCGCGGCGACGCTGTCGTACGTGGTGGCGACCTGGCTGAGCAGGGAACCGGTGCCGCTGACCGCGCCGCTGACGGCGCTGCTGGTGGTGCAGGTGACGGTCTACTCGACGCTGACCACCAGCATCCGGCGGGTCAACTCGGTGGTGGTCGGGGTGCTGATCGCGATCGGGTTCTCGGCCGTGGTGGGGCTGTCCTGGTGGAGCCTGGGGCTGATCATCATGGCCTCGCTGGTGGTGGGACGGTTCGTCCGGGTCGACGAGTTCGTCCAGGAGGTCGCGATCAGCGCGATGCTGATCCTGGGCGTCTCGCAGGTCACCACGCAGGCGTGGGACCGGGTGCTGGAGACGGTGATCGGCGCGACCGTCGGCCTGGTGTTCAACCTGGTGATAGCGCCACCGGTCTGGGTCGACAAGGCCGGCGAGTCGATCGAGGACCTGGCCCGCCGGGCCCGCCACCTGCTGCTCGGCCTGTCCGAGGAGCTGGGCCGCCCCGTCCCGGTCGAGCGGGCCGCCGAACGGCTGCACGAGGCCCGGCAGCTGGACCAGGCGATCGCCGAGGTCGACGGGGCGCTGCGGCAGGCCGAGGACAGCCTGCGGCTGAACCCGCGGATCAGCGAGGGCCTGCTGTCCCGGCTGGTGCTGCGCACCGGGCTGGACACGCTGGAGATCTGCGTGGTCGTCATCCGGGTGATCGCCCGTTCGCTGACCGACCTGGCCAAGCGCCGCGCCCCGGGCGAACGGCTCTTCCCGGCGGACGTCGCGGTGGCCCTGGAGGAGCTGTTCGAACACGTCGGCGGGGCGCTGGTGAGCTTCGCGGTGCTGGTCACCACCCAGGTCAGCCGCAACGCCGAGGAGGCCGAGCAGCGGCTGGCCGCCGAACTCGCCGCCGCCTGGTCCGTCCGGGAGAACGTCGCCCAACTGCTGCTGCGCCGCGTCCAGGAGAGCCCCGAGGCGTGGCAGCTGCACGGCTCCCTGCTCGCCGAGGTCGACCGCATCCTGGACGAGCTCGACCTCGAACACCGCGGCCGCCGCCTGATGGAGGAACTCGACCGCGCCTCCGTCGCCAACCGCGACCGCTTCTCCCGCTTCGCGGGCCTGCGCCGCCTCGCCCGCGGCGAACGCTTCCGCCCCCGCCGCCCCCGCCGCCGACGCCGCCAGGAGGAGACCGCCTGAACGGCGTCGGCACCGGCGGGGGCGGCACCGGCGGCGTCGGCACCGGCGGGGACGGCGCGGTGCGGCGCGGCGGTCAGACCGTCCGGGTGAGGCGGTCGGCGAGCAGCTTGGCGAACCGGGCGGGGTCGGCGAGGTCGCCGCCCTCGGCCAGCAGGGCGGTGCCGTAGAGGAGTTCGGCGGTCTCGGGGAGGGCCGGGTCCTCGGGGCGCTCCTCGTGGGCGGTGCGCAGGGCGGCGACCAGGGGGTGGTCGGGGTTGAGTTCGAGGATGCGGCGGGCGGGCGGGACGTCCTGGCCCATGGCCCGGTACATCTTCTCCAGGGTGGGGGTGAGCCCGTCGGCGTCGCTGACCAGGCAGGCGGGCGAGTTGGTGAGGCGGGTGGTGAGGCGGACGTCCTTGACGTCGGCGAGCGTCTCGCCGAGCCAGCCGAGCAGCGGCGCGTAGGAGCCGGTGCGCTCCTCGGGGACGTCCTCGGCGGGGAGGTCGACGGCGCCGCGGGCGACCGAGCTGAACTCCTTGCCCTCGTGGTCGGGGACGCCCTCGATCCAGATCTCGTCCACCGGGTCGGTGAGCAGCAGGACCTCGTAGCCCTGGGCCCGGAACGCCTCCAGGTGCGGGGAGTTCTCGACCTGGGCGCGGCTCTCGCCGGTCATGTAGTAGATCCTGTCCTGGCCGTCCTTCATCCGGGCCAGGTAGTCGGCGAGCGTGGTGGGCTCCTCGCCGGCGGTGCTCGGGAAGGAGGCGACGTCGAGGATGGCCTTGCGGTCCTCGGCCGGGTCGAGCAGGCCCTCCTTGACGGCGGGGCCGAACTCGCGCCAGAACGTGCGGTACTTGTCGGCGTCGGCCGTCATCATCTCCTTGACGGTGGCCATCACCTTCTTGGCCAGCCGGCGCCGGATCAGCTGGATGTGCCGGTCCTGCTGGAGGATCTCGCGGGAGATGTTGAGCGAGAGGTCGGCGGCGTCCACCACGCCCTTGACGAAGCGCAGGTGGTCGGGGAGCAGCTCGCGGCTGTCCTCCATGATGAACACCCGCTTCACGTAGAGCTGGACGCCGTGGCGGCCGTCGCGCTGGAACAGATCGTGCGGGCGGCGGGCCGGGATGAACAGCAGTGCCTCGTACTCGAAGGTGCCCTCGGCCCGCATCCGGATCGTCTCCAGCGGGTCGGTCCAGTCGTGCGCGACGTGCCGGTAGAACTCCCGGTACTCCTCGTCCGCGACCTCGGCGCGCGGCCGGGCCCAGAGCGCCTTCATCGAGTTGAGGGTCTGCTCGGTGCCGTCCGGTCCGGTGGTGCGGATCGGGAAGGCGATGAAGTCGGAGTAGCGCTTGACGATCCGCCGGACGGTCGACGGGTCGGTGTAGTCGTGCAGGCCGTCCTCGCCGTCCTCGGGGCGCAGGTGGACGGTGACCGAGGTGCCCTCGGGGGCGTCCTCGACGGTCTCGATGGTGTAGGTGCCCTCGCCGGCCGACTCCCAGCGGGTGCCGGTGGGCTCGCCGGCCTTGCGGGTCAGCAGGGTGACCCGGTCGGCGACCATGAAGGTGGAGTAGAAGCCGACGCCGAACTGGCCGATCAGCTCGGCCGGTTCCTTGCTCTCGCGCAGGCGGCGCAGTGTCTCGGCGGTGCCGGAGCGGGCGATGGTGCCGATCAGCGCGACGACCTCGTCGCGGGTCATGCCGATGCCGTTGTCGCGGACGGTCAGGGTGCGGGCATCCGGGTCGGTGTCGACGGCGATGTGCAGGTCGTCGGCGCGCAGCCGCTCCTCGGTGAGGCCGGCCAGGCGCCGCTTGTCCAGGGCGTCCGACGCGTTGGAGATCAGCTCGCGCAGGAAGACGTCCTTGTTCGAGTAGATCGAGTGGACCATCAGCTGCAGCAGTTGCCGCGCCTCGGCCTGGAACTCCAGCGTCTCGGTGCTCATGGGGTCCTTTTCGCTCGGGTGACAGTGCGGGTACGGGAGCACGCGCTCCGTGGCAATCTGACACACCGGCGGCGGCGCGGACAAACGCCGTTGACAGACCGGGCCGGCCCGGGCAGGAGGCGCCCGTTCCGGCCCGGTCCGGGCGGGTCCTCCGGTCAGACGTGGGCGGCGGCGCACTCCGGGTGGCCCCAGCTGCCGCCGACCTTGGTGATCTTCTCGCCCTTGCCGTAGGGGCGCCCGCACGGGCACCGGCCGGGGAACTTCGCGGCCAGCGTCCGACCGCCGCCGCCACCGCCGCCGCCGCCGCTGGAAATGCGCCGGGCCGCACCGCCGTTCGAGGCTGCGGACGCCGAGCCGGACGAAGCGGACGATCCGGACGGGGCGGCGCGGCGGGCGCGCGGGGCGGGGGCGGTCACCGGGTCGGGCACCGGCAGGTCGGCGGCGGTGCCGGCGGCGGCCTGCTGGGTGCGGGCGGCGTCGCTGGCGGCCTTGTCGGCGATGGCGTTCAGCGGGTCGCCGTCCATCTGGTGGGCGGGCACGTAGACGAAGGCGACGTCCCGGCCGGTGAGCAGCGCGTCGATCCGCTGGATCAGTTCCTGGTTGGCGACGGGCTTGCCCGCGGCGGTCTTCCAGCCGTTGCGCTTCCAGCCGTGCAGCCACTTGGTGACCGCGTCCCGGGTGTAGGTGCTGTCCAGCCGGACCTCCAGCGGCAGCGCCGGGTCGGTGGCCTCCAGCAGGCGTTGCAGGGCGGTCAACTCCCCGACGTTGTTGGTGTTGCGGCCCAGCGGACCGGCCTCCCAGCGCTGCGGGGCGCCGTTCCCGTCGGCGACCACGAAGGCCCACCCGGCGGGCCCGGGGTTGCCCTTGGCCGCTCCGTCGCAGGCGGCGATGACTCGTTCAACCATCCCCCGATCATGCCAGCCCCCGCGCACGTCCCCGCCCACGTGCCCAGCCAGGTGCCCGGCCGCCCGTCCGGTCGCCCGCTACTCCAGGCCGGTGCGGCCGGGCGTCCAGAAGGGCTTGGTGAGGACGTCGCGCCGGTCCCAGCCCCGCTCGCGCACCAGGTGGTCGCGGATGAGCTGGATGGTCCCGGCCTCGCCCGCCAGGTAGGCGGTGCCGGGCGCGGCCGGCAGGTCGAGCGCCGCGACCGCCGCGACGAGTTCGGCCGAGCGGGCCGCGGACCGCCCGTCGCGCCGGACCCACCGGACGCCCGGGATGGGCAGTTGGTCGTCCTCGGTGTCGACCTCGACCACGGCGTGCGTCTCGGCCCCGGGCCCCAGCGCGGCCAGCATCGGGCCGAACGCGGCGGAGGCGGTCTCCTCCCCGGCGAACAGGTGGTACGAGGAGGGGCGGGTGACGAACCTGCCCTCCGGCTTGCCGAGGTGCACCCGGTCGCCGGGCCGCGCGGTGCGGCCCCACGCGGCGCCGGGGCCCCCGCCGTGGTCGAGCACCCGCAGTTCGAGCCGCTCGCCGCGGTGGGCCCAGACCGAGTAGGTGCGCAGGGTGCCGACCAGCCGGTCGACCAGCGGGTTCGCCGCGCCGACCTGGACGCGCACCTGCTGCCCGGGCAGGGCGGTCAGGTCCGCGAGCCGCGGCCCTTCGAGGGTGAGGGCGCGCCAGCGCCTGCCCAACGGCTCGTTGGCGGCGACGGTGGCGGGAGCAGGAAGGCGTCGAGCAGGCGGCGTGGCATGGGGGTCCTTCTCCGGGCGGACGTACGGGCGGGCAAGCGCTCACGGGTGCAGGAACGCAAGAGCGCAGACGTGCAGACATGCAGACGTGCAGACGTGCAGACGTGCAGACGTGCAGGCGTGCAGACGTGCAGACGTGCAGACGTGCAAGGGTGCAGGCACGCAAGAGTGCAGGCGTACAGGCGGGTCATCGTACGGACGTCAGGGCGCGGCGGTGTCCGCGCCCGCGGGCTTGCGGGCGGCCCGGCGGGCGGCGAGGACGACGACGGCTCCGGCGGCCAGGGTGACCGCGCCCGCGACGTGCAGGGCGCTGCCCGCCCCGGTGACGAACGCGTCGACCACGGCGGGCCGTTCGGCCGGTGCCGCGGCCAGGGCGGCGGGGACGGAGTGCTGTCCGTGCGCGGCGGCGGGCAGGGCGGCGGTGAAGGCGGCGGTGAGGACGGTGCCGACGACGGCGACGCCGAGGGCGCTGCCCAGTTCGCGGGTGGCGGACTGGAGCCCGCCCGCGACGCCCGCCCGGTGCGGCGGCAGCGCCGAGGTCAGTTCGACAGTCAGGACCGGCATCGCGAGGGCGAAGCCGACGCCGACCACCACCAGCCAGAGCGCGTAGACGGGGTAGGGGGCGTGCGCGGCCGAGGCCAGCCCGAACAGGCCGCCGCCGATGCACGGGAAGGCGATCAGCAGGGTGGCCGCGAAGCCGATCCGCTTCGCCAGCGCGGGCACGAACCGGGCCACCACCACGATCGGCAGCGCGACCGGCAGCACCCCGAAACCGGTCTGCACCAGGGAGAAGCCGCGGCCGTACTGGAGCAGCGAGGCGTTCAGGTAGAACAGGCCGAAGCTGCCGAAGAACATCACGAACATGCCCAGGCTCGCCGCGCTCAGCATCGGAATCCGGAACAGCCGCGGGTCGAGCAGCGGGTGCGCGGCGCGGAGCCCGGCCAGCACCCAGGCCGCCCAGAGCAGGGCGCTGACCGCGAAGGCGCCGACCACCAGCGGGCTCCCCCAGCCGGAGCCGGGGCCCTCGATGATGCCGACCAGCAGGGCGACGGTGGCGAGCACGAGCAGGACGGTGCCGACCGGGTCGAGCGAGCGGGGGCTGCGCCCGCTGCGGCGGACGGCGAGCGCCACGCCCAGGGCGCAGGCCAGGGCGAGCGGGACGACGGCCCAGAACAGCAGCCGCCAGGAGCCGGACGACAGCAGCGCGCCGCCGCCGAGGTTGCCGACCAGGCCGCCCAGCCCGGTGACCGCGCCCCACAGCGCCAGGGCGTGGCCGCGCCGCTGCGGGCGGGTGGCGTGGACCAGCACGCCGACGCTGTTGGGCAGGACGAGCGCGGCCCCGACCCCGCTGACCACCCGGCCCGCGAGCATGACGCCGATGTTCGGCGCCGACGCGGTGAGCGCGGCCCCGGCGGCGAAGGTGAGCAGCCCGGCGAGCAGGGTGCCCTTGCGGCCGAACCGGTCGCCCGCCGCGCCGCCGGGGATGACCAGGCAGGCGAAGACCAGGACGTAGGCGTCGACGATCCACAGCAGTTGCGCGGAGCTGGGGTGCAGCGGCCCGGCGGCCAGCATCGGCACGGCCAGGTTGATCGCCGCCACCAGGCCGACCACCAGCACGCTGCAGACCGAGACGCAGGCCAGCACGAGCGTCTCGGCGCGCCGCACGCCCGCGGGGGCGACCGGTTCGGGGACGGCCGGTCCGGGGGCGGCCGGTTCGGGGACGGCCGGTCCGGGGGCGGCCGGTTCGGGGACGGGAGGTGTCACGCGGGCGGGAGGTGTCACGCGGGCGGGTGTCGCGGTGCCGGGGGAGGCGGCGCGGTCGGGGGGTGTCGCGGTCATGGGCTTCTCGTTCACGGGAGCGGGCCGGGTCAGTCGGTGGTGTAGGCGCCGGCGAGGATGTCGCCGAGCAGCGTCGGGCCGGTGGGCTGCCAGGAGAGCAGCTCGCGGGTCAGCTCGCTGGAGCCGGTCAGGGTCTGTCCGAAGAAGTGGCCGACGACGCCGAAGTGCTCCGCGGCGTCCGCGGGGTCGACGGCGACCACGGGCAGGTCGAGGGCCGTGCCGAGCGCCGCGGCGATCGCCTTGGTGGTGACGGCCTGTTCGGCGACGGCGTGCAGGCGGGTGCCGGCCGGGGCGTGTTCCAGGCCGAGGCGGATGAGCCGGGCCGCGTCCGTGACGTGGACGGCGGACCACTCGCTGCTGCCGTCCCCGAGGTAGCCGCTGACGCCGTGCTTGCGGGCGGCGGCGGTGAGCCAGTTGACGAAGCCCCAGTCGCCGCGTCCGTGCACGCTCGGGGCGAAGCGGACCGCGACCGGGCGGATGCCGCGCGCGGCGGCCTCCAGGGTGAGGTTCTCCGAGCCGCCGCGGTCGGCGCCGGGGCCGACCTCGGGCGAGGGGTCGGTCTCCAGCGCCGGGCGGCCGGTGACGAGGCCGGAGAGGCCGTTGGCGATCACGAACGGCTTCCCGGAGCCTTCGAGGCCGTCCAGGATCGCCTCCACGGCGGCCCGCTCCGCGCGGTCGGTGCCCGCCGGGTCGGCCCAGTCGTGCTTGTTGGCCAGGTGCACCACCGCGTCGGCGGCGCTCGCGCCGGCCCGGAAGGAGTCGGGGTGGTCGAGGTCGCCCCGGTGGACCCGGGCGCCCTTGGCCGCCAGCGCGGCCGCGGCCCGGTCGGAGCGGGCGAGCCCGAGGACCTGGTGGCCGGCGGCGAGCAGTTCGTCCACGGTGGCCGAGCCGATCCAGCCGGTGGAACCCGTCACGAAGACGCGCATCGCGCGGTCTCCTCTCTGCCCGGTCGGGCACGGTGCCGGCGTCGCCGACAATTACTGTTCACGATGCACCGAAACTAACAGATCCGGTGCACGGTGTCCATTAATAGGCGGACGCCGCGGCGGCCCCGACCCCCAACCGGGCGGCCGGGCAAGGCTTTTGCCGCATTTGTGGACATTCTGTCCCGTCACATACGATGGCCGGACCACAGGTCCGGGAGAGGAGGCGACATGGTCGGCGAACACGGCAAGGTCGGTCGTCCGCGCAGCGAGCAGGCCCGGGCGGCCGTCCTGCACGCCGTCGACGACCTGGTGGTCGAGCTGGGCTACGGCGCGGTCACCCTCAAGGGCATCGCCGAGCGCGCGGGCGTCTCCCGCCAGACCGTCTACCGCTGGTGGTCGACCAAGGCCGAGATCCTGCTGGAGGCCAGCGCGATCGACGCCCGCCAGGAGCTGGACGTCCCCCCGCACGAGGACCCCGCCGCCGACCTCGCCGCCTACCTCGGGGCCCTGGTCGCCTTCCTGACCACCTCCGACGCGGGCGCCGCCTACCGGGCCCTGGTCGGCGAGGCCCAGCACGACACGGCCGTCCGCGACCTGCTGCGCGGCACCGACCCGATCGGCGCCAGCGCGGCGGCCGTCATCGACCGCGCCCTGCCCGGCGACGCCCTGGCCGTCCCGATGCCGCAGGCCACCGCGCTGCTGGTCGGGCCGGTCTTCTTCTGGGTCCTCAGCGGCCGCGAGCCGGACGCCCTGGACGCGGACGCGCTGGCCGCCGACTTCCTCCGGCTGGCCGCCGCCCGCCGCTGAGCCCCCGTCCGACCGGGACGGGGGGCGGGACGGGAGCGGGACGGAGGCGGGGGCCGGGACGGGGCCGGTGCCGGGGCGTGCCGGCCGGCGTCAGCCCTCGCGGGGCCGGAGGAAGGCGGTGGCCAGGCCGGTGGCCAGGACCAGGGCGGCGTTCACCAGGACGGCGAGGGCGATGCCGTCCAGGACGGCGGGGACGGACGGGGCGTCGCCGGCCCGGGCGGCGACGATCGCGCTCATCACCGGGGTGCCCAGGGTGATGCCGATCTGCTGGGTCATGGTGGCCAGGCCGGTGGCCAGGCCCTGCTCGTGGTCGGGCAGGCCGGAGGTGGCGGTGACCATGAAGCCGACGATGACGAACATGTTGCCCACGCCGCCGACGAAGGTCGCCGCCAGCAGCAGCCAGAGCGAGGACTGGCCCGGGCCGAGCAGCAGCAGGGCGGCGGTGGCCCCGGCCTGCACCAGGCCGCCGACCACCAGGGTGGCGCGGGTGCCCGTGGCGGCGATCAGGCGGGCGGCGGTGGCGCCGCCGAGCACCGTGCCCAGGCCCAGGAAGCCGAAGGACAGGCCCGCCGCGAGCGCGGAGAAGTCCAGCACCTCCTGGAGGTAGAGGGTCAGCAGGAAGACCAGCGAGGTCTCGGTGAGGAAGGCGATCAGCCCGGCCAGGTTGCCCCAGACCACGCTGCGGCGACGCAGGACCGCCACCGGCACCAGCGGCGCCGGGGCGCGCCGTTCCACGGCGTGGAAGACCAGCAGCAGGGCGGCGCCCAGGCCGAGCGCGCCCAGCGCGAGCGGGTCGCCCCAGCCGGCCAGCCCCGCCCGGGTCAGGCCGTACACCAGGGAGAGCAGGCCGAGGGTGACCGAGAGCGCGCCGGGCAGGTCGAGCCTCGGGCGGGCGTCCGGGCGGCTCTCCCGGATCACGCCGGGCGCGACCAGCAGCACCCCGAGCGCCACCGGCACGTTGACGAAGAACGCCCAGCGCCAGGACAGCAGGTCGGTGAGCACCCCGCCGAGGACCGCGCCGGCGGTGAACCCGGCCGACATCAGCGCGCCGTTGAGGCCCAGCGCCCGGTCGCGCAGCGGCCCCTCCGGGAAGGAGGTGGTCAGCAGCGCCAGCCCGGCCGGGGTGACCGCCGCGGTGGCCAGGCCCTGGGCGACCCGGGCGGCGATCAGCACCGCCGGTCCGGTGGCCAGGCCGCCGGCCAGCGAGGACGCCCCGAGCAGGGCCAGCCCGAGCAGGAACAGCCGCCGTCGGCCGAACAGGTCGGCGACCCGGCCGAACAGCAGGGTGAACCCGGCGGCGGAGAGCGCGAACGCCGTCCCGATCCACTGGAGGTCGCCCAGCGGGAAGCCGAGGCCCGCGCCGATCGCCGGGAGGGCCACGTTCAGGATGGAGAAGTCCACCGCCAGCATGAACTGGGCGACCAGCAGGACCACCAGGACGATGCGCTGACGGCTCGTCAATCCACTTGCACCGCTCGCCTGTTGCGGTTGTTCGACTGTTCCGGTCGCTTCGGCCGTCGCCATGGCGGGCCTCCCTCTCGTCGGGTTCGGCGTGACGGGAAGGAGCCTGCACCGGACCGGACGGCCCACCCAGGGCCCTGCGGAAGGTAGCACCCGCGGGGATACCCTGCGGCGGCCACCGGAGCGCCCGGCCCGGGCAGACTGGGGGCATGGAGACATCGACCGCCCTCGGGGAGTTCCTGCGCAACCGGCGCGCCCGCCTGCGTCCCGAGGACGCGGGGCTGACCCCCTACCCCAACCGGCGCCGGGTGCCCGGGCTGCGCCGCGAGGAACTCGCCCTGCTCGCCGGGGTCAGCGTCACCTACTACACCCGGCTCGAACAGGGCCACAGCGCCAACGCCTCCGACGGCGTCCTGGACGCGCTCGCCCGCGCCCTGCGGCTGACCGGCGACGAACGCGCCCACCTGTACGACCTGGCCCGCCCCGCCCGGGCCGGGCGCACCCCGCAGGACCGGCCCGCCAAGGTCCGACCCGCCACCAGGCACCTGATCGACGCGATGCCGCAGGTGCCCGCCGTCGTGCTGGACCGGGGCAACGACGTGCTGGCCTGGAACGCCCTCGGCCACGCCCTGCTGGCCGGCCACCTCGACCCGACCGGCCCCGAGCGGCCCGCCGACCGCCCCAACCTCACCCGGCTGCTGTTCCTCGACCCGCACACCCGCGAACTGCACGCCCGCTGGGAGGAGGACGCCAAGGTCGCCGTGGCGGCGCTCCGGCTCGCCGTCGGCCGCCACCCGCAGGACCGGCGACTGGCCCACCTGGTCGGCCAACTCGCCATCCAGAGCCCGGAGTTCGCCGCGCTGTGGGCCCGCCACCCGGTCCGCGACTGCGCGGTGGGCAGCAAGTCCTTCCGGCACCCGCTGGTCGGCCCGATGGAGCTGCACTTCGAGAGCCTGCCGCTCTCCGACGGCACCACCCACCGCGTCCTGCTCTACGGTGCCGCCCCCGACAGCCCGTCCGCCGCCGCCCTCGCCCTGCTCAGCCGATCCAGCCGTGACTCTTGGCCAACTGGAGCATCGCCGAGCGGACCTGGAGGATCTGGGTGCCCGTCAGCGACGGGGCGTACTCCAGCAGCGCCTCGGTGACGTCGTCCAGGTAGTCGTCGGAGGCGAGCTGCTCGTCGTCGTCCACGGGCGCGCGCACCACGCGTTCGGCGACCGGCGCGCCGGGGGCCTTCAGCTCGGCACCGGGGGCGAGCTGGACGGAGGACGCCTTCGGGCCGCGGTCGCCCTCCTCGACCTCGAAGACCACCGCCAGGCCCGTCCGGATGTACGACTCGGGGATCAGCAGGTCGTTGACGTGCAGGAAGACGTCCTCCCCGCCCTGATCCGGAGCGATGAACCCGTAACCCCGCGAACCGTCGAACCGCACCACGCGACCGGCAACCATGCCAACCCCCAAGACACCTTTTGGGCCCCATGCCCGAAACCTGGGCCCGAGGATAGCCCCGGGACGGCGGCGAGGCGAACCCGCCGTTCGAAAACCGCCGGGTGCCGGCCGCCGTCCGCCGCCCGGACTCAGTCCTCCCGGGGCGCGCTCATGTCGCCGGTGGCGGGGACGCCCTCGGCCAGCCCGTAGCGCAGCAGCACGGTGCCGCGGGGGCCGGCGGCGGGCGGCTCCAGCAGGGTGACGTTGGTGGGGACGGCTCCCCCGGCGAAGACCTGCTTGCCGGTGCCGAGGATGACCGGGTGGACCCACAGGTCCAGGCGGTCGTACAGCTTCTCCCGGAGCAGGGTCTGCACCAGGTCCAGGCTGCCGACCACCGTCACCTGCTGGTGCCGCTCGCGCAGGCCGCGCACCGCGGCGGGCAGGTCCGGCCCGAGCAGTTCGGACCCGGCCCAGGTCAGCTCGGGCTCGCCGCGGGAGGCGACGTACTTGGGGATGCTGTTGAAGAGGTTGGCGAACGGGTTGTCCCCGGCCTTCGGCCAGTAGGCGGCGAAGATGTCGTAGGTGCGGCGGCCGAGCAGCAGGGCGTCCGTGCCCGCGTAGGCGGCGTCGACCTGGGCACCGGAGACGTCGTCCACCAGCGGGGCCTGCCAGCCGCCGAAGGGGAAGTCGACCGGGTCCTCGTCGGGCCCGCCGGGCGCCTGGCCGACGAGGTCGAGGGTGGTGAACAGCTCGATGTGGATGAAGCCCATGACGTGCTCCCCTGGGGGTCGGTCGGTGGTCCGGTCACGAGGTCGGACGGATCGGGGCGGGCGAACTCATCGGTCTACCGGCCGCCGGTCCGCACACCTCGATGATCCGGCCCCGGAGCCGGTCCGCGCAGCCCCGGGCGGCCGGGGCGGCGGGCCCGTGGCGCAGACTGGTCCCGCACCGCCCGAGCCGGCCGGCCGAGCGGTCCGTCCAGCCGAGGAGCCGTCCCATGGCAGAGCGTCCGCCCCGCAAGCCCCGCACGCCGCACACCGCGCAGGTCGTCCGCACCGAGCGGCTCACCCCCCACATGCAGCGGGTGGTGCTCGGCGGCGACGGGCTGGCCGCGTTCGACGCGGGCACGTACACCGACCACTACGTGAAGGTGCTGTTCGACGCGCCGGGGGCGGCCTACCCGGAGCCGTACGACCTGGAGCTGATCCGGGCCGAGTTCCCGCGCGAGCAGTGGCCGACCACCCGGACGTACACCGTGCGCGCCTGGGACGCCGGGCGGCGCGAGCTGACCCTGGACTTCGTGGTGCACGGCGACCAGGGCCTGGCCGGGCCGTGGGCGGTGCGGGCCCGGCCCGGCGACACCGTGCGGCTGCTCGGCCCCGGCGGCGGCTACGCGCCCGACCCGGCCGCCGACTGGCACCTGCTGGCGGGCGACGAGAGCGCGCTGCCCGCGATCGCCGCCGCCCTGGAGGCGCTGCCCGCCGACGCCCTGGTGCACGCCTTCGTCGAGGTCTCCGGGCCCGAGGACGAGCAGCCGGTCGACACCGCCGCGAAGGTGGTCTGGCTGCACCGCGGGGACCGGCCGGTCGGCGAGGCGCTGGTCGGGGCGGTCCGCGCGCTGGAGTTCCCGGCGGGCCGGGTGCAGGCGTTCGTGCACGGCGAGGCCGGGTTCGTGAAGGAGCTGCGGGCGCTGCTGCGGGTGGAGCTCGGCGTGCCGCGCGAGGACCTGTCGGTCTCCGGGTACTGGCGCCTGGGCCACGACGAGGACGGCTGGCAGGCGTCCAAGCGGGAGTGGAACGCCGGCGTCGAGGCCGAGCAGGAGGCCCCCGCGTCCTGAGCGCCGACCGTCCCCCGGGGGCGGGGTGTAGTCCGGTCGGTGGGAGTTGTGGTGACACATTTCACCGTTCGCCCGGTTCTGCCGGAGGGGGTCGGGAGTCTAGGTTCCTGCGACCAAGGGGAAGTACTCCCCTTCGAGCGCGGAACACGTCCGGCACCACCTCCTCCGACGAGAGAGAACGAGCGATGTCTGGAAACGACTCCTCCGCACGCCCGCCCCAACGGGTCGGCGTGGTCGCCGAGTCCGTGCCCGGGGAGACCCGGGTCGCGGCGACCCCGGCCACGGTGCGCGGACTGCTGGGCCTGGGCTACGAGGTGGTCGTCGAGTCGGGGGCCGGCGCGGCCTCCGGGTTCGACGACGCGGCGTACGAGGCGGCGGGCGCCGCCGTCGGGGACGCCTGGGCGGCCGAGGTGGTGCTGAAGGTGAACGCGCCGTCGGAGGCCGAGGTCGGGCGGCTGCGCGAAGGGGCCGTGCTGGTGGGGCTGTTGGCCCCGGCGCAGCGGCCGGAGCTGCTGGCGGCGCTGGCGGCGCGCGGGGTGACGGCGCTGTCGCTGGACGCGGTGCCGCGGATCTCCCGGGCGCAGTCGATGGACGTGCTCAGCTCGATGGCCAACATCGCCGGGTACCGGGCGGTGATCGAGGCCGCGCACGCCTTCGGCCGGTTCTTCACCGGGCAGGTCACCGCGGCGGGCAAGGTGCCGCCGGCGAAGGTGCTGGTGGCGGGCGCGGGCGTGGCCGGGCTGGCCGCGATCGGGGCCGCGTCCAGCCTCGGGGCGATCGTCCGGGCCACCGACCCGCGTCCCGAAGTCGCCGACCAGGTGCGGTCGTTGGGCGGTGAGTACCTGGCGGTGGAGGCGGTCCAGGAGGCGAGCGCCGACGGGTACGCGAAGGCCACCTCGGCGGACTACGACCGGGCCGCGGCCGCGCTGTACCGGGCGCAGGCCGCGGACGTGGACATCGTGGTCACCACGGCGCTGATCCCCGGCCGGCCCGCGCCGCGGCTGCTGACCGCCGAGGACGTGGCGGCGATGAAGCCCGGCAGCGTGGTGGTCGACATGGCCGCCGCGCAGGGCGGCAACGTGGCGGGCACGGTGCCGGGGCGGACGGTGGTCACCGACAACGGGGTGACCCTGATCGGCTACACCGACCTGGCGTCCCGGCTGCCAGCGCAGGCCTCGCAGCTGTTCGGCACCAACCTGGTCAACCTGCTGAAGCTGCTCACCCCGGGCAAGGACGGGCGGCTGGCGATCGACTTCGAGGACGTGGTGCAGCGCGCGGTGACGGTCGTCCGGGAGGGCGAGACCACCTGGCCGCCCCCGCCGGTGGCGGTCTCGGCCGCGCCCGCCGCGCCCGCCGTTTCTCCGGCCGCCGCTCCCCCGGCCGCCGTCGGGGCGGGGCCCGCCCGGGTCGCGCCCGCCGTCCGGTTCGGCCTGATCGGTCTCGGGATGCTCGCGCTGTTCCTGCTGATCGCCTTCGCCCCGGCCCAACTGGCGGAGAACTTCACGGTGTTCGCGCTGGCCGTGGTGATCGGCTACTACGTGATCGGTAAGGTCCACCACGCCCTGCACACGCCGCTGATGTCGGTGACCAACGCGATCTCCGGGATCGTGGTGATCGGCGCGCTGCTGCAGATCGGGCACGAGAGCGCCCTGGTGACCGTGCTGTCCGCGGTGGCGATCCTGCTGACCAGCGTGAACGTCTTCGGCGGTTTCGCCGTCACCCGCCGCATGCTGAGCATGTTCTCGAAAGGCTGAGCCGAGATGACGTCCCTCACCGCCGCGCACGCCGCGGACCTGGTCGCCGCCCTGCTGTTCATCCTGAGCCTGGCCGGGCTCTCCCAGCACCGCACCTCGCGGGCCGGGGTGGTCTACGGCATCGCCGGCATGGCCCTGGCGCTGGTCGCCACGGTCGTGGTCGCCTCCCGCAGCATCAGCGCGGGCGCGGTCGCGCTGATCCTGGTCGCGATGGCGCTGGGCGCCGCGATCGGCCTCTGGCGGGCCCGCCGGGTCGAGATGACCCAGATGCCGGAGCTGATCGCCGTCCTGCACAGCTTCGTCGGCCTGGCCGCCGTGCTGGTCGGCTGGAACAGCTACCTGGAGGTGGAGCGGCACGGCGCCGCGCAGACCGCGGTGGCCGCCGACCTGCTGACGATCCACCACGCCGAGGTGTTCATCGGCATCTTCATCGGCGCGGTCACCTTCACCGGCTCGATCGTCGCCTACCTGAAGCTCTCCGCGAAGATCGCCTCCCGCCCGCTGGTGCTGCCCGGCAAGAACGCCCTCAACCTGGGCGCGCTGGGCGCGTTCCTCGCCCTGACCGTCTGGTTCACCGCCTCCCCCGGCCTCGGCCTGATGGTCGCCGTGACGGTGCTGGCCCTGCTGCTGGGCTGGCACCTGGTGGCCTCGATCGGCGGCGGCGACATGCCGGTCGTGGTCTCGATGCTCAACAGCTACTCGGGCTGGGCGGCCGCCGCCGCGGGCTTCCTGCTCGACAACGACCTGCTGATCGTGACCGGCGCGCTGGTCGGCTCCTCCGGCGCCTACCTCTCGTACATCATGTGCCGGGCGATGAACCGCTCCTTCCTGTCCGTCATCGCGGGCGGCTTCGGCATCGAGGCCCCCTCCGGCGGCGACGCCGAGCAGGGCGAGCACCAGGAGATCCGGGCCCGGGAGGCCGCCGAACTGCTGGCCGCCGCCAAGTCCGTGATCATCACCCCCGGCTACGGCATGGCCGTCGCCCAGGCCCAGCACCCCGTCGCCGACCTCACCCGCCGGCTGCGCGAGCGGGGCGTCGAGGTCCGCTTCGGCGTCCACCCGGTGGCCGGCCGGCTGCCCGGCCACATGAACGTGCTGCTCGCCGAGGCCAAGGTCCCCTACGACGTCGTGCTGGAGATGGACGAGATCAACGAGGACTTCGCGGACACCTCGGTCGTCCTGGTGATCGGCGCCAACGACACCGTCAACCCCGCCGCCCTCGACGACCCCGCCAGCCCGATCGCCGGCATGCCCGTCCTCAAGGTCTGGGAGGCCGACCGGGTCGTCGTCTTCAAGCGCTCGATGGCCTCCGGCTACGCGGGCGTCCAGAACCCGCTGTTCTTCCGCGACAACACCGCCATGCTCTTCGGCGACGCCAAGCAGAGCGTCGAGCAGATCCTCCAGGCCCTCGACACCACCGACCCGGCCCTCACCGCCCAGCGCTGAACCCGCGCCCGCTGACCGCGTCCCGCCGGTCGCGCCTCGCCGCTCACGCCCCCGCCGGTCACGCCCCGCCCGGGCGGACCAGGCCGGTCTCGTAGGCGATGACGACCAGTTGGGCGCGGTCGCGGGCGCCGAGCTTGGTCATCGCGCGGTTGACGTGGGTCTTGGCGGTGAGCGGGGTGACGAACAGCCGCTCGGCGATGTCGTCGTTGGACAGGCCGGCCGCGACCAGGGCGACCACCTCCTGCTCGCGGGCGGTGAGCACGTCCAGCCGGGGCAGCGCGGCCCGCCGCCCCGGGTCGGGCTGGGCGAGGAAGCGGCCGATCAGGGCCTTGGTGGCGGCCGGGGAGAGCAGGGCGTCCCCGGCCGCGACGACCCGGATGGCGTCCAGCAGCTCCTCCGGGTCGATGCCCTTGCCGAGGAAGCCGCTGGCCCCGGCGCGCAGCGCCTCGGCGACGTACTCGTCGCTCTCGAAGGTGGTCAGGACCAGCACCTTGACGCCCGCCAGGTCCTCGTCGGCGGTGATCAGCCTGGTCGCGGCGAGGCCGTCCAGGTCGGGCATCCGGATGTCCATCAGGACCAGGTCGGCGCGCAGGGTGCGGGCCAGCGCGACGGCCTCCCGGCCGGTGCCGGCCTCGCCGACCACCTCCAGGTCGGGGGCGGAGTCGATCAGCAGGCGGAAGGTGCCGCGCAGCAGGGCCTGGTCGTCGGCGAGCAGGACGCGGACGGTCATGGTCGGCGGCTCCTTCGGGTGGTCTTCGGTGCGGTTCGCGCGGTTCCCGCGGTTCGCGCGGTTCCCGCGGTCGTCGGCACCGGGCCGTGGTCCGCCGGACCCCCGTCCGCCGGGCGGCTCACGGTCGGCCGGCCTTGCGGGCGGGGCCGGCGGGCAGCGGCAGTTCGGCGTGGACCCGGAAGCCCCGGCCGGGGCGCGGTCCGGCGCTGAGGGTGCCGCCGACGGCGCGGGCGCGCTCGTACATGCCGATCATGCCGTGGCCGGTGCCGGTGCCGTCGGGCGCCCCGCCGCCGTCGGCCCGGCCGTCGTCCTCGACGGTGAGCCGCAGCGTGTCGGGGCCGAAGTCGAGGCGGACGCGCGCGGTGGTGGGCCCGGCGTGCTTGTGGGTGTTGGTGAGCGCTTCCTGGATGATCCGGTAGGCCGTCAGGTCGAGGATCGGCGGCAGGCCCGCGGAGGCGTCGCCGCGCCCGGCAGCGCCGTCGGGTCCGTCAGCGCCGTCGCGTGCGGGGGCGCCGTCGGGTCCGGCGACGTCGTCGGGTCCGTCGGCGTCGTCGCGTTCCAGGGTGACGTCCAGGCCGGAGTGCCGGAAGGCGTCCAGCAGGTCGTCGAGCCCGGCCAGGCCGGGGGCGGGCTCGCGCGGCGCGGCCGGCTCGCCGCTGTGGCGCAGCAGGCCGACGGTGGCGCGCAGTTCGTCGAGGGCGGCGCGGCTGGTGTCGCGGATGCGTTCCAGGGCCTGGTAGGCGTGGTCGGGGTCGGTGCGCATCAGGTGGTGGGCGACGCCGGCCTGGGCGTTGACCAGGGTGATGTGGTGGGCGACCACGTCGTGCAGTTCGCGGGCGATCCGCATCCGTTCCTCGGTGACCCGGCGGCGGGCCTCCTCCTCGCGGGTGCGTTCGGCGCGTTCGGCGCGCTCGACGGCGGAGGCGAGCAGTTCGCGGCGGCTGCGGACCGCGTCGCCGCTGGCCACCGAGAGGAACGGCCAGGCGATCAGGCCGAGGTTCTGCGGGATCTCCTCCAGGCCGGGGCGGACGATCAGCGCGGTGAGGGTGAGCGCGGCGGCGGCGCAGCAGCCGGTACGCCAGGCGGTGGGCCGGTCGGTGCGGGTGGCGACCGCGTACAGGGCGACGCCGACGGCGAACATCGAGATCCCGAGGGCCTCCGGGCGCGGGCCGGGCGAGAACGGGATCAGCACCAGCTCGACCACGCCGATCAGCACCGTCGCGGCGGCCACCGGCACCGGCCACCGGCTGCGGGCCAGCAGCGGCAGGCAGGACAGCAGCAGGAACAGCAGGTAGCCGGTGATCGAGGCGTCGCGGTGGTACGCGGTGGCGGCGGTGATCGGCGTGGCGAGCACGAAGCAGGCCAGTGCCACCGCCACGTCGGTGCGTCCCGGCCGTCCGCCGCACCACCGTCTGACCGTCTGCGTCATTCGCACTCCTTCACCGTACGCAGCGGGGCCCGGCCGGTGGCACTGACCGGCCGGGCCCCGCGGGGTGTCAACGCCCGGCGTCGGCCGGTTCGGGCTGCCGGACGGCGGCGGGGGCGGGGGCCGGGTCGGGCTCGCCCTCCACCGAGACGTGCGGCAGCAGGCGGTCGAGCCAGCCGGGCAGCCACCAGTTGGCGGCGCCGAAGCGGTGCATCAGGGCCGGGACGAGGACCATCCGCAGCACCAGCACGTCGAGCAGGACGGCCAGGGCCAGGCCGAGCCCGAACTCGGCGATCATGCGCTGGCCGCCGAACAGGAAGGCGGCGAACACGCAGGCCATGATGACGGCGGCGGCGGTGATGACCTGGCCGGTCTCGCCGTGGCCGACCCGGACGGCGCGGTGGTTGTCCCGGGTGTGGGTCCACTCCTCGTGCATCCGGCTGATCAGGAAGACCTGGTAGTCCATCGAGAGGCCGAACAGGATCGCGATGATCATCACGGGGGCGAACGCCTCGACCGGCCCGGCCGCGCCGGCCCCGAGCGCCTCGGAGCCCCAGCCCCACTGGAAGACCGCGACGATCGCGCCGAACGCCACGCCCATGGTCAGCAGGTTCATCACCACGCCGATCAGCGGCACCAGCAGGCTGCGGAAGGCCACCATCATCAGCAGGCAGCCCAGGCCGACGATGATCGCGATGAACAGCGGCAGCTTGGAGATCAGCACGTCCGCGAAGTCCGCGGCGGTCGCGGTCGCGCCGCCGACGTACACCCGCAGGCCGGTGCCGGCCTCGGCGTCGGGGACGGTGTGCTCGCGCAGTTCGGTGATCAGCGCGGAGGTCTGCGCGGACTGCGGGGAGGTGGTGGGCACCACCTGGACGATGCCGATCTGCTGGCCCTCGCGCATCGGCACGGCCGCGACCCGGGCGACGCCGTCCAGGCCCTTCAGGTCGGTGACCAGGCCGTCCAAGGCGGCCCGGTCCGCCGCGCCGGGGGCCTCGGCGACCAGCAGCAGCGGGCCGTTCGAGCCGGGGCCGAAGCCGTCGGCCATCAGGTCGTACGCCTGCCGGGTGGTGGTGGACTTCGGGTTGTTGCCGGCGTCCGAGCTGCCCAGGCGCAGCGACAGCACCGGCAGCGACACGGCGAGCATCAGCACCAGGGCGACCAGCGCCTTGCCGGTCGGCCGGGCCTGCACCCGGGCGGCCCAGCGCGGCCAGAAGCCGGTGGCGTGCGCCTCGCCGGGGCCGTGCTCGGCCAGGCGGCGGCGCTGGGCGCGGCTGAGCACCCGGTGGCCGAGCAGGCCGAGCAGGGCGGGCAGCAGGGTGATCGCGGCCAGCACGGTGAGCGCGACGGTGAGGGCGGCCGAGACCGCCATGCCGTTGAGGAAGCCCATGCCGAGGATCAGCATGCCGAGCAGGGCGATCACCACGGTCAGTCCGGCGAACAGCACCGCGCGGCCGGAGGTGTTCAGCGCCTTGGCGGACGCCTCCCCGACCTCCAGGCCGGCCATCAGGCCCTTGCGGTGCCGGTTGACGATGAACAGGGCGTAGTCGATGCCGACGCCGAGACCGACCAGGACGCCCAGGGTGGGGGCGACCGAGGCGATGCTCATGCCGTGGCTGAGCAGGCCGGTGCCGATCACGCCGGTGCCGACGCCGGCCACGGCGGTGAGGATCGGCAGCGCGGCGGCCCACAGCGAGCGGAACACCAGCGTCATCACGATCAGCGCGGCGACGATGCCGATGATCTCGCTGGTGCCGCCCATCTCGGTCTCGGCGTTCTGCACGGCCTGCCCGCCGAGCTGGACGTCCAGGCCGTCGGCGCGGGCCTGCTTCGCCAGGTCGACGACGTGCTCGACGTCCGCCTTGGGGACGTCGTGGGCGGCGCCGCTGAAGGTCACCTGCGCGTACGCGGTGGTGCCGTCGGCGCTGATCTGCGCCGCGCCCTGCTCGGCGTACGGGCTGCCGACCGAGGCGACGGAGGGGCTGTGGGCGATGGCGTCCAGGGCCCCGGTCATCCGCTCCTGGACGGCCGGGTCGCGCACCGTCCCGTTGGCGGTGTGCCACACCACGGTGTCGGTGTCGCCGGCCGCGGCGGGCATCTGCGCCCTGAGCAGGTCCATCGCCCGGCTGGACTCGGTGGCCGGCATCGCCATGCTGTCGCTGTACTTCGTCCCGACGGCGCCGGAGACGGCTCCGAGCCCCACCAGCAGGCCCAGCCACAACAGCACGGTGACGAGCCGGTGCCGATGGCACCAGCGGGCGAGAACGGACATGCGCGCTCCAGAATTCGGCCTTCTCCCGGTCTCCTCCACCCTGCGGCCCCGAGCCGCCCCCTGTCGTCCCCCGCCCGCAGACACCCGCCGTACCGCGTCCGCAGTACCCGGACGCCCCCGGTACCGCACCTGCGGACGACGCGCTGCGCGCCAGGTCGATCCGGCTTGCGCTGCTCACTCACCTCGGCGTTCCGTACCCGCGCGGTCCGCTGCCGTCCCGTCCGGGCGGCCCCGGCACGGGCAGGGCGGTGTCCGCCGTCGGTCGCCCTCGACCCGGACTCTCTAGATCGAGAAGCCGATGTCCTTGAGCAGGCGCAGGATCTTGCGCCAGCGGGGAGCGGTGACGCGCCAGTGCTTCTCCGCCTCGACGCTGGCCCGGGTGACGACCGGGTCCCTGCCGGTGGTGCGGACCAGGTCGATCCGGCGGGTGTTGTGGGTCAGTCCGCTGAGGTGGACCAGACCGATGCCCAGGTGGGACGCCGCCTCCTCCTGGGTCATCCACTCCCCGCCCTCCGGGAGGTCGCAGCAGGAGAACGGTATCTGCGGGAGGGTGGCCGTCCAGGTGTTCACCTGGGACATTGTGGCCGATGCCGAACACGAGGCCGCCAACCGGCTCGGGTGGCGGTGCGTCCGAAGGAGTCCCGGGTAGCGCACCCGCCGTTCCGGGGCGGCAGCGCGTCGGCCGCCGGCCGCCGGCCGCACCCTCGCGGGGACGGTCGGCGGCCGGGGTCGCGCTGCGGGCGGGCCGTCAGGTGGGGCGGAAGTGGGCGTGGAGGCGGCGGGTGTGGTCGAGGACGCGGGGTGGGCCTTCCAGGTGGACGGTGGTGGTGAGGCGGGGGGCGGTACTGGAGGCGGCGAGGCGGAGTTCCAGGGCGCCGGGCTCGACGATGCGGTGGCCGTCGCGGCCGGTGAAGGAGGCGAGGTCGGCGGGGACGGTGATCTCGACCCGGGTGTGTTCGCCCGCGTCGAGGGTGATCCGCCGGTAGCCGATCAGTCGTTGGACGGGCTGGACCACGCTGGCGACGGGGTCGTGCAGGTAGAGCTGGACGGTCTCGCTGCCGGCCCGGTCGCCGGTGTTGCGCAGGGTGAAGGAGAGGGCGAACTCGCCTTCGGTGGAGGCGAGTTCGCGCTCCACTTCGAGGCCGCTCCAGTCGAACGCGGTGTAGCCGATGCCGTGCCCGAAGCCGAAGGCCGGGGTGGGGTCGGTGCTGGAGACCTCGCTGGGTCCGGCCAGCCGGGCGGCCAGGTAGGTGGAGGGCTGGACGCCGGGCCGGGCCGGGATGCTGACGGGGAGGCGGCCCGAGGGGTTGGTGCGTCCGCTGAGCACGGCGGCGACCGCCTCGGTCCCGGCCTCGCCGGGGAAGAAGGTCTGCACCAGGGCCGCCGCCTCGGTGACCGCGCGGCCCAGCGCGTAGGGCCGGCCGGCCAGCAGCACCGGCACCACCGGGGTGCCGGCGTCCAGCAGGGCGTCCAGCAACTGCCGCTGCACGCCGGGCAGTTCGAGGAGTTCCACGTCGCAGCCCTCGCCGCTGGTGCCGCGCCCGAACAGGCCGGCCCGGTCGCCGAGCGCGATGATCACCACGTCGGCCCAACGGGCCGCGTCGAGGGCCTCGGCGAAGCCGGAGGTGTCGGTGCCGTCGATGCCCGCCCCGGCCGCCGTCCGGATCTCGCTGTCGGGGAACTCGGCCGCCAACGCCTGGCGCAGCGTGGGCAGTTCGATGCCGATCGGGGTGTCCGGGTGCTGGCCGCCGACGTGAACGGGGAAGGCGTAGCAGCCGAGCACCGCGGTCGGGGTGTCGGCGTTGGGGCCGATCAGGGCGATCCGGCGGGGGGCGCGCAGCGGCAGGGTACCGTCGTTGCTGAGCAGCACCACGGCCCGTTCGGCGATCTCCCGGGCCAGTTCCCGGTTCTCGGGGCGGTCCAGGTCGACGGTGCCGCGCAGGGCGCGCGGGTCGTCCAGCGGGCGGCCGGCCAGCGCGGCGGGGACGGCGTCCCAGTCCTGGTCGAGCAGGCCGAGCTGGGCCTTCTGCACCAGGACCCGGCGCAGCGCCCGGTCGACCAGCGCGACGGGGACGGTGCCGTCCTCGACGGCCCGCAGCAGCGGTTCGCCGAAGGTCTTGACGGTGGGGAGTTCGACGTCGACGCCGCTGGTCAGGGCGAGCGCGGCGGCCTCGGCCCAGTCGCCGGCCACGCCGTGCAGCAGCTTGAGGAAGGCGATGCCGAAGTAGTCGGCGACCACCGTCCCGTCGAAGCCCCAGGTGTCGCGCAGCAGTCCGGTCAGCAGGGCCTCGTCGGCGGCCGAGGGGATGCCGTCGGTGTCGGTGTAGGCGTGCATGACGGAGCGGGGGCGGCCCTCGCGGACGGCCATCTCGAAGGGCGGCAGGATGACGTCGGCGCGTTCGCGGGGGCCCATGCCGACGGGGGCGAGGTTGCGTCCGGCCCGGGAGGCGGAGTAGCCGGCGAAGTGCTTGAGGGTGGCGACGACGCCCGCGGACTCCAGGCCCTGCACGTAGGCGGTGGCCACCGTGCCGACCAGGTACGGGTCTTCGCCGATGGTCTCCTCGACCCGGCCCCAGCGGGCGTCGCGGACCACGTCGAGGACGGGGGCCAGGCCCTGGTGGACGCCGACGGCGCGCATGTCGCGGCCGATCGCCGCCGCCATCCGCCGGATCAGCTCGGGGTCGAAGGTGGCGCCCCAGGAGAGCGGCACCGGGTAGGCGGTGGCGCCCCAGGCGGCGAAGCCGGCCAGGCACTCCTCGTGGGCCAGGGCGGGGATGCCGAACCGGTTGGCGGCGGCGATCCGCTGCTGGCTGCGGGCCAGCGAGAGCGCGCCGAGCGCCGGATCGACCGGGACGGTGCCGAACGGGCGGGTCAGCTGGCCCAGTCCGTTCGGGAGCAGGTCGTCGAGGTCGGGCGGCTCCTCCATGTCGTGCTGGTGCGGGGCGACGTCGCCGCCCTCGTCGGAGGCGCCGACCCAGACGCCGACCAGTTGGGCCAGTTTCTCCGGCAGGGTCAGCTCGGCGATCAGGGCGTCCGCACGCTCCTCGGGGCCCAGCGCGCGGTCGCGCCAGCGGGGGGCCGGGGCGGAGGGGGCCGCGGTCGCGGCGGGCGGGGCGGGAGCGGCGGCTGGAGGCACGGGGGCTTCGGCGGGCGGGACGGGGGCTTCGGCGGGAACGGCCAGGTTCATCTTGTCGGTCACTTTCCTCCGACGCCCATGAGGCCCTGGACCAAGGCACGCCGGGCGAACAGGTAGACGATGAAGATCGGGAGCATCGACAGCACGACGGCGCTGAGCAGGCCGGGCACGTCGACGCCGTGCTCGGTCTGGAAGTCGTACAGGCCGAGGGTGATGACCTTGCTGCTCTCCGACTGGGTGAGGATCAGCGGGAACAGGAAGCCGTTCCACGCCTGGAGCGCCGAGAAGACCACGACGGAGGACAGGCCGCCCCTGGACAGCGGCACCACCAGCTGCCAGAACACCCGCCAGGGGCTGGCGCCGTCCATGGCCATCGCCTCGTACAGCTCGCCGCTGATGTCCCGCATCGCGCCGGTGAGCACCAGCGTGCACACCGGCAGGCAGAACGCGGCGGTGGGCAGGATCACGCCGATCAGGTGGTCGTACAGGCCGGCCTTGCTGATGACGTAGAACATCGGCACGATCACGGCCTGCGCGGGGATCGCCAGGCCCAGCAGGAAGATCCGGAAGACCGTGCCGATGGTCCTGCCCCGGGCCCGGACGATCGCGTAGGCCAGCGGGGGCACGACGAGCAGCACGATCGCGACCACGCTCGCGGTGACGACGACGGTGTTGAGGAAGTCCCGCCCGAAGCCGTTGGAGAAGTCGTCGACGTAGTTCTGCAGGGTCAGCTGCGAGGGGAAGGTGAGCGGGCCCTGGGTGGAGTAGTTGGAGCGGGTCCGGAAGGTCGAGATCAGCAGGACGTACAGCGGGAAGCCGACCAGGACCAGCCAGACCAGCGAGCCCAGCCCGGCGAGGTGGTTGGGACGCCTGCGCATCACAGTCCCTCCGTGGTGCCGCGCATCTTGTCGTAGCCGGAGAACCGGACGACCGCGAGCGAGATCAGGGTGGCGACCACCACCAGGACCAGGGCGATGGCCGAGCCGGAGCCGAAGTCGAAGCTCTTGAAAGCCTGTTGGTACATGTAGTAGGCACTGTTCGTGGTGTCGGTGCCGGGGCCGCCCTGGGTGAGGATGAGGACGGTGTCGAAGGTGGTGAGGCCGCCGACCAGCATCAGGATCACCGAGGTGATCATGGTGTTGCGCAGCTGCGGCAGGGTGATGTGGACGAACTGCCGGACCTTGCCGGCGCCGTCGATCGCGGCGGCCTGGTAGAGCACCTGCGGGATCGCCCGGGCGCCGCCCTGGTAGAGCAGGGCGTGCATGGGCGTCCACTGCCACATGCCGACGAAGGTGAGCACCGCGATGGCGCCGCTCCGGCTGCCCATCAGGTTGCCGTCGCCGAACAGCGAGGTCAGTTGCGAGGGGACGCCGAAGTTGGGGTCGAGGATGGCCCGCCAGACCACCGAGATCGCGGTCGCGGACAGCAGCAGCGGGATGAAGAAGACCGCGGACAGCACGGCCCGGTTGCGCTGGTGCCCGGCCGCCCAGACGCCCAGCAGGACGCTGACCGGGGTCTGCACGAGCACGCCGGCCGCGGTCAGCACCAGGGTCAGCCAGACGCTCCGGGTCATCACCGGGTCGTGCAGCAGCTCGGTCCAGTTGTCCAGGCCGTTGAAGCGGGGCGCGCCGACGCCGTCCCAGCTGGTGAAGGAGAGCACCGCGACCAGCACCAGCGGCAGGAGGGCGAACAGCAGGAAGAAGACGGTCGCGGGGACCGCCCAGACCAGGCCCGGGCGGGTCACCCCGACGCCGGTCCTGCGTCCGGCCCGCGGGCGGCGGCCGGACCCGGACGCGAAGGAGGGAGCATTCATCGGCATTCGTCTCAGGAGGCGGGCAGGGCCTGCATGGCCTTGATGAAGCCGTCCACGTCGAGCTTGCCGTTGAAGAACTGCTGGACGGCGGTGTGGATCGGCGTGGTGGCGGCCGGCGGGTACGCCTGGTCCCAGGAGAGCTGGAACGACGGGGCGGCCTTGACCAGCTCGTACTGGTACTTCGAGTAGTCCGGGCTGGCGGCGGTGTCCAGGAACTGCTCGGTGTTGGTGGTGGTCGGCAGGTTGCCGATCGCCAGCTGGGCCTTCACGAACTCGTCGGAGTACATGAGCTTGAGGAAGGCGGCGGCGGTCTCGGGGTGCTTGCTCTTCTTCAGCACCGAGTAGAAGTTGTTGGTGTTGCCGACCACGTCCGCCGGGTCGCCCTTGCCGCCCGCGACGGACGGGAAGCCGCTGTAGCCGAGGTCGTTCTTGGCGAAGTCGGGGTTGGCGTCCTGCTGGGTGGCGTACGCCCAGGAGCCCATCAGCTCGAACGCCGCCTTGCCCTTGGCCAGCAGGGCCGGGGAGCCGCCGTCGGTGAACTTGACCGAGTCGAAGTTCGAGCCGAACGCGCCCGCGTCGACCAGCTGCTTGAGCATGCCGAGCGCCTTCTTGGCGTCCTCGCTCTCCCAGGCGGCCTTGTCGCCGGACAGCGCCTTCCGGAACAGCTCGGGGCCGGCCACCCGGTCGAAGACGTACTCGTACCACATCAGGGTCGGCCACTGGTCGCCGCCGCCGAGGGCGAACGGGGTGACGCCCTTGCCCTTGAGCACCTGGACGGCGTTCAGCAGCTCGTCCCAGGTCTTCGGGGCGCTCAGGCCCGCGTCGGCCAGCACCTTCTTGTTGTCGAACAGCAGCACCGGCTGGGTGCCGCGCATCGGGATGCCGTACGCCTTGCCGTCGATCACGGCGGTGTTGAACACCGAGGAGAGGAAGTTGTCCTTCAGGCCCGGGTCCGCGGCGATCATGTCGTCCAGCGGGAGCAGCAGGTCCGCCTTGACGTAGGGCTGGATGCTGCCGCCGCCCCAGTTGAAGAAGACGTCCGGCGCCTGGGCGGTGTTGATGATGGTGTTGAGCTTGGCCTGGTAGTCGGCGCCGGGGATGGTGTCGAGCACCACCTTGACCTTCGAGGTCTTGTTGAAGGTGTCGACCATCTGCTTCTCGACCTTGTTGCTGGCGTCGCCGTAGACCAGCACGTGGATCGTGTGGGAGCCGCCGCCGGCGGAGGCGCCGCTGCCGCAGGCCGTCACCCCCACCGTCGCCAGGGACAGCCCGAGTGCCACAGCGAACGCACGTCTCTTCATCAGGAGTCTCCTAAAGTTTCGAGGCCATTCTCGAAATCAGTGCCTGGCCGGGACGCTAAGTTGCGGGCATGTTGCGGGTCAACCCCTCGTACCGAGGGTTACTGAAGCGTGATCCGGGGGTCGTTCCGCACCGCCCGTGCCCTATGCTGCGGGCATGGAAAAGGGCGATGAACTGGGACGGATCACCCTCGCGGACATCGCGCGAGAGGCCGAAGTCTCCGTTTCGACGGTTTCGAAGGTCCTGAACGGACGTACCGACGTCTCGGCGTCCACCCGCGGCCGGGTCGAACGGGTCCTGCGCGAGCACGACTACCAGCGCGCCGCCCGCAACGGCGGCGAGGCCCCGCTGATCGAGATCGTCTTCCACGAACTCGACAGCCTCTGGGCGATGGAACTCCTGCGCGGCGTCGAGACGGTGGCCAACGAGCACGGGGCGGCCGTGGTGGTCGCCCACAGCGGCTCCCGGCAGGCGCCGGGGCCCGGCTGGATCGACGCGGTGCTGCGCCGGCGGCCGCTGGGCGTGGTGCTGGTCCTCTCCGGCCTCCCGCCCGAGCTCAAGCGCCAACTGCGGGCCCGCTCCATCCCGTTCGTCATCATCGACCCGGCCGGCAACCCCGACCCGGACGTGCCCTCGGTGGGCTCGGCGAACTGGGCCGGCGGCCTCGCCGCCACCCGGCACCTGATCGAGCTCGGCCACCGGCGGATCGGCATCGTCACCGGCCCCGAGGACACCCTCTGCTCGCTGGCCCGGCTCGACGGCTACCGCTCGGCGATGTCGATGGCCGGGCTGGAGACCGACCCCGCGCTGATCGCCTTCGGCGACTTCCACGCCGAGGGCGGACTCGCCTGCGCCAGGCGGCTGTTGGAGCTTCCCGACCGCCCCACCGCGATCTTCGCGGGCAGCGACCTGCAGGCGCTCGGCGTCATGGAGGCCGCCCGGGTCCACGGGCTGCGCGTCCCCGAGGACCTGTCCGTGGTCGGCTACGACGACCTGGACATCGCCCAGTGGACCAGCCCCGCGCTGACCACCGTCCGCCAGCCGCTGCGCGAGATGGCCGAGCAGGCCACCCGGCTGATCCTCGCCCTGCGCACCGGCGAGGCCCCGGCCGCCCCCACCCGGCTCGAACTCTCCACCACCCTGGTGGTGCGCTCCAGTACCGTGGCACCCGGCCCCGCCGGGGGCTGACGAGGGCCGCCCGGGCCGCGTCCGGGACTGGGGCCGAGACTGGGGCCGGGACCGGGAGCGGGGCCGGGAGCGCTCCGGATCGGGTTTCGAAAGTTTCGAGGTCCGGCCGCCCTTGCTCCGCCGACCTGGGCGGACTAATTTGTTTTCCGCCATGACGAATCGGGGTGCCGGACGGGCCGCCGTCCGTTCGCTCCGGCGACCCGCCCCCGACCCCCTGGGTGTGACCCGATGACGACCACCGGCTCCTCCGACACCGGTTCCTCCGACACCGGCCCGTCCACCACCGGCCCCCGGCCGGTCGGCCCGCTGACCAACTGGGCGGGCAACCTCACCTTCGGCGCCCGCGCCGTCCACCGCCCGCGCGACCTGGACGAGTTGCGGGAACTGGTCCGGCGCAGCGACCGCGTCCGGGCCCTGGGCAGCGGCCACTCCTTCAGCCCGGTCGCCGACACCGAGGGCGACCTGGTCCGGCTGGACGGCCTGCCCACCCGGATCGAGATCGCCCCCGACCGCCGCAGCGTCACCGTCTCCGCCGCCACCCGCTACGCGGAACTCGCCACCGTCCTGCACGCGGCGGGCCTGGCCCTGGAGAACCTGGCCTCGCTGCCGCACATCTCCGCCGCCGGGGCCACCGCGACCGGCACCCACGGCTCGGGCGACACCCGCCGCTCGCTCGCCGCCGCCGTCCGCTCGCTGGAGGTCGTCGGCGCCGACGGCGAACTGCGCACCACCACCCACCCCGGCGCGGTGGTGCACCTGGGCGCACTCGGCATCGTCACCGCGCTCACCCTCGACACGGTGCCCGCCTTCGATGTCCGGCAGTACGTCCACACCGGGCTCGCCCTCGCCGACTACACCGCCCACCTGGACGAGATCCACGCCGCCGGCTACAGCGTCAGCCTGTTCACCGACTGGGGATCGGACACCGGCCGAGTCTGGGTCAAGCAGCTCGACGACGGCACCCCGCCCGCCGCCGTGCCCGGCGCGCGACCCGCCGACCGCCCCGAGCACCCGGTGCCGGGCCTGCCCACCGACGCCTGCACCCCGCAGCTCGGCGTCCCCGGCCCCTGGCACCAGCGGCTGCCGCACTTCCGCCCCGAGTTCACCCCCAGCAGCGGCGCGGAACTCCAGTCCGAATACCTGCTGCCGCGCGCCGCGGCCCGCGCCGCCGTCGCCGAACTGCGCGCGCTGGGACAGGAGTTGGCACCGGTGCTGCACATCTCCGAGGTGCGCACGGTGGCCGCCGACGAACTCTGGCTGAGCCCCTCCCACGGGCGCGACTCGGTCGCCTTCCACTTCACCTGGAAGCCCGACCCCGCCACCGTCGCCCCGGCCCTCGCCGCGGTCGAACGCGCCCTCCTACCGCTCGGCGGGCGCCCGCACTGGGGGAAGATCACGCACGCGCTGCGGGCCACCGCCGGCGCCGCCTACGAGCGGCTGAGCGACTTCCTGGCGCTGCGCCGAGAACTCGACCCGGACGGCAAGTTCGCCAACCGCTTCACCGAACAGCTGGCCGGCACCGCCGACTGACCCCGCGGCCGCCGCCACCGATCCCCCACCCCCACCCTCCGTCTCCTCCCCCGCGTCGGCCGCCCCGGCCGACGCCCCCCGCTCCGTCGGCCGGGCGGCACCCCGCTTCGCCCGCCCGGCCGACGGTGCCCGTCCCCCTGCTCCGCCGCACCCGCCCGTGCCCGGCCACCCGCCCGTGCCCGGCCACCGGCCCGGGCGCGGCCGGGTCCGCGGCACGCACCGGGGACGGGCCGATCGGCCGTCGGCCCGCAACGGCGCGGAACCCGCCGACGGCCGATCCAGGCTGCCCCGGCGCCCCGGTGCCCCGGCCACCGCCTGCTGTCACCCGCCCGCCGACCGAAAGACGATCGGTGCGGATCGGAACCGCCCGGTCGCGCATTTCCCGCCGTTCCGGACCGGCGCACGCCACGATTCTGGCCGAAAAATCTGTCGCTTCCGGCCGTCATTGCCGTCGCCCACCGAATAGCCGCCGAAAGTTTCAGCCGGATCGTTGACACGTGAACTGCCCGGGTCAAAACTCTTCGCAGTCGGCCGTCGCCGACCTTCCAGTCGAGCCGGGTCGCCGGTTCCATCCGCCTCCCGGGCTCCCCAGCGAACCACGAGGAGTCGCACCCCCATGCGCGTCACCAGTCCCTCGCCGCGCCCGCTGATCGCGGGCCTCGCCGTCGCCGCCACCGTCGCCGCCACCGTGGCGGCCGGCCTGACGGCCGCCGCCGTCGATCCCCTCCCGGCCCGGGCCGCCGCCGCCTGTACCGGCTACGTCGGGCTGACCTTCGACGACGGCCCGTCCAACGACCACACCCCGGCCCTGCTGACCGCACTCAAGCAGAACGGGCTGCGGGCCACCGTGTTCAACGAGGGCCAGTTCGCCGCCGCCTACCCGGCCCAGGTGCAGGCCGAGTCGGCGGCCGGGATGTGGATCGGCAACCACAGCTACACCCACCCCCACCTGACCCAGGAGAGCCAGGCCCGGATCGACTCCGAGGTCGGCGGCACCCAGTCGGCCGTCGCCAACGCGGGCGGCGGCACGCCGAAGCTGTTCCGCCCGCCGTACGGCGAGACCAACGCGACCCTGAAGTCGGTCGAGGCCACGTACGGCCTGACCGAGGTGATCTGGGACGTGGACTCGCAGGACTGGAACGGCGCCAGCACCGCCGCGATCGTGCAGGCCGTCGGCCGGCTCGGCAACGGCCAGGTCATCCTGATGCACGAGTGGCCCGCCAACACCCTGGCCGCGGTCCCGCAGATCGCCCGGAACCTGGCCTCCCGCGGGCTGTGCGCCGGCATGATCTCCCCGCAGACCGGCCGCGCCGTCGCCCCCACCGACAACGGCGGCGGTAGCACGGGCGGCGGTACCGGCGGGGGCACGGGCGGGGGCACCGGCGGCGGGAGCTGCACCGCCACCCTCTCCGCCGGCACCTCCTGGAGCGACCGCTACAACCTCAACGTCACCGTCACCGGCTCCAGCAGCTGGAAGGTCACCGTCAAGGTCCCCACCCCGAGAAGGTCAGCTCCACCTGGAACACCACCACCACCTACCCCGACGCCCAGACCCTCGTCGCCACCCCCAACGGTTCCGGCAACACCTGGGGCATGACCATCACGAAGAACGGCTCCACCACCTGGCCCACCACCACCTGCACCACCAACTGATCACGCCGCCGGGGCCGCACCGGGAATTCCCCGCCACTGAACCGTGCACGTACCACGAGAAATCGAGCACGGCGGAACGAATTCCCCGCCGGGGAAATACCGCCGCATCCGCGCCACCCTCCCCGGGGAATTCCCACCCCCGCACCGGACCGCCCCGCAGCCCCGGCCCACCCCTCCCCGGCTTCGAAATTTTCGAAAGCATGTTGCCGAAAATTGTGCCGCACGGGCCAGCCGGGCACCAGCGAAACCGCACGATCCGCGCTCGACGCCGGAGGGCGGAAGCCGAAAAACCCCGCCTCGACCAGTGGCTTCACCGATCACACTCCACCGAGGCGGCGACCGACGCATTCGGAAGTCCTGTCGAAAGCGTTGACAGCCCGTCGAGCGCCATCCAACACTGTCGCCGTCGACAAGTCCGTACGGCCCAGGGCCCGGGCCGTACGCGCCAATCCGCGCCAATCCGCGCCCGGCGAACGCCTGTTGACGCTGGATCAGGGACAGCGCGGCGCGGCACCCCCACCCACCCCTCGCAGAACGGATCTCCTCGTGGCACTCCCCCACCCCAAGAGCCCCCGGGCCGGCCGGATGTGGCGGCTCGTCCGCACGGCACGCGTCCTCCCGCCGGCCCTCGCGGCGGTCGTGCTGCTGCCGGGCACCGCCGACGCGGCGACCGTCACCAGCAACCAGACCGGCAACGACGGCGGGTACTTCTACTCGTTCTGGACCGAGGGCAGCGGCGCGGCCTCGATGTCCCTGAACGGCGGTGGCGCCTACAGCACCTCCTGGACCAACGCCGGGAACTTCGTGGCCGGCAAGGGCTGGAGCACCGGCTCGCGCAACCCGGTGACCTACTCGGGCACCTGGAGCACCAGCGGCAACGCCTACCTGTCGCTGTACGGCTGGACCACCAACCCGCTGGTCGAGTACTACGTGGTCGAGAACTACGGCTCGTACAAGCCCACCGGCACCTACAAGGGCACCGTCACCAGCGACGGCGGCACCTACGACATCTACGAGACCACCCGGGTCAACGCCCCCTCCATCGAGGGCAACAAGACCTTCAACCAGTACTGGAGCGTCCGCCAGTCGAAGCGGACCGGCGGCACCATCACGGTCGGCAACCACTTCGACGCGTGGGCCAGGTACGGCATGAACCTCGGCAGCATGAACTACGAGATTCTGGCCACCGAGGGCTACCAGAGCAGCGGCAGCTCCAACCTCACCCTCGGCTCCTCCACCGGTGGCGGCGGTACCGGGGCGGTGGCACCGGCGGCGGGAGCTGCACCGCCACCCTCTCCGCCGGCACCTCCTGGAGCGACCGCTACAACCTCAACGTCACCGTCACCGGCTCCAGCAGCTGGAAGGTCACCGTCAAGGTCCCCACCCCCGAGAAGGTCAGCTCCACCTGGAACGCCACCACCACCTACCCCGACGCCCAGACCCTCGTCGCCACCCCCAACGGCTCCGGCAACACCTGGGGCATGACCATCACGAAGAACGGCTCCACCACCTGGCCCACCACCACCTGCACCACCACCTGATCACGGCTCCCCGGCCCCGGCCGTCGGGCGCACCGGCGGGTGCGCTCAGCGGCCGGGGCCGGGGCCGAGCAGGGTCCAGGGTTCGGGGCGGGCCAGGGCGAGGCGGGGGCGGCGTTCGGCCCAGTGGCGGACGGAGGCGGCCATGGCGGCGGCCGGGTCGGGGACCTTCCAGGTGGGTTCGAAGGGGCGGCGCATGCTGGTGTAGCTCTGGAACATGGCGAGGAGTCTGACGGCCTGGCTCTGGATCGGGGAGAGGTACTGGTCGGAGAGCGGGAGGAAGAAGCGCTCCCAGCTGTCGACGGACACCAGCGGCGGCCGTTCGACGGGGGTGACGCCGTGCGCGGCGCGGAAGTCGTTGAGGGTGGTGCAGATGACGTCCAGCAGGGTGTCCAGGTCGAGGCTGTCGGGCCCGGCGGCGATCACCTCGGTGCGCGGCCGGTCGGGCGGGGCGTCCAGGACGGCGGCGGTCAGGGCTGCGGCGACCTCGTCGACGGGGCTGATCTCGGCGTGGCCGGCCGGGTCGCCGACCACCACGGCGGCGGTGCCGGAGACGAGGGCCTGGAGCATGGTGTACGGGCCGGAGAAGCGGGCGATCTCGCCGGTGGCGCGGCGGCCGACGACCAGCGGCGGGCGGACCAGGGTGAGCGGTCCGGGGTGCTCGTCGCGGGCGATCTCCTCGCAGCGGGCCTTCGACCACTCGTAGCCGTTGCGGTAGCCCTCGAACTCGGCGCCGCGCAGGTCCTCGGGGTTGCGCTCGCCGCCGACGTACGCGGTGGAGACCTGGACGAGGTGGGTGTCGCGGTCGGCGAGGGCGAGGACGGCGCGCAGCGGGTCGAGGTTGGCGGCGACCGCCTCGTCCCGGCCGAGGGTCCAGCGGGTGCTGGCCGCGGCGTGCACGATGACGTCCCAGTGCCCGGCGAGGGCGGCGGGCGGCGGTTCGGCGCCCATCCGCCAGGGCAGTGCGGTGTCGCCGCCGCGCCGGGCGACCGGGACGAGGTCGAGCGGGCGGCCGTGGGCGGCGGCCACGGTCCCCAGCTGGTGGGCGAGTTCGGTGCCGACCACTCCGGTCGCCCCGGTGAGAAGGACTCGCATCTGCTTGGTTCCTCTGCTGGAGGTCTGCTGGAGGGGTGGTTCGAAACGGAGGCGGTTCGGGACGGGAGCGGTTCAGAACGGGAGCGGCTCAGGGCGGGCGGCTCAGGGCGGGGGCGCGAGCACCAGGCAGGAGTTCTGGCCGCCGAACCCAAAGGCGTTGGACAGCACCGGCGCGGGCGCGAGGGCGCGCGGCGCGCCGTGCACCAGGTCGATCCGGCCGCCCTCGGGGCTGTCGTGCAGGTTGGCGATCGGCGGCACCAGCGCGCGGGACGCGCTGCGCAGGGCGAGGGCGGCCGCCAGCGCGCCCGCCGCGCCGATCAGGTGGCCGGTGACGCCCTTGACCGCGGTGACCGGTGGTGACTGGCCGTCGTAGCAGCGTTCGATGGCCCGGGCCTCGGCGCGGTCGCCCGGCACGGTGGAGGTGCCGTGCGCGCTGATGTGGCCGATGTCGGCGAGGGAGAGCCCGGCGTCGGCGACGGCCTGCCGCATGCAGCGGGCGGCGACCTCGCCGTCCTCGTGCGGGGCGGCGATGTGGAAGGCGTCGCAGTTCTCGGCGTAGCCGGCGATCTCGCCGTGGATGACCGCGCCGCGGGCCCGGGCGGACTCCCAGCGTTCGAGCACCAGGACGGCGGCGCCCTCGCCCATCACGAAGCCGTCCCGGTCGGCGTCGAACGGGCGGCTGGCCAGGGCGGGCCGGTCGTTGCGGGTGGAGAGCGCGCGCATCCGGGCGAAGGCGCCCATCACCACCGTGCTGACCGCCGCGTCGACGCCGCCGGCCACCGCCACGTCCAGTTCGCCGTACCGGATGCGGCGGGCGGCCTCGCCCAGTGCGGTGCCGCCGCTGGCGCAGGCGCTGGAGTAGGTGGTGCAGACGCCCTGGAAGCCGTGGCGCAGCGCGATGCGGCAGGCGGGCGAGTTGGCCATGGTGCGCGGGACGGTGTGCACCGGCAGGTCCCGGGGGCGGTCGACGAAGCCCGCGGTGGCGGCCTCCATGCTGGACAGCCCGCCGATGCCGGTGCCGATCTGCACGCCGATCCGGTCGGGGCGGCGGTCGGCAGGCAGGGCGGCGTCGGCCAGCGCGTCGTCGGCGGCGCACAGCAGCAGTTGGGCCGGGCGGTCGATCTGCCGGGCCTCGCGCCGGCTGAGGTAGCGCTCCGGGTCGAACTCCGGTACCAGGCAGGCGAAGTGGACCGGCAGGTCGGCCTCGACCAGCCGCTCCACCCGGGCCGCGACGGACCGGCCGGCCAGCACCGCGGCGAACACCTCGTCGAGGCTGTTGCCCGCCGGGGACTTCACGCCGATGCCGGTGACGGCGACCCGGTGCCCGCCCGAGGGGTGCCGGTCCTGCGGGCTCACGCGGGGCCCTCCGGCGCGGGGACGGTGGGGGCGGCGGTGACGGTGACGGCGGCGGCCGGGACGGGGACGGGTGCCGGGGCCGACAGGTCGATCACCGCGCCGTGCAGCCGACTGCCGGGCGCGGCGGTCGCGGGGTCGTCCAGCCGGGCGCGCAGCAGGTCGATGGCGTGGCCGACGTCGCGGGCCGAGACCAGGTCGTCGGGGTCGATCCGCAGGCGCAGCGTCCGCTCCAACCGGGCTCCGATCTCCATGAGTTCGAGGCTGTCGACGCCGTAGTCCTCGGCCAGGCTGGTCCGTTCCCGCAACTCGTCCGGGTCCGTGCCGAGGACGTCGGAGATGACCGCCCTGACCGTCACGGCCAGTTCCTCTCGTGTGGGCACCTGGGTTCGCTCCTTTCGCCGCACCGGGCGGCCTTCTCCGTACTCCGCACCGGCCGCGGTCGGCCGGTGTCCGTACGCCGTGCACCGCGTGTCGTACGCCGTGCGCGGCCCGTCGGGCGTGGTCAGCCGGTGCCGCCCGTCCGCAGGGCGCGTCCGGTGGCGGTGAGCGCGGCGTCCAGGATCGTGGTCGCCTCGGCGAGTTCGGCCGCCGTGGCGATCAGCGGCGGGAGCAGCCGGACGGTGGTCGGGCGGCTCAGGCAGGGGGAGACCAGCAGTCCGGCGGCGGCCAGTTCGAGCACCATCGCGCCGGCCGCCTGCGGGGAGGCGCAGTCGAGGCCGCGCAGCAGGCCGCGGCCGGGCACGGCCCGCACCACGTCCGGGTGGCGCTCGTGCAGGCCGGTCAGTGCGGCGTCCAGTTGGGCGGCCGACTCGCGTCCGTGGTCGGCGAGTTCCTCGATCGCGTCGAGGGCGGCGGGGACGGCGGCGCAGCTCAGCGGGTGGCCGCCGAAGGTCGCCGAGTGCAGGAACGGGTCGGCCGCCAGCGGTGCGTACAGCCGCTCCGAGCAGAGCAGCGCGGAGAGCGGGACGACGCCGCCGCCCAGCGGCTTGCCGAGCAGGACCGCGTCGACGGGCAGCCCGTCGGCGAGGGCGACCGAGCGTTCGCCGCAGCGGCGCAGCCCGCACTGGATCTCGTCGGCGATCACGAAGGCGCCGTGCCGGGCCGCGTCCGCGCACCACTGCCGCAGCACCCCGGTGGGCAGCGGCAGGGCGCCGTTCTCGCCCTGCACCGGTTCCAGCACGACGGCGGCCACCCGGCCGCCGGCGGTCTCCCGGCCGACCGCCGCCGGGTCCTCGGCGTCGACGTGGACCACGTCCACCTCGCAGCCGAGCAGGCCCCGGCGGTAGAGCGGGCTGTGGGTGAGCGCGAGGGCGCCCTGCGACTTGCCGTGGAAGCCGCCGCGCACCGCCAGCACCCGGGGGCGGCCGGTGGCCAGCCGGGCCAGTTTGACAGCGACCTCGACCACGTCGGCCCCGTTCAGGCCGAAGTACACCTTCGGGAGGACGTCCCCGAGGTAGCCGCTGAGCCGGGCGGCGGCCTCGGCGGTGACCGGGTTGGCCAGGCTGCGGGTCGCGGTGGGCATGGTGTCCAACTGGGCGCGGACGGCCGCGGTGACCGCGGGGTGGCGGTGGCCGAGCAGGGTGACGGCGTAGGAGCCGAAGTCCAGCGCGGTCCGGCCGTCGGAGAGCGTCACCCGGCAGCCCTCGCCGGCCGCCTCCACCGCGCCGCGCCCGGCGAAGCCGCCGGTCAGGGCGAGCTTCGGGGAGAGGTGGCGCCGCAGCCGGTCGAAGACCACCGCGGGGTCCGTGGCGGTGGTGTCGGGTGCGGTGGCGTCGGGTGCGGTGGTGTCGGGTGCGGTGGTGGTCATCGGGCGGCCCCCTGGAGCAGGAGCCGCTGTTCGAGGGCGCCGAGCATCTGGGCGGCGCTCTCGCGCAGGGCGTCCGCCGCGACCGGGTTGAGCATCTCGGCGAGCAGCGGGATGCCGATGTCGAAGTCGACGTGCAGGGCGACGGTGCTGCCGCCGCCGGGCGCGGGCGACACCGACCAGTGGCCGGCGAACGCGCCGAGGTCGCCGCTGGTCTGTTCGAAGTCGAAGCGGCGGGCGGCGTGGTCGATCACCTCGGCCTCGGTCCAGCGCAGCACCGAGCCCTGGAGCCGGACCGACCAGGCGGTGGTCCGGTGCCGCTCGTCGGGCTGCTCGACGAGTTCGACCGAGTCGACGCTCTCCATGCAGGCGGGGTAGCCGAGGACGTCCACCACCACCGGCCAGGCGTCCTCGGGCGCCGCGGCGACGGGCAGTTCCACTTCAACGTGCGGCATGCGGGGGCCTCTCTTCGGTGCGGGGACGGGGCGCGGGGCCGGTGCTGCCGCCGGGCGGGTCCAACGCCTGGGCGCGGGCGGCGGCCAGGGCGGGCGGGAGGAGCCGGCGGAGCACCGCGCGGGGCAGCGGCCGGACGTGGGTCATCGCGTGCCACTGCTCGATCAGCGCGCAGCCCATCTCCACCTTCGGCAGGTACGCGGTCTGGGCGAAGCGGATGTGCCGGCAGCCGGTGTCCATCGCCAGCCGGACGGCCGCGTAGTGCAGGTTGTGGTAGAGCGCGGCGTCGTGGGCCAGCCGGTAGTCCAGGCCGATCCGGGCCCCGGTCGCCCCCGGCACGATCCCGTCCGCGCCGCCCGTGTTTCCCGTACCGCCCGTGTCCCCCGCACCGCCTTCGCCGCCCGCACTCTCCGTACCGCCCGCGCCGGGCCGGGCGGTGAAGAGGCAGAGCAGGAAGCCGACCAGCCGCTCGCCCTCGAAGCAGGCCACCAGGCGGCTGAGCGGGTCGGCGGCGAGGGCGGCCAGGAAGGCGTGGTCCAGGACGTCCAGGGTCTGGTCGGCGCGGTCCATCACCTGCCCGTACAGGGCGAGCAGTTGAGGCAGCAGGTGGTCGAACGCGGCCAGCACCTCGATCCGCAGGTCGGGACGGGAGCCGAAGCGGCGGATCTTGGCCCGGGCGTTGCGGCGCGGTTTGGCCGGCAGGGCGGCCAGGTACTGCTCGAACGAGTCGGTGGGCAGGGCGAGTTCGGTGTCGGGCAGGCTCGGCGCGAGGAAGAAGCCGGCCTCCGTGAGCGGGGCGCGCAGCGGGGCGAGGTCGGGCCCGGCGAAGTCCTTGAAGACCACGGTGCCGAGCCGTTCGCGCCGGGCGAAGTCCAGGACGGCGGTGACCAGCAGCCGCCCGGTCGGCCCGTCGAGCGGCTCGGCCGCCAGGACGTGGCCCTGGCCGAGCAGGTGGCCGCAGAACAGCATCGGCACCCGCAGCAGGCGGGGCGCGAGGCGGCGCAGCGGGGCGAGCAGGCGGCGCTCGTGCGGGCCGACGATCCGGTCGAGCCGCAGGTCGGGGAAGAGGCAGAGCGGCAGCACCGCGACGGTCTCGGCGCCCCGGCGCACCGTCAGGTAGGCGTACCCGGCGGGCCCGACCCGGCTGCGCTCCAGGGCGCGGAAGACGTTCCGGGTCCACATCGGGTCACCCGCGGGGGCCAGCCGTTCCCAGCTGCCGGGCGGCAACTGGTCGATGCTGCGCAGCACGTCGAGCCGGGCCGGTGGCGCGTCCGACCGCTCCGCCGGTGCCGCGTCCGAACGATCGGCCGGTGCCGCGTCCGCTCGTTCCACCGGTTCAGCCGATCCGCAGCGGGCGGCCGTCCAGGTACTCCCGCAGCGGGCGGGCCATCCTGGTGCGGGCGGGCGGGTGGAAGGTCAGGCCGACGGCGGCGGAGGCGAGGTAGGCGCCGTCCGGCGAGCCGATGAAGGACATTCCGCCGAGCGCGGCCAGGCAGGTCCGGGTGGTCTCGGCGATCGCGTCCTGCGCGGCGTAGCGGGCGGTCAGCGCCCGGACCAGCAGCGCCTCGTCCCACTCCTCCTCGGCCATCGCCCGGGCGACGGCCTCCACGGCCAGCATCGCGCCCTCGACCGGGACGAGGTACGGCGTCGGGTCGTCCCGGTCGGCGCCGGGGCGCTGGAGGACGCGCTCGACCAGGGCGCTGGCGACGCCGAGGTAGCCGGCGGTCAGCAGCAGTTCGAACCAGAGGAAGCCCGCGACGTTGAGCGCGTCCGGCACCGCGTCGGCGGTGACCTCGGTGGCCACCACCATGCTCGGGTCCAACTCGACGTCGGTGAGCCGGACTTCCTCGCTCTCGGCGCCCGCCAGGATCGGCGTGCCCCAGAACGGGTGGACGGTGATGCCGGGGCTGTCGGCCGGGATCAGCGCGACCGCCAGCCGCGGCACGCCGTCCGGGCCGGGCAGGGCGACGGAGGCGGTCAGCAGGTCCATCGAGCGGGAGAGGCTGCACGGCATCTTGCTGCCGTTCAGCACGATCCGGTCGCCGCGCCGCTCGGCGGTGAGGTGCGGGGTGAGGATGTTCTGGCCCGGGCGGCCCTCGGCGAAGGCGGAGGCGACCAGCAGCCGCTGCTTGGCGACGGTCTCCAGCAGCACCCCCTCCGGGCCGTCGGAGTACTCGGCGGCCTCGACCAGGCCCGCGACCGAGAAGTGGTGCATGGTGGTGGCCACCGCGAGCGAGGGGCAGCGGGCGCCGACCGCGCGCTGCACCCGGACGGCCTGCAACGCGCTCGCCCCGGCGCCGGAGTGGGCGGCGGGCACCAGCAGCCCGGGGCCGCCGGCCTCCTTGAAGGCGGCGATCGCCGGGCTGGGCGCCTGCTCCAGTTCGGCCAGCGGGTGGCGGGCCAGCGCCCGGTCCAACCCGGGCATGAGCGCTTCGAGTTCGGCGCGTTCGCGGTGCAGGAAGTTCACGGGCACGTCCTTCGGGGAGGGGCGGTACGACCCGGCCTGGGGTCGTTCGGCGGGCGACCGGCGCGGCGCTAGCCGGTGGCCGCCAGCGGCAGCACGTCGAACGAGCGCAGGCAGGCGGAGGCGCGGCGCACCGGCGGCCCGGCCGGGGCGAGCCGGGGGAAGCGGGTCGACAGCCGGCCCAGCAGGACGGCCGCCTCCAGCCGGGCCAGGGCCGCGCCGAAGCAGTAGTGCGGCCCGGCGCCGAAGCTCAGCACGTGGACGTCCGGGCGGGTGACCAGGAACGCGTCCGGGTCCGGGTAGCGGCGCGGGTCCCGGTTCGCGGCGCCCAGCACCGCGGTCACGCTGCCCCCGGCCGGGACGGCCACCCCGCCCACCTCGGTGGGACGGGCGGCCAGCCGCTCGGTCATCAGCACCGGCCCGTCCCAGCGCAGCGCCTCCTCGACCGCGCCGGGCAGCAGCCCCGGGTCGGCCCGCAGCAGCGCGGCCTGCTCCGGGTGGGCCAGCAGCGCGGACACCGCGGTGCCCAGCAGGCCGGCCGTGGTCTCGAACCCGGCGACGAAGACCAGCAGCAGCAGATCCGCCAACTCCCGCTCGCCGAGCGGTAGTTCGCTCTCGGTGGGTGGCCGCTCGCGGGCGGCGGGCGGCCGTTCGCGTCCGCCGGACGGGCCGGCGGCCCGCTCGCCGACCCGCCGCGCGGAGGCGGGCCCGGCCGCCCCCGCGCGGGCCAGCAGCGCGGAGGCGAGGTCCTCGGCCGGGCGGGCGCGGCGTTCGCGCAGCAGGCCGGTGAAGTACTCCCGCAGCGCGGTCACCGCGGTGTCCGCCCGCCGCCAGTCCTCGTCCGAGCGCACCGGTTCCAGCAGCCGCGCGGCGTCCCGCCCCAGCCGGTGGAAGCGCTCCTGCTCCGCCCGGGGCACCCCGATCAGCTCGCCGACCACCGCGACCGGCAGCGGGTACCCGACCAGCGCCTGGAAATCCGCCGCCCCGCCGTCCGAGGTGGCGTCCTCGAAACGGTCGAGCAATTCGTCGACGACCTTCTCCACGCCCGCCGACAGCTCCACCGCCCGGCGCGGCCCGAACACGGCCGTCAGCGGCCCGCGCAGCCGCTCGTGCGCGGCCCCGTTCGTCCCCAGCAGTGAGGCGTAGAAGAAGTCCGCCGCCGGGCGGGCCGCCCACTCGGGACGCTCCCGCGCCAGCCACGGCCCGTCCGGCACCACGAAGTCGGGGCCCGCCAGCACGGCCTGGCAGTCGGCGAACCCGGTCAGGAACCGCGTCCCCGACTCCTCGTCGTACAGCACCGGGGCGGCCTCGCGCAGCACCGCCAGCGGCCCGTACGGATCGGCCCGGAGCCCGGGGTCGAAGACCGCCGCCAGGGCGGCCCGCACCTCCGCCGACGCCCCCTCCGGCGCACCCTCCGGGTCAGCCGCAGAACCGTTCACCGAGCTCGCCCACCTTCACCCACCGCCGCGCACGCCAGGCCCGCCGAACCGACCCGGAATTCCATGCCGTTCGGACAGAGAGTACCCGAATGCGAATACCCAGCGCACCAGGAATGCATCGAAGTGCCCATCCGGAGATAGGAATTACTGCCCGTCAGATCATTCTCCCACCGCCCTTTCCATGACCGCCCCGGCATCCGTTTCCGCACCCGTTTCCGCGCACGTTTCCGCCACCGCCGCCCCGCCCGGCCCCACCGCCGTCGCCGGCGGTCGGGAAAGGCCGATTCCCGGCCGCCGGCGACGGCGGACTACGCCTCGGGACGCCCAGCGGCCCCGGCCGGGGCTCAGCGGCGGTCGGCCGCCAGGGCCTCGATCGCGGGGACGGACGCGGCGGGGGTCGGCAGGGCCTCGTTCTCGGCACGCAGCCGGGTGGCGGCGGCGCGCAGGGCCGGGTCGGTGGCCAGGCGGGCGAGCAGGGCGGTGTCGACGTCGCCGGAGGTGGCGCGCAGGCCCGCGCCGGCCGCGACCAGGGTGTCGGCGACGATGAAGTTGTCGGCGCCCTGGGGCAGCACGAGCTGCGGGATGCCGGCCTGGAGGGCGGTGAGCGCGCTGCCGGAGCCGCCGTGGTGCACCACCGCGTCGCAGACCCGCAGCAGTTCCGCCAGCGGCACCCAGGGCAGCGGCCGGACATTGGCCGGGAGGGGACCGAGGGCGGCGAGGTCGGCGCCGCCGACGGCGAGCAGGAAGTCCGCGTCGACCTCGGCGGCGGCGGCCACCAGCCGGGCGATCGCGTCCACGCCGTCCACCTCGGTGACCACGGTGCCCAGCGTGACGGCGACCCGGGGCCGCCCGCCGCGACGCAGCAGGTCGGCGGGCACCACGCCGCCGCCGTTGTAGGGCAGGTAACGCATCCGCAGCCCGCCGGGGTCGCCGCCGAGCGACTCCGGGACGATGTTCAGCGGGGTGGTGGCGGCCGGTCCCGCGACGCCGTGCGCCTCGTAGAGGTCGGTGAAGTGGTCGGCCAGCCGGGCCGCCAGGTCCAGGCCGGAGCTGAAGCCGAAGTTGTGCAGCGCGGCCGGGATCTTCAGCTTGGCGGCGACCAGTTGGGCGGACGCCAGGCAGGAGTCGTGCACCAGCAGGTCCGCCCCCCACTCGTCGGCGACGGCGTACAGGCCGTCCACGGTGGCCCGGGAGGCGTGGGCGAAGGCGACCGCCGCCCGGTCGAGGATCTCGTCCTGGGTCAGGTGCGGCCGGGCGTAGCGGACGGACTCCCCCGCGGGGGTGACCGCCTCGAACGAGTCGCGCAGCGAACGGCCGTCACCGATCTCGACGATCGGGAACCCGGCCTGGCGGAGCTGGTCGAAGGGCGCCGGCGAGGCGAACAGCACCTCGTGACCGGCGGCCCGCAGCGCCTGCGCGGTCGGCACCATCGGGAACAGGTGGGTGGGCGCGGCCGGTCCGGTGAAGAGCATGCGCACGGTGGTCTCCTGGTCTTTCGTCAGCCGACGGAATCACGCGGGAGCGGGCCGTACCCCGTACGACCGCTCCCGCTCCATTAACTGACGGAACCTCAGCTACCCCTTCCAGTACGATCGATAATCGGACGTTCTGCCGAAACTCTTGCCGACCCGGCCCCGGTCTGCTCTCCGGCGCGACGGCGGTGACGGCAGCCGCGGCGGCGGTGACGGCGGTGACGGCGGCACCGGTGGCGCCAGTGGCGCGGTTCAGCAGGCGATCGGTGCGGAGCCCAGGGCCACGTCGTCGTACCAGAGGGTGTCGGCGCCGTTGCCGTAGGACTCCCAGCCGAGGTCCAGGGTGGTCGGCCGCGGGGCGGTGGTGCGGGTGAGCCACTGCTGGTCGATGTCCGCGGTGGGGACGCCGTCGTCGTGCAGGCCGGGCACCTGCCGGTCGTTCAGCCAGGTGTCCATGGACTGCCTGGTGGTGTCGACGGCGAAGCGGACGCAGGACCACTGGTTGACCGGCAGCGGCACGCTCTGCGCGACGCCGACCGGGCTCTGCGCGGGCAGCGTGGCGTCGTCGGACTCGCGGTTCCACTGCAGGGCGCCGTTCTGGCCGCCCAGGCGCAGGTGCTTGTTGCCGTTGGCGGCGTCCTCCATGGTGACCATGGCGATGTGGTCGGCCGGCAGCGCGGTGGTGTGGCGGACCCAGTACCGGCCGTAGACCACGGGGCCGACGGCGGAGACGTTCTTGGTGGTGGCCGCGAACACGTGGTTGCAGTAGCCGGCCCGGCCGTCGATCCGCAGCGAGCGACTGCCGCCGTGGGCGACCGTAGTGTCGACGGTCACCGTGCCGGCGCCCGAGCAGTCGGGGGCGGCGACGGTCCAGTCACCGCCCAGGCTGCTGCCGCTCTGGTCCTCGAAGCCCGAGCAGACCACGGCCGCGGAACAGCCGGTGCCCCCACCGGAACTGGCCGTGGGCGAGGGGGTGGGGCTGGGGCTGGGGCTGGGGGTCGGGGTCGGGGTCGGGGTCGGGGTCGGAGACGCGGTGGCCGAACCCCCTTGGCAGGAGGAGCCGTTGAAGGCGAAGTCGGTCGGGGTCGGGTTGCCGCCCGACCAGGTGCCCTGCAACCCGAAGGCCACCGAACCCCCGGCGGCCACCGACCCGTTGTAGCTCAGGCTGCTCGCCGTGACGGCCGTGCCGCTCTGGCTCACCTGCGCGTTCCACCCCGAGGTCACCTGCTGACCGGCCGCGAACGTCCAGGTCAGCGTCCAACTGCTCACCGCAGCGCCCGTGTTGGTGATCGACACCTGGGCGGTGAAGCCGCCGGTCCACTGGTTGCCCGTCCACGAGACCTGGCAGGCCCCGCCGCCCGCGCCCCAGGCCGGGGCCGGACGCTGGCCGAGCCCGGCCAGCAGTCCGAGGGCCACCGCGAGCACCGTGCACACGGCGAACACCACCTCCCGGCCGCGCCGACCGCCGCGCACGCTCGCGTCACTTCGCACCATGTCGAACCTCCTTGTGTCGTCGGTACGTTGGCTGTGGGTCGTGCGGTCGTACGGTCGTGCAGGCCCCGGTCCGGACCGGCCGCGGGCTGCGGCGGGCCCGGACCGGGGCGCGGGGGTCAGGCGGCGGTGCAGGAGAGGGAGCCGGTCGGGAAGTTGTTGCCGGTGGAGTTGGCGGTGAAGCCGAGGGTGGTGCTGGAGCCCGCCGCGACGGTGCCGTTGTAGGCGGCGTTCTTCACCGTCACGCTGCTGCCCGAGGTGGTCAGCGCACCGTTCCACAGGCTGGTGATCGTGGTGCCGGCGCCCGTCTGCCACTGGAGCGTCCAGGAGTTGATCGGCGAGGTGTTGTGGTTCATCACCTCGACCGCGGCCTGGAAGCCGCCGTTCCAGGAGCTGACGACGCTGTACGTCGCCATGCAGCCGCTGCTCGACATCGGACCGGTGGGCGAGCTGCTCGGGGAGGACGAGGGGCTCGGGGAGGGGGAGTTGCCCGGGGAGGACGGAGAGGACGACGGAGAGGAGGACGGGGACGCGGACGGGGAGGGCGAGGGCGACGGGGAGGACGGGGAGGTCGGCAGGTGGATGCCGGTCACCTCGCCGTTGCCGCCGTCGAAGACCAGGTCGGAGCAGGAGAAGAAGTTCTCCTGGCTGTCCGAGCGCACCCACTGGATGAACATCTCGGCGGGGCCGCTGCGCCCCGACGGGAGGGTCATGTTCCAGCGGTAGTGGCCGCCGTCGGTCCCGGGGGTGCCCACCTGCGGCGGGTTGGAGACGGTGGTGAGCAGGCCCAGGTCGGCCCAGGCCAGCGGGGTGGTCGGGGACCAGCCCTGCCTGGTCAGGTAGATCCTGAACTCACCCGGGTGGGCGGCCCAGTTGGAGTAGTCGACCTCGATCGCGGCACCGGAGGTGAGGTGCGTCTTGGGCCAGTCGTCCCGGGCCGCGTTGTAGGCGGAGAAGTCGTAGGGGGACTTGTTGCCGGCGCTGCACAGGGTGCCGTCCGGGACGTAGCCCTGGCCGCGTCCGTTCGCGTTGGAGTCCAGCACCGCGAACCAGTTGTAGAGCGGGGTCGTCCCGCTCTGCGCGACGGCGGCCTTGCAGGCCGGGTTGGTCGGCGTCAGCGCACCGGTCCCGGTGAGCCCGTCCTGGTAGCACAGGTACGTGCGCGAGCCGGGCACGATCGCCACGCCGTGCGCGTGCGCCGAGGGCAGCCCCAGCAGCAGCGCGCAGATCGTCGCGGCCGCGGTTGCGAGGGCCGCGACGATCGATGGGGTCTTGCGTCGTGACATGAAACTTTCACCGCCTTGGTGGAGGGGGCCCGCCCGTGCCGTCCCGGCCGGGCAGGCCGTCTGACTGGGGAAAAGCCATGCTCATGCCATGAGCGGAGGGTTCTGTGGGAGCGCTCCCAAGGCCCAAAGTAACGGGCGGTCAAGTGCGTGTAAACGGGGTGGCTTCGCGGAGCCGAATGGATCAAGTCCGGCTGAAAGGAGATGAGTTGGGAGTCCGCCGCGCCACCGCCCGCGCGGGCCCCGGCCCACGGCGGGCCGGTTCACGGCGGGCCGGTTCGCAGAGCATCGGCCCGCCCCCCGTCCGGGGCAAACCCGTGAGCGGGATGCACCATGGACCCGCCCCCCACTGGAGGTGCCATGTCCGAGGGCCACTGGGTCAGCGTCTACCGCGCCGTGTCGGACCCGGAGAAGCCGGCCGCCGACAACCGGTCGGCCGGGGGCCGCCGGGTCCTCGCCCGTGACGGCCGGGTCGTGGCGCACGAGGCCGGACTCGCCGAGCGCACCGTCCTGATCGAGTTCGACAGCTTCGAACAGGCCGTCGCGGCACGCGAGAGCGCGGCCTACCAGGAGGCGCCGGCCGCGCTCTCCGGCGGCGTCGAGCGCGACTTCCGCATCGTCGAGGGCCTCGACCGACCGGGGTCCGGCCGGATCTGCACCGGACACCCCCCTCGGCGGCCCGCGCGTCGGCGGCGACCGCGCCCGACACCGGCGCTGGGCGGCCCGGTCGCCGCCAGCCCCGGGATCACGCCGACGCCGGCCCTCCCCGTCAGCATCCGGCCGAGCGGGGCGCGCGGCAGCCGACCGGGACGGCCACCGTCCCGATCGCGCCTGCCGCACCCGTCCCGCTCACCGTTCCCGTCGCGCCCGTCGCGCCCGCCGCCCCCTGGCGGTCCTCGTCCGGTCCGGAGCCGGTCTCGTGCGCGGTGGTGGACGTCCTCCCCGGGGCCCTCTCCCCCGTGGCGGCCGGGTCTGCGCCGGGCTGACGAACCCCACCGGGAATCCGTCGACGCTCGGAAGCCACCCGTGGCACACCTTCAGACCGACCCGCCGCACCATCAGGCGGGCTGCGGTTCCTCTCGCGCCCGCCGCACCCCTGGCGGTCCTCGTCCCGTCCGGAGCCGGTCTCGTGCGCGGTGGTGGACGTCCTCCCCGGGGCCCTCTCCCCCGTGGCGGCCGGGTCTGCGCCGGGCTGACGAACCCCACCGGGAATCCGTCGACGCTCGGAAGCCACCCGTGGCACACCTTCAGACCGACCCGCCGCACCATCAGGCGGGCTGCGGTTCCTCGCTGCCGTGGACGACCTTCAGCAGGAGTTCGGCCAGTTGGTCCGGCACGGTGACCATGCAGTCGTGGCCGCTCCGCAGCTGCCACACCCGCGACGGGGTGCCGTTGGGCTGCGTCGCGGGGACGGGGCGGCGGACGACGCCCTCCGGCACGCTGCCGACGCAGTGGATGTGGGTCCGGGGGATGGCGTCCGCGGCCGGGTCGGTCAGCCGGACCGGCTGCCGGAAGCAGCGCGCGGACTCGTCGGAGAGCAGGGTGCGCAGCCAGGCCGCGTCCGCCGGGTCGGTGACGCCGAACAGGCCGGCGGGCGGCGGCAGTTCCGGCAGCGGCGGGATGCGCCAGGGGGTGTCGGTGCCGGCGGCGAGTTCGAGCAGGTGCTCGGTCACGGGCATGATGTCGAGCGCGCTCTCGCCGTCGGCCGGGACCATCGCGTCGATGTGGACCAGTGCGGCGATCCGGTCCGGGAGCCGGTCGGCCACGGCGGACGTGACCATTCCCGCGTAGCTGTGCCCGACCAGCACCACGTCGGTGAGGTCCTCCGCCAGTATCAGGCCGGTGATGTCGGCGACGTGGGTGTCGAGCCCGACCTCCGGGCCGAGCAGGTGCTTCCGCTCGCCGTGGCCGGTGAGCGAGGGGGCGAGGACGCGGTGCCCGGCCCGGGTCAGCAGGGGTGCCACCCGGTCCCAGACGCGCCCGTTGTGCCAGGCGCCGTGGACGAGGACGTAGGTTTCCGTTCGCGGTGTACTCATGTCCAGGACGCTACGCAGCCGACAGGTACCCCTTGGTACCCTTCGGCCCGTGCGCGACCCCGCGGAGGACGTCTTCCTCGCCGACTGCCCGGCCCGGCTGGCCATCGAGATCATCGCCGACAAGTGGGCGGTGGTCGTCCTGTTCGCGCTCAGCCGCCGACCGTGCCGGCACGGCGAACTCGTCGACCTGATCGGCGGCGTCTCGCGCAAGGTGCTCACCCAGACGCTGCGCAGGCTGCAGGGCTACGGCCTGGTCGAGCGCCGCGCGTACGCCGAGGCCCCGCCACGGGTCGAGTACCGGCTGACCGCACTCGGCACGACCCTCGTCGAGCCGATCGCCGCCCTGACGGACTGGGCGCGGGCGCACGGGGAGGCCGTCGTCAACTTCCAGGAGGCCACGGAGAACGGACCGGCGGCCGACGCCTGACCGGCTGCCCGCCTACCCGACTGCCCGACTGCCCGACCGTCCCGCGCGTCGGGGACGGCCCGGGTCACAGCAGGTGCGACTGGCGGCTCCCGTCGGCGCTCCCGGGTTCGGGGCCGTCCTGCGGCATCGGGCCGGTCCGGGTGCCCGCGGTCTGCTCCCGCGCGTGACCCGGCTCCTTGGCCAGGGCGTCGCGCTGTCGGGCGAACTCCTGGCGGTACGCCTCACGACGCTCCCCGCGGCGTTTCTCGCGGCGCCTCTCGGCCGACTCCGCGTCGGCGCGGGCGCGCTCCTCGTCCCGGACGCGCTCCTCGTCCCGGACGCGCCCCTCGCCCCGGGCGCGCTCCTCCGCGTGGGCGCGCTCCTCCGCGAGGGCGTCTCGGCGTTCGCGGGCGTCCGCCGCCGCGCGGCGGGAGTGTCGCGGCCCGCGCCGGGCGGTCGCGCCGCGCCGGACGCCGGCCAGCAGGAGGGCCGGGCCGAGCATGCCGACCGCTCCGACCACGACGCCCCAGAGGAACAGCATTCCGGTGGAGCCGGTCATGTGGTGTCCGAACACCGCGAAGGGATCGGTGAGTTGGTGTGCGCTGCCGGTGTTGCCGAGGATTCCCGCCACCGCGACGACGGCCGCGGCGACCAGGAGGACAAGTCCGGGGATGACGAGCATGACGTGCCCCCAAGGGGTCTACGTCGTATGCCTACAGTCAACGTCCGGACTACACTGGTGTCCACACCGTACGACTACGAACTTCGCGTCACCGGTGCTCACCCCGGCACGACGAGGCCCGCCCGACGAGGAGGTGCCGCGATGGCCGTTTCCGAGGCTCCCGCCCCCGCGCGGGAGGTCGAACCACCCGCCGTGGAGCGGCTCAGCCTGGAGCGGGTGCTGGGCTGCGCGCTGGAGATCGTCGACCGGGACGGCGTCGACAAGCTGTCGATGCGGCGGCTGGCCCGGGCCCTCGGGCGCGATCCGATGAGCCTGTACCGGCACGCCCCCAACAAGGCCGCCCTCCTCGACGGCGTCGCCGACACGCTGCTGCGCCGGCTCACCGTCGACGCCGACGACCCCGACTGGAGCGGCCAGTTGCGCGCCTTCGCCCGCGGCTACCGCCGACTCGCCCTCGACCACCCCAACGCCGTCCCCCTGCTGGTCACCCGCCCCCTCGCCACGCCGCTCGCGCTGCGGCCCGCCGGCACCCTCCGCCCGCTCGAAGCCATCCTCGCCCTGCTCGTCAGGGCGGGCTTCACGGGCACCGCCGCCCTGCACGCCTACCGCTCCCTGATCGGGCTGCTGCACGGCCACGTCCTCAACGAGCTGCAGGAACTCGTCGACAACCCCGACGAGACCGACGCCCTGCTCCGGCTGGGCCTGTACCGGCTCCCGATCCGCGAGTTCCCCGTCCTGCGCGGCCTCGCCCCCGAACTCGCCCGCTACGACGGGGCCGCCGAACTCGAACGCGGCCTCGACCTCCTCCTCCCCGGCCTCGCCGCCGAACCGCCCTGACCCCCCGCCGCACCGGGGACCGCCACCGTCGTCGAAGGGAACAGCACCGCCTCCGCCCAGCGGAGCACCGCTCCACCAGAGGGAACAGAAACGAAGGCCATCATGATCACCCTCGGAGTCATCCTCCTCGTCATCGGCTTCATCGCCGGCATCCCGGTCCTGTGGACCATCGGCATCATCCTCGCGGTCATCGGCCTCGGCCTGGTGCTCGCGGGCGCGCTCGGGCACGAGATCGCCGGCCGCCGTCACTACTGGTGACCCGGCCCCGTCCACCCCGCGGCACGGACGGGGCGCCCGGTCACGATCGACCGGGCGCCCCGCACCCGCGAACGGCCCGTCGGCCGCCCCTCGTCACGCCCGTCCGGGCCAGGCGGCGGCCCGGTCGCGGGCGACCTCGGCCCGTTCCCCGGCCGCGCCGGCTCCGTCGGCGGGCCCGGCGGCCGACGGCAGGAAGCCGGAACGGGCCGCCGCCCCCGCCGGGTCGTCACCCGGCTGCGCGGACGCGGCGAGCAGTGTGCTCGCCGTCCGGGTGCCGGTCGGGTCGGCCGCCGCGGCCATCAGCCGGGCCGCGTCGGCGGGGTCCGTCTCCGGCGGGACGACCAGCAGGTCCAGCCTGCGCGGGGTGTACGAGCAGACCCTGATCAGGTGCTCGTCCTGCTCGACGGTGAACCAGCCCGCGTGGACGGTGTGCCCGGTGACCGGGATGCGCCGGGGGATGACGGGCCACTGTGCGGGGTTGACGGTGATCCGGGTGACCCGGCCCCACCGCCGGTCGAGTTCGGCGGCCAGGGAGGGCAGTTCGAGGAGGAGGTCCCGCGACCGGGGCCACCGGGCCCCGTCCAGCCGACCGGGCCGGACGCCCTGGGGGGCGAGGGAGAACCGTGGGGTGGATTCCAGAGCGGTGGGCGTCGTCGCACGATCGAGCATCGCGGTCATGGCCAAGCACCTGTCTCCGGCCCGGGCCCGAACGGGCCGGTCCGGCATTGCCGTTCGCCGGAGACGACGCCAGTATCCGGTGCCGGCATGCGAAGTGCCTTCGGTGATCTCCGGGTTACTCTCCGTCGGTCCTGAACCCACCCTGTTTCCGGGGGCCGGTTTCCGGGGGCCGGTTTCCGCCCCGGCCGTGAGGCGCCGGGGCCGGGGCGCGGTCAGCGCGCGGCCGGAGGGACCGCCGGACGGACCGCCGGAGGGACCGCCGGACGGAGCCGGGCCTGCGGGCGGACCAGCAGCGCGGCGGCGTAGCAGGCGGTGGCGACCGCCATGATGCTGAAGCTGGGCGGCAGTCGGGGCACCGTGACGGAGAGGGCGAGTCCGGCCCACATCTCCAGGACGGCGAGGGCGGCGGAGAGGCCGAGCGCCCGGTAGGGGCGGTCGGTGAGCCGGACGGCGGTGCCGGCGGGCGCGGCGAGCAGTCCGAGCAGGAGCAGCGAGCCGACCGCCTGGGTGGCCTCGGCCGCGCAGGCGCCGACCAGCGCGAGGAAGACCAGGCCGAGCGTGCCGGTGCGCACGCCGCGGGCGGCGGCGACGGCTTCGTCGAGGGTGGCGAACAGCAGCGGGCGGGCGATCAGCAGGACGGCCGCGGCGATGACGGCCGCGATCGCGGCGGCGGTGGCGGCCCGGGCGCCGTCCAGGCCGTAGACGGAGCCGAACAGGACGCTGATCCCGGCGTTGCCCCGGTCGGCGCCGCGGTGGGTCGCGTACAGGGTGAGGAAGAAGGTGCCGAGACCGAGGACCCAGGAGAACAGGGTGCCGATGACCACGTCGTCGGGTCGGCCCCGGCGGCCGAGCGCGCCGAGCAGCAGGGCGGCGCCGACCGTGGCGGCGAACAGGCCGAGTCGCAGGTCGTAGCCGCCGGCGAGGGCGGCCATGGCGCCGGTGAAGGCGACGTGGCTGAGGGTGTCGCCGGTGAAGGTCTGGGCGCGCAGCACCAGGAAGTACCCGACCAGGCCGGAGGCGAGGGCGATCGCGGTGCCGGCCAGCAGGGCGTGCTGGAAGAAGGGCTGGTGGAGGGCGTTCATCGTTCCGGTGCTCCGAGGGGCGGGCGGTGGCCGGACGCACCGGGCGGCGGGGCGGCGCCGATGGCGAGGGCGATCGCGGCGACGGCCGACGAGGCGGGCCGGTGGCGGGTGCCGGTCATGCCGGTGCTCCGGTGGGCAGCGGGCCGCGGGTGCGGCCGAGGGCGGTGTGCAGGGCGCGGCCGAGGTGGGCCAGCAGGTAGCCGGCGAAGGCGAAGGTGGTGACGAAGAAGCCGAGCGGGTAGGGCTGGTAGTAGGCGGCGAACAGGCCGAGCCAGCAGGCCGCGAGGCCGATCACGGCGCTCAGCAGCAGGCCGAGGACGGGCCGGGCGGTCAGCACCTGGGCGGTGGCGGCGGGCATCACCAGCAGGGCGAAGACCAGCAGGCTGCCGGTGATCTGCCCGGCCTCGGCCGTCGCGGTGCCCAGCAGGAGCAGGAAGGCGGCGCCGAGCAGCCGGACGGGGACGCCGCGGGCGGCGGCGACGTCCGGGTCGAGGGTGGCGAACAGCAGCGGCCGGGCGATCAGGGCCAGTGCCAGCAGGACGGCCGCGCCGACCGCGGTGAGCAGCACGACCTGGCCGGTGGTGATGCCCAGGAAGGTCCCGAACAGCAGGGCCTGCGGGCCGCCGAGCAGCCCCTTGTAGAGGGTGACGAAGAGGAAGCCGCAGGCCAGGGCGAACGCCTGCACGGTGCCGGTGGCCGCGGACTCCTGCGCCGCCCCGGCCCGGCCGCTGTCGCGCAGCAGGGCGAGGCCGAGGGCGGCGGCCGTGCAGGCGCCGAGGTAGCCGAGCGGGACGGGCAGGCCGAGCAGGGTGGCGAGCGCGGCGCCGGGGAAGGCCACCACGGACAGGGTGTGCCCGGCGAAGGTCTGCCGGCGCAGCACCATGAACCAGCCGGCGGCGGACGCGACCACGGCGACCACGGCCCCGGCCCGGAACGCGTTGACCATGAAGAGGTAGGACCACATCTCCCGGAGGTCGGCGGCGAGGTTCCAGGAGAAGGCCGGTGCGGCGGTGTCGGCTAGCAGCACGGGCCACAGCTCCGGCAGTCCTCGGGCACGCCGACCACGACCAGTCGGCCGTCCCCGGTGCGCAGCACCTCGACGGGGGCGCCGTACAGGCGGCTGAGGGTGGCGGAGGTGATCACCTCGGCCGGCGGGCCGGAGACGGCCCGGCCCTCGGCGAGGTACACCACCCGGTCGAGGTGGTGCAGGATCGGGTTGACGTCGTGGGCGACCATGACGACGCACACCCCGCTCTCCCGGCAGATCCGGCCGAGCAGCGCGGCGACGGCACTCTGGTTGGGCAGGTCGAGGCTGTCGAGCGGTTCGTCGAGCAGCAGCAGCCGGGGGCGGGTGACGAGTGCCTGGGCGAGCAGCAGGCGCTGCTGCTCGCCGCCGGAGCACTGGCCGACCGGCCGTCGGGCGTAGCCGGTGGCGCCGGTCAACTCGATGGCCTCGTCGACGCGTTGACGGGCGAGGCGGCGGCGGGCCCGGGTGGCGGCGCGCAGGCCGGGGAGCGGGACGCCCCAGCGGTGGCCGTCGAGGCCGAGGCGGACGAGGTCGGTGCCGCGGATTCGGACGCCCGCGTCGAAGGTGCGGCGCTGCGGCAGGTAGCCGATGGCGGTGCGCTCCGGGACGCGGACCTCTCCGGCGGCGGCCGGCACCGCGCCGAGCAGCAGCTTGACCAGGGTGGACTTGCCGACCCCGTTGGGTCCGAGAACGGCAGTGAACTCCCCTTCCCGGGCGGTGAGTTCGACGTCGGACCAGAGGGTGCGCCCACCGGCCCGGGCGGCGGCGCCGCGCAGTTCGAGCACGGGCCGGCCGACGGCGGGGCCGGGGCCGGGGCTGCTTCCGACGACGGGGCCGGGGCTGCTTGCGGCGGGGCCGGGGCTGCTTCCGACGACGGGGCCGGGGCTGCTTCCGGCGGCGGGGCCGGGGTCGGACGGGCGGGTCATGGCGCGCTCGGCGGGTGCGGCGGTCACTTGCCAGTCGCCTGCTTCAACGCGTCCGCGATGCCCCGGAGTTCGGCGAGCTGCCAGTCCTGGAAGGAGGCGGTGGCCGGGTCCGGCGTCTCGGTGACGGTGGCGACGGGTATGCCCTGCGCCTTGGCGGCCTGGACCTGGGCCTTGATGTCCGGGGTGTCGTTCTGGCTGTTGTAGACGTAGATGCTGATCTGCCTGCCGCTGATCTGCCGGTCGGCGGTGGACTTGTCGGCGGCCGTCGGGTCGGCGCCCTCGCTGACGGCGTCGAGCAGGCCCTCGGGGGTGAGGAGCCGGAGGCCGAGGCCCTCGGCGAGCGGGGTGACGATCGACTCGGAGGCGCCGATCGGGGTGCCGGCGTAGGTGGCCTTGATCTGCGCGATCAGCTGGTCGTAGGGGGCGAGCGCGGTGCCGAGGAACTCGGTCCGGCGCTGGTCGAAGTAGGCGGCGTCGGCGGGGTCGAGTTTTTTGTAGTCCTCGGTGATCCGGTCGATCACCCGGTGCACGCCGGCCGGGGAGTACCACTGGTGCGGGTTGCCGCCCTCCTGGACGCCGACCAGGTCGCCGACCTTGAGCGCGGTGCGGTCGGGGGCGGGGTTGGCGGCGAGCAGCTTGTCCGCCCAGGCGTCGTAGCCGATGCCGTTGGTGATGACGTACCGGGCGCCGGCCACGGTGCGGCCGTCGGCGGCGGTCGGCTCGTAGTCGTGCGGGTCGGCGTCCGGGTTGCTGATGATGTCGCTCACCTCGACGTGCTCGCCGCCGAGTTGGGCGGCGAGGGACCCCCAGAAGCTCTCCGCGGCGGCGACCCGAATGGTCTTCCCCGCCGCACCTGCCGCACCTGCCGCACCCGCCGCCGCGCCCGCCGTCCCCGTGGCGGCGTCGGACGTGGCGGGGCTGGTCGAGCAGGCGGCGGTGGCGGCCAGCGCCAGCGCGGCGGCGGTGACGGCGGCGAGCCGGACCGGTCGGGCGGATCGGGCGGATCGGGCGGGTCGGACGGGTCGGACGGGTCGGACGGGTCGGACGGGTCGGGCAGGTCGGGCAGGTCGGGCAGGTCGGGCGGGCGCGGAGATGCGCATGGCGGTGGTGCTCCTCGGCAGGGGGGTGCGAACCCCCTCACCATAGATGGAAACGGTTTTCATCACCACGAGATCATGGTCGAGATGAAAATCATTGCCGAATCTTGACCTGCCGCCGGCGCTCCCGCGGGCCGGTCAGCGCAGGGCGGTGCCCCCGCCGCGGGCGAGGAGCGCCAGGTCGGCGCGGGTGGGCAGGGACTCCCAGTCGCCGTGGCCGCCGACGCAGAAGGCTCCGGCGGTGACGCCGCGGGCGAGGCGGTCCTCCGTCGGCAGTCCGTCGAGCGCGGCGGAGAGGTAGCCGGCGACGAAGGCGTCGCCCGCGCCGATGCTGTCGGCCACCGTGACCGGCAGGGCGGCCAGCGAGCGGCTGCCGTCGGGGGTGTGCGCGTGCGCCCCGGCCGCTCCGGCGGTGACGACCACCTCGGCCGCGCCCCGGGCCAGCAGGTCGGGGACGGGGTCGGCGGCGGGGGTGAGGAGGTCGAGTTCGTCCTCGGAGGCGAAGACGGTGTGCACCCACGGCAGCAGTTCGCCCAGCACGGCGGCGGCCTCGTCCCGACTCCACAGCCGGGCCCGGTAGTTGACGTCGAGGGTGACCCGGGCGCCGGCGGCCCGGGCGGTGCGGGCGGCGGCCAGGGTCGCGGCCCGGGCGGTGGCGGACAGCGCCGGGGTGATGCCGGTGAGGTGCACCAGTTCGGGGGCGCAGGAGGCGACGGCGGCGGCGGTCTCGGCGGCGGTGAGGGTGGACCCGGCGGAGCCGGTGCGGTGGTAGCTGACCCGGGTGGTGTCGTGCGCGGCCCGGTCGAAGGCGATGAAGCCGGTGGGCGCCCCGGGCGCGGTGCGGGCGTACCGCAGGCCGACGCCTTCGGCTCGCAGGGTGCGCAGGACGAGTTCGCCGGGCTGGTCGGCGCCGACCGCGCCGAGCCAGTGCGCCTCGTGGCCGAGCCGGGCCAGGCCGATGGCGACGTTGCTCTCCGAGCCGGCGACGGAGAGCCGGGCGGGGCCGCCGAGCCGCAGCGGGGCGGCGGTGCGCAGGGCGGCCATGGTCTCGCCGACGGTCAGCACGCCGCTCATCGGGCCGCCGCCGGGGTGGCGCGGTGCCCGACGGCCCGCAGCAGGCGGGCGGCGCGCTCGGCGAGGGCGGTGAGGCTGCCGCCGCGTCCGGCGTCGCCGAGCAGCGGGGAGCCGACGCCGACGGCGCGGGCGCCGGCCGCGAGGTAGCGGGGCGCGGCGTCGGCGTCGATGCCGCCGATGGCGATCAGCGGGGCGTGCGGCAGCGGGGCGAGCAGGTCGCGCAGGTAGCCGGGGCCGTGGGCGGCGGCGGGGAAGACCTTGACCGCGGTGGCGCCGGCGTCGAGCGCGGCGAGGACCTCGGTGGGGTGAGCGCGCCGCACAGCAGCGGCAGGCCGAGGGCGGTGCTGCGGGGCGCGCCGGGGGTGAGGCCGGGGGTGACGGTGAACGAGGCGCCGGCGGCGGCGGCCAGTTCGGCGTGCTCGGCGGTGAGGACGGTGCCCGCGCCGATCAGGACGTCCGGCGGGCTGTCGGCCCGGGCGCGGGCGATGGCGTCCAGCGCGCCCGGGGTGGTGAGCGAGACCTCCAGCGCGGTGACCCCGGCCCCGGCCAGGGTGCGGAGGCAGGCGACGGCGAGGTCGGGGGTGTCGGCGCGGACGACGGCCAGGACCTTGCGGTCCGTGAGTTCGGTCAGCAGGTCCACGGGTTCCTCCGGTGGTCAGGGGGTTTCTCGTACCCCAGTGAGCGTGGATACTACTTTCAACATACGCAAGCGCCAAGCCATAATGCGGATGATCCAACTTTGGGAGCCTCCTTGCGCATCACCGATGTGAAGACCTTCATCCTCAAACAGCCCACCGGACCGTCCGGCCCCGCGGACGGCGCGGTGGGGGACGACGACCCCGGCTACTTCACCCGCCCGCCGTGGCGCAGCCTCTACTCCGCCCGGCTGGAGACCCTGCTGGTCCGCCTCACCACCGACGACGGCCACCAGGGCTGGGGGGAGGCGCTCGCCCCCGTCGCCCCCGAGGTGGTCGGCGCGATCGTCGACCGGATGCTCGGCCCCTGGCTGACCGGCCGCGACCCGCGCGCCGTCCGGCCGCTCTGGGACGGCATGCGCGACCTGATGCGCGAACGCGGCCACCTGACCGGCCACCAGGCCGACGCGATGGCCGCCCTCGACATCGCCCTGTGGGACCTGCTCGGCCGCACCACCGGCCTGTCGGTCGCCCAACTCCTCGGCGGCGCCCACCGCACCGAGATCCCCGCGTACGTCTCCGGGCTGGCCGAGCCCACCGACGAGCGCCGCGCCGCCCTCGCCGCCCGGCTCGCCGCCGAGGGCGCCACCACGATCAAGCTGGCGGCCGGCCAGGGCGTGGAGGCCGACCTGGCCACCTACGACGCGGTGGCCGCCGCCGCGCCCGGCGTCCGGATCGCCCTGGACGCGCACTGGGTCTACTCGCTGGCCGACGCGCTGCGCCTGGGCCGCGAACTCGACCGGCGCGGCGCGCTGTTCTTCGAGGCCCCGCTCGCCCCGGAGGACATCGAGGGCCACCGCGCGCTGGCCGGCCGGATCGCCACCCCCGTCGCCGTCGGCGAGTGCCTGCGCAACCGCTACGAGTTCCGCGACTGGATCACCCGCCGCGCGCTGTCCGTCGCCCAGCCCGACGTGGCCCGCACCGGCCTCACCGAGGCCACCGCGATCGCCGCGCTGGCCGACGCCCACCACGTGCCGGTGGCCCACCACCACTCGGTGGGCCTCGGGGTCGCGCTGGCCGCCGGGCTGCACGCCTCCGCCGCCACCGCCGACTGCCCGTTCTTCGAGTACCAGCCCACCCCGCTGCCCTACGCGCAGCGCGTCCTGCGCACCTCGATCACCGCCGGACCGGCCGGTTTCACCCTGCCCGAGGGCCCCGGCCTGGGCATCGAGGTCGACACCGAGACCGTCGAACGACTCGCCGAGGAGAGCTGACCGTTGTCCCCCACCCGCACCCCCACCGGGCTCGTCCCCATCCTCGCCACCCCGTTCGACGACACCGGCGCGCTCGACCTGTTCTCGCTGCGCACCCTGGTCGAGTTCCAACTCGCCGCCGGCGCCGACGGGCTGGCCGTCTTCGGCATGGCCAGCGAGGGCTTCGCGCTCACCGCCGAGGAGCGCCGCGCCGTGCTGCGCGAGGTCCGCACCGTGGCCGGCCCGGACGTCCCGCTGGTCGCGGGCGTCAACGGCACCGGCACGGTGGTCGCCGTCGAGCAGGCCCGGCTCGCCGCCGACGGCGGCGCCGACCAGCTGATGGCGCTGCCGCCGTTCCTCGCCAAGCCGAACCGCCAGCAGGTCATCGACTTCTACGGCGCGCTCGCCGCCGCCACCGACGCCTCGGTGATGGTGCAGGACGCGCCCGGCGTCACCGGCGTCGCGATCGACGCCGCCGCGATCGGCGTGCTGGCCGCCGTCCCCGGCATCACCTCGGTCAAGGTGGAGGCCCCGCCCACGCCGGTGAAGATGGCCGCCGTGGCCGCCGCCGCCGGGCCGGGCTTCGCGGTCCTCGGCGGGCTCAACGCGGCGGCGCTGTGCGAGGAGCACGCCAACGGCAGCGTCGGCACCATGCCCGCCTGCGAGTTCACCGACCTGCTGCGCCCGGTCCTGGACGACCTGGCCGCCGGGCGCACCGCCGCCGCCCGGGCCGGGTTCACCCGGCTGCTGCCGCTGATCCACCTCGGCATGCGGCCCGGGCAGGCGTGGGCGGTGCACAAGGAGGTGCTGCGCCGGCGCGGCGTGATCGCCTCCGCCGCCGTCCGGCTGCCCGCCCAGGACCTGGACCCGCTGACCGCCCGCGCCCTGGACGACGTGCTGGCCGACCTGGAACTGGCGCCCGCCACCGGCCGGGTGCCCGCCGGGCGGCGGGCGGGCGCCGGGCCGGGGGCGCCGAGCCGCAGCGCGCCGGACGGGCGGGCGTCCGGTGAGCCGGGCCGTGCTGCTGATCGGCAGCTCCTCCCCGATCGGACGGGCGATCACCGAGGTCTTCACCCGCGGCGGGGACCGGGTGGTCGGGGTCAGCGTCGAACCCGACCCCGACCCGGCGCTCGCCGACTCCCTGGTGCTGGACGCCGGCACCGCCGAGGGCGCGGACCGGGCGGTGGCCCGCACCGTCGACCTGCTCGGCGGCCTGGACGTGCTGGTCCTCGCGGCGGCCGTGATGGCGCCCGGCCGGGCGCACGAGATCGGCCCCGAGCAGTGGCGCGCCGCGCTCGACAACACCCTGGACACCGCGTTCTTCCCGGCCGCCGCCGCGCTGCGGGTGCTGCCCCCGGGCGGGGCGGTCGTCGCGGTCGGCTCGGTGAACGCGACGCTGGCCGCGCCGTGGCTGCCCGGGTACGCGGCGGCCAAGGCGGGCGTCGAGGGGCTGGTGCGCCAACTCGCCCTGGACTACGGGCCGCGCGGGGTGCGGGTCAGCGCGGTGGCGCCCGGGATGATCGGCAACGAGCACCTCCCGCACGTCGCCGACGGCTACCCGCTGGGCCGGGTCGGCCGCCCCGAGGAGGTCGCCCACGCGGTGCACTTCCTGGCGGGCGCGACCTTCGTCACCGGGGTGGTCCTCCCGGTCGACGGCGGCCTGTCCGTGGCCTCCCCCGCCGCCTTCCTCCGCCCCGACCTGCGCGCCCGCCTCTACGACGGCGCCTGACCCCCGCCCCGGTGCCCCGCCCGCTCGCCCGTCACGAGCCGGCGGGGCACCGGCACGTCCCTTCCGCCCCCGGCGCCCCGCGCGGCGGCACTCCCCCGCCTCAGCCCCCGGCCGGGAGCACCGCCCGGCGCGCCGCGGGGCCGCCGACCCCGACGTCCAGGGTGTACGTCCAACCGGAGGCGTCCTCGCCGGCGACGGTGGCGGTGGTGATCACCAGGTGCGGACCGACGAAGGCGCAGGCGGTGGGGCGGGAGCAGGGCAGTTCCACCCGGCGCAGTTCGGTGCCGTCGGGGGCGAGCCGGACCACGGCCGCGGCGTCCCACAGCGCCACCCAGAGGCAGCCCTCGTGGTCGACGGCCAGGCCGTCGGGCGCGCCCTGCGGGACGGGCAGCGGGGGGCCGTCGGGCCGGGGCGGGGCGGCCGGGTCGGACGGGTCGGTGCGCAGCCGGTGGACGAGGCGGCGGCCGGTGTCGACCACGTACGCCCGGGTGCCGTCGGGGCTCCAGCCGATGCCGTTGGCGGCGAGCATGCCGTCGAGCAGGACGGCGGGCGTCCCGTCGGGCCCGAGCCGGTGCAGGCGGGCGACGGGTTCGAGCGGGCGGCGGTGGCCGATCGAGCCGACCCAGAGGCGGCCGTGCGGGTCGACGGCGCCGTCGTTGAGCCGGGCGGGGCCGGGGTCGGCCTCCACCTGCGCGACGACCGGGGCGGCGGCGGGCGGGGTGCCGGGCCGCCAGTGGACGATCGCGCCGCCGAGCGCCACCAGCCAGTCCGCGCCGTCCCCGGCCCGCACCGCGCAGCCGGTCTCGCCGGGGAACTCGGCCAGCAGCACGGGCGCGCCCAGCGGCTCGTCCGCGTCGGGGCGGGCGTCGGCCCGCCAGAGGCGTCCGGCCACCAGGTCGACCCAGCTCAGGGTGGCGGTGGCGGCGTCCGGCCGGGGGCACTCGCCGAGGCGGGTGCGGGGCAGGGCGGCGCGCCGCAGCGGCGGGTTCACCGCGCGGGCTCCGCGGTGGCGGCCGGCAGCCGGGGCTGGGGGGCGCGGGTGACGGAGAAGCCGAGGCCGACGGAGAGTTCGTCGGCGGCCTCGATCACGGTGAGCGCCCACTCCTGCTGCCGGTGGGGCAGGTCGAGTTCGGAGAGCGGGCCGCTCAGCGACAGCGCCGCGACCACGTTCCCGGCCCGGCCGCGGATGGGGGCGGCGACGCAGGCCCGGCCGAAGGCGAGTTCCTCGACCTCGGTGGCGCAGCCGCGACTGCGGACCTCGGCCAGCGCGGTGTGCATCGCGGCGAGGTCGGTGAGGGTGTGGGGGGTGTAGCCGTCGGCCCGGCCGGCCGCGTAGTAGGCGTCGACGTAGTCCGGGTCGAGGTCGGCGAGGACGGCCTTGCCCATGCCGGTGGCGTGCAGCGGGGCGGTGCGCCCGGCCATGGTGAAGTTCTTCGGGGAGCGGGCGCCCTCGAAGTTGCACAGGTAGAACAGCTGGTCGTCGCGGAACTCGGCGAGGTTGACGCCGAGCCCGGTGCTCTGCGCGAGGTTCTGGGCGAGCTGCCGGGCGGCGCGGAACAGCGGGGAGCTGTTGAGGGCGACGGAGCCGAGCGTCACCGAGGTCGGGCCGAGCCGGTAGAGCCCGGTGCGGGCGTCCTGGACGACGAAGCCCAGCCGGTCGAGCGAGGCGACCATCCGGGAGACGGTGGACTGGCCCAGTCCGGTGCGGGCGCAGAGTTCGGAGATGCGCAGTTCGCTGTCCTCGTCGGAGAAGCAGAGCAGCAGCGACATGGCGCGTTCGACGGCCTGGGTGCCGGCCCCGGATTCGGTGGTCATGGCCCTCCTCGGTCGGGCGCGGCCGCTCCGGCCGCGCCATCGGCTATCCACAAGTTGCAACACGCTTGCATATCATGCGTACCACTGAGGTGCCACCGCGGCACCGCGACCAGCGGCGGCTGCCCCGCCGCCCGGAGGGGCGGCGGGGCAGGTCGGCGCGGGGGCGGTTCAGGGCGACTCGGAACGGTTCAGGGGCGGATCAGGGCGGATCAGGGCGGATCAGGGGTTCTGGGCGAGGATGTCCTCGACCTTCTTGCGCAGGTCGTTCAGGCCGCTCTGCACCTGGCTCTGCCCGGCCAGGATCGCGGCGACGCCGTCGCCGATCGCGGTGTCGATCTGGGCGTAGGCGGCGAGCCGGTCCCAGGCCGCGGCCCGCGAGTGGTCGGCGATCTCGGTGCGGAACAGGGTCTGGAAGGTGTCCTGGGCCAGGCCCGGGACCCGGGCGGCGACGGTGGCGTCGGCGGGGGCCAGGGCGGACTGCTGGTACAGCGCGGTGGCGGCGGCGAGGTCGCCCGCGACGTAGGCGATGAAGTCCTTGCTGGTCTTCTCGCCCTTGCCGGAGCTGCAGAACAGGCCGCTGCCCCAGAACCGGTTGAAGGACGGCGCTCCCCCGGCCTGGGGCCGCTGCAACGGGCGGACGGCGGAGGCCAGTTCGGCGCTGCCGCCGTTGGTGGTGACGAACTTCCGGGCCAGCGGCGCGTCGTCGTACAGCACCGCCTGGCCGCGGGCGAACAGGATGCGCGCGTCGCCGCGGGCCACCCCGGACTTGGTCAGCCCGGCGTCCTGGAGCTGCTTGTACCAGGTGACGGCGGCGACCGACTCGGCGTCGCCGATGGTGACCTTGCGGTCGTCGGTGACCACCGGGCTGCCCCAGCCCCACATCCAGTGGACGGCGTCCTTCAGGTCGGGGTTCTTGGTGACGGCGGCGTACGGGATGAGCTTGGCGTCCTGCTTCTTGATCCGCTCCAGGGCGGCGGCGAACTCCTCCACGCCCAGCCCGGCCCGCAGGCCGACCTCGTCGGCGATCCGGCCGTCGGCGACCAGGCCGATGCCGGAGGCGTTGACCGGCAGGTAGTGCAGCTTGCCGTCGATCCGCAGCGAGTCGGTGATCCGGGTGGGCAGGCTCATCCCGGCGGCCAGGTCGGAGACGTCGGCGAGGATGCCGGTGGGCACCAGCACCTGCCAGGGCCCGGCCTGGCCGACGCCGGCGAAGTCGCCGGATCTCGCGGCCAGCGCGAGTTGGGTGGACGCCTGGTCGTACGGGTAGATCACCGGCTTGACGCTCCGGCCGGACTTCTTCTGCCAGCCGTCGACGGCGGCCTGCCAGGCGGCCTTCTGCGACTCCTCCCCGAGGACGTTGTTGTAGAAGTTGATGGTGCCGATCTCGGTGGCGCCGCCGGCCGAGGACTTGGTGGGGGCGGGCGTCGAACAGCCGGTCAGGCCGGCGGTGCCGAGGACGCCGAGCGCGCCGAGGCCGGCGAGCAGGCCGCGGCGGGACAGCGGCCGGTGGGTGTCGGGGGTGAAGGACATCGCTGCTCCTGGGGAACGGGGGGGCGAGGGTGGCGGGCGGGTGGTCAGCCCTTGACGGCCCCGGCGGCGAGGCCGGAGACGAAGTGGCGCTGCAGGACGACGAAGACGACGGCCAGCGGCAGCGAGGTCACCACGGAGGAGGCCATCAGGGCCGGCCAGTCGGCGGCGCCCTCGTGGATGAAGGCCGTGGTCAGGCCGACCGGCAGGGTCTGCTTGTCGGGCCCGGCCAGGGTGAGGGCGAACAGCAGGTCGCTCCAGGCCCGCATGAAGGCGAACATCCCGGCGGTGACCAGGCCCGGGGTGATCAGCGGGAAGACGATCCGGAACAGGATCGCGGTGTTCGACAGGCCGTCGACCCGGCCGGCCTCGATGAGTTCGTCCGGCAGGCCGTCGATGATGCCCTTGAGCAGGAACGCGGACAGCGGCAGCGTGAAGGTGGTGAACGCCAGCACCACCGCGGTGTAGGTGTGCAGCAGTCCGACCGCGCTGAACATCAGGTACAGCGTGACCAGCAGCAGGGCACCGGGCAGGAGTTGGCCCAGCAGGAACATCACCATGACGGCGTTGCGGCCGCGGTAGCGGAACTTGGAGAGCGAGTACGCCATCAGGCCGGAGACCAGCACCGAGACCGCGGCGGTGGCGGTGGAGACCACCGCGGAGTTGCCGAGGGCGCGCAGCAGGGCCGGGTCGTCGAAGAACGCGCGGAAGTTCTCCAGCGTCGGGTGGACCGGGAACAGCGGGCGGTCGGCGGCGAAGACGTCGCCGCGGCGCATGAACGCGGTGGCGAACAGCCAGTAGACCGGCAGCAGTCCGAACAGGGCGAGAGCGGTGAGGGCGGTCCGGCCCCACCGGCCGAGGGCCGGGGCGGTGATGCCCTCGCCGACCTGGCGGGCGGCGCGGCGGGCGGCCCGGCGGGTGGGCCGGGGGACGGGCGTGCGGGCGGGCGTGCCGGGGGAACGGGGGGCGAGCAGGGCCATCAGCGGGATTCCAGTTTCTTGTCCAGCAGGAAGTAGCCCGCGCACACCACGGACAGGGACACCAGCCACAGCACGCCCATCGCGGCGGCCCGGCCGAGCGAGAACTCGGTGAAGGCGTAGCGGTAGAGGCTGACGGCGAGGGTCATGGTGGAGGTGCCGGGGCCGCCGCCGGTCATCACGAAGATCATGTCGAAGGACCCGAAGTTGTAGATGAACTCCAGCATCGCGACCAGGGCGACCGGCCCGGCCAGGTGCGGCAGCGAGACGTGCCGGAAGCGCTGGGCGCGGGTGGCGCCGTCCAGGGCGGCGGCCTCCAGCTGCTCGCGCGGCAGGGACTGCAGGGCGGCGAGCGCGACGACCATCACCCAGGGGAAGGAGTTCCAGGTCTTGGCGACCACGACGGCGAGCATCGCGGTGGCCGGGCGGCCGAGGAAGTCGACCTGGGGCAGGCCCAGGCCGGACAGCAGGTGGTCCAGGACGCCGTAGCTGTCGTTGAAGATCCAGGCCCACAGGAAGGAGACCACCACGCCGGGCAGCAGCCACGGCAGCATCAGCGCGCCGCGCAGCAGGCCGCGCCCGCGCAGCCGGGCGTTGAGCAGCACGGCGAGGGCGAGGCCGACGGCGAGCGGGAAGAGCGTGGCCAGGCCGGAGAAGACCAGGGTGGTGCCGAGCCGGTCCACGAAGTCGGGCCAGACGGCGGTGTAGTTGTCCAGGCCGACGAACCTGCGCTCGGGCCGGATCAGGGACTGGTCGTAGAAGCTCGTCGCGATGCCGGCCAGCAGCGGGTAGACGGCCACCACGAGGAACAGCGTGAGCGCGGGCGCGGCCAGCATGAAGCCGAAGGTGCGGTCCCGGGCGCCCGCCGACCGGGGCCGCGCGGCGGGGCGGGGGGCGGGGTCCGCGGTCCGGACGGGCGGGGGTTCGGTGGTTATCGCCATGTTCACTCCTCATACTGTGACGACACGTCACCGTATCCCGGAAGACACATCCAGTAAATGGATGCGGGATTTACTATATGAATCCGTTGCCTGGGTGGGGCGGCGGGAGGTCGGGGGTGCCGCCGCCCCGCCCGGGCACCGGCTCAGCCGAGGGCGGTGACCGTCAGGTCGGAGGCGGTGAACGCCTGCTGGTAGCCCTTGAGGCCGATCCGGCCGGTGCCGAAGGCGAAGTCGTCCTCGGCGAGCTTGCGCACCCCGTCCACGTAGCCGGTCAGGGTGTTGTCCTCCACCGTCAGCTTCAGCCGGTACGCCGTCCCGGGCGTGACGGCCGCCGGGGCGGTGGCCAGCACGGTGGAGACGCCGTCCGCCTTGCGCACCAGCGCGACCTGCTGCTTGGCGGGCAGCAGTTGCAGGTAGTAGTAGTTCTGGTCGTCCTTGGCGCGGGCCATCAGCCCGGCGCCCTGGCCGGCGCCGTCGAGCGTGACGGTCGCCTCCACCGCGACGTTGGTCCAGTCCGGCGCGAACGGGAGGGTGTTGGGCGGCTGCGGGTCGGCGACGGGCTGCCCGAGCAGGGCGATCGCGTCGCCCTGCGCCGAGGGGTGGCGCAGGCCGTGGCCGGTCCCGGCCGGGACGGTGGTCCAGGTCGAGCCGGGCTTCTTCCACCAGCGGGCCGCCCCGTCGGCGAAGTCCTCCGCGACGGTGGTGAACGCGTCCGGCAGCGGCGTCGGGTCGTCCACCGGCGGGACCTGCCCGTCGGGCGCGTAGTAGGCGACCCGGTCCACCCGGTAGGTGCCGAAGCTGGTCCCGACCGGGACGTCCGCGCCGATGTAGGCGGGCGTGGTCAGCACCGCCGAGATCCAGATCGACATCGGCGAGTTGTAGGCCGCCGCCGGGTAGCTGGCGGTGCCCGGCATCGGGTCCCGGACCGGGTTGGGCACGGTGCCGATCGGCGTGCCGTCCAGCACGTACGTCAGCGCGGTGGGCGTGTAGTAGAGGCCGTAGCGGTGCCGTTCGTTCCACAGCGGCGTGCCGTCGGCCTTCTTCCAGGGGAAGCGCGGCTTGAACTCGGAGTTCTTGACGTCGTTGCCGGAGGTGTTGTTGTTCCAGGTGATGACGCCGCCGTCGAGCTTGGTGGTGGCGGGGACGGTGCCGTGCGGGGCCACCGACTGGACCTCGAACACGTCGAGTTCGGTGAACGGCCGGTCGTACACCGGGCGGCCCTCGGCGCCGTCCCACAGCTGGGTCCAGAACGCCGGGTGCCAGCCGGGGGTGAGCTGCGGGAGGGTCGCGGTGATCTCGTAGTAGCCGTAGCCGAAGCGCTGCTTGGAGGAGATGCCGCCGCCGCGGAAGCCGTCCTTCCGGCCGAGGCGCTCACCCGCCGCATGTCGATGCTCAGCTCGCCGCCGCCCACCGAGACGTTGGAGTCGTTCGACCAGGAGGTCTGGCGGACGTTCCACTTCGCGGGGTCGAGCGCGGTGCCGTCGAAGTCGTCGGCGAAGACCTGCCGCAGGCAGGGCAGCGGGTAGCTCACGCCGGCGGGGTCGACGGGGTTGGCGCAGGGCGTGCCGGTCGCACCGGCCGTCGCGGCGGCCGGGCCGACCGCGGTGAGCAGGCCGAGGGCGGTGGCGAGGCCGACCGTTCCGGCGAGGGTGCGGCGACGCAGGCGTGTGACAGGGCCAGCAGTCATGGGGGACCGCCTTTCGAACTGGTGGGTGGTGGCTCATATCGTGGCTAGCTCATCCGCTTTTAGCAAGAGTCATGCATTATCTGATGAACCAATCCACCTGCGGCGGCGCACGGCGGAGCACCGGTCCGAAGGGACGAGTCAACGCCGGGCCGCCCCGGACGGACACCCCGCAGCTACGGCGGGGGAAAAGATCGGGGGGTCGGGTAAGGGGCCCGCGCGGCTGCGCGGCCGAGGCCGAGCAGCCGTCCGCTCAGCCGCGCAGCGCCGCCGCGAGCTGGGTACGGGCGGAGATGCCGAGCTTGCGGTAGATCCGCGACAGGTGGACCTCGACCGTCTTCGGCGTGACGAACAGCTGGTGCGCGATCGCCCGGTTGGTCGCCCCCGCCGCCGCCAGCTCGGCCACCCGCAGCTCGCTGGGGGTCAGCGCCCCCGGCCCGGACAGCGCCGCCCGGCGCGGACGCGCGCCCGCCGCCCGCAGCGCCCCGCGCACCCGCTCGGTCAGCGGCCGGGCCCCGCACTGGTCGGCCGCGTCCAGCGCCTCGCGCAGCACCGCCCGGGACTCCGCCGCCCGGCCCGCCGCGTGCAGCGCGACCCCGAGGTCGGCGCGCGCCGCCGCCAGGTCCAGCCGCGCCGTCGACCCCGCCAGCACGGCGACCGACTCCCGCAGCAGCTCCACCGCGCCCACCCGGTCCGGCGCCAGGTCGGCCAGCAGCCGCAGCGCCCGACCGACCGGCGCGGGGGCGCCCCACCGCCGGGCCAGCTCCAGCTCCCGGACGGCCAGCTCCCGGGCCTGCCCGGTGCGGCCGTCCGCGTGCAGGGCCAGCGCCGCCGGGATGCGCCACTGCACCACGGCCGGGTTGAGCACCCCGATCGCCTCCGCGGCGCTCCCCGCCTCCAGGGCCTCGCGCGCCACTAGCGCCGGGGCGTCGCCGCGGGCCTGCCGCAGCCGGGCCCGCGGGGCGCCGAGCAGGTGCGCGGGCCCGGCGGCGGCCAGCACCCGCCCGGCCTCGTCGAGGTCGCCGCGCAGGAGCAGCGTCTCGCCGAGCGCGGCCCGCACCACCGGGCCGAGCACCGTGGTCCGCAGCCCCGTCCGCTCGTAGATCCGGGCCGCGGCCAGCCCCTCCCGGGCGTCCGTCTCGGCCTCCGCCAACTGCCCGGCCAGCAGCCAGCCGCGGGCCCGGACGGTGCTCGCCGAGGCCAGCATGCGCAGCGAGCCGCTCCGTCGGGCGTCGGCCGTCAGCGCGTCCAGCCGGGCCGCCGCGCCCGGGTCCTCCGCCAGCAGCAGCACCGCGAGGGCCAGCGCCAGCGCCGTGACGGTGTGCTCGGACGGCTCCAGCAGCCCGCCCGACAGCCCGCGCCGGGCCCGGTCCGCCGCGTCCGGGCGGCCCGTCATGGCGTCCTGGTAGGCGATCGCGCAGTCCAGCATCCGGGCCCCCGGGCCGTCGTGCTCGGCCAGCTCGCGCAGCCGGGGCATCCGCCGCGCCAGCTCCCCCCGGCCGGAGCGGGAGGCGAACGCGGTGAACAGCATCGTGGCGGCCAGCCGGCGCCGCAGGTCCTCCGCCGGGACGCCGCCCTCCTCCCGCTCCAGCGCCGCCACCGCGTGCTCCAGGTCGGCCATCGCCTGCTCGGTCGGCTGCACGTAGGTCGCCGCCTCGCCCAGCAGCGCCGCGATCCGGGCCCGCTCCACCGGGCCGGACGCCAGCCGCAGCGCGGTGCGCAGGTGGCCGGCCGCGGCGGCGATGTCCTGGGTGATGGTCGCCTCCGCCAGCTCCAGCAGCAGCGGCACCCGCTCCGGCTCGGGCGGCGGCTCCTCCAGCGCCCGGCGCAGGAACACCGCCGCCTCGGCGGGCGCGCCCATCGCGGCCGACCGGGCGGCGGCCCGGCGCAGCAGCGCCACCGCGTGCGGGTCGGCGGCGGGCACCGCGTGCAGCAGGTGCGCGGCGATCCGGGCCGGGTCGCCGTCGCCGGTCCTGGCCTCCACCAGCCGGGCGGCCCGGCGGTGCAGCAGGGCCCGGTCGGCCGCCGGGATCGAGGCGTACACGGCGGCCCGGATCAGCGGGTGGACGTAGCGCAGGCGGCGCGGGCCGCGCCCGGCCGCCGAGCCCTCCCCGTCGTGCACGGTGCCGGGGTGGCCGATCTCGTCCAGGCAGCGCAGCGCGGTGCCCGGGTCGATGCCCGCCAGCGCCGCCGCGTCGGCCAGCGGCGCGTCGTCGCCGAGCACCGCGAGCGCGGCGGCGAAGCGCTGCGCCCGCGGACCGAGCCGGTCCCGGCGGCGCTCCACCAGCCGGGCCACCGCGTGCGGCCCGAGGTCCACCACGTACCCGGCGTGCGCGGCGTCGGTCGGCAGGTCCTGCTCGCGCACGGCCCGGGCCAGCTCGCGCAGCAGCAGCGGGTTGCCCGCGGTGGCGTCGTGGCAGGCCCGGACGAAGTCCGGCTCGACGCCGCCCCGCTCCAGCGCGCGGGTCAGGAACTCCGCGGCGGCGCCCCGGCCGAGCGGGCGCGGGCGCAGCACCGTGAACGCCGGGTCGGTGGCGACCTGGTTGAGCAGCGGCCGGGCCTCGACCGCCTCGTCGCTGCGCACGGCGGCGACCAGGGCGATCCGCAGCTCGGCCAGCCGGGGCAGCAGGAACGCCAGCCAGCGCAGCGACGGCGGGTCGCACCAGTGCAGGTCGTCGACGACGAGCAGCAGCGGCTCCTCCTCGGCCGCGTTCACCGCCAGCCACAGCAGGCCGTTCAGCGCGGCGAAGTCGCCGATCGCCGGCCTGGCCGCCGCCGCCTCCGGTTCCTCCCGGAGCGGGGCGAGGACCGCGGTGGCGGCCAGTGCCGGGCCGGTCAGCAGGGCCGCCCGCCGCTCGGGGGGCGCCGCGGCCAGCAGCGGTTCGAGCAACTGCCGCACGACACCGAAGGCGAAACTGGTCTCCAGCTCGGTGGCCCGCGCGGTGAGCACCCGCACCCCGGCCGCCCGGCCCCGGTCGCGGGCGTACCGCAGCAGGGCGCTCTTCCCGATCCCGGCCACCCCCTCCAGCAGCACGGCCGCCCCGGCACCGCGCCCGGCCGCGGCGACCGTCGCGTCGAGGACGGCCGACTCGTGGCCGCGTTCGAGGAGTGCCGCGTCCGGTACGGGGGCCGGGGGCGGCCCGGGTTCGGCGCTCACCTGCCCATCTTCGCCGCTCGCACCGGATCGGTCCAGGTCAGGGACGGTCCGGCCCGCCGGGGCGGGCGCGGTCGGCCGAGCGTTGGGCCCGGCGTTCAGCCCGCCGCGACGCAGGCCCAGCGGACGACCGTCCCGCCGTGGTGCGGGCGGGCGCCGTGGGCGAGGGCGAGGGCGGCGACGAGGAACAGTCCGCGGCCGTGTTCGTCGGGCGGCGGCAGGTCGGGGGCGGTGGTGCGGGCGGGGCCGCCGTCGGTGACCTCGACCCAGAGCCGCCGGTCGGCGCGGTCGTGGCGGAGCCGGAGGGCGACCGGCGGGAGGGCGTGGCGGACCGCGTTGGTCACCAGTTCGGACACCACCAGGACCGCGGCGTCGGCGGCGGCGGGCTCCACCCCCCAGGAGTCCAGCGACGCCCGGGCCGACCGGCGGAGCGGCCCGAGCGCGTCGGGGCGGTGCTCGACCGCCCAGTGCTCCCCCTCCCGTCCCGGCGCGGGGGCGGCGGCGCGGGCGGGGACTGCGGCGCGGGCGGGGACTGCGGCGGGGCGGGGGGCCGTCGGGATCTCGGTCGTGGCCACGGCGATCACTTCCAGCGGGTGCGGTGGGCGGGCTCTCCCTCCGTTGTCCCACCCGGGCCCGCCCCCGGCGTCAGGGGGTGCACCCCAAGGAAACGGCACGGTTCACCGCCCGGATCGGAAACGTTCGCCTCCCCGGGCCGGGAACGGGGCGCGGGCGCTGGCAGGATGGCCGGGTGCACGACGACACCACCCCACCCGGGCCGAGCGGGTCCGCCTCTACCTCGACACCCTGCGGGCCCGGATGGCCCCCGACGAGTTCCGGGTGCTGGGCCGCCTCCTCGCCCCCGCGGTGGCCTCCCTCGCCGCCCCCGCCGAGGACCACGTCCTCGACCTCGCCCCGAGGACCGGGCGCACCTGACCCGCGAGGTGGAGGAGGAACTCCTCGCCGTGCTGTCGATCGTCGCCACCGGCACCATGGAGCACCGGTTCGTCGACCTCGGCGACGGCGCGACCACGGTGCTGGACACCGGCGCGGCCGACGACCCGGAGTCCGTGGAGCGGATGCGCGCGTGGGCGGCCCGGCAGCGCGAGGCCCGGGTCGGCGCCGAGCGGGCCCCGGACGCCTGACGCCCGGCCCCGGAGCCGGTCGCCGCACCGGGTCAGGCGTCGGGGGCGTGGTGGACCCGGCGGCCGCCGACGAAGGTCTGCAGGACGCGGGCCAGCGCGATCTCCTCGGCGGGGCGGGCGAAGACGTCGCGGTCGAGGACGGCGAGGTCGGCGAGCTTGCCGGGGGTGATGGTGCCGGTGTCGTCGAGGTGGTTCACGTGGGCGCTGCCCGCGGTGTAGGCGGCGAGCGCGGTGTGCAGGGGGATGCGCTGCTCGGGGAGGAAGACCGGGCGGTCGGAGCCGGGCTGGTGGCGGTTGACGGCGGTGTGCAGGGCGGCGATCGGGTCGGGGCTGGAGACCGGCCAGTCGCTGCCGGCGGCGAGGGTGGCGCCGCTGCGGACCAGGTCGGCGAACGGGTACTGGCGGGCGGCCCGGTCCCGGCCGAGGAAGGGGATGGTGAGCTCGTCCATCTGGGGTTCGTGGGCCGCCCACAGGGCCTGGATGTTGGCGGTGGCGCCGAGCGCGCGGAAGCGCGGGACGTCCGCCGGGTCGACCACCTGGAGGTGGGCCAGGTGGTGCCGGTTGTCGCGCCAGCCGTTGGCCCGGCGGGCGGCCTCGACGGCGTCCAGCGCCTCGCGCACGGCCCGGTCGCCGAGGGCGTGGAAGTGGACCTGGAACCCCTCGGCGTCCAGCGCGGTGACGGCCGCGGCGAGTTCGCGGGGGTCGACGAAGGAGAGGCCGGAGTTGCCGGAGGCGCAGCCGCAGGCGTCCAGGTAGGGGCCGAGCAGGGCGGCGGTGCCGTTCTCGGCGATGCCGTCCTGCATGATCTTCACGGTGTGGGTGTTCAGCCCGCCGAGGGTGAACTCCTCGCGGCGGCGCAGGAGTTCGGGCAGTTGCCCGAGGCCCTGGGACGGCTCCCACCACAGCGCGCCGCGGACCCGGGCGGTCAGCAGCCCCTCCCGCACGGCGCGGCGGTAGACCGGCGCGGCGTCGGGGGTGGAGGCGTGCGCGCCGAGCAGGGCGTCCTGCCAGGCGGTGATGCCGTACCCGTGCAGGACGGCCTGGGCGTGCAGCAGGCCGGCCAGCTGCTCGTCGGCGGTCACCGCGGGGACGTGGTCGGCGACCAGGCGCATGGCGCCTTCCTGGAGCGTGCCGCCGGGCGTGCCGTCGGCCTCGCGTTCGATCCGGCCGTCGGCGGGGTCGGGGGTGCGGCGGTCGAGGCCGGCGAGTGCGAGGGCCCGGGTGTTGGTCCAGGCGCCGTGGTGGTCGCGGTTGACCAGGTAGACCGGGCGGTCCGGCACCAGGGTGTCGAGCAGGTGGCGGTCGGGGGTGCCGCCGGGGAAGGACTCCATCGACCAGCCGCCGCCGGTGATCCAGGGGCGGTCGGGGTGGGCGTCGGCGTAGGCGCGAATCCGGGCGGCGCACTCCGCCGGGTCGGTGGCGCCGGACAGGTCGCACTGGCCCGCCTCCACGCCCGCGCCGACGGGGTGGACGTGGGCGTCCTGGAAGCCCGGGATCAGCAGCCGGCCGCGCAGGTCGACGACCTCGGTGGCCGGTCCGACCAGGTCGCGCACCTCGTCGTGGCCGACCGCGAGGACGCGGTCGCCGCGCACCGCCACCGAGGTGGCGTACGGGCGGACCGGGTCGACGGTGTGGACCGGCCCTCCGGTGAACACGAGGTCGGCGGTGGCGGCGTGCATGCGGGCTCCAGGACGGGGGGTGCGGACGGGCGGAGGACGGAACGGATGGGCAGACGGGTCAGGCGGTGGCGTCCATGGGCAGCGCGATGGCGTCGGCGTCGGTGCCCCGGCCGGTGGCGAAGTACGGGGAGCGGCGGCGCCACTTGGCGACGGCGGCGACGACCAGGCCGGAGCCGACGATCAGCGCCGGGATCAGCAGCATGAACCAGCCGTTGTCGGGGGTGGCCTCGAAGTGGTCGCTCATGGTGGCGTACTGGTAGGCGAGGTACCCGCCGAGGCCGAACAGCACCAGGGCGCTGAGGCCGGGCACGATGACGCCGCGCAGGGCGGGCGACAGGCCCGCGCGCAGGTCGGCGCGGAAGCGGACGGCGCAGGCCAGGGCGGTCAGGCCGTAGTAGAGCGCGACGATCAGGCCGATGGAGTTCACGGCGGTGAGGATCATCAGGTTGATCTTCGGGATGCCGACGGCGAGGACGGCCACGGCGGCGGACATCGCCATGATGAGCAGGGTGCCGACGGCCGGGGAGCCGTAGCGGGGGTGCACCCTGGTCCACAGCCGGCCGAGGGTCTGGTCCCGGCCCATCGCGAGCGCGCCGCGCGCGGTCGGGATGACGCTGGACTGGAGCGAGGCGAACGCCGAGCACATCAGCGCGGCCAGCGGGAGCGAGGCCCACGGCTCGGGGGCGAGCCTCGCGCCGAGGTAGGTGAGGGCCTGCGGGCCCTGGGCGACGAGTTCGTCGTTGCCCAGGATGCGCTGGAAGGAGATCGCGGCGAACACCAGCAGCCCGAGCATCGCCAGCAGGGCGATCAGGCCGCCCCGGGAGGCGTCGGAGGCGTTCCTGGTCTCCTCGTTGACGGTGAACGCGGCGTCCCAGCCCCAGAAGACGAACACCGCCAGCACCAGGCCCTGGGCGAGGGAGCGGAAGGAGTCGATGGCGAACGGGTTGAGCCAGTTCCAGGAGAACGACTCGTGCCCGGCGAGCATCGCCCAGGTGCAGAACACCAGCAGCACGGTGTACTCGAAGGCCAGCAGCGCCCACTGGAGGCGGGTGGCGGAGCGCACGCCGGTCACCGCGGTGACGGTGACGGCGACCAGGGCGACCAGGCCGACCACGGTGCTGATCCCGGTGGAGCCCGGGTCGAGGTCGATGCCGAGCAGGCGGTGCAGTCCGGCCTTGTTGACGAACTGGAGCACCACCGAGCCGGTGATCGCGCTGGTGTAGGCCATGAAGATCACGTTGGCGACCAGCACCACCCAGCCGGTCAGGAAGCCCGGCCAGGCGCCGACCGAGCGGCCGACCCAGGTGTAGCCGTTGCCGCAGTTCGGCTCGGTGCGGTTGAGCCGGGCGTAGGAGAGCGCGATGCCGAGGATCGGCAGGAACGCGACCAGCAGCAGCGCCGGGGTCTGCCGGCCCGCGTACACCGCGAGCGCGCCCATGCCGATGCCGATGCTGGTGGTGGCGGCCGTGCTGGACGCCGCGATCGCCACGCCGTCGCGCACGCCCAGGGTGCGCCGCAGCTCCGGTGCGGGGGGTCTGGCGGGGGTGCCAGCGGCCATGTCGGTCTCCTCGACTCGTGGGGGGACCCTCCGCCCGGGCCTGAGCGGCGCGGGGCGGGCGGAGGGGGGTGCACCGATGAAACAACCCTGCCATAGTTACGTCAATAAGTTGTCGTAAGAGCGGCCGCCCGCGGCGCCGCCGACCCCGCCCAGGAGCCCCGACGTGCCGGAACCGACGCGCATCCCCGCCGAACGCCGCCGCAGGCGCCCCACCCGCAACGGCACCGTGCTCACCGAGGAGCTGATCGTCACCGCGGCGCTCGACCTGATCGAGGCGCCCGGCGGGAACGCCCTGACCGTGCGCCGGCTCGGCACCGCCCTCGGCTGCGACCCGTCCACCGTCTACCGCTACTTCGCCGACACCGACGCCCTGCTGCTCGCGGTCGCCGACCGGCTGATCGGCGACTCGCTCGACGGCTTCGCCCCCACCGCCGACTGGCGGGCCGACCTGCGCGAGTTCGGGGTGCGGGTGCACAGCTCGGTGCTGCGCCACCCGCGGCTGGCCGCCGTCCGCGCCTCCCGGGTCACCGCCGGCCCGGCCGAGTGCCGCGCGGTCGACACCGGCATCGGCCTGCTGCTGGCGGCCGGCTTCTCCCCCGCCGACGCGGTGCGGCACTACCGCGCCTTCATCGACACCGTCCTCGCCCACGCCGCCCTCGACGCCGACGTCCGCACCCTCACCGCGCAGCAGCGCGACCAGCAGGACCGCTCCTGGCGCTCCGTCCACGGCAACCTCCCCGCCGCGGAGTACCCGCACCTGCACGCCGTCCGGGACCACCTGCCCGAGATGGCCGGCTCCGCCTTCCCGGACGTGCTGGACCTGCTGCTCGCCCGGTTCGACGCGCTCGGCCCGCAGAGCCCGCCCGGCGGGCGGGGCACGGGAGCCTGACCGGGCGGCGGGCGGTGGTGTCCGCGCGGGCCTGACCGGGCGGCCGCCGCGGGTGGGCCGGTCGGAGGACGTCCGGTCCCGGTGGCGGGGGCGGGTGGCGACGGCGGGAACGGATGCCGGGCCGCCCGTGCCCGCGGGCGGCGCGGACCGCCGGCCCGGCGCCGGCGGCGGACGAAGGTGAGGTGACGGCCCCGGTGGAGTCGCTCGTGACGGGCCGCGTGACGGCGCCCGTGGCAGTTCCCGGAGGAGTCCCGGTGCCGGACGGCGGCCGGTGATGCGCGCCGGGACGCGTTTCACCCGGTCGGACACCGCGCGGGCCGAGGCGTTCAGCGACGGGGTGTTCGCCATCGCCGTGACCATCCTGGTGCTGGACCTGTCCGACCCGCCGCACCGCAGCGGGGGGCTGGCGCACGCGCTGGCCCAGCAGTGGCCGGCCTACGTCGGCTACGCGGCCTCGTTCAGCTACGTGGCGGTGATCTGGCTCAACCACCACCAGGCGTTCGTCCGGGTGCGCTCGCTCGACCGCGGCCTGCAGGCCGCGAACCTGCTGGTGCTGTTCACCACCGCGGCCCTGCCGTTCCCCACCGGGGTGCTCTCCCGCGCGCTGCAGGAGGACTTCGACGGCGCGGACGCGCGGACGGCGGTGGCCCTGTACGCGGGCGTCGCCGCGGCGATGTGCCTGAGCTGGGTGGTGCTCTACCACTGCCTGCGCCGCCGCCCGGAGCTGCTCGCCACCGGGGTGGAGCCGTCCTACCTGCGGCACGGCAGCCTGCGGTCGTGGATCGGCGTGGGCCTCTACGCGGCGGCCGGCGTGCTGGGCGCGGCGCTGGCCCCGCTGGTCGCGCTGGGGGTGTTCCTGCTGGTGCCCGCGTTCTACCTGCTCACCAGCGAGGGCTTCGGGCCCGCCCGCACCGGGGCCGGGGCCGGGCCCGGGGAGCGCGGCTGAGCGGCCGAGCGGCTGAGCGGCCGAGCGGCCGTCAGGCCCGGCCGTCGACAGCGCCGTTAACCGTGCCGTTGCCCGGGGAGGCTTCCGAAACGCCTCCTTCACCCGGGGCGCGTCCGGCGGAAACGGCCGCTGCCTAGCGTCTCCCGCCATGGACACAGCGCTGTATACACCCCCGGACACACCGAACCTCCCGCACCGCGAGCGGGTCCACGCGGAGCTGAGCGAGGAGTTGCTGTCCGGCCGGATCGGGCTGCGCGAACGGCTGACCGAGGAGCGGCTGGCGGCCCGGTTCGGGGTCTCCCGGACGCCGGTGCGGGAGGCGCTGGCCCGGCTGCGGTCGGACGGGATGATCGAGCGCGGCGACGGCGGCTACTTCCCGGTGGTGCCGAACCTCCCGCAGCTGCGGGACCTGTACGAGCTCCGCGTCACGCTCGAACTGCGCGGCGTGGCACGGGCGTTGGAGGACCCGTCGCTGCGGCACGACCCGGCGGTGATCGAGGCGGAACTGCGGCGCTGGTACGCGATCCGGGAGGCGCCCCCCGAGCCGGACCCCCGGTTCGTCGTGCTGGACGAGGAGTTCCACACCGCGCTGTCCCGGGCCGCGGGCAACCCCGCGCTCACCGAGGCGCTGGTCGCGGTCAACCGGCGGATTCGCCGGGTCCGGATGTACGACTTCCTCACCCGGGACCGGGTGGACTCCACCATCACCGAGCACATCGAGATCATGGAGCACGTCCGGGACGGCCGCCTGGACGAGGCGTACCGCGCCCTGCACAGCCACGTCGGGGCCTCCATGGACGTCGTCCTGGAGCGCGCCCGGCGCGCCCTGACGCAGATGGCCCTGCACGCGGACCGGGTCTGACCCCTTACCGCCGTCCCGCGCACCCGCGTACCGGCGCACCCGCATGCCCGCATGCCCGCATGCCCGCGCACCCGCGCACCCTTCCGCTCTTCCGCACGGCAAGGAGGCACCGCATGAACGTCGAGCCCCGCCTGGTGAAAGCCGCCGAGCCCGGCCCCCCGCAGTCGGCGGCACCGGGCACCGGGCAGGCGGTGAAGGAGACCCTGGAGGACTACACCCTCCGTTTCGCGCCGCGCAGTTACCGCCGCTGGACCCCGATGGTGGTGGCCACCACCGCCCTCGGCGGCATCGCCTACCTGGCCGACTTCTCGATCGGCGCCGGCATCGGCCTGGCCCACGGCACCGGGAACGCGCTGGTGGCGATCGCCGTGGCCGCCGTGGTCATCTTCGTCACCGGCTACCCGCTGGCGTACTACGGCGCCCGCTACAACATCGACCTGGACCTGATCACCCGCGGCTCCGGCTTCGGCTACTACGGCTCGGTGCTGACCAGCGTCATCTTCGCCAGCTTCACCTTCATCTTCTTCGCCCTCGAGGGTTCGATCATGGCCCAGGGCCTCAAGCTGGGCCTCGGTCTGCCGCTCTGGCTGGGCTACCTGGTCTCCACCCTGATGGTGATCCCGCTGGTGGTCTACGGCATGAAGGCGCTCAGCCGGCTCCAGGTGTGGACCACCCCGGTCTGGCTGGTGCTGATGGTCTCCCCGCTGGTGTACCTGATCTCCACCGACCCGGGCAGCGTGCACCGCTTCCTGTCCTACCCGGGCACCGACGGCGCGGGCGGGGTCGACACCGCCTCGGTGCTGCTGGGCGCCGGGGTCTGCCTGTCGCTGATCGCGCAGATCGGCGAGCAGATCGACTACCTGCGCTTCATGCCGCCCCGGACGGCGGCCAACCGGCGCGGGTGGTGGACGGCGGTGGTGCTGGCCGGCCCGGGCTGGGTGGTGGTCGGCGCGCTGAAGCAGGCGATCGGGGTCTTCCTCGCCGTGCACATCCTCTCGGCGGTCGGGCCCGGCCTCGCGCCCGAGCCGATCCGGCAGTTCAAGGGCGCCTTCGACGCGATGCTGCCGTCCTGGCTGGTCGTCCCGCTGGCGGTGGTGCTGGTGGTGATCAGCCAGATCAAGATCAACGTGACGAACGCCTACTCCGGCTCGCTCGCCTGGACGAACTCCTTCACCCGGGTCACCCGGCGCTACCCCGGGCGGATGGTCTTCGTCCTGGTCAACCTGGGCATCGCGCTCGTCCTGATGGAGGCCGACATGTTCAGCTTCCTCAACGGCGTCCTGGGCTTCTACTCGAACTGCGCGATCGCCTGGGTGGTCACCGTCGCGACCGACATCGGCGTCAACAAGCACCTCCTGCGGATCTCCCCGCTGCGACCGGAGTTCCGCCGCGGCATGCTGTACGCCGTCAACCCGGTCGGCGTGGTCGCCTTCACCGCCGCCTCGGGCCTGTCCATCGCGCTGTACTTCCACGCCCTGGGCGACACCCTCCAGCCGTACTCCCCGGTGGCCGCCGCCCTGATCGCCTTCGTCCTCACCCCGCTGATGGCCGTCCTCACCCGGGGCCGGTACTACCTGCGCCGCACCGACGACGGCCTGGCCGAGCCGCTGCTGGACGACGAGGGCAACCCGAGCGCGGCCACCCTGGTCTGCCACGTCTGCCACCAGCCGTACGAGCGCCCCGACCTGGCCGCCTGCGCCACCCACGACGCCGTCGTCTGCTCGCTGTGCCTGAGCACCGACCGGGTCGGCGACCACGTGCTGCCCGCCGCACCCGTCACGCCCGCCGCACCCGCCGGCGCGTAACCCGCTCCGCCACCGGTACGGGGCGGACCGGTCGCCCCGACCGGCCGGCCCGCCCGACCCCTCCCGCCCCGTCCGGCCCGCCCCTGAGGAGCCGCCGTCGTGTTCGACACCCTGCTCGTCGCCAACCGCGGCGAGATCGCCTGCCGCGTCATCCGCTCCGCGTCCGCGCTCGGCCTGCGGACCGTGGCCGTGTACTCCGACGCCGACCGCACCGCCCCGCACGTCCGGATGGCCGACGAAGCCGTCCGGCTGGGCCCGGCGCCCGCCGCCGAGAGCTACCTGCGGGCCGACCTGGTGCTGGCCGCGGCCCGCGCGACGGGCGCCGGGGCGGTCCACCCCGGGTACGGCTTCCTGTCCGAGAACGCGGCGTTCGCCGCCGCCGCGGAGGCCGCCGGCCTGGTCTTCGTTGGCCCCACCCCCCGCCAACTGGAGGTCTTCGGCGCCAAGCACACCGCCCGCGCGGCGGCCGAGGCCGCCGGGGTCCCGCTGCTGGCCGGCACCGGGCTGCTGGCCGGGCCGGAGGAGGCGCTGCGCGCGGCCGAGGAGATCGGCTACCCGGTGATGCTCAAGGCCACCGGCGGCGGGGCGGCATCGGCATGCGGGCCTGCGCCGGGCCGGACGAACTGCGGGCCGCCCACGACCAGGTCACCCGGCTGGCCCGGGGCAACTTCGGCGACGGCGGGGTCTTCCTGGAGCGGTACGTCGCCCGGGCCCGGCACGTCGAGGTGCAGGTCTTCGGCGACGGCACCGGACGGGTCGTCAGCCTGGGCGACCGGGACTGCTCGTTGCAGCGCCGCCACCAGAAGGTCCTGGAGGAGGCCCCGGCCCCCGGCCTCCCGGCCGCACTGCGCGAGCAACTGCACCGCAGCGCCCGGGAGTTGTGCGCCTCGGTCGGCTACCGCTCGGCCGGCACCGTGGAGTTCGTCTACGACGCCGAACGCGAGGAGGCCGCCTTCCTGGAGGTCAACACCCGCCTCCAGGTGGAGCACCCGGTCACCGAGCAGATCACCGGCGTCGACCTGGTCGGCTGGATGCTGCGGCTGGCCCGCGGCGAGCAGGACCTGCTGGCCGGCGTCGGCCCCGACGGCCCGCCCGTCCGCGGGCACGCCGTCGAGGCCCGGCTCTACGCCGAGGACCCGGGCCAGGACCACCGGCCCAGCTCCGGCCTGCTCACCCGGGTCGAACTCCCTGCCACCACTCCCGGCACCGCTCCCGGCGGCGTCACCGGGGGCGCTCCCGGGGGCGCTCCGGACGGCGCTCCCGTCGTCGGGATACGGGTGGACGGCTGGGTGGAGACCGGCCAGGAGGTCTCCCCCGCCTACGACCCGATGCTCGCCAAGGTGATCGCCACCGGCCGCGACCGCGCCGAGGCGTTCGCCCGGCTGGCCGAGGCCCTGGAAGCCACCCGGATCGACGGCGTCGAGACCAACCTCGGTCTGCTGCGCGCCGCCTGCCGCACCCCCGAGGTGCTGGCCGCCCGGCACACCACCGCCACCCTGGCCGGCGTCACCGACCCGCGCCCGCGGATCGACGTGGTCCGCGGCGGCACCCTCACCACCGTGCAGGACTGGCCCGGCCGCACCGGCCACTGGGACGTCGGCATACCGCCCGGCGGCCCGATGGACGACCTCTCCTTCCGGCTCGGCAACACCGCCGTCGGCAACCCGCCGGGCGCCCCCGGCCTGGAGTGCACCCTGGAGGGCCCGGCCCTGCGCTTCTCCCGGCCCGCCGTCGTCTGCGTCACCGGCGCCCCGGCCCCGGTCACGGTCGACGGCGCCCCCGCCGCCCAGTGGGAGCCGCTCGACCTGCCCGCCGGCGCCCTGCTGGAGGTCGGCACCCCCGCCGGGCCCGGCATGCGGACGTACGTGCTGGTGCGCGGCGGCCTCGACCTGCCCGCCTACCTCGGCAGCACCGCCACCTTCACCCTGGGCGGCTTCGGCGGCCACGCCGGCCGCGCCCTGCGCACCGGCGACGTGCTGCGCCCGGCCGACCCCGCGCCCGGCGCGCCCGCGCCCGCCGCCGTCCCCGCCGCCCGGCGCCCGCACTTCACCACCCGCTGGCGGCTCGCGGTCTCCGAAGGCCCGCACCCCGCACCGGACTTCCTCACCCGGGCCGGTCTGCGGACGGTGTACGGCGCCGACTGGAAGGTCTCCGCCCAGTCCGCCCGCACCGGCGTGCGGCTGATCGGCCCCCGCCCCGAGTGGGCCCGCCCCGACGGCGGCGAGGCCGGACTGCACCCCTCCAACGTCCACGACACCGCGTACTCCGTCGGCGCCGTCAACCTCACCGGCGACACCCCCGCCATCCTCGGCCCCGACGGGCCCAGCCTCGGCGGCTTCGCCTGCCCGTTCACCGTGGTGGCCGGCGAGCGCTGGAAGGCCGGGCAGCTGCGCCCCGGCGACACCGTCCGCTTCGTCCCCGTCACCGAGGCCCGCGCCGCCGAGCTGCGCCGCTCCCCCGCCCCGCGCACCCTGCCTGCCGACGGCCCCGACCCCGACGACGGCGTGCTCGCCCGCCGCCCCGCCACCGACACCGCGCCCGAGGTGGTCTACCGGCGCGGCGCCGACGACAACATCCTGGTCGAGTACGGCCCGATGGCCCTCGACCTGGCCCTGCGGATGCGGGTGCACGCCCTGGCCGGGCACCTCGCCGCGCACCGGCCCCGCGGCTTGGTCGACATCACCCCCGGCGTCCGCTCGCTGCACCTGCACACCGACCCCGACGCGCTCCCGCTGCGCACCCTGCTCGGCCTGCTCCAGGAGGCCGAGGACCGGCTCCCCGCCGCGCACGACCTCACCGTGCCCAGCCGGGAGGTCCACCTGCCGCTGTCCTGGGACGACCCCACGGTGGACGAGGCGATCTCCCGCTACCGCACCTCGGTGCGCGACGACGCCCCGTGGAACCCGTCCAACATCGAGTTCATCCGCCGGATCAACGGCCTCGACTCGGTCGACGACGTCCGCCGGACCGTCTTCGACGCCCGGTACCTGGTGCTCGGCCTCGGCGACGTCTACCTGGGCGCGCCCGCCGCCACCCCGCTCGACCCCCGCCACCGCCTGGTCACCACCAAGTACAACCCGGCCCGCACCTGGACCGCCGAGGCCGGCGTCGGCATCGGCGGCTCCTACCTGTGCGTCTACGGCATGGAGAGCCCCGGCGGCTACCAGCTGATCGGCCGCACCGTCCCGATCTGGGGCGGCCTGCGCCCCGGCCGCTCCTTCGCGGACGGCATCCCCTGGCTGCTGCGCTTCTTCGACCGGATCGTCTGGCACCCCGTCTCCCCGGCCGAACTCCTCGACGTCCGGGCGGACCTGGCCGCCGGCCGCCGCGCGCTCGACATCCGCCCCGGCACCTTCTCGTTGGCCGCGCACGAACGCTTCCTGGCCGAGAACGCCGACGACATCGCCGCCTTCCGGGCCCGCCAGTCCGCCGCCTTCGCCGCCGAGCGGCGGGCCTGGGAGGCCGCGGGCGAACTCGCCGACCGGCCCGAGCCCGTCCCGGCCCCGGCGGTGGCGCCCCGCGCGCTGCCGCCCGGCGCCGGGCTGGTGGAGGCGCCGCTCAGCTCCAGCGTCTGGAAGGTGGCCGCCGCGCCCGGCACCCGGGTCGCGGCGGGGCAGCCGCTGATCGTGCTGGAGGCCATGAAGATGGAGGTCGTCGTCCGCGCCCCGTCGGCCGGCGTCGTCGCCGACGTGCTGGTCGCCCCCGGCCAGCAGATCGACGCCGGCACCCCGTTGACCGTCGTCCTGCGAGAGGAAGCAGCGTGAACCGCACCACCCCCGAGAGCGACGCCCCCACCGCCGTGGCCGCCGGGACCGCCGAACGCCCCGCCGCCGCAACCACCGCAGCCGTCACGGCCGGCACGGCCGGCACGGCCGGCACGGCCGAGGAGCGCGTCGCCGCCGCCTACCGGCGCATCGAGGAGGCCGACCGGCCGGAGGTCTGGATCACCCTGCGCCCCCGGGAGGAGGTCGCGGCCGAGGCCCGCGCCCTCGACGCCCGCGCGGCGGCCGGTGAACTCCTGCCGCTGCGGGGCCTGTTGTACGCCGTCAAGGACAACATCGACGTCGCGGGCCTGCCCACCACCGCCGCCTGCCCCGGCTACGCCCGGCACCCCCGGGTGTCCGCCACCGCCGTGCGGCGGCTGGCCGCCGCGGGCGCGATCGTGCTCGGCAAGACCAACATGGACCAGTTCGCCACCGGGCTGGTCGGCACCCGCAGCCCGTACGGCGCGGTGCGCTCGGCCCACCACCCGGAGAAGGTCTCCGGCGGCTCCAGTTCCGGCTCCGCGGTCGCCGTCGCGCTCGGCATCGCGGACTTCGCGCTCGGCACCGACACCGCGGGCTCGGGCCGGGTGCCCGCCGCGTTCAACGGCATCGTCGGCGTCAAACCGACCCTCGGCCTGGTCCCCACCACCGGGGTCGTCCCCGCCGCCCGCCCCTACGACGCCGTCACCGTCTTCGCCCGCACCCTCGCCGAGGCGCTGCCCGCGCTGGCCGTGCTGACCGGCCCCGACCCGGCCGACCCGCGCAGCCGCGGCTGGCCCGACGCCGTCCGGCTGGCGGCACCGGACCGGCCCCGGGTGGCGCTGCCCCGCGAGCAGGACCTCGCGCCGCTGTCCGCGCAGGCCCGGGCCGCCTTCCACGCGGCCGCCGCCCGGCTGCGGGAGACCGGCGCGGAGACCGCCGCCGTCGACGTCTCGCCCCTGCTGGCGGCGGCCCGGCTGCTCTACGACGGCGCCCTGGTCGCCGAACGGTACGCGGCCGTCGGGGAGTTCCTCGCCCGCGACCCGGAGGGCGCCGACCCCACCGTCGCCGCCATCGTCCTCGCCGCGGCCGACCTGCCCGCCCACGCCCTCGCCGCCGACCAGGAACGCCTCGACCGGCACCGGGCCGACGCCGCCCGCCTGCTGGCCGGCTTCGACGCGCTCCTGCTGCCCACCACCACCGAGCACCCCACCCTCGCCGCCGTCCGGGCCGACCCGGTCGGCGTCAACTCCCGGCTCGGCACCTACACCAACTTCGTCAACCTGCTCGACCTGGCCGCCGTCGCCGTCCCGGCCGGCGAGGCGGACGGCAGCCCGTTCGGCGTCAGCGTCCTCACCCGCGCCTTCGACGACCAGGTCGGCCTCGACCTCGCCGCCCGTCTCACCGGCGAAGAACTCCCGGCCCCACTCCCCGACACCGGCATCGACCTGGTCGTCCTCGGCGCCCACCGCCGCGGCCAGCCCCTCAACCACCAGCTCACCGACCCCGGCGCCCGCTACGCGGGCCCCGTCCGCACCGCCCCCGCCTACCGCCTGACCGCCCTCCCCACCACACCCCCCAAACCCGGCCTGGTCCACGTCGGCCCGGACGGGGGCGGCACGGTCACCGGCGAACGGTGGACCCTCTCCCCCGCCGCCCTGGGCCGCTTCCTCGCCGACCTCCCCGCCCCGATGTCCCTGGGCCGCATCCAACTCGACGACGCCACCTGGGTCCTGGGCTTCCAGTGCGACCCGCACACCGCGGCCACCGGCCCCGACATCACCCACCACGGCGACTGGCTCACCTACCTGGCCACCCGGCCGCACCCCTGACCCCGCCGGCGACCGGCCGCGGAGCTCAGAACCGCGGTTCCAGGGCGAGTTCGGTCCAGATCGTCTTGCCGCGCTCGGCGTACCGGCAGCCCCAGCGCTCGGCCAGCTGCGCGATCAGGAACAGGCCGCGCCCGCCCTCGTCGCTGTCCAGCGCGCGGCGCAGGCGCGGCTGGGTGTTGGAGGGGTCGGAGACCTCGCAGACCAGCGTCCGGTCGCGGATCAGCCGCAGCACGGCGGGGCCCTCGGTGTAGCGGATGGCGTTGGTGACCAGCTCGCTGACGATGAGTTCGGCGGCGAAGGCGAGGTGGTCCAGGCCCCAGGCGGCGAGCTGGGCCCCGGTGTCGGCGCGGGCCCGCTGGACGTCGGCGAGGTCGGCGTACCGGCGGGTCAGGGTGGACTGCGGCAGGACGGCGCGGGTGCGGGCGAGCAGCAGCGCGGTGTCGTCCTCGGGGTGGTCGGCACCGGGGCGGTCGGCGAGCAGGTCGGCGGCGACGTCCTGGAGGGGGCGGTCGGCGGGGGCGAGGCCGGGCAGCCGGGTGAGCAGGCCGGGCATGGCGGCGTCCGGGTCGTGGCCGGTGAGGCCGTCGGTGTACAGGACGAGCAGGCTGCCCGGCTCCAGCACGGTGCGGTGCACCTCGTAGGCGCTGTCGCCCGCGCCGAGCGGCGGCCCGGGGTCCAGCGGCAGGTAGCGGGCGGTGCCGTCCGGGGTGAGCAGCAGCGGCGGGGGGTGTCCGGCGCCGGCGGTGTGCAGTTCCCGGCCGACGGGGTCGTAGACGGCGAACAGGCAGGTGGCGCCGACGGTGTCGGGCTCGGCGGACTCGGCGGCCATCCGCTGGACGAGGTCGTTGAGGCGGATCAGCAGGTCGTCGGGCGGCAGGTCGAGTTCGGCGAGGGTGTGGACGGCGGTGCGCAGCCGGGCCATGGTGGCGGTGGCCTGGAGCCCGTGGCCGGTGACGTCGCCGATGACCAGGGCGGTGCGCAGCGAGGAGAGCGGGAAGGCGTCGTACCAGTCGCCGCCGACGCCGAGGGTGCCGTCGGCGGGCCGGTAGGCGCCGGTGCTCTCGCAGGCGGTGGTGGTGTCGGTGGTGGGCGGCGGGAGCAGGCTGTTCTGCAGGACGACGGCGGTGGCGTGCTCGCGGGTGTAGCGGAAGGCGTTGTCGAGGGCGAGGGCGGTGCGGTCGCACAGGTCCTGGACGAGTTTCGTGTCGGCCTCGCCGAACGGTTCGGGGGTGGTGGTGCGCCAGACCATGACGTAGCCGAACAGCCGGCCGCGGTAGTAGAGCGGGCAGCCGATCGCGGAGCGCATGTCCGCGGGGACGAGGGCGGCGACCAGCCGGGGGTCGCCGCCCAGCGCGTAGCGGGCGGTGTCCGGGTCGAAGACCAGGACGCCGCCGACCGCGACGGCGGCGATCTCCGGCCGGTCGGGGACGACGGGGACGGGTTCGCCGACCTGCACGAGCGGGGCGGGCCAGCGTCCCCCGGTGGCCTTCGCGGCGACCCGGCGCGGCGCGGACGCCTGGACGCCGGGGTAGCCGAGCTGCGGGTCGCGGCCCTGGAGGACGGCGTCGGGGAAGTCGACGGCGGCCAGGTCGCCGAGGGCGGGGACGAGGATGTCGACGAGTTCGCGGGCGCCCGCGACGACGTCGAGGGAGCCGCCGATCTCGGCGGCGCGCCGGTACGCCTCGGCCAGGCCGAGCCGGGTGCGGCCGGCGGCGGGCAGCTCGACCAGGACGACGACCACGCCGCGGGGGCGCCCGTCGGGGCCGTCGGCCGGGTCGTCGACGGGGAAGCAGGTGAGGGAGAAGGCCCGCTGCTCGTCCAGGCGGTGCTCGACCCCGATGACGGCGGTACCGTCGAGGACGGTCCGGTCGCAGGCGGCCCGGGCGGGCACGCCCTCGGGGGTGCGCAGGCGCTCCAGCCAGTCCTGGCCGTCCGGGCCGGTGCCCAGGCCGCTCACCAGCAGGGCGTCGAAGGCGGCGCTGAGCCGGACGGGGCGCAGCTCGCGGTCGAGGTAGGCGGTGGCGATCCGGTCCTGCTGGAGCACGGCCCGGGCCAGCGGCGCGTCCGGGAACCCGAGGCCGGCCGGGTCGGCGGGCTGCGGGGTGATCGTCAGCAGTGCGCCGCCGCCGGGCGGGCCCGCGGGCAGCAGGCGCAGGTCGACGGTGCGCGAACCGCCGTCGGCGCGCCGCAGCCGGACGCCTTCGACGGGGGCGGTGCCGGTGGGCAGCGGGCCGCCGAGCAGCTCGGCGGCCGGACGGCCGCGCAGGCCGTCGGCGGGGAGGCCGAACAGGTCGGCGGCGCCCTGCGACCACCAGGTGACGGCGCCCGCCGGGTCGAGCAGGACCGCGACGCTCGCGGGCGCGGACCCCCGCGCCGGGTCCGGGCCGGGGGCGGGCGCGGGGGGTGCTGGAGAGTCCACGGGGCGTCTCCCCTTCCGGGCTCGGGCGCGTACCTCCTGCCAGGATGCGCCGCCGGACGGCCGGAGGCACGCCGCGACCGCCGCCCACCACCCGTCCGGCCCGCCGCCGGGACGGGGGCGGGGTTGCACCGCGCGGTCCGGGCCGAGGGCGGTGACGCCCTCCAGGACGCGGGTGGCGGTGGCGGCGGAGCCGACGTCGCGGTGCGAGCCGGTGCGGACGGCGGCGACGCGGGCGCCGGCCCGGTGGGCGGCGGACGGGTCGCCGGTGGCGTCGACGGCAGCGGACGCCCCGTACACCGGAGCGCGGTCAGCAGCAGGTCGGGTCCCGGGCGGCGCCGACTTTTCGTGGCGAACTCCGCCGACCGCACCGGAGTTCGGGTCAGCACGCAGGAAAACCTTTTCATCCGACCGGACATGACAGATGATCACACCCCTACGATGACGACCGATCACGAGGGGGAACGCGTGTCCAGGAACACGGGGCGAGGGAGCGGCGACGGCCGGGAGCGGGCCGACGGGGCGGCGGGGCGGCCCGGGCGGCGGGCGGTGCTGGCCGGGTTCACCGGGGCCGGGTTCACCGGGGCCGGGGCGCTGGCCGGGGGCCTGGTGCTGGGCGGCGGCAGCGCCGCGGCGGCCGGCGCGGCGACCGGGGTGGACGGGT